>NZ_JBXASG010000001.1:0-716752 GCF_058809075.1 Acidovorax sp. GW821-FHT11A03
CCAGGTGACGCAGCAGAACGCGGCCCTGGTGGAGGAAATGGCCGCGGCCGCCAGCAGCCTGAGCCAGCAGGCCCAGGCGCTGGTGGGCGCGGTGGCGGTGTTCAAGCTCTCGTCCGACCAGTCCCGGCCCGTGGCCGCCGCTGCTGCCGCCGCCGTCGCGGCGCCGCCCCGGCCCGCCCTGCGGGCGGCGGGTGCCGCGATGCGCCCCGCCGGCGGCAAGGCGGCCCCCGCCGCGCGGCCACCTTCCATCGCGGCGGCCAGGCCGAAGGCGCCCGCACCGCAGCCCGTGGCGGCGGGCGCGGAGGATGACTGGGAGAGCTTCTGACACGCGCCCGGGCTGGAAGGGGCCGGAAGGAGACGGGGCTGGGGCTGCGGCCTTTCCCTCAGCCCGTGCCGGCGCCGTGCGGAGCCAAGGCGGCCCTGGCCTCAGCCCCCGGCGGCGCCTGCCTGAATGGGCTGCGCTCCTGCAGTTCGTCCAGGTAGTGCTGGACGCCTTCGCTTTCGCGCGCCAGGAACCGCTCCACCGCTTCGGCGAAGGCCGGGTGCGCCAGCCAGTGGGCACTGGTGGCCTGCACCGGCAGCAGCGCGCGGGCCATCTTGTGTTCACCCTGGGCACCGCCTTCAAAGCGCCGCGCGCCGTGTTCGATGCACCACTGCAGGGGCTGGTAGTAGCAGGCCTCGAAATGCAGGCAGTCCACGCGCTCCAGCGCCCCCCAGTAGCGGCCATACGCCACGGGTTCATGGGCGTTTGGGCCGCTGGCGCTTGATGAATCCGCGCCGACAGCTATCAGACTGCTGGCAATGGGCCGCCCGTTGCGTTCGGCGATGAAAAGCAGCCAGGCGCCGGGCAGCTGCGCGGCCATGCGCGCGAAGAAGTCGCGCGTGAGGTAGGGCGGGTTGCCGTGCTCGAGGTAGGTGCGCTCGTAGCAGCGGTAGAAGAAATCCCAGTCCGCCTGCGGGATGTCCGTGCCGCGCGCCCACCGGAACGTAACGCCCGCATCGGCCACGCGGCGGCGTTCCTGGCGGATCTTCTTGCGTTTTTCCTGGGACAGGCTGGCGAGGAATTCGTCGAAGCTGCGGTAGCCGTCCCCGCCGCCGGGCGCGGGAGCCTGGTTCTTCCAGTGGAATTGCACGGTGTGCCGCAGCATCAGGTCGCGCCCCGCGCAGGTCCGCGCGTCGTCGTCGCTGGCAAACAGCACATGCACGGAAGAGACGTTTTCCTCCCCGCACCACTGGCACACGGCCTGCACCAGCAGCGCGCGCGTGGCCTCGTCGCGCGCCATCAGGCGCGTACCGGGCACGGGCGTGAAAGGCACGGCCACGACGGCCTTGGGGTAGTACGGCACGCCGTGCTGCTCATACGCGCTGGCCCACGCCCAGTCGAACACATACTCTCCGTACGAATGGCTCTTGAGGTACAGGGGGCAGGCCGCGATCAGCGTGCCGTCCTCCCACAGGGTCATGAACCGGGGGGCCCAGCCGGTGCGTGGCGTGGCGCTGCCGCTTTCGTGCAGGGCGGCCAGGTATTCGTGCCGCATGAAGGGCGTGGGGTGGCTTTGCCGGGCGAGCAGGGCGTTCCAGGCGTCGGCCCCGACGTCGAGCGGGGATGCGAGTACGCGGGCGATAATGGCGGCTTCAGCCATGCGATCCCCCGCTCCACCCCCGGTGCCGCGGGTCCGCAGTGGCGGTATTCAACCTGGCCGCAGGGGCCGATTCCAGTTCCATGACGCTCTCCATTTGCACTGCGCAGCTCAACTTTGTCGTGGGCGACATGCCCCAGAACGCGCAGAAGATCATTGCCGCGGCCCGCGAAGCCCATGCCCGGGGTGCCCGGCTGCTGCTCACGCCCGAACTCGCCATCTGTGGCTATGCCGCCGAAGACCTGTTCCTGCGCCCGGCCTTCATCGCGGCCTGCGATGATGCCGTGAAAACCGTGGCCCGCGAGACGGCAGGGTTGAAAGGCCTGGCCATCGTGCTGGGCCATCCGCAGGCGGTGTCGCCCGATGCGCCTGCGTTCAGCGCCTGCCTCAATGCCGCCAGCGTGCTGCGCGAGGGCCGCATCGAGCAGACCTACGCCAAGCGCGAGCTGCCCAACTACCAGGTGTTCGACGAGCGCCGCTACTTCGTGGCGGGCAGCGCGCCCTGCGTGTTCGAGGTGGAGGGCGTGCGGGTGGGCCTGCTGGTCTGCGAGGACGCCTGGTTCGCCGCGCCGGCGCACGATGCGGCGGCCGCGGGCGCGCAGCTGCTGGCGGTCATCAATGCATCGCCCTTCCACCTGGGCAAGAGCGCCGAACGCGAGCAGACCATGCGCGAACGCGTGGCCGAGACCGGCCTGCCGCTGGTGTACGCCCACCTGGTGGGCGGGCAGGACGAGGTGGTGTTCGAGGGCCGCTCTTTCGCGCTCAACGCCGACGGCTCGGTGGCTGGTCGTGGTCCTGGGTTTGAAGAAAAACTGGTCTTTGCGCAAGTCCAGAAAGCGCAGGATGCTATCAAAATTGAAGCAGACATCGCGCCGGAGAAAAGCCTGGAGGCGGACCTGTGGGACGCCCTGGTGCTGGGGGTGCGGGACTATGTGGGCAAGAACGGATTTCCGGGCGCGCTGCTGGGGCTCTCGGGCGGCATCGACTCGGCCCTGGTGCTGGCCATTGCCGTGGACGCGCTGGGCGCCGACAAGGTGCGCACGGTGATGATGCCGTCGCCCTACACGGCCGACATCAGCTGGATCGATGCGCGCGACATGGCTGCCCGCCTGGGCGTGCGCTACGACGAGATCTCCATCAAGCCGCAGTTCGAGGCCTTCAAGGCCGCGCTGGCGAGCGACTTCGCGGGTCTGGCCGAGGACACCACCGAGGAAAATCTGCAGGCGCGCATCCGGGGCACGCTGCTCATGGCGCTGTCCAACAAGTTCGGCGCCATCGTGCTCACCACGGGCAACAAGAGCGAGATGTCCACGGGCTACTGCACGCTGTATGGCGACATGGCGGGTGGCTTCGCGGTGATCAAGGACGTGGCCAAGACACGGGTGTTCGACCTGGCGCGCTGGCGCAACGCCAACGATCCGTACGGCACGGGCGCCAGTCCCATTCCCGAGCGCATCATCACCCGCCCGCCCAGCGCCGAGCTACGCCCCGACCAGAAAGACCAGGACAGCCTGCCGCCCTACGAAGTGCTGGACGCCATCGTGGCGCGCTACATGGAGAACGATGAGCCCATCGAGTCCATCATCGCCAGCGGTTTTGCGCGCGCCGATGTGGAGCGTGTGACGCGCCTCATCAAGCTCAACGAGTACAAGCGCCGCCAGGCTCCCGTAGGGATTCGCGTCACGCGCCGCAGCTTCGGCAAGGACTGGCGTTACCCTATCACCAGCAAATTCAGGGCGTGACGCTTCCGCGCTGCGCTTTCAGCCCCCATTTTTTGCATCCTCCAGGAGACCCGCCATGAAAATGATCACCGCCGTCATCAAGCCCTTCAAGCTCGAAGAAGTCCGCGAAGCCCTGGCTGAATGTGGCGTGACCGGCCTCACCGTGACCGAGGTGAAGGGCTTTGGCCGCCAGAAGGGACACACCGAGCTGTACCGGGGCGCTGAATACGTGGTGGACTTCCTGCCCAAGGTGAAGGTCGAGGTCGTCGTGAAGAGCGAAGACGTGGACCGCTGCGTGGATGCCATCGTGAGCGTCGCGCGCACGGGCAAGATCGGCGACGGCAAGATCTTCGTCACCTCGGTGGAGCGCGTGGTGCGCATCCGCACCGGCGACCTGGACGACGCCGCGGTCTGAGGGGTCGCGCCCGCCTGGCCGGGGCCGCACGGGCTCCCGCAAGGAAAAGGCACGCAAGACACACAAGGACAAGGCACGCAAGACACACAAGGACAAGGCACGCAAGACACACAAGGACAAGGCACAAAGCGAAAGGGGCGGAAAACCGCCCCTTTCGCTTTTGTTTTGTTGTGTGGGTGCCGGCAGCGCGATGCGGGGGTGACCCCGTACCCGCGCGGCCCGGCCGTCAGATCACGGCACGCAGCGGCACCGGCGCCTGACCGGGGCCGGCGGACTGCACCAGCGTGCGCAGCAGCGCATCGGCGTCGGCGGACGCATGCAGCAGTCCCATCTGCCATTCGCCCATGAAGCCGCTGGCCACGCTGTGGTCCAGGAAGCCCATCAGCGCGTCGTAGTAGCCCGCGACATTGAGCAGGCCCAGCGGCTTGTCGTGGTAGCCCAGCTGGCGCCAGGTCCACACCTCGAACAGCTCTTCGAAGGTGCCGATGCCGCCGGGCAGGGCTAGGAAGGCGTCGCTGCGCTCGGCCATCATCGCCTTGCGCTCGTGCATGGTCTGCACGATGTGAAGCTCGTCGCACAGGCGGTTGGCCAGCTCCTTGTCCACCAGCGCCTGCGGAATCACGCCCACCACGCGCCCGCCCGCCACGCGGGTGGCCTCGGCCACCGTGCCCATCAGTCCGCTGCGCCCACCGCCATACACCAGCTGCCCGCCACGTTGGCCGATCCACTGGCCCACGGCCTTGGCGGCCTGGGCGAAGGCCGGGTTCTCGCCAGGGCGCGAGCCGCAGTACACACACACTGAAAATGCCGGTTCAACCATGGAAGATCCTCTGAAAAACAGCCGCGCCCCAGATGCCCATGCACAGCAGCAGCGCCAGCAGCACGGCGGCGCTGCCCATGTCCTTGGCGCGTTTTGAAAGGTCGTGCCATTCGGGGCCGATGCGGTCGATGGCGGTCTCGATGCCAGTGTTGAGCAGCTCCACGATCATCACGATCACCACGGAGCCTGCCAGCAGCGCCACCTCCACCCAGCTGCGCCCCAGCCACAGCGACAGGGGCAGCAGCACCATGGCGGCAATGGCCTCCTGGCGGAACGCCTTTTCGTTCCAGCCCGCGCGCAGGCCTTCCAGCGAATAGCCGGCGGCGTGCCAGATGCGGTTCAGGCCCGAGCGGGCTTTCTGGGGGTTGGCGGGCGCGACGGGCTGCGGCGGAGATAGGGACATGGTCCGGGCATTGTCTCGCACCCGCGTGACAGCTGGCACGGCGAAGGGGTGGCGGGGGCTACTTTTTTGGCAGCTCGAAGTGCACCAGGCGGGTGCCGGCCAGCGCGTCATGCCAGAACTGCCGCTGGGGATGAAACCGGCTCAGGATGGCCCAGATGGCGACCCAGCCGAACAGCAGCACCAGCACCTCGAGGGCGGGCACGCCGAACAGGTAGGCGGCCAGCGGCGGCAGGAACCAGACCCAGCTGAGCAGGTAGCGCAGCAGGGCGCGCGCCTGGGTGATGGGGCGCCCTGCGGTGTCCACCACGCGGATGAGCCAGGTCTTCTGGGCCAGGGTCTGGCCCTTGGCCCAGAACCAGGTGAAATAGATGCCAAACACCACGAACAGGAAGGCCTGCAGGGCATGCCGGTTGTCCAGCGCGTGGCGGGTCTGGCTCAGGGTGCCGAACAGGTAGCCTGCGATGAAGACCACCCCGAACATCAGCATGCCCTCGTACAGCCAGCACGCCATGCGGCGCCACAGGTTGGGCGTCGTCGCGCCGATGCCGGCGGCTGAAGGCGCAGGGGAGGCGGGGGCGGCCGGCGGCGTGCGGGCGGGAGGGGAGGCGGTCATTCCAGGGGGCGAAAGCGAGGCAGGAGCAAGGCGGGAAAGGCCGGCCGGCGGTCTACTGAGGATACAGGCCGGAATTGTCGGGTGTGACGATGGGAGCCGGGGCGGCGGGTGCTTCCGCGGAGCCTGCGCCCAGCGGTGCCAGCGCCGCCGGAACCGCCACGGGCACCGAGATGGGCGCGGTCTCCACCACCGTGGAGGCCGGATTCTGCGTGGGCACGCCCGATGCGGGTGGCGCCGCGGGCGTCACCGGCGCTGCCACGCGCGGGAGGCTGTGGTCCAGCACGGGGGGAATCTTGGGCGCATTCGGACGGCTGGGGTTGGCCTGCGTGGCCGCTGGCACCTGGGCCAGTTTCTTGGGCGACACGGGCCGCAGCGCCGTGGCGGCGCCCTTGGGCTTGGGCGCCGCACGGGCCGCCAGCGCGCGTTTTTCTTCCTCGGACAGGGCCAGGTAGGCCTCCCACTGGGCGCGCTTGTCGTCGGGGGCGAGGCGATTGGTGACCGCGTAGTTCAACCGGGCCTGGTTGCGCTGCTGGGCACTCAGGCTGGCCCAGTCCGCCATGCGGTCGTGGAACTTGGCCTGTTCTTCCTCGGGGAGCGCGGAGAAATTGGCCGCCAGCGCGAGCCAGCGGCGTTTTTGCGCCTCGCTGATCAGCGCCCAACGCTCTGCGAGCGGGTACAGCGCCAGCTTCTGGGGCGTGGTCAAGGTCTCCCAGCCCGGACCGGTCTCGACCTGCGGCACCATCGAGGTGCCATGGCGCGTGGGCGAGCGCGCGTTGTTGGGGCTGGCCACGGCCGCTTCCGCGCCGGCGGGCAGCAGGGTGCCGGGTGCCATGCGCATCTGCACCAGCACCTGGCCACCCACCGCCGCGAGCACGCCCAAGAGCGCCAAAGCCAGCACGAAGGCTGGCAGGGCGGGGGAAGCGTCAGAAGGGCTTGGGTGCATGCAGTACGGTGTCGGGCAGCTCAGTTCGGCTGCGCGGAGGTCTTGAGAAATTGTACGAAGCCCGGGTCTGCGTAGGCTGCGGGTGGCAGATCATCGGTCAGCAGCGCGGCATCCACCTCGGCCACGTCATTGGCACTGCTTTCGTCCTGGGCAATGTTGATCACGACCAGGCCCACCACCAGGGCCATCAGGGGAACGGCGGAAACCAGCGCACTCCACCAGCCACCGCCTTCACTGCCGCCGCGGCCCAGCGTGGCGCTGCCGCCCGCGCCGTGGATGACGGCCGCAGGGGCCGCCAGGCGCACCGGCACGATGTCTTTCTTGCGCTTGGCCAGCGCCTGCACGCGCGAGGCGCGCAGCCGCTCGGAAATGTCATAAGGCAATTCGGCGGTGCCGCTGGACAACCGCGACGCGACGCGCAGCGCAAAGCGCTCTGCCGCAGCTTCTGCCTGTGTCGATGGGGTCTGTACAGTGTTCATGGCTCGATTCCTTTGGCCTTCAGTGCCTTGCTGAGGGTTTGTATGGCACGAAAACAGTGCGTCTTGACACTGCCTTCGGAGCAGCCCATGGCGGCCGCCGTTTCTGCAACATCCATTTCTTCCCAGTAACGCATGAGGAACGCTTCCCGTTGACGTGGCGGAAGCTCGGCGATTTCAGCCTCGATACCGTGGAAGATCTGCGCCCGGCGGGTCAGATCCTCGGCGCTCTCCGCCCGTTCTCCACCATCCGGTCCTGAATACGCCTCCAGCAGATCAAAATCCATGCCATCTTCGCCGGGGCCCTCGAAGTCGCTCATGCTCGAAAACAGTGCATTGCGGGTCTTCTGGCGCCGGAACCAGTCCAGGGTGCAGTTGGACAGGATCCGCTGGTACAGCATGGGCAGCTCCGCCGCCGGCTTGTCGCCGTAGTGCTCCGCCAGCTTGAGCATGCTGTCCTGCACGATGTCGAGCGCCGCTTCCTCATTGCGAACGTGGTAGACCGAACGCTTGAAAGCGCGCTTTTCTACACTTTTGAGGAAGTCGGAGAGTTCTTGTTCGGTTGCCAAGACGGGTCAGCCCGGGAGGGGATCGGTGCCGGTGAGAGCGCAAAAATGTGGCTATCCGGCACGTGGAGCCTTTGATTATCGCATCCGCCGGGGTTTTTTTAGGCTGCCTGCGGTTTTACATGTGTTGCAGTGCGATAATCGCTGCTGCAATTCAAAAGGCAAACGGGTCACGGTCCGGCGCGGCAATCATCCCGCCCATGTCCTTGGCCTCAAGTTCCAAGCTGGCTTCACAAGAGCGCGTGCGAGGGGCACCCAAGGTTTTTCGTCAGAGAAATTCACAAAGGTTGATCGATCATGGAAATCTCCAAGGCTGAACTCACTTCAGCTGCCGCTGCCACGCAGGGCAATGCTTCTCCCAATTCCGGCTCGCAGGACCTCATGGGTTCCGAGATCCTCATCAAGTCGCTCCAGGCCGAGAACGTCCAGTACATCTGGGGCTATCCTGGCGGCGCCGTCCTCTATATCTACGACGCGCTCTACAAGCAAGACACCATCCAGCACGTGCTGGTGCGCCACGAACAGGCCGCCGTGCACGCCGCCGACGGCTATGCGCGCGCCACCGGCGAAGTCGGCGTGGCCCTGGTCACTTCGGGCCCCGGCCTGACCAATGCGGTCACCGGCATCGCCACGGCGTACATGGATTCGATCCCCATGGTGATCATCTCCGGCCAGGTGCCCACGCCCGCCATCGGGCTGGACGCCTTCCAGGAGTGCGACACGGTCGGTATCACCCGCCCCATCGTCAAGCACAACTTCCTCGTCAAGGACCCGCGCGATCTGGCCATGACGATGAAGAAGGCCTTCCACATCGCCCGCACCGGCCGCCCCGGCCCCGTGGTGGTGGACGTGCCCAAGGACGTTTCGTTCAAGAAGGTGCCCTACAGCGGCTACCCGCAGTCGGTGGAAATGCGCTCGTACAACCCCGTGCGCAAGGGCCACGGCGGCCAGATCCGCAAGGCGCTGCAGTTGCTGCTGGCTGCCAAGCGCCCCTACATCTACACCGGCGGCGGCGTGCTGCTGGGCAATGCCACCAATGAGCTGCGCACGCTGGTGGACATGCTGGGCTATCCGGTCACCAACACGCTGATGGGCCTGGGCGCCTATCCCGCGTCGGACCGCAAGTTCCTGGGCATGCTGGGCATGCACGGCACCATCGAGGCCAACAACGCGATGCAGAACTGCGACGTGCTGCTGGCCGTGGGCGCGCGCTTCGACGACCGCGTGATCGGCAACCCCAAGCATTTCGCGCAGAACGACCGCAAGATCATCCACGTGGACATCGACCCGTCGAGCATCTCCAAGCGCGTGAAGGTGGACATCCCGATCGTCGGCGACGTGAAGGACGTGCTCACCGAGCTGATCTCCATGATCCGCGAGAGCAGCACGCGCCCTGACGCAGGTGCTCTGGCCGCCTGGTGGGACACCATCGAAGGCTGGCGCAAGCGCGATTGCCTCAAGTACAGCATGGGCAGCAGCGACGTCATCAAGCCACAGTATGTGGTCGAGACGCTGTGGAACATGACCAAGGATGCGGACACCTACATCACGTCCGACGTGGGCCAGCACCAGATGTGGGCCGCGCAGTACTACCGTTTCGACGAGCCGCGCCGCTGGATCAATTCGGGCGGCCTGGGCACCATGGGCGTGGGCATTCCCTACGCCATGGGCATCAAGCTGGCCAAGCCGGACTCCGAGGTCTTCTGCATCACGGGCGAAGGCTCGGTGCAGATGAACATCCAGGAGCTGTCCACCTGCCTGCAGTACAACACGCCGATCAAGATCTGCTCGCTGAACAACCGCTACCTGGGCATGGTGCGCCAGTGGCAGGAGATCGAGTACTCCGGCCGCTACAGCCACAGCTACATGGACGCGCTGCCCAACTTCGTGAAGCTGGCCGAGGCCTACGGCCATGTGGGCATGCTCATCGAGCATCCCAAGGACGTGGAGCCCGCGCTGCGCGAAGCCCGCAAGCTCAAGGACCGCACGGTGTTCATGGACTTCCGCACCGACCCCACCGAGAACGTGTTCCCGATGGTGCAGGCCGGCAAGGGCATCACCGAAATGCTGCTGGGGTCGGAAGACCTTTAAGCAAAATCGGGCTCCAGCGCTTGATTGGCAAGCGCAAGCAGCTATCAATTTGATAGCTATCACTTTTTGACGAATCTATTGCCTGCCAAGCCCGTGCATTACCGTGCACGGGGGAGGGCAGCGAAAAGAGGAATCTCTTCATCATGAAACACATCATTGCCGTTCTGCTGGAAAACGAACCCGGCGCGCTCTCGCGCGTGGTGGGCCTGTTCTCCGCCCGTGGCTACAACATCGAATCGCTCACCGTGGCGCCCACCGAGGATCCATCGCTCTCGCGCATGACGATCCAGACCACGGGCTCCGACGACGTGATCGAGCAGATCACCAAGCACCTGAACCGCCTCATCGAGGTGGTCAAGGTGGTCGACCTCACCGAAGGCGCCTACACCGAGCGCGAGCTCATGATGGTGAAGGTGCGCGCCGTGGGCAAGGAGCGCGAGGAGATGAAGCGCATGGCCGACATCTTCCGTGGCCGCATCATCGACGTGACCGAGAAGAGCTACACCATCGAGCTCACCGGCGACCAGGCCAAGAACGATGCCTTCCTGCAGGCCATCGACCGCACGGCCATCCTGGAAACCGTGCGCACCGGTGCCAGCGGCATCGGCCGAGGCGAACGCATCCTGCGTGTCTGAAAAGGCGCCTGAGCGCTTTCCAGGACAATACCCCGTTTTATTTTTCAACCCGAACAACGCATTTCAACCGGAGCAACCCATGAAAGTTTTCTACGACAAAGACTGTGACCTGAGCCTGATCAAGGGCAAGACCGTTGCCATCATCGGCTACGGCTCGCAGGGCCACGCCCATGCACAGAACCTGAACGACAGCGGCGTGAAGGTGGTGGTCGGCCTGCGCAAGGGCGGTGCCTCGTGGGACAAGGTTGGCAAGGCCGGCCTGAACGTGATGGAAGTGAACGACGCCGTCAAGGCCGCCGACGTGGTCATGATCCTGCTGCCCGACGAGCAGATCGCCGAGGTCTACACCAACAACGTGGCCCCGAACATCAAGCAGGGCGCCTCGCTGGCCTTTGCCCACGGCTTCAACGTGCACTACAACCAGGTCGTGCCCCGTGCCGACCTGGACGTGTGGATGGTCGCTCCCAAGGCCCCTGGCCACACCGTGCGCAACACCTACACCCAGGGCGGCGGCGTGCCCCACCTGGTGGCCGTGCACCAGGACAAGTCCGGCAAGGCCCGCGACCTGGCCCTGTCGTACGCCATGGCCAATGGTGGCGGCAAGGCCGGCATCATCGAGACCAACTTCAAGGAAGAAACCGAGACCGACCTGTTCGGCGAGCAGGCCGTGCTGTGCGGCGGCGCCGTCGAGCTGATCAAGATGGGCTATGAAACCCTGGTCGAAGCCGGCTATGCCCCCGAGATGGCCTACTTCGAATGCCTGCACGAACTCAAGCTCATCGTGGACCTGATCTACGAAGGCGGCATCGCCAACATGAACTACTCGATCTCGAACAACGCCGAGTACGGCGAGTACGTGACCGGCCCCGAAGTGATCAACGAGCAGTCGCGCGCCGCCATGCGCAATGCCTTGAAGCGCATCCAGAACGGCGACTACGCCAAGATGTTCATCCAGGAAGGCCGCCTGAACTACCCGAGCATGACGGCCCGCCGCCGCAACACCGCCGACCACAGCATCGAAGTGGTGGGCGGCAAGCTGCGCGCCATGATGCCCTGGATCGCCAAGAACAAGCTGGTCGACCAGACCCGCAACTGATCTCCTGTGCGAAGCACGAAAAGGCCACTTCACAGTGGCCTTTTTTGTTGCCGGGCCACCCCCTGGCGCAAAGCCCGCCCGCTGCTTGGGCGCGCGCTCACCTGTGCCGGGGGCTGGGGCGCTTCCTTTGGCGGGACGCCGTGTTGGCAGGCGCTACACTGCGGCCTTCGCCTTTTGCGCGTGCGGCGCGCCGCCTGTTCCGTGGGTCAGGGTTGAAAACTATAAATTTAATAGCAGCTTGCGCAATATAGGCAAGCGCTGGAGGTCTATCTGATGCATGACGGCAATGAATCCACCGACAACCCCGGTGTGATGGTGCGCAAGCGGCGCAAAGGCATCTACATCCTGCCCAACCTGTTCACGCTGGCGGCCCTGTTCGGTGGTTTCTATTCGATCGTGATGGCCATGAACGGCCGGTTCGACATGGCGGCGGTGGGCGTCTTCTGCGCCATGGTGCTGGACAGCCTGGACGGGCGCGTGGCGCGCATGACCAATACGCAGAGCGCGTTTGGCGAGCAGATGGATTCGCTGTCCGACATGGTCTCGTTTGGGGCGGCGCCCGCGCTGATCGCCTATGAGTGGTCGCTCCAGGGCCTGGGCCGCTGGGGCTGGATCGCCGCGTTCGTGTACTGCGCCTGCGCGGCCTTGCGCCTTGCGCGCTTCAATGTGAATACCAGCGTGGTGGACAAGCGCTACTTCCAGGGACTGCCTTCGCCAGCCGCCGCCGCCCTGGTGGCCGGCTTCATCTGGCTCATGACGGAGCTGGGGGTGCATCCGGGAGAAGACCTGTGGCTGACCTGGACGCAGACCACCTGGGTCATGTTCGCCTTCACGCTGTATGCGGGACTCACCATGGTGACCAACGTGCCGTTCTACAGCTTCAAGGACGTGCAGATGAAGAAGAGCGTGCCCTTTGCCGCCATCGTGCTGATAGCGCTGGGCATCGCGGTCATCAACATTCATCCCCCCATCGTGCTTTTCGGCGTGTTCGTCTGCTATGGGCTGAGCGGCTACGGCGTCTATGCCTGGCGCAAGGCCAAGGGCCAGCACAGCAGCGTGATCAGCACGTCGACCGATGAACCCGATGAGCGCGGACTCCACAAGTGACCACGGCGGCGGGTCGTGACTTGTGCTACATTGCATCGCATGAACACGTTTGCACTGGCCCTACTGCTACCTCCCCACGGGCGGAGACAGTAAGCGCACGCGCACACTTTTTCCACACAGGCCCGTATGCACCCGCAGCGGGCCTTTTGTTTTGGGCGCCAGATTTTTGACGTTGCGGGAACCCCACCCACCGATACCAGGAGAACAACATGGCTGACAAACTGATCATTTTCGACACCACCTTGCGCGATGGCGAGCAATCCCCCGGCGCCTCGATGACCAAGGACGAGAAGCTGCGCATCGCGCGCCAGCTCGAGCGCCTGAAGGTGGACGTGATCGAAGCCGGTTTCGCGGCCAGCTCCAACGGCGACTTCGAAGCCGTGCAGGCCATCGCCAATGCGATCAGGGAATCGACCATCTGCTCGCTGTCGCGCGCCAACGACCGCGACATCGCGCGCGCGGCGGAGGCCCTGGCGGGCGCCAACAGCGCGCGCATCCATACCTTCATCGCCACGAGCCCGCTGCACATGGAGAAGAAGCTGCGCATGACGCCCGAGCAGGTGCTGGAGCAGGCCAAGCAGTCGGTGCGTTTCGCCCGCAACCTGGTGGCCGACATCGAGTTCAGCCCCGAGGATGGCTACCGCAGCGATCCCGATTTCCTGTGCCGGGTGCTGGAGGCCGTGATCGCGGAAGGCGCCACCACCATCAACGTGCCCGACACCGTGGGCTACGCCATCCCCGAGCTCTATGGCAACTTCATCAAGACGCTGCGCGAGCGCATCCCCAACAGCGACAAGGCCGTCTGGTCCGTGCACTGCCACAACGACCTGGGCATGGCGGTGGCCAACTCGCTCGCTGGCGTGAAGATCGGCGGTGCGCGCCAGGTGGAGTGCACGATCAACGGCCTGGGCGAGCGCGCGGGCAACTGCTCGCTCGAAGAGGTGGTGATGGCGGTCAAGACCCGCCGGGACTATTTCAACCTCGACCTCAACATCGACACGCAGCACATCGTGGCCGCCAGCCGCATGGTCAGCCAGACCACCGGTTTCGTGGTGCAGCCCAACAAGGCCGTGGTGGGCGCCAACGCGTTCGCACATGCCTCGGGCATCCACCAGGATGGCGTGCTCAAGGCGCGCGACACCTACGAGATCATGCGCGCCGAGGACGTGGGCTGGAGCGCCAACAAGATCGTGCTGGGCAAGCTGAGCGGCCGCAATGCCTTCAAGCAGCGCCTGCAGGAACTGGGCGTGAGCCTGGAGAGCGAAACCGAGGTCAATACGGCGTTCACCCGCTTCAAGGAGTTGGCGGACCGCAAGAGCGAAATCTTCGATGAGGACATCCTGGCGCTGGTCAGCGACGAGAGCGTGACCAGCGAGAAGGAGCAGTACGGCTTTGTCTCCCTTTTCCAGCAGAGCGAAACGGGTGAGCACCCCCGCGCGCGCATCGTCTTCACGGTCGACGGCCATGAGGTGCGCGGCGAATCCGAAGGCAACGGCCCCGTGGACGCCTCGCTCAAGGCCATTGAATCGCACGTCAAGAGCGGGGCGGAGATGGTGCTGTACTCGGTCAATGCCATCAGCGGCTCGACCGAGAGCCAGGGCGAGGTCACGGTGCGCCTGCAAAACAGCGGCCGCGTGGTCAATGGCGTGGGCGCGGATCCGGACATCGTGGTGGCTTCGGCCAAGGCATACCTCAGCGCGCTGAACAAGTTACAAAGTAAAGCTGACCGGGTGGCTGCACAAGGCTGAATGAACAATTTATAATTTCATTCACTTTCTCGGAAAGTCGCGCAAGGCATTGATCTTGCGCGACTTTTTTTGATTCTGTACACTGCTCAACACCTATTACCGTTTGGAGCACTTTGATGCACCATCGCCACCGCGCCGCAGTGAGCCGTTTCTTTCAAATTTTGAGCGTTGTCGCCGTGAGCGCCGTCCTGGCTGCCCCGGCCGCGCACGCAGGCGAGCGCAAGAAAGCCTCGGACAAAAAACAGCAGATCAGCACGGCCACTGCCAAACGGGGCGTTGCGCCCCGCAAGGTGGCTGCTGCCTCCACCAGGGCCGTGCGCGTGACGGCCAAGACCTCCAAGGCCGCCACCCGCGTGGCGTTCGTGCCGGCCAAGCAGTCCTTCGGGCAGATGGCGGGCCTGCACGAGGTCAACGATCCATTGGATCTGAAGTCGAGTGTGGCCCTGGTCATCGACCAGGACACGCACGAGGTCCTGCTGAGCAAGAATGACCATGCGGTGCTGCCCATCGCGTCCCTGACCAAGCTCATGACCGGGATGCTCATTTCCCAGGCCAAGCTGCCGATGGATGAACCGATCACCATCACGCAGGACGACGTCGATACGGAAAAGGGCAGCCGCTCGCGCCTGACGGTGGGTTCCACGCTGACCCGGGGCGAGATGCTGCATCTGGCCCTCATGTCCAGCGAGAACCGGGCTGCGCATGCGCTGGGCCGTACCTATCCTGGTGGCCTGGAGGCTTTCGTGGCGCAGATGAACGCCAAGGCCCGTTTGCTGGGCATGACCGACACCCGCTATGTGGAGCCCACGGGGCTGTCGAGCCGCAACCAGTCCAGCGCCCGGGACCTGGCCACCTTGGTGAATGTGGCGCACAGCGATCCCTTGCTGCGCGAGCTGTCCACGTCTCCGGGCTATGAGGTGGCCGTGGGCCCGAGAACGCTGCAGTACAACAATACCAACGGGCTGGTAAAGAACCCCACCTGGGATATCGGACTGCAAAAGACGGGCTATATCTCCGAGGCGGGCCGCTGCCTTGTGATGCAGACGCAGATCGCCGGGCGCAAGCTCATCATGGTGTTTCTGGATTCCGCGGGCAAGTTCAGCCGGCTGGGGGATGCGGAGCGCGTGCGCCACTGGGTGGAGTCGATGCCATCCCTGGCGACCCCGTTGCAGGCCCGGGCCGGAAGCAATGGCTAGCCGATAGCGGCAGCTAGCTTCCCTCGCCAGCGGCCCCGCCGGGGCCGTGGTGCCATCGAAGCGCATTGATCATCCATGGGCCGACCAGGCATTGCCCGCCTGTGTCGGCTTTTTCATGCGTGGTGGCTTCTGGGGTCGTGGTGCGCCGCTCAGCGAAGGCCTGCACGCAAGCCGGCTTCGCTGGATGCCGATGCCTCGGTGCTGGTGGGTACGTGGCCCAGCGCGAGCGAGATCTCGTTGGCCGTGGCTTGCAATTTGGGCAGCCACCCTTCGTCCAGCCGGTCCGCCGGGGCCGATATCGACAGACCCGCCACCAGCTTGCCCTGGTCGTCATAGACGCCGGCGGCCATGCAGCGCACGCCCAGCTCCAGTTCCTCGTTGTCGCGGGCAATCCCGTACTGCCGTGCCTTGGCGAGTTCGCGCTCAAGGTTGGGCAGCTGGGTGATGCTGTTGCGCGTGTGTCCCGCCAGCCCGGTGCGCGTGGCGTAGGCCCGCACGCGCTGGGGATCGTCCAGGGCCAGGAAGAGCTTGCCCGTCGATGTCAGGTGCAGGGGGGCGCGCCCGCCGATGGCGCGTACCACCTGCATGCCCGAGCGCTCGCTGTAGGCGCGCTCCACGTAGACAATCTCATCCCCCTGCCGCATGCTCAGATTGACCGGTTGCTGGATCAGCTTGTGCAGGTTGCGCATGGGGGTCAGGGCGGCATCGCGCACGCTCAGGCGCGCCTTGACGAGGTTGCCTAGTTCCAGCAGGCGCATGCCCAGCCGGTAGCTGCCGGATTCCGGCCGGTCCACGAAGCGGCCGATCGTGAGGTCGTTCAAGATGCGGTGCGTGGTGGAGGGGTGCAGCCCCGTCTTCTCGCTGATTTCCTTGAGGGAGATCGCCTCCTCGCGCGACGCCAGCACATCGATCAGCGTAAACATGCGTTCAAGCACCTGAACGCTGGGTTTGGCAGGAATGCTGGGATCGATTTTTTTCATGGGCGGCGATGCAATGAGGGCCGCAGCATTTTATCTTGTGAAATTCAATCCTGCATTCAGGCGCCTTGTTCCGCATGGCGGCCGGCGCGGTGCCACGCGCCATCGGTGCGGACTTCGTGGGGGTGAAAGCGGGCCTTGTAGTTCATCTTGGGGCTGGCTTCGATCCAGTAGCCCAGATAGACATGGGGGAGCCCCAGGGAGCGCGCCTGCGCGATCTGCCACATCACGTTGTAGGTGCCGTAGCTGCAGTGGGGCTCGGGCTCGTAGAAGGTGTAGACCGCGGAAAGCCCGTCGTCGAGCACATCCAGGATGGATACCATCTTGAGCGCGCCGGGCTCGCCGCTGGCATCCGTTTCGCGGAACTCCACGAGGCGCGAATTCACCCGGCTTTGCAGCAGGAACTGGGTGTACTGGTCGATGCTGTCATGGTCCATGCCGCCGCCCGCGTGGCGGCCATTCTGGTAGCGCAGGTAGAGCTGGTAGTGCTCGGGCACGAAGCACAGGCGCAGCACGCGCGCCTGCAGGCCGCCATGTCGAACGGTCGCTCGCCGCTGGCTTCGATCGGGTTGGAACTCATTCACGAGCACGCGCAGCGGAGTGCAGGCCTGGCAGCCATCGCAGTAGGGACGGTAGGTGAACATGCCGCTGCGCCGGAACCCCTTGGCGACGAGGTCGGAATACATGTCGCTCTGAATCAGGTGGCTGGGCGTGGCCACCTGCGACCGAGCCTGTCTGTCCGGCAGGTAGCTGCAGGGGTAGGGGGCTGTCGCATAGAACTGCAGGGTTTGCAGTGGAAGGTCGTTGAGTTGCGTCATGCCGTGGACACGGTGGAGGGCAGCAGCCCGTTCCAGTATACGGGGTCGAAGGCCCAGGGCGGTGGCGGAAGGTGCTGGGTCTTCTGGATCTCGGCCAGGAACTGCGCGCGGGGAATCTCCCGGGCTCCCAGGGAGGCGAGGTGGCGCGTGTTCTGCTGGCAGTCGATCATCGCAACGCCGTGGTGGCGGCACAGGCCCACCAGGGCCGCGAGCGCGATCTTCGATGCGTCCGTGGCGTGGGCGAACATCGATTCGCCGAACACTGCCTGGCCGAGGGCCACGCAGTACAGGCCGCCCACCAGCCGTCCTTCAACCCAGGTCTCGACGCTGTGGGCATACCCTGCCGCATGGAGGCGGATGTAGGCTTCGATCATCTCGGGCACGATCCAGGTGCCCACTTGGCCATCGCGTTCCTTGGTGGCGCAGGCCGTGATGACTTCCCGGAAAGCATGGTCCACGCGGATCTGGCAGGCTGCATCGGTGCGGAATGCCTGCAGCGTCCTGCGCAGGGAGCGGTGCAGCCTGAACTCCGCGGTGGGCAGCACCATGCGGGGATCGGGGGCCCACCACAGGATGGGCTGCCCCGGGCCGTACCAGGGAAAGGTGCCCTGGGCGTATGCCGCCCGCAACTGCGCCACCGCCAGCGCGCCACCTGCCGCCAGGAGCCCGGGTGCGGGGTCCTGCGGTCCCCATGCGGTCGCGGGATGCGGCAGACGGTCTTCGGGTTCCAGCCAGGGCAATTGCGGGGGCATGGGATGGTGCGCGGGTAAACAACAACAACGACAAGGAGACTGGCTTATTGTCCGGCAACCCGGGCGTGCGCGGCGCGGATGAAGCCGGCGACAAAAAAGCCCACCATGCGTGGGCATGGTGGGCTTTCTGAGTGGCTCCTCGACCTGGGCTCGAACCAGGGACCTACGGATTAACAGTCCGGCGCTCTACCGACTGAGCTATCGAGGAATGATCGGTATGTAAAAGGCCCCGCGTACACATGCAGGGCCTGCAAATTCTTGGCTCCTCGACCTGGGCTCGAACCAGGGACCTACGGATTAACAGTCCGGCGCTCTACCGACTGAGCTATCGAGGAACAAGACTTAGATTATATACATAAAAATTGGGCTCCAGCCGCTTCGCGGATGTGCCTGACGATTTGCATGGTGCCCCGGCCGGGAGTGCGGGGCGCATGCCTGGCTGTCGATGCTGCCCATTCGCTCACTGCGGCTCGGGCCTGCGCCACAGCCAGGCCAGCACGCACGCCATGCAGGTGATGGCGAGCACGGCGATCCAGGTGCGCGTGCCCGTCGCAAACAGCACGATCCCACTCAGCGCCATGAGGCACGTGGCGCTCCATTTGGCGCGCCGGCTCACGCAGCCTCCCTGGGCCCAGTTGCGCAAGAGCGGGCCGAACAGGCGGTGGTTCCAGAGCCAGCGGTACAGCCGGGGCGAACTGCGGGCCGCAGCCCATGCGGCCATGAGAATGAACACCGTGGTGGGCAGCCCGGGAACGATGACGCCGATGATGCCCATCGCCAGGCACGCCACGGCAAAGACCAGCAGCAGCCAGCGGGCGGGCCATGGCAAGGGGCGCAGGGGCGGGGCCGTGTCGGTGGAGGCCTGGTCTGGAGGAGAGTCCATGCCGGTATTGTGAATGGGCGCGGCCGCTGCGCGGCGCGCCGACACGCGCTATGCTGCCGCAGGCTGGCGCGCGCCAGCCGCTTTCGCAGAAATTTCACACCGATGACCATCCACACCATCCTGAAGATGGGCGATCCGCGCCTGCTGCGCGTTGCCCAGCCCGTGACTGCATTCGATACAGACGATCTTCATCTTCTGGTGCGGGACATGTTCGACACCATGCGCTCCGTCAATGGGGCGGGGCTTGCCGCGCCGCAGATCGGCGTGGATCTGCAGCTCGTGATCTTTGGCTCCGGCGAACGCAATCCGCGCTACCCCGAGCGCCCGGTGATTCCTCCCACCGTCCTGCTCAATCCCGTCATCACGCCGCTGGGCGATGAAGAAGAGGAGGACTGGGAAGGCTGCCTTTCCGTGCCGGGGCTGCGCGGCAAGGTCCCCCGGTGGGCGCGCATCCGCTACACGGGGTTCGATCCTTACGGCGACCGCATAGACCGCACGGTGGACGGCTTTCATGCCCGTGTGGTGCAGCACGAGTGCGACCACCTCGTTGGCAAGCTGTACCCGATGCGGGTGCGCGATTTCACGCAGTTCGGCTTCACGGAAGTGCTCTTCCCCGACATTAGCGCCGCCGAGGACGACTGACGGGCGGAACCAGCGCCCGCTTTGGGGTCAACGGTGCACGAGCACCGGGATCTTGCTGTGCGTGAGGACCTTGAGGGTCTCGCTTCCCAGCAGGATGCCCTGGAGGCCGCGGCGGCCATGCGAGGCCATCAGGATCAGGTCGCAGCCCTGCGCGTGCGCGGCGTCGATGATGGCTTCGTACGGATGGTCGCTGATGCTGGTCAGGGTGTCGCATGGCACGCTGTACTGTGCCGCGGTCTCCCGGATGTAGTTCAGGACCTCCTCGGCCCTCGCCCGGGCCTGGTCTTCCTGGCTCTTGCGCGTGTGTTCCAGCATGGCGGTGTGGTACGCAAGTGCATGGAATTCGGGCAGGGCATAAAAGCCGGTGACCTTGGCGTGGGCTTCGCGGGCAAAGCGCATGCCGCGCAGGATGGCCGCTTCCGACAGCGCCGTACCGTCGGAGGGCATCAGGATGTGCTTGTACATGCTGGCTCCTTGGGGGCTGCGTGGGCAGTCCCGGCAGGGCGCCGGGTCGCCTGCCCGGGTGCGGTGGCGCAACGCGGCTGGCAGGCACCGTGGGCGCCATGAACGCGCCACATGCATGTGGCTGTTATAGGCTCAAGATGGGCGCAAGGCAAGCGCTAGCCTTGGCGCACTTCAGCATTCGGCAACAGGGGGAAATGCGCCCTGGCGCTTGATTGGCATGCGATGGATGCTATCAATGGAATAGCATCTTGGCGCGCAGCCTTCTCGTGAGGGGATCCACTGCCCGCCCGGAGGCCGGAGACGGGATGCGGTAGGCCGCTAGTCAGTCAGTCAGTCAGTCAGCCAGCTCGCGCAGCAGTTCGGTTTCGATCTCGATCTGGCGTGCATTGTTCTGCAGTTCGGGGCCCTGGACCAGGAAGGTGTCTTCGACACGTTCGCCCAGGGTGCTGACCTTGGCCAACTGCACGCTCAGGTGGTGCTGCGCCAGGATGCGCGCCACCAGGTACAGCAGGCCCGCACGGTCGCTGGCGGAGATGGCCAGCAGCCAGCGCTGCGCCTTTTCGTCGGGGCGCAGCGTGACGCGCGGGGCCACCGGAAAGCTCTTCACGCGGCGTGACACCCGCCGGCGCGCGGGTTCGGGCAGCGGCCCGCCCGCCTCGATCACGCGCACCAGGTCGCTTTCGACCATATGGGTCAGTTCGCGGTAGTGCCCCGCCTGCGACGAGGCCACCACCTGGAAGGTGTCGAGCGCATAGCCGTTGTTCGCGGTGTGCACGCGCGCATCCAGGATGCTGAAGCCCGCGCGGTCGAAATAGCCGCAGATGCGCGCGAACAGGTCCGCCTGGTCGGCGGCATACACCATCACCTGCAGGCCATCGCCCGCCAGCGACTGGCGCGCGCGCACCACGGGCCTGGCCGTGCCCACATGGCGCGACAGGTGGCGCGTGTGCCAGGCGATGTCCGCCGCTTCGTGGCGCATGAAGTAGCTCACATCCAGCGTGGCCCACAGGGCCTTGTGGGCCTCGAAGGGCAGGGCGCTCAGGGCCAGCAGCACCAGCGCCTCGCGCTTGCGCGCTTCGATCTCGGCGGCGGCATCCGGCGCCCGGCCACCCAGCGTGCGCAGCGTGGCGCGGTACAGGTCTTCGAGGAGCTTGCCCTTCCAGGCGTTCCAGACCTTGGGGCTGGTGCCCCGGATATCGGCCACCGTGAGCAGGTACAGCGCGGTCAGGTAGCGTTCGTTGCCCACGCGCTGGGCGAATGCCGCGATCACGTCCGGGTCGGAGAGGTCCTCCTTCTGGGCGATCCGGCTCATCGACAGGTGTTCGCTGACCAGGAACTCGATGAGCCTGGCGTCTTCACGGTCCACGCCATGCTGGCGGCAGAAGCGCCGCACCTCGACGGCGCCGATCTGCGAATGGTCGCCGCCGCGGCCCTTGCCGATGTCGTGGAACAGCGCCGCGACGTACAGGATCCACGGCTTGTCCCACCCGCCCGCGAGCTGCGAGCAGAACGGGTATTCGTGCGCGTGCTCGGCCATGAAGAAACGGCGCACGTTGCGCAGCACCATGAGGATGTGCTGGTCGACCGTGTACACATGGAACAGGTCGTGCTGCATCTGCCCCACGATGCCCCGGAAGACCCACAGGTAGCGCCCGAGCACCGAGGTCTGGTTCATGAGGCGCATGGCATGCGTGATGCCCGAGGGCTGCTGCAGGATGCGCATGAAGTTGGCGCGATTGACCGGGTCGCGGCGGAACGCTCCGTCCATCACGCCGCGTGCGTTGTACAGCGCGCGCAGCGTGCGCGCCGACAGGTCCTTGAGCCCCACGGTGGTCTGGTAGAGCAGGAAGGTTTCGAGGATGGCGTGCGGGTCGCGCTCGTACAGGTCGTCGCTGGCCACCTCGATCAGGCCGGCCTTCTCGAAGAAGCGCTCGTTGATGGGGCGCGGCTCGTGGGTCGAGGGGTTCAGGCGTTCCTCGATGTTCAGCAGCAGGATCTGGCTGAGCTGCGACACGGCCTTGGCCGCCCAGTAGTAGCGCCGCATCAGGCTTTCGCTGGCGCGCATGGGCAGGCGCGAGCCGTCGGGCGCCTGCGAGCGGTAGCCGAAGGACTCGGCCACGGCGGTCTGCAGGTCGAACACCAGGCGGTCCTCATGCCGCCCGGCGGCTGCATGCAGGCGCGCGCGGATGAGGCAGAGCACTGCCTCGTTGCGCTCGATCTGGCGCACCTCGAAGGCGGTGGCCATGCCGCTGGCGGCCAGTTCCTTCCAGTTGCGGCCCAGGCCCGCGGCCTGCGCCACCCACAGGATCATCTGCAGGTCGCGCAGCCCGCCGGGCGACTCCTTGCAGTTGGGCTCCAGCGAGTAGGGCGTGTTCTCGTACTTGTTGTGGCGCTGGCGCATCTCCAGCGTCTTGGCTACCAGGAAGGCCTGCGGGTTCATCTGCAGGCGGTACTGGCGCTGGAATTCGGCGAACAGCGCCGCGTTGCCGCACACCAGGCGCGATTCGAGCAACGATGTCTGCACGGTGACATCGCCCGCGCTTTCGGCCAGGCATTCGGCCACGGTGCGTACGCTGGAGCCGATCTCCAGGCCCGCATCCCAGCAGCTGCCGATGAAGCCCTCCAGCCGCGTGCGCAGCTCGCTGCCGGCCTCGGGGGCGCTTCCATCGGGCATCAGCAGCAGGACGTCGACATCCGAATAGGGGAAAAGCTGGTCGCGCCCGAAGCCCCCCACGGCCACCAGCGCCATGTCCGCTGGGAGCTGCGCCCGCTGCCACAGCGTGTGCAGCAGGGCGCCGGCCAGCGTGGAGAGCTTGCGCAGCAGCACGCGGATGCCACGCGTGGAGGCGCCCGTGGCCTGCAGGGCGGCGAGCAGGGCGGCTTTGTCGCTGCGGTAGGCGTCCCGCAGGGCATGGAGTTCGGTCATGGTCGTGGTGCGCGCGGATAAGGTGCCATGAAAAAAGCCATGCAAGAGTTGTGCGAGCCAGTGTGAATGCCGGTCGCGCAGGCGTTGCCGGGCCGGCCGTCAGGTGGCCGTGGCCGTCACGAAGGCGGGCAGCGCGGGCGAGCCGGCCGACAGGGTCATCACCTCATAGCCCGTCTCGGTCACCAGCACGGTGTGTTCCCACTGCGCCGACAGGCTGTGGTCCTTGGTCACGATGGTCCAGCCGTCGTTGCCGAACTCCTTCACCTCGCGGCGGCCGGCGTTGATCATGGGCTCGATCGTGAAGACCATGCCGGGCACCAGTTCTTCCAGCGTGCCGGGGCGGCCGTAGTGCAGCACCTGGGGTTCTTCGTGGAATTTCTGGCCGATGCCGTGGCCGCAGAACTCGCGCACGATGGAGAAACCCTGGCCTTCGGCGAATTTCTGGATGGCGTGACCCACGTCGCCCAGGTGGGCGCCAGGCTTCACCTGCAGGATGCCGTGCCACATGGCGTCGAAGGTGATCGCGCACAGGCGCTTGGCGGCAATGGAGCACTCGCCGATCTGGTACATGCGGCTGTTGTCGCCGTACCAGCCGTCCTTGGTGATCACGGTCACGTCCACGTTGACGATGTCGCCCTTCTTGAGCGGCTTGTCGTTGGGGATGCCGTGGCACACCACATGGTTGACCGAGGTGCACAGCGAGGCGGGGTAGGGCGGGTAGCCGGGCGGCTGGTAGCCCACGGTGGCCGAGATGGTGCCCTGCTGGGCCATGCATTCGGCACCCAGGCGGTCGATTTCCTTGGTGGTGATGCCGGGCTTGATGTGGGGGGCGACGTAGTCCAGCACTTCGGAGGCCAGGCGGCACGCGAGGCGCATGCCGGCAATGTCTTCTGCGCTTTTGATGGTGATGCTCATGGCGTAATTATCCCATCGCCCCCCGCCGGCTGCTTGGAGGCGGGCGGCGGCCCTGGTCCGCCCGGTAAAATGCCGGGCTGTCCACCCACATGCCCAGGCCAGAGCCCGGGCCCGGGTCGGCGCCTCGACCGTACCCCTCACACCCAACAGGCCGCTACCGTGACCTTGCACATGACCACGCTGGCGGGCGGCAACGCCCTCAGCACCTTCCGCGCCCAGCAACTCCAACCCGCCCTGGAGGCCATCCACCCCAAGATCAGCGGCATTGCAGCGCGCTTCGTGCACCTTGTCGCCACCGACGCGCCCCCCACGCCCGCCGACCATGAGCGCCTGGCCGCCCTGCTGACCTATGGCGACCCCTATGCGGGCCCCGCCGAGGGCACCGCCATCATCGTCACCCCCCGCCTGGGCACGCTGTCGCCCTGGGCGTCCAAGGCGACCGACATCGCCCGCAACTGCGGCATCGCCATCCGCCGCGTGGAGCGCATCACCGAATACCGCATCAGCCTCAAGGCCGGCCTGCTGGGCAAGGCGCCCGAGCTGACGGCCGAGCAACTGGCCCAGGTGGCCGCCCTGCTGCACGACCGCATGACCGAGTCCGTGGTGGCCGACCGCGCCGCCGCCGCCGCGCTGTTCACCGAACTGCAGCCCGCGCCCATGGAGCACGTCAACGTGCTCGGCGGCGGCCGCGCCGCGCTGGAGGCGGCCAACACCCGTTTCGGCCTGGCCCTGGCCGACGACGAGATCGACTACCTGGTCAACGCCTTCACGGGCCTGGCGCGCAACCCCACCGACGTGGAGCTGATGATGTTCGCCCAGGCCAACAGCGAACACTGCCGCCACAAGATCTTCAACGCCCAGTTCACCATCGACGGCGTGGCGCAGGACAAATCGCTGTTCGGCATGATCCGCAACACCCACCAGCTGGCGCCCCAGCACACGGTGATCGCGTATTCGGACAACGCCTCGGTCATGGAAGGCGGCGAGGTCGAGCGGTTCGTGGCCAAAATGGCCTCTACCGCTGATTCAGCGGGCGCTACCAGCTATCAAAAAAGTAGCGCCACCCAGCACGTGCTGATGAAGGTGGAAACGCACAACCACCCCACCGCCATCTCTCCCTTCCCGGGCGCATCCACCGGCGCGGGTGGCGAGATCCGCGACGAAGGCGCCACCGGGCGGGGCTCCAAGCCCAAGGCCGGCCTCACGGGGTTCACCGTGTCCAAGCTCTGGGGCAGCACGGTCGGCAAGCCCGAGCACATCGCCAGCCCGCTGCAGATCATGGTGGAAGGGCCCCTGGGTGGCGCGGCGTTCAACAACGAATTCGGCCGTCCCAACCTGGCGGGCTACTTCCGCGAGTACGAGCAGGAAGTCGCTGGCGTGCAGCGCGGCTACCACAAGCCCATCATGATCGCCGGCGGCGTGGGCGTGATCGACGCGGGCCTGACGACAAAGATCGAGTTCCCCGCTGGCTCGCTGCTCATCCAGCTGGGCGGCCCGGGCATGCGCATCGGCATGGGCGGCAGTGCCGCCAGCTCCATGGCCAGCGGCACCAACGCCGCCGAACTGGACTTCGACTCCGTGCAGCGCGGCAACCCCGAGATCGAGCGCCGCGCCCAGGAGGTCATCAACCACTGCTGGGCGCAGGGCGCCGCCAACCCCATCCTCGCCATCCACGACGTGGGTGCGGGCGGCCTCTCGAACGCCTTCCCCGAGCTCACGAACGACGCCGGCCGTGGCGCTCGCTTCGACCTGCGCGCCGTGCCGCTCGAAGAATCGGGCATGGCGCCCAAGGAAATCTGGAGCAACGAAAGCCAGGAGCGCTACGTGCTGGCCATCGCGCCCGAGTCGTTGCCGCTGTTCAAGGCGTTCTGCGAGCGCGAGCGCTGCCCCTTCGCCGTGATCGGCACGGCCACCGAGGAACGCCAGCTGGTGCTGCAGGACACCGCCGTGGAGGCGGGCGACCAGAAGCTGCCGGTGGACATGCCCATGAACGTGCTGCTGGGCAAGCCGCCCAAGATGCACCGCGACGTGGCCACGGTGCAGCGCCAGTTCGCGCCCATCGACCTGACCGGCGTCCCGCTGCAAAAGGCCGTGATCGACGTGCTGGCCCATCCCACGGTGGCGTCCAAGCGTTTTCTCATCACCATCGGCGACCGCACCGTGGGTGGCCTGTCGCACCGCGACCAGATGGTCGGCCCCTGGCAGGTGCCGGTGGCGGACTGCGCGGTGACGCTGGCCGACTACAAGGGCTTTGCGGGCGAGGCGATGAGCATGGGCGAGCGCACGCCGCTGGCCGCGATCAACGCACCCGCATCGGGCCGCATGGCCGTGGCCGAGGCCATCACCAACCTGCTGGCGGCGCCCATCGAGCTGCCGCGTGTGAAGCTGTCCGCCAACTGGATGGCCGCGTGTGGCGAGCCCGGCGAAGACGCTGCCTTGTACGAGACCGTGAAGGCCGTGGGCATGGAGCTGTGCCCGGCGCTGGGCGTCTCCATCCCCGTGGGCAAGGACAGCCTGTCGATGCGCACGCAGTGGAACGACGGCAGCGACAAGAAAAAGGTCACGTCCCCCGTGAGCCTGATCGTGAGCGCGTTCGCGTCGCTCTCCGACGTGCGCGGCACGCTCACGCCCCAGCTCGATGCCACCGAGGATGACACCACCCTGGTGCTGATCGATCTGGGCAAGGGCCAGAACCGCATGGGCGGCAGCATCCTGGGCCAGACGCTGGAACAAAGCGGCGACGTGGTGCCCGACGTGGACGATCCGCAGGACCTGGTGAACCTGGTCAACGCCGTGAACGCGCTGCGCGCCAAGGGCCATGTCCTGGCCTACCACGACCGCAGCGACGGCGGCCTGCTGGCGGCGGCGGCCGAGATGGCCTTTGCGGGCCATGTGGGCGTGGCGCTCAATGTGGACATGCTCGTGACCGAAGGCGACGGCATCAGCGACAGCCGCATGGAGACCGGGGATGCCAAGAACTGGGCGCAGCAGGTCAGCGCACGCCGTGAAGAACTCACGCTCAAGGCCTTGTTCAACGAAGAACTGGGCGTGCTGCTGCAGGTGCGCACCGCAGAGCGCAACGATGTGATGCAGGTGCTGCGCGAGCACGGCCTGTCCAGATTCAGCCACTTCGTCGGCAAGACGCGTCCGCAATCGTCGAGCATCGACGCCGGCAAGGGCGAGCTGCAGGTCTGGCGCGATGCCAAGGCCGTGTTCAGCGCCAAGCTCACCGACCTGCACCAGGTGTGGGATGCCGTGAGCTGGAAAATCTGCCAGCAGCGCGACAACCCCGCGACCGCGGACTCCGAGCACGCCGCCGCGGGCGCGGCCGCCGACCCCGGGATGCACGTGCACCTCACGTTCGACGCGGCCGACAACGTGGCGGCGCCGTTCCTGAACCTGGCCAAACCCCGGGTCGCGATCCTGCGCGAGCAGGGCGTCAATTCGCACATCGAGATGGCCTACACCTTCACCGAGGCCGGCTTCGAGGCCTACGACGTGCACATGACCGACCTGCAGACCGGCCGCGTCAAGCTCGAAGACTTCAAGGGCGTGGTCGCCTGCGGCGGCTTCAGCTACGGCGACACGCTGGGGGCCGGCATCGGCTGGGCGCGCAGCATCACCTTCAACCCCGTGCTGGCCGAGCAGTTCCAGGGCTTCTTCGGCCGCACCGACACCTTTGGCCTCGGGGTGTGCAACGGATGCCAGATGTTTGCCGAGCTGGCGGACATCATCCCGGGCGCGCAGGACTGGCCACGCTTCACCACCAACCAGAGCGAGCGCTTCGAGGCCCGCCTGTCGATGGTGGAGGTGCTGGAGTCTCCCAGCCTGTTCTTCGCGGGCATGGCGGGCAGCCGCCTGCCGATCGCCGTGGCGCACGGCGAGGGCTATGCCAACTTCAAGTACCGCGGCAACGCCGGCGCGGCCATCGCCGCGATGCGTTTCGTGGACAACCAAGGCGCGCCCACCGAGCAATACCCGTTCAACCCGAACGGCAGCACGGGTGGCATGACCGGCGTGACCACGGCGGACGGCCGTTTCACGGCCATCATGCCGCACCCCGAGCGCGTGTTCCGCAACGTGCAGATGAGCTGGACCTCGGGCGATCGCAGCGAACTCAGTCCCTGGATGCGCATCTGGCGCAATGCCCGCAAGTGGGTGGGGTGACGTAGCACATCCTGCGGAGTCGCTTCGCGCCTTCCCCCTTCTCTCAATGGCTTGCCATGCGGGAAGGGGCGCAGCCGGTGCACGCCCGCAAAGCGCCGCATACGCAGCTTGGCGGCCCTTGCACGGCCGCACGGGCGTTTGGGCTGCGCGGGCCCGGCGGGCTGCTGGCGGCGCTGTCGCGCCGGGCTGCCCGGCAAGTCCTGCTCAGGCCACTGCAGGGGCGCGCTGATACACCAGCAGCCGCCCTTTGTACGCCGGAACATCGGCCAGCGCGGGGTGGTCCAGGCGCTCTTCCACCACGTCAAAACGCAGCGCGGCCATCTGCTTGCTGAAGGCGGAGCGGTTGCCGCGGTTGGGGTCCACGATCCAGATCTGCGCGCTTTCGGTCGCGTGGCGGTCGAGGAAGTTGGCCAGGCTGCCTCGTGCGTCGCGCTCGTACAGGACGTCGCTGCCCATGATGAGGTCGAACCGGCCTTGCACATCGGCGCAGGTGTCGGTCAAGTCGGCTCCCCATTGCCCGGTGCGGTACTTGAGCGGCGACATGCCGTTGAGCCGCACGTTCTCCAGCAGGAAGGCCGATGCCAGGGGGTGGCAGTCGCTGGCGGTCACGTCCACGCCGCGCCGGTGACACACCAGGCTGGCCAGGGCCAGGCCGCAGCCGATCTCCAGCACGCGCTCACCGCTTCGCAGGGGGCGGCTGGCCATGCGGTGCGCCAGCTGGGCCCCCGATGGCCACAGCAGGCCGAACAGCGGCCAGGCGGCGGAAGATATGCCCAGCGCTTCGGCGGCACCCTCTGGGTCGGAAAACTGCTGCTTGTCCAGGAGCGAGCGGATGATCAGGTCTGCCGCGCCGGTGATGGCGATGTCTTCTTGCTTGGTCAGGTAGCCGGGCATGGCATGGGCGTGAAGCCCGTGCAGGGGGACAAGCCCCGGGGACCCCAAAGTGGTGGGTGAGGGCGCGAGTATGCGCCTTGCGCGCCGCAGCCCCCATGGCGGACCGCGAGGAGGGCACGGCGACGGCCTGCGCAAAAGGCTCCCGGGGCCGGGGGGCGGGCGCAAACGAAGACCGTGCGTTGCTATAGTCCAGCCCACGCGCGGCGGCACGCATGCCGCCTTTTCCATTGCTATCTCAAGGACTTCCCATGGCCTCTGGCAGCCTGCTTGCCCTGTTGGACGACATCGCCACCATCCTCGACGACGTGGCCCTGATGACCAAGGTGGCCGCCAAGAAGAGCGCGGCCATGGCGGACGACGTCTCGGTCATGACGAAGGTGGCCGCCCAGAAGACGGCCGGCGTGTTGGGCGACGACCTGGCCCTCAATGCCCAGCAGGTCACGGGGGTGCGCGCCGAGCGCGAGATTCCGGTGGTGTGGGCCGTGGCCAAGGGGTCGTTCATCAACAAGGTGATCCTGGTGCCCGCGGCCTTGCTGATCAGCGCGTTCGCGCCCTGGGCCGTGACGCCGCTGCTCATGATTGGCGGTGCCTTCCTGTGCTTTGAAGGCTTTGAAAAAGTGGCCCACAAGCTGCTGCACGCCCCCCACGAAGACGCCGCCGAGCATGAAAGCCATGTGCTGGCCAATGCCAACCCCGCGGTGGACCTGGTGGCGTTCGAGAAGGACAAGATCAAGGGCGCGGTGCGCACCGACTTCATCCTGTCGGCAGAGATCATCGCCATCACGCTGGGGACCGTGGCGTCGGCGCCGTTTGTGCAGCAGGTCACCGTGCTGTCGGGCATCGCGGTCATCATGACCATCGGCGTATATGGCCTGGTGGCCGGCATCGTCAAGCTCGACGACCTGGGCCTGTGGCTGAACGGCAAGGCCAGCGCCCTGGCCAGGGCGGTGGGCTCGGGCATCCTGCGGGCCGCGCCGTGGCTCATGAAGGGCCTGTCCGTGGCGGGCACCGCCGCCATGTTCCTCGTGGGCGGCGGCATCCTGGTGCATGGCGTGCCCGCGCTGCACCATGCGGTGGATGCCGCTGGCGAGGCCGCCGCGCAATGGCCGGTGGGCGCCCTCTGGCATGTGCTGGTGCCCAACCTGCTCAACGCGGTGGTCGGCATCGTGGCGGGAGGCTTGGTGCTCGCAGCCGTCACGCTGGTGCAGCGCCTGCGCGGGAAATCCGCCGCGCATTGACAAGGGCAGGCCGTTTTTCTTGATGTATGTCTAAGGGTTAATACGAGGGGCTTGAGATAGGGCAAGGCCGGTCGAGGGGCATGGCGGTTCAATGGATGCACGGGGGTCGTCCCCGTCCAACCGATGTGAAATCACCATGAAAAAGAACCTGCTGGCAGTAGCCGCCCTCTGCGCCCTGGCTTCCGGCGCCGCCCTGGCGCAACAGGCTGAAGGACCCTGGATGGTCCGCGCGCGCGCCGTGCACCTGGACAGTGCCAACAAGGACAGCACGCCCCTGGGCCTGACCATCAACGACAAGACCATCCCCGAAGTCGATGTCACGTACTTCTTCAACAAGAACATCGCGGCCGAACTGATCCTGACCGTGCCGCAAAAGCACACGCTGAGCGCCTCCGGCACGGCCATCGGCTCGCTCAAGCACCTGCCGCCCACGCTGCTGCTGCAATACCACTTCGATGCGCCCGGCTTCAAGCCCTATGTGGGCGCGGGCCTGAACTACACGCGCTTTTCCGGCGTGAAGCTGCCCGCCGGCGTGGACATTGACCGCAACAGCTTCGGCCCCGCGCTGCAGGTGGGCGTGGACATTCCGCTGCAGAAGAATCTGTACCTCAACTTCGACCTGAAGAAGGTCTTCATCAAGACCGACGTGACGGCAGGCGGCGCCAAGCTGGGCACCTTCAAGGCAGACCCCGTGCTGGTGGGCGTGGGCCTGGGCTGGAGGTTCTAGCCAGGCTCCCCCTGAGGCGCTTCGCGCCTTCCCCCAGAGGGGGACGCCTGCGGTGGACCGGCAAAGCCGGATCCACGGTGGCGCTCGCGTTGACGGTGCGCCAGTTTTCATCGGCTATGACGGATCTACGTCCGTCGGTAGAAGGCCAGCGATCCGGCCAGGGCCAGCAGCGCGCCGCTGCAGCAGCGGTCCAGCCACAGCACCGCGCGGCGGTGCCGCAGCTTGACGGCGCGCGCCCCGATGGCGGCGTAGGCCAGCATCACGGCGAAGTCCAGGCCCGCGAACACGGCTGCAATGGCGGCGTACTGCGGCCATTGTGGTGCGCTGGCATCGATGAATTGCGGCATCAGCGCCGAGCAGAACAGGTATCCCTTGGGGTTGGTCACCGCGACCAGGAAAGAGCGCGTGAAGATGCCGCGCGGCGTGGCCGCAGGCCCGGCGGCCGCGCCGTCCGCTGCGGCCAGGTCCAGCCCACCCTGCGAGCGCAGCAGCCGCAAACCCAGCCAGGCCAGGTAGGCCGCGCCCAGCCACTTCACCACCGAAAACCAGAACTCGGACGTCGCCAGCAGCGCGCCCAGGCCCAGCGCCACGGCACCGACCAGCACAAAATCCGACGCCACGGCGCCCAGCATGCCGGGCAGCGACCGGCGCACGCCATAGCGCGATCCGTTGGCCAGCGCCAGCAGCACCGTGGGGCCGGGCGTGGCGATGGCCACCAGGGCCACCAGCGAGAAGACCAGCAGGGTGGCGAGCGTCATGCCATCACCCCGCAGCCCTGGGGCTTGAGCACCCGCTCGGTGGATGCGGGGTATTTCGCCAGCCTGGAGGCGGGCCGGCGCGGGCGCTGCACGAGGTCGCCCCCGCAGTTGGGGCACACGTGGCCCAGCCGGGCGCCGGCGCAGTCGCTGCAGAACGTGCACTCGAAGGTGCAGATGCGCGCGTTGGTGGCATCGGGCGGCAGGTCCTTGTCGCAGCATTCGCAGTTGGGGCGCATCTGAAGCATGGCAGGGTCCTTGTGAGAAGTCCGTGGGAAGGGCGAGCGTATGCCGGGCGCGCGCCGTTCACAAGGTACAGATGGACCCGTACCGGGCAGTACACCCCGCCCGCGGCGGCCCCTGGCGGCTGCGCCGCCGGCTTCCGCACCCGAAGGCCCGCCCGCGCCATGGGGATTTGGCCTACACACGGCGCCATCGGCTCGGCTCACAATGGCGGATGCGGTGGGGCTTCGCGCCCTTGCCTGGGTACGTGGCAGCCTGGCGGGCATTGGGCTCCCGGGACGGCCCCGTCGGACAGAACCAGCGGCATTGCCGCGCAAGACGTTTCAAGACCCATGCCTTTGCCCAGCCCCAACGACGACATCACGCGTGGCCTGAACCAGCGGCCCGCGAGCATTTCCCCCAAGTATTTCTACGACCAGCACGGCTCGCAGCTGTTCGAGGAAATCACCCGCCTGCCCGAGTACTACCCCACGCGCACCGAAACCGCCCTCATGCAGCAGCATGCGGCCGACATCGCGCAGGCCGTGGGCACGGGGCGCACGCTGGTGGAGCTGGGGGCTGGCAACTGCCAGAAGGCGCGCACGCTGTGCCGGCTGGTGCAGCCCGCGTGCTTCGTCGGCGTGGATATCTCGGCGGACTTCCTGCAGGCGGCGGTGCGGGGCCTGCGCGACGATTTTCCGGGGCTGGACGCGCGGGCCGTGGGCGGCGACATGACCCAGGGCGTGGCCCTGCCCGAGGACATTCCGCGCACGGGACGGCTGGTGTTCTACCCGGGCTCGTCCATCGGCAACTTCGACCCGCCGCACGCGCTGGATTTGCTGGCCCACATGCGCGAGCTGATCGACGATGACGGCGGCCTGCTCATCGGCATCGACCTGCCCAAGGACGTGGAGGTGCTGGAAGCGGCCTACGACGACGCCGCCGGCGTGACCGCCGCCTTCAACCGCAATGTGCTGCGGCATGTGAATCGATTGATCGGCAGCGATTTCGATGTGGACCAGTGGCGGCACCGGGCGTTCTTCAACCCGGGCGAGTCGCGCATCGAGATGCACCTGGAAGCGATGGCTGACTCCGAGGTGCGCTGGCCCGGTGGCGGGCGCAGGTTCGACCAGGGCGAACGCATCCACACCGAAAACAGCTACAAGTACCCGCTGCACGTGTTCACCGACATGCTGGCGCGCGCAGGCTTCTCGCAGGCCCAGGCGTGGACGGACGACCGTGGCTGGTTTGCCGTGGTGCACGCCAGACCCTGAGGGCCCGTATGACCGATATGGATTTTTGCTCCCCGCTCGCCGTGCTGCTGTCGCGCTACGGGGCCGTGCGGGATCACACCGTGGCCTTGGTGGCACCGCTGTCGGCCGAGGACTGCGGCGCGCAGTCCATGCCCGATGCCAGCCCGGCCAAATGGCACCTGGCGCACACCACCTGGTTCTTCGAGACCTTTGTGCTCGAGCCGAACGAGCCGGGCTTCGCGCCCTTCGAGCCCGCGTTCCGCGTGCTGTTCAATTCCTACTACAACGGCGTGGGCGCCAAGCACCCGCGCCCGCAGCGGGGGCTGCTGACGCGCCCGCCGCTGGACGAGGTGCTGGCCTACCGCGCCGATGTGGACCGGCGGATGGCGCGCCTGGTGCCCGCCGTGCTGCAGAACGCCGCGCTGTGTGCGCTGATCGAGCTGGGCCTGCAGCACGAGCAGCAGCACCAGGAACTGCTGGTGACGGACGTCAAGCACCTGCTGTCGTGCAACCCTGTGCATCCCGCCTATGGCGCCGCCGTGGTGCCCGTCGGCGACCAGGCGCTCGTGCCGGCGGCCAAGCCCCTGGGCTGGCGGCATCTGGAAGGCGGGCTGGTGGAGGTGGGCCATGGCGGAGACGGCTTCGCCTTCGACAACGAAAGCCCTCGCCACCGCGCCTACCTGGCGCCGTACGCACTGGCCTCGCGGCTGGTGACCAACGCGGAATGGATGGCCTTCGTGGAAGGTGGGGGCTACGACAACCCCGCCCACTGGCTGGCCGAAGGCTGGGACTGGCGCGTGGCGCAGGGGCTTCGGCACCCCTTGTACTGGCACCGGCGGGACGACGGCGCCTGGCACGAGTTCACCCTGGCGGGCCTGCGGCCCGTGCAGAGCGCGATGCCGGTTGTGCACCTGTCGTACTACGAAGCGGACGCCTATGCGCGCTGGGTGGGCGCACGCCTGCCCACGGAAGCCGAATGGGAGCATGCCGCGCAGACCGCAGGGACAACTGGCGCGCATGGCCTGGAGCAGCTGTTCGGCGCGGCCTGGCAATGGACGCAGTCGAGCTACGCCGCCTACCCAGGCTTTCGCACGGCCGACGGCGCCGTGGGCGAGTACAACGGCAAGTTCATGGTCAACCAGTACGTGCTGCGCGGCAGCTCCTGCGCCACGCCGCCCGGGCATGCGCGCAGCACCTACCGCAACTTCTTCCCGGCCACGGCCCGCTGGCAGTACACGGGTGTGCGGCTGGCTCGTGACGCATGAGCGGCTTTGCGGCGGTATCTGGCGCGCTCAGGGTTCCATGCGGAAGGTGTGCTGCAGCACCAGGCGGGCGGGCTCCCCATTGCGCAGCAGCGGCGCAAATTTCCAGCGGCGCACCGCATCGATCGCCGGCTTGTGCAGCGCATCCTCCCCCGTTCCCGACAGCACGCGCGCGGTGCCGACCAGCCCGCTGGGCATGATCTCGAACGACACCGTCACATCGCCGCGCGCTTTGAGCGAGGTGTCATTCAGGAGGAAGGACGGGTAGCGCGGCAGCGGTGCCTCCAGCAGCGTCAAAGGCGCATCCAGCGGAGGCGAAACCTGCTTTTGCAGCAGTTGCTCGTCCTCCTTCTGGCGGAAGCTGGTGACGTGGGATTCGGTCACATCCACTCCGCGCGGCGGGATGGATGATGTGGAGCTGCAGCCGGCCAGAATCAGCAGGCCGAGAGTGACCGGGGCAAGAGGGGATAGGCGGGACATGGCGATCTTGAATCAGGGAGCGCCCCGCGATTCGCGGGGCAGGTCCTCCAGTATCCCGCAACTGGCGCCGGCTGTTGCCGTACGCTCAGACAGCCTCGAGTGCCTGCACCAGGTCGGCCTGCAGATCATCGACGTGCTCGATGCCCACCGACAGCCGCACCATGCTCTCGCTCACCCCCGCCTTGGCCAGCTCTTCGGGGTTGAGCTGGCGGTGCGTGGTCGATGCGGGGTGCGTGGCCAGCGATTTCGCGTCGCCGATGTTCACCAGGCGGGTGAAGAGCTGCAGCGCGTCGATGAAGCGTGCACCGGCAGCCCGCGGGTCCGCATCGGTGCTCTTGAGCCCGAAGCTCAGGATGCCGGATGCCTTGCCGCCGGATTGCCGCTGCACCAGCGCGTGGTCCGGGTGGTCTGGCAGGCCCGCGTAGCGCACCCATTCCACCTTGGGGTGGCTTTGCAGGTACTTCGCCAGCGCCAGCGTGTTCTCGCAGATGCGGTCCATGCGCAGGGCCAGGGTTTCGATGCCTTGCAGGATCAGGAAGGCGCTTTGCGGCGACAGCGCCGCGCCCGTGTTGCGCAGCGGCACCACACGCGCGCGGCCGATGAAGGCGGCGGGGCCCAGCGCCTCGGTGTAGACCACGCCGTGGTAGCTCACATCGGGCTCGTTCAGGCGCGGGAAGCGGGCCTTGTGCTCGGCCCACGGGAACTTGCCGCTGTCCACGATGGCGCCGCCCACGCTGTTGCCGTGGCCGCCCAGGTACTTGGTGAGCGAATGCACCACGATGTCGGCGCCGTGCTCGATGGGGCGCAGCAGGTAGGGGCTGGGCACGGTGTTGTCCACGATCAGCGGCACGCCGTGGTCATGCGCCACCTTGGCGATGGCTGCGATGTCGGTCACGTTGCCCAGCGGGTTGCCGATGGACTCGATGAAGATCGCCTTGGTGCGCGCGTCGATGTGCTGCGCGAAGCTGGCCGGGTCGCGCGGGTCGGCAAAGCGGGTGGTGATGCCCTGCTGCGGCAGGGTGTGGGCAAACAGGTTGTAGGTGCCGCCATACAGCGTGCTGGCCGACACAATGTTGTCGCCTGTCTCGGCAATGGTCTGGATGGCATAGGTGATGGCCGCCATGCCCGAGGCCACGGCCAGCGCGGCGATGCCGCCTTCGAGCGCCGCGACGCGCTTTTCGAGCACGTCGGTGGTGGGGTTCATGATGCGGGTGTAGATGTTGCCCGGCACCTTCAAATCGAACAGGTCGGCGCCATGCTGGGCGCTGTCAAACGCGTAGGCCACCGTCTGGTAGATGGGCACGGCCACGGCCTTGGTGGTGGGGTCGGGGCTGTAGCCAGCGTGTACGGCCAGGGTCTCGATTCTCATGAAGGCTGTCTCTTTCGTTGAAGGGAAGGGAGTGGCACCACCGGGCTCCACGCATGGCTGGGCGTTGCCGATGTGCCGATGGCGCGGGCCATTCTGGCACTGCTGGCCCGTGGCGTCATCGAATCGTTGGCTATGTGCTTATGACGTTCTTGTGCGCCGTGGGCTCTTTCAGTCAGAAGGCTCGTCCATGGCGCTGTCCATGGGCTCTGGGGTGGTGCGCCGGGCCTGCTGGCTGCGGCGCCAGGCCTTCTCGATTTCCACCACTACCAGTACCACCAGCGCGGCGCCAACGCACACAGCCAGCTCGCCCAGGCTCAGCGGCTCGGTGCGGAAGATGGGGTTGAGCCAGGGCACGTAGATGGTGGCCATCTGCAGCGCAAAGGTGAGCAGCACGGCGTAGAGCAGCGGGCGGTTGCTCAGCAGGCCCAGGCGCCAGATGGGTTCGGATTCGGAGCGGATGGCGATGACATGCGCCATCTGCGCGAGCGTGAGCACGGTGAACACCATGGTCTGCCAGTGCGCGTGGCCGGTGTGCAGGGCCCAGGCCTGCACCGCCAGGCACAGCCCGCCGATGAGCAGGCCCACGCCCAATATGTGCTGCCACATGCCATGGGCAAACAGGCTTTCGCGCGGCGCGCGGGGCGGGCGCTGCATGATGCCGCGCTCGGCCGGTTCGGCCGCCAGCGCCAGGCCGGGCAGGCCGTCTGTGACCAGGTTGACCCACAGGATGTGGATGGGCAGCAACGGAATGGGCAGCAGCAACAGCGGCGCGAGGAAGATGGTCCAGATCTCGCCCGAGTTGCCCGTCATCGCGTAGCGCACGAACTTGCGGATGTTGTCGTAGATGCGGCGGCCCTCGCGCACGGCCGCGACGATGGTGGCGAAGTTGTCGTCCAGCAGCACCAGGCTCGAGGCCTCGCGCGCCACGTCGGTGCCGCCCTGGCCCATGGCCACGCCGATGTCGGCGCGCTTGAGCGCCGGGGCATCGTTCACGCCATCGCCCGTCATGGCCACAAAGTGGCCCTGGGCCTGCAGCGCCTCGACGATGCGGATCTTCTGCGCCGGGTCCACGCGGGCGTACACCTGCACCTGCTCCACCTTCGCCCGCAGCGCGGCGTCGTCGAGCGTGGCCAGGTCGGCGCCGGTAAGCACCGGGGCATCGCTACGCTTCACAATGCCCAGGCGGTGCGCAATGGCGCGCGCAGTGGCGGGGTGGTCGCCCGTGATCATCACCGGCGTGATGCCCGCGCTGATGCAGTCGCGGACCGCGGCCTGGGCCTCGGCGCGCGGCGGGTCGATGAGGGCGATCAGGCCCAGCAGCTCCAGCTGGTTTTCCACCGCGTCGATGTCGTTGGTGTCGGGCAGGCGGGCGTGGCTGCGGCGCGCCAGGGCCAGCACCCGCAGGCCCTGTGCGGCAAGCTGCTGGGCGGCGGCGAGGACCTTGGCGGTGTCCAGTGCGGCAGCGCCGTCGGGCGTCCAGTGGGCGGTGCACCGGGGCAAGACCGACTCCGGCGCACCCTTGGTGTAGGCCACGTAGCCGTCCGCCACGCGGTGGAAGGTGGTCATGCGCTTGCGGTCGGAGTCGAACGGCTGCTCCTGCACGCGAGGGAACTCGATGTCGAGCAGGGCCTTGTCCATCCCGCCGGAGCGGGCTGCCAGCACCAGTGCGGTTTCGGTGGGGTCCCCCAGCCACTGCGTGCCTGGGGCGTCGCCATCGCTTCGCGCCTGTAGCGTGGCGTCGTTGCACAGCGCGGCGGCGCGCAAGGCCTCGGCATGGGCGGGGCCGGGCAGGGGGTCGCCGGGCACCCAGCGCACACCGTGGGCCAGCAGCAGCTCGGCATGCATGCGGTTTTGCGTGAGCGTGCCGGTCTTGTCCGAGCAGATGGTGGTGACCGAGCCCAGGGTCTCCACCGATGGCAGGCGCCGCACCAGCGCATGCACGGCCACCATGCGGCGCGCGCCCAGAGCCAGCAGCACCGTGACCACGGCAGGCAGGGCCTCGGGGATGGCGGCCACGGCCAGACTGATGGCGGTGAGGGCCATCAGCAGCGGCGCCTCGCCGCGCAGCACACCCACCACAAAGATCACGAGGCAGATGCCCAGCACCGCCAGCGCCAGCCGTTTGCCAAAGGCTGCGAGGCGCAACTGCAGCGGCGTGCTGCGGTCGCCGGTGTCGAGCAGCGTGGCCACCTTGCCCAGCTCGGTGTGCATGCCGGTGGCCACCACCAGGCCACGCGCCCGGCCGTGGGTGGCGGTGGTGCCCTTGAAGGCCATGTTGGTGCGGTCGCCCAGCGCGCCCACGTCCTCGGCCGCCAGGGCTTCGGTCTGCTTGGCCACGGTGACGGACTCGCCCGTGAGGGCGGATTCATCCACCTGCAGCTGCGCAATCTCGATCAGCCGCAGATCGGCCGGGATCTGGTTGCCAGCCTCCAGCAGCACGATGTCACCCGGCACCAGCGCCCTGGCGGGCACCACCTGCACGGCTCCGCTGCGCAGCACCGTGGCGTGCGCCGCCGCCAGCTGGCGCAGCGCGGCCATGGCCTGGTCGGCGCGCCAGGCCTGCACAAAGCCGATGACGGCGTTGAGCACCACGATGACGAGGATGACCAGCGTGTCGGTGACCTCGCCCACCAGGCCCGAGATGACGGCCGCACCCAGCAGCACCAGCACCATGAAGTCCTTGAACTGGTCGGCCAGCAGGCGCCACCAGGGGCGGTCTTGCCCTGCCGCCAGTTCGTTGGCTCCGTGGATGGCGCTGCGGCGCAGGGCTTCGTCGGCGTGCAGGCCTGCGTCAGGGTTGACGCCATGGGCCTGGGCCACGGCCTCGGTGGGGTGCAGGTGCGGGGCGGTGGATGGGGACATGCGGCGATCGGTGAGACGGGCCGCACGCCCGCGCAAGGACTTCTTCGGCCTTGCCTTAGTGCGCGACTTGCGGCCGGGCTTTGTAGAACTGGAGCGGGGCTTCCGGCACCTGGTTCAGCACCTGGCGCTTGATCTTGCCCACCACGTGCATTTCACAGGGCTTGCAGTCAAAGCGCAAGGTCAGCTTTTCCTTGCCGTTGATCAACATCAAGGGTTCGGCCTTGATGGTGCCCTGCACACCCGTCACGCCCTTGGCCTGCTTGGGGCAGAGGCTCATGCTGAAGCGCACGCAGTGCTTGGTGATCATGAGGCTGACTTCGCCTTCTTCCTCGTGCGCCTCGTAGGCCGCATCGATCACCTTGACGCCGTGGCGCACGTAAAAATCGTGCGCCTTGTGGTTGAACACGTTGCCCAGAAAGCTCAGCGTGTCCTCGGGGTAGGGCGCTGGCGGCTCGATGGGCGTGGCGCGCTGCAGGCGCTCGAAGTTGCGCGCGCGGTTCGCTTCCAGGTCGGCCAGCGCATCGCGGCGCAGCGCGTTGAGCACCGAGGCGGGCACGAACCAGGGCTCAGTCAGTTGCAGCGCAATGTCGTGAACCGCGAAGATGGTGGCGCCGAAGCGGCCCAGTTGCTCGCGCAGGCTGGCTTCGGCCTTGGCGGCATCGGTGGCAGGCTGGCGCGGCTGCTGCACATCAGTACAGCCCACGTTGCCATCCTCGTCGGTCAGCATCAGGCTGAAGCCGCAAGGCGTTTCGCTCAGGTGCGCCCACAGGCCGATGCGGCGGTCGCTGGACTTTTTCTCCAGCGTGCGCACCCAGTCCATGTCGCGGTTGCGGTTGACCTCGGTGCCCTTGCGCAGGTCCTTGAAGCCTTCCATCGGGTCCTTGGGGTACACGCGCCACTGGCCCACGCTGCGCGCGGACACGGGCTCGGCCACGTTGATGGCCATGCCCACCAGCTCCTTGTGCAGGTCGTAGTAGCACAGGCCGTCGCCGTTGTGCAGCACGGTGGCGGGGTCGCTCACCTCCAGTTCCACGAAGTCGGGGCCTACCTTGGTCACCCAGCCGATGGCCTGGCCCGGGTTCTTGGGGGTGTCGAACGCGCCGATGTCTTCCTTGCGGCCGGTCACGAAGTAGTCGGTGAACTCGCGGTTGAAGTTCTGCAGCGGGTCGGGCGTGAAGGTGAAGGTGGTCTGCCCGCTCGATGACCGGCCCAGTGGCCGACCTTGCGCCTCGCGCTCTTCCAGGATCTCGTCGATCAGCGTGCGGTAGTGGGCGGTGATGTTCTTCACATAGCCCATGTCCTTGTAGCGCCCTTCGATCTTGAAGCTGCGCACGCCGGCGTCGATGAGCGCGCGCAGGTTGTCGCTCTGGTTGTTGTCCTTCATGGAGAGCACGTGCTTGTCGTGCGCGATGAAGCGGCCCTGCGCGTCGGTCACTTGGTAGGGCAGGCGGCAGGCCTGGCTGCAGTCGCCCCGGTTGGCGCTGCGGCCGGTCTGCGCATGGCTGATGTTGCACTGGCCGCTGTAGGCCACGCACAGCGCGCCGTGGATGAAGAACTCGATGTTGGCGCGGCCTGGGGCATCCACCGGCCCCAGCGCCTTGTGCACGGCGGCGATCTGCTGCACCGTGAGCTCGCGCGCCAGCACGATCTGCGAGAGGCCCGCGTCCTGCAGAAAGCGCGCCTTTTCGGGCGTGCGGATGTCGGTCTGGGTGCTGGCGTGCAGCTGGATGGGCGGCAGGTCGATTTCGAGCAGGCCCATGTCCTGGATGATGAGTGCATCGGCCCCGGCCTCGTACACCTGCCAGGCCATTTTGCGCGCGGCCTCCAGTTCGTCGTCGCGCAGGATGGTGTTGAGCGTGATGAAGATGCGGCTGTTGAAGCGGTGCGCGTGTTTCACCAGGCGCTCGATGTCGCGGATGTCGTTGCCCGCGCTGGCGCGTGCGCCAAAGGCCGGGCCGCCGATGTAGACGGCGTCGGCGCCGTGGTTGACGGCTTCGATGCCGATGTCGGCATCGCGCGCGGGCGAGAGCAGTTCGAGCTGGTGGGGCAGGAGGGACATGGGGCGTGATTATTTCAGTTTCGCCATGCCGTGGAGCATCCCTCGGGTATCGGATGCCGCAGCTTTTGGTAACCATGTGGAGAGGCTGCGGGCTGCCGTGGTCTGGTACAACGGGCGCAGCGTGCGAGGCCAGGCGCCATGCCACGGCCCGTGCAGCGCGCGTTTTTTTCCAACCCGGCTGGCATCGCCAGCCGCCACTCAGCACCCAGTGAAAGGACTCTGATGAGCACCTCCCGCGTGAAGAAGCCCACCCAGCTCAGCCTGGCGATCAATGACCTCGACTTCTGTTACCTGCCGCCCCGGCTCAGCCCGTCTCCCACACGGCACAACGATATGGTCTGCACGGTCGACTGTTCGTGGTTCTTTTCCGAAGGTGCCAACCACATGGTGTTCGCGCTGGACTGCACCGGCGGGCAGGGCAGCTACAACCCCCACTGCGGCCCGATTTACCGCCATGGCCAGAACCTGTGGGCCGAGGCCCGGGGCTTCATCATCTTTGCAGATGGCACCGTGATGGCCGAGCGATGGAACGGCACGGCCATGCCAGGGCTGGTGACGGTGGTCAATACCTCCGGAGCCACGTTCAACCCCGCACTCCATCCCGTCTTCACCCTCCGCATCCAGGCCGGCTACCGGGCAGGTGGGTTTGCCGATCGGATGCGCATCGCCATCCACCAGGGTATTGCTGCCAATGGTCCCATTCTGTTCGAAGGCGAGGTGGCCGGAACCGGATGGGGCTGGGACTGGACGGGCTCGCACAAGATCGCGATCGCGGGCATCGGGCCGCATTTCGTGACCCCCAACGACACGGGCTGTGTGGAAGAACGCGTACCCCGTGATGCACCGGACGCCATCCTGCCGTTCGTCAATTTCAAGCTGCGGATGGTGAATGGCTGACCCCGCGGGGGGGGGCTGGGCCGGCCAGCGGGGAGCCTGGCGAACCAACTCCGGCCATTAGCCGATTTAATGCCCCACCAAATTGCTATGTCTGCATAGCAATTGCCTGAAAAAGGGAGTGAGGGTGGCTAGGATGCGGTCCAGGCCGCCCCAAAATGGTGCGTCCGATCTCGCCCCTGCCACTCCTGGAGACTTTTACCGTGCTTCGTGCTTCCCGTCTGCGTCGTCCCCTCTCTTTCCCCCTGTCCCTGGTGCAGTTTGCCGCTGTGTCCGCGTGTGTCGCCGCTGCCGGCGCCGCCGCAGCGCAGGACGTGCAAACCGTCAAGATCGCCCACGCGGGTCCGGTGTCGGGCGGCATCGCCCACATCGGCAAGGACACCGAGAACGGCGTGCGCCTGGCGGTGGACGACCTGAACGCCCAGAACCTGGTCATCGGCGGCAAGAAGATCAAGTTCGAGCTGGCGGCCGAAGACGATGCCGGCGACCCGCGCCAGGCCACGGCCGTGGCGCAAAAGCTGTGCGACCAGAAGGTGGCGGGCGTGGTCGGCCACCTGCAGTCGGGCACGTCCATTCCTGCGGCGGCCGTCTATGACAAGTGCGGCGTGCCCCACATCACCGCCGCCGCCACCAACCCGGACCTGACCAAGCCCGGCTACAAGACCACCTACCGCCTGATCGCCAACGACAACGCGTTGGGCGCGGCGCTGGCACTGTTCTCGGCCGACCACTTGAAGCTCAAGAGCGTGGCCATCATCGACGACCGCACCGCGTATGGCCAGGGCGTGGCCTCGGTGTTCAAGGCCACCGCCCTGCAAAAGGGCCTGAAGGTGGTGGGCGAGGAATTCACCAACGACAAGGCCACCGACTTCATGGCCATCCTCACGGCCATCAAGAACAAGAAGCCCGACGCGATCTTCTACGGCGGCCTGGACGCGCAGGCCGGCCCCATGCTGCGCCAGATGGAGCAGCTGGGCCTGGGCAACGTGAAGTTCTTCGGCGGCGATGCGCTGTGCACCGAGAAGCTGCCCGAGCTGTCGGGCAAGAGCCCTGCGCTCAAGAACGTGACCTGCGCCACGGGCGGCGCCTCGGTCGACAAGATGCAGGGCGGGGCGGACTGGAAGAAGCGCTACGACGCCAAGTTCCCCGGCCAGTTCCAGATCTACAGCCCGTACGCCTACGACGCGGCCATGGTGCTGGCCGATGCGATGAAGCGCGCCAACTCGGTGGACCCCAAGGTGTACATCCCCTTCATCGGCAAGACCGAGTACAAGGGCGTGACCGCCAACATCGCCTTCACGGCCAAGGGCGAGCTGACCACGCCCGCCGTGACGCTGTACACCTACAAGGACGGCAACCGCGTGGCGCTCAACTGAGCACCGCGGGCACGGCCCGCCACCGCTACGGCCGCCCCGCGCGGCCGTTTTTCATGGGGGTGCCCACGGCGGTTTGCCATTACAGTCGGGCCGGTAGCAAGCCGGGCAGGGCGGTCCCGCCGGCTGTGGTCCGGGCACCCCGCCCGCCAAGGAGTCTTTTCATGCGTGCTGTAGTAGGTCTGGCCGGGCTGGTGGTGGCGCTGGCTGTGGTGGGTGTCCTTGCCAGAAAGCAGCTGTCCGCCGTCCGCACGCCCGTGCCGTCGCTGCAGACAGCAGCGCCGGCCGGCGGTGCCCCGGCTTCGGCGGCGCAGCCGGCCACGGTGCGCGACCAGAGCCAGCAGATCCAGCAGCAGGTCAAGCAGCAGATGGAAGGCCTGATGCAGCAGGCGCGGCCCATCCCGGACGATGAGAAATAGGATGAAATGGGCTGCTGGCGCTTATCCTTCAAGCGCTGGTAGCTATTATTTGTATAGCAATGAATCCTGACCAAGACGCGCACTGGATGCGCCTGGCCCTGGCCGAGGCGCAAGTCGCCGTGCGCGCCGGCGAGGTGCCCGTGGGGGCCATCGTGGTCAAGGATGGCCAGGTGATCGCCACCGGCCGCAACGCGCCGGTCGAGGGGCACGACCCCACGGCCCACGCCGAGATCGTGGCCCTGCGCGCGGCGGCGCGGCGGCTGGGCAACTACCGGTTGGACGGCTGCAGCCTGTATGTCACGCTGGAGCCGTGTGCCATGTGCAGCGGTGCCATGCTGCATGCGCGCCTGGCGCGCGTGGTGTACGGCGCCGCAGATCCCAAGACGGGTGCGGCGGGCTCGGTGCTGAACCTGTTTGGCCATGCCGAGCTGAACCACCAGACCCAGGTGCGGGGCGGGGTGCTGGCCGACGAGTGCGGCGGCCTGCTCAGCGGCTTCTTCCGGCAGCGCCGCCATCAACAACGCACCGAGGCACTGGCCCGCCATCCGCTGCGCGACGACGCCCTGCGCACGCCCGATGCCGCCTTCGCGGATCTGCCCGGCTACCCCTGGGCGCCGCGCTACCTGAGCGACCTGCCCAGCCTGGCCGGCTTGCGTTTGCACTACCTGGACGAAGGCCCGCAGGACGCGCCGCGCACCTGGCTGTGCCTGCACGGCAACCCGGCCTGGAGCTACCTGTACCGGCGCATGCTGCCCGTGTTCCTCTCGGCCGGGGACCGCGTGGTCGCGCCCGACCTGATCGGCTTTGGCAAGAGCGACAAGCCCAAGAAAGAGTCGGCGCACCAGTTCGAATGGCACCGCCAGGTGCTGCTGGAACTCATCGGGCGGCTGGACCTGCGCAACGTGGTGCTGGTGGTGCAGGACTGGGGCGGCATCCTGGGCCTGACGCTGCCCATGGCCTGCCCCGAGCGGTTTGCGGGCCTGCTGGTGATGAACACCGTGCTGGCCACGGGTGATGCGCCGCTGCCCGCCGGATTCCTCGATTGGCGTGCGATGTGCCGCGACAAGCCGCTGTATGGCGTGGGGCGCCTGCTGGCGCGCGGCAACCCGCACCTGGCCGGGGCGGAGTGTGCCGCCTACGACGCGCCGTTCCCCGACAAGGGCTACCGCGCCGCGCTGCGCGCCTTTCCTGAACGCGTGCCGGCATCGGAGGATGCGCCGGGGGCCGCGCTGTCGCGCCAGGCGCGTGATTTCTGGCAGCAGCGGTGGCAGGGCCGGAGCCTGATGTTCATTGGCGCCAAGGACCCGGTGCTCGGGCCCGCCACCATGCGCGATCTGCACCGCCACATTCGCGGCTGCCCCGCGCCCACCGTGCTGGCCGACGCCGGGCACTTCGTGCAGGAGCATGGCGAGCCGATCGCGCGGCAGGCTGTGGAATACTTCTCGTTTCCCGGCGCCGGCCGTGCCACCGGCTGACATGGCGCCGGACGGACTCTCTTTTTGACGGAGCAGGCCCCTTCATGGCCTGAGCGCTTTGCAAGACCATTCACACGATCATCCCGGTCACGACCATTCCCAGTGCAGCCACGACCACGGCCCCAAGCACATCTACATCTATTCGCCGTCGAGCGCCGTGCAGGACAAGGCCGCCTTCAAGCGCGGCCTCGCCCGGCTGAAGGCCCTGGGCCATGAGGTCGAGGTGGATGCGGACGCCCTGGCCGTGCACACCCGCTTCGCGGGCGACGACGCCACCCGCCTGGCCGCCATCCACCGTGCCGCGGCCAGCGGCGCCGATGTGGCGCTGATCTCGCGCGGCGGCTACGGGCTGTCGCGCATCCTGCCGGGCATCCGCTACAAGGCGGTGGCCAAGGCGATCGCGGGCGGCACGCGCTTCGTGGGCGTGAGCGACTTCACCGCCTTCCAGACCGCGCTGCTGGCCAAGACGGGCGCCACGTCATGGGCCGGCCCTTCGCTGGGCGCCGACTTTGGCGTGGCCGGCGAGCCCGACGACATCATGGAGGCCTGCTTCGACGATTTGCTGACCGGCCATGGCGAAGGCACGGGCTGGCGCATGAACAATGAAAAGCCCGACGCCGCCACGGGCAAGCCGGCCGTCCCCAATGTCTACGTGAAAAGCGCCACGCTGTGGGGCGGCAACCTGGCGGTGCTGGCTTCGCTGGTGGGCACGCCGTACCTGCCGGCCATCAAGGGTGGCGTGCTGTTCCTGGAAGACGTGCACGAGCACCCCTACCGCATCGAGCGCATGCTCACCCAGCTGCTGCACGCCGGCGTGCTGGCCCAGCAGAAGGCCGTGGTGCTGGGGCAGTTCACCAACTTCAAGCTCGCGCCGCACGACAAGGGCTACAAGCTGCAGTCGGTGGTGGACTGGCTGCGCACGCAGATCAAGGCGCCCGTGCTCACGAACCTGCCCTTCGGCCATGTGGCGACCAAGGTGCTGCTGCCCGTGGGGGGCACGGTATCGCTGTCGGTGGAAGGGCGGGATGCGCTGATCTACTGGGGACACCAGCACTGATTCGGTGCTGCCTTCAATCGCCTGCCTCTGGATTCCTGCCCGCTGGGCTCAGGGGATGCCGGGCGGCATGGCATCCGCAGCGGCGGGTGTCCGCCTGGGCTGGGGCTCGGGTCAGGCGTTGCCGGGCGGGGGCTGGGCCGGGCGCAGTGCACGTGGCAACTGGCCCTGGAACAGGGGGGTGACCTGGTCGATCACGCCCCGCGCTCCGGTTTCGCCGCGCAAGGGCACGAGCGTGCTGAAGAGATCGGTGCGCAGGTACCACAACGCTTCGATGTCGCCGGCGTAGCGCAGGCGCATGTTCATGCGCGCCACCTCGCAACCGCTCATGCCCGCCAGGCTTTGCAGCATGGCCCGGCGTACCTCCTCCAGCCCGTGGTCGCGCACCCAGGCCGTCGATGACGGCTTGTCACGGCCCAGAAGGTCGTGAAGGTTGTTGCGGAGATTGGGCTTGTTCCAGCGCATGGAGGGAGGCGGACGCATTTTTTGTAACAGGGTCGGCCAAATTAAGCGGGAGCGAGGCGCCACGCAAGGGGCGCGCTACTGTTTTTGCGTAAAGACAACAGACGCACCTTGTTTGTTGCGAACTTTTACGTGTTTGTTGATTTTTTTGGGATGGGCGGCAAATCGCGGGTGGCAACCGCCGCCATGTACCGCCCGGCCCACGAAATTCACTTTGCCTGGGGCACCTCCGCGGCGCCGTCAGGTCCCGGGTGGCGCCATCGGACGCCTGGCGGCGCCGGGCAACGATTCTTGACGCTTTCATGGGTGCGCCGCCAGGGCGCTTGCACTAAACTGATTCACATGATGTTACCAATAGGCCGGTGTCCATGAGCGTGCTGTCGACGATGGTCTTTGCGGACATCTCGGGCAGCACCGCCTTGTATGAAGCGCTGGGTAATGAGCGCGCCACCGAGGCGGTGACCCAGGTCACGCAATGGATCAGCGACACCATCCAGACGCACGGGGGGCGGGTGGTCAAGAAGCTGGGCGACGGGGTGCTGGGCGTTTTTGGCGATGCCGCCAGCGCCGTATCCGCCATGGCGGCCATGCTGCGCGAGCACAAGGCCCGCCAGGAGCGCTGGCCCCAGCCCTTGCGCATGGAGGTGCGCGTTGGCGTGGCCAGCGGCGAAGTGGTGGACGTGGATGGCGACTGCTATGGCGATGCCGTCAACGTTGCCTCCCGGCTGTGCGAGCGGGCCGGCCCGGCCGAGATCTGGGCCACCGAGACCACCGTGCTGCTGGCGGGGGCCGCGCCGGATGTCTGGTACCGCAAGCTGGGCATGATGGACATTCGCGGCAAGGCCGAGCTGCTGATGCTCTACCACGTGGAGTGGCGCGAGGACGAGGCGCCCGACTCCCTCACCATGCAGGCTTCCCTTGTCAGCAACTTTGCGCCGGCAGACTCGATCCTGGGGCATATCCAGTTCTCGTGGCACGGCGTGGACCGCACCTTCACCTCGTCCGACGCCCCCGTCCTGGTGGGGCGGGCGCTGCACGCCCAGCTGTGCGTCGACGATCCGCGCGTCTCGCGCCTGCATGCGCGCATCGACTGGCGCAACAGCGGCTTCGTCCTGACGGACATGAGCAGCTTTGGAACCTGGGTGCGGTTCGAGGGCAGCGATTCGCCCGTGCGGCTGCGGCGCGATGCCTGCATCCTGCATGGCACCGGGCACATCGCGCTGGGCGTTTCCTTCACGGAGCCCAGTGCGCCGACCATGAGCTTCCACGTGGCCGGAGGCAGCGTGCGCCTGCGCTGACGGGCTGCGCGAGGGACTTCCGCCATGGGGCTGCCCGGGCGCCGGGCACCTCCTTCGGGCCGGTCGCGGCCCGGGCGATACGGACACACGACACACCCAACAACAGGAGACAACAAAGATGGCATGGATGAAGCGGACGGCCCTGGGGCTGGTGGCGGCGGCGCTGCTGGCAGGCGCGGGCGCGGCGGTGTATGTGCAGCGGAGCTTTGCGAAACTCGACGGCGAACTGGGCGTGGCGGGGCTGGGCAGCGCGGTACAGGTGCGGCGCGATGGGGCCGACGTGGCCCACATCCAGGCGCGCACGCCGCAGGACGCCTGGTTCGCGATGGGGTATGTGCACGCGCAGGAGCGCACCTGGCAACTGGAGTTCAACCGCCGGGTCATGCATGGCCAGCTGTCGGAGGTCTTCGGCCCCGCGACGCTCGAAACCGACAAGCTGATGCGCGCTCTGGACATCATGGGCGCGGCCCGGCGCCAGTACGCAGGCCTGCCGCCCTATGCCAAGGAGGCCTTGCAAGCCTACAGCAAGGGCATCCACGCGTTCCACCTGAAACGGCCCCAGGCCCTGCCCCCCGAATTCCATGTGCTCGGCGTCCAGCCCGGCGGCGCGGCGGGCGCGGTGTGGGAGCCCGAGGACAGCGTGGGCTGGGCGCTGATGATGGCGCTGGACCTGGGCGGCAACTGGGGAACGGAATTCGCGCGCCTGTCGGTCGCGCGGACGCTGGACACCGACCGCCTGTGGCAATTGATGCCACCCTATCCGGGCGAGAAGCCGGCCGCATCGGCCGACCTCGCCGCGCTGTACCGGCAGCTTGGGGTGTACCGCGCGGCTGGCGCGGGCTCCACGGCGGCCGGGCCGGGCGGTGCCGACGGGCTGGCGGCGGCCAGCAGGGCAGCCCGCCGCAAGGACGAAGGCCTGCTGTCGCGGCAGATCAGCGCCGGCATGCTGGCCTGGGCCGATGAATTGACGCGCAACGCGGGCACCAATGAAGGCAAGGGCAGCAACAACTGGGTGCTGGCGGGAACCCGCACCGTCAGCGGCAAGCCGCTGCTGGCCAACGACCCGCACCTGGGGCTGTCGGCCCCGGCCATCTGGTACTTCGCCGGCATGCAGGCGCCCGCCGGCACCGCGTCGGACGGCACGCCCATCGCCGCCATCGATGCCGTGGGGGCCACCTTGCCCGGCCTGCCATTCGTGGTGCTGGGGCGCACCGACCGCGTGGCCTGGGGCTTCACCAACACGGGGCCGGACGTGCAGGACCTGTACCTGGAGCAGATCAACCCGGCCGATGCGGCGCAGTACCGCACGCCAGAAGGCTGGGCGCCCTTCACGGTGCGCAGCGAAACCATCCGCGTCAAGGGCGGGGCCGACGTGCAGCTGGCGCTGCGCAGCACCCGCCATGGGCCGGTGCTGAGCGACGTGCAGAAGTCGCACGCCGAGGTGCTGGACCTGGGCAAGTACGTGCTCGCGCTGCGCTGGAGCGCGCTGGACGCTGACAACCAGACCGTGCTGGCGGGCTTGAAGACCAACCAGGCCAAGAGCGTGGACGAACTCTTCGAGGGGCTGGCGCACTACCACTCGCCCATGCAGAGCGTGGTGGCCGCCGACGACCAGGGCCACATCCGCTTCAAGGCGGCGGGGCGCGTGCCGCTGCGCGATGCCGCCAACGACATCCGCGGCGTGGCCCCGTCCCCCGGCTGGGATGCGCGCTACGACTGGAAGGGCTGGCTGCCCTACGAACAAACCCCGCAGGACGATGGCAAAGGCAGCGCAGATGGCGCCCAAGGCGCCAGGGGCTGGATCGCCACGGCCAACCAGCGCGTGACGGCGCCGGACTACCCGCACTTCCTCACGCAGGACTGGGCCTTGCCCTACCGCTACGAGCGCATCGCGCAGCTCATCGAGGCCACCGAAAAACACGACGCGGCCAGCATGCAGGCCATCCACCGCGATGTGACCTCGCTGGCCACGCGCCGCCTGCTGCCCCACCTGCAACAGGCGCAGTCCGCACACGCGCTGGCGGCCGCCGCCCAGAAAGAGCTGCAAGGCTTTGACGGCGTGATGGACGCGGGCAAGGCCGCGCCGCTGATCTTCGTGGCCTGGACGGACGAACTCGCGCGCGGCCTCATCATTCCACGCATCGGTGAAGACCGCTTCACCGCGACCTATGGCAAGCGCGACTACCGCGCGGCGCTCGAAGGCATCCTGGAGCGCAACGACACCTGGTGGTGCCAGCCCGCATCGTGTGCCGGGCAATCTGCCGCTGCCCTGGGCCGCGCGCTCGACCGCCTGCAGGCAGCCTATGGGGCGGACCCGGCCCGGTGGCGCTGGGGCACGGCGCACCCCGCGCTCAGCGTGCACCGGCCCTTTGGCAACGTGCCCGCGCTGGCGCGTTTCTTCGATGTGAGCGTGCCTTCGCATGGCGATGCGTACACCGTGAACGTGGGGCAGTACAACGCGGGCGAGGCCACGGGCCCGTATGTGAACCGCCATGCGGCCTCGCTGCGCGCGGTGTATGACCTGGCCGACCTGGAGCAGTCGCGCTTCATCTACCAGACGGGCCAGAGCGGCCTCGTGTTCTCGCCGCGCTACCGCGACATGAGCACCACGTGGGCCGAGACCGGCTACCGCGCGCTGCAGCGCCAGCCCGCGCGCTGGGTGCACGCGCTGACGCTGACCCCCGCAACCCCCGCGCAGTGACGCGCGCCGCGAGGAGCCACGCCATGGGTTTTGTTCCGTTGATCGAAGTCACCCGGGGCGGCCTGGCCGAGTGCCAGCACTGGGGCGCCGTGGCCGTGGCCCACCGCGAAGGCCGGGTGCTGGCGCAGGTGGGCGACCCGTACACGGTCACCTTCACGCGCTCCACCATCAAGGCATTCCAGGCGCTGCCCTTCATGCAGGCGGGTGGCGCACGGGCGCTTGGCTGGGGGCCGGGCGAACTGGCGCTGCTGTGCGCCAGCCACAACGGCGAACCCATGCATGTGGAGCAGGTGGACCGCATGCTGGGCAGCGTGGACCAGGACTACCGCGCGTTGCGCTGCGGCTGCCACCGGCCTCTGTTTGCCGAGCTGGGGCTCGGTTCGTTGCCCGAAGGTTTTGTGCCCGACGAGCGCCACAACAACTGCAGCGGCAAACACGCCGGTTTTGTCGCGCACTGCGTGCGACAGGGGTTGCCGCTGGACGGCCACCTGGACCCGGCCCATCCGCTGCAGGTGGCGATCCGGGAGCATGTCGCGAAGGCAGTGGGGCTCGCACCCCATCAGCTGGCCATGGGCATCGACGGCTGCTCCGCCCCCAACTACGCCATGCCCCTGGCACACCTGGCGCGGGGTTATGCGCGGCTGGCGGGCGGCGCGCCGGATACCGACCTGCACGAGAGCCTGACCGCGCTGGCCGATGCCATGGTCGCGCGGCCCGAGCTGGGCTCGGGCACCGGACGGCACGACCTGGACTTCATGCGCGCAGGGCAGGGCGACTGGGTGTCCAAGACCGGGGCCGACGGCGTGCAGGTGGTGGGCAGCCGCAGCCGGGGCGAAGCCTTCGCGCTCAAGGTCATGGACGGCAACATGGTGGCGCAGGTGGCGGCGGCGGTGGAGGTGATGGACCAGCTCGGCTGGCTCGACACCCGCCAGCGCGAAGCGCTGGCCCCGCGCCGGTCCGCGCGCATCGCCAACGCCAAGGGGCTGCAGGTGGGCGAGCGGAAGGCGGTGTTCAGGCTGGAGCCGGCCGGCGGCTGAAGACCGGGCACGGGGCAAAGCCGGGCCCCGCGCGGCGCCTGTTCAACGGAATTTGATAAAAAATGCCTCCAGCGCACTACTGGTAAGCGCTGGCGGCTACAAAAATAGTAGCAAACGGCTCCGTATCCGGCAGCACATAGATCACGCCGCGCGACTGGCCGAAAAGCGGCGCGATGAACTGGTTGTAGAACGCCTCGGGCGCATTCACGCAGCCGTAGCTGATGCGCTTGTCCTGCGCGCCCTGGCTGGCCAGGCGCTGGTGGCGGCGCTCGGCGGCGCTCACGCTGCGCACCCGGTGCAGCGACACGGCGGCGTCGTAGTCGATCCAGACGATGTCGTCGCCCTTGAGGTTGCGCCCGGGCTCGGTGACGAAGCGGCCCGCGGGCGTGGTGCGCTCTTCGGGGCGGATCTGCGACAGCGGCCGCTGGCCGATGTCGGGGGCGGACCGGTCGCCCAGCGCCGCACCCAGCAGCACTGGCGCGCTGCCCAGCCATTGCCCCCGGGCCGAGAACACATGGATGCGGGCGGCGGGCTTGTCGATCACGGCAAAAGGCAGGCCCTGGTGGTCGGCGGTGTCGGTGGCCCAGCGCACCAACCGGCGCGCCGTGGGCGAGGCATCCTTGGGCAATTCCGCAGCGCCGACGGGCAGGGTGGCCAGCACACAAGAAGCAGCCAGGGCGGTCAGCGCGAACCGGCGGTTCGCAGTCACAAAAAACATGTCTTCATCCAAAAAAGCGTGCTCATACGCACCGCCGCCGACACTGGCGCGCTGGAGGCCCGTGCACCCGTGGATCTGGCTTCGCCAGTCCACCGGGTGCGTCCCCGTCGGGGGAAGGCGCCATCGGGCGGCTCAGGGTGCTTCCGCCAGGGGGCTTCCTTCCCCCGCCAATGCCCTCAATAATGCCTGCACCCGCGACTCTTGCGAAGCTCCTGCTTCGTCCCTGCAATGTTCGACCGCCTCCGCAAAGCATTCAGCGCATCCGGCAGTTCCGCGTCCACCCCGGGCCGGCCGGTGACCAACCGCGACGTATCCCGCTGGGCGGCCGGCCAGCGGCTGGCGATCGTGGCGCATGCGACCGACGGGCATTTCGACCTGGGCGGCGATATCCACGGCCACCCCTGGCGGCTGGAATGCGGCGCGCCCACGCGCGACTATGTGCAGGGCCTGGAGCTGCGCGGCCGCGCCGACGTGGGCGCCGACCCGGATGCCGCGGTGATGGTGATCAACCGGCCCTTGCAGGAGGTGCTGGAGGGCACCGCCTACGACGCCATCACGGACACATTGCAGACCGCCGTGAGCAGCAGCCTGCCCGAGGAAATGCGCTGGCTTTCGATGTACGAGGAAATGTCCTGGCCCGGCCTGCCCGCGTCGTTCCGCGAGCATTTCACCGTGGTGTCCGAGCGCATCGAGCTGGCCCAGCGCTGGATCCATGCGCCCGTGGTCTCGCAGCTGCTCAACGCGGTGGAAGGCGAGGGCGGCGCCGAGCGGGCGAAATCGCCGCTGGTGCTGATGCTGGCGCGGGGCCGCGTCTATCTGCGCATGGAACACACGCAGCGCAGCCTGGCCGAGATCGCGCATGCCAAGCAGCTGCTGCTGGTGGCGGGGCAGGCCGCGCTGCAGAACCTGCCGCCCATGTCGGTGGCAGGGCCGGACGACGAGCCGGGCATTGCCGGGTAGCGTTGCAAGCGCCCGCCAAACGAAAACGGGGCCAGTGGCCCCGTTGTTCATGGTGCGGCATGAACCCCCCCCGCAAAACTGGCGCGCTCCAGGCGAGTGCACCGTGGAGCTGGTGTCGCCAGGCCACCGGGTGTGTCCCCCTCCCGCGTGCTACGCGAGCGAGGGGCTGAGTGCCGCGGCTCCCCGCATGCCTGCGCACGCTGGGACGGCAGCAAAGAGCGGTCGCCTCTGGCGGAGCTTCATCCTCCGCGCGTGATGGGCACGCCCGCGTCGCGGCCGTAGGTGCCGTACTTGCCCAGCTCCCACTTGGCGATCGCGTTGCGGTGCACCTCGTCGGGGCCGTCGGCAAAGCGCAGCGTGCGCGCATTGGCATAGGCATAGGCCAGCGGGAAGTCATCGCACATGCCGCCACCGCCATGCACCTGCATGGCCCAGTCGATCACCTGGCAGGCCATGCTGGGCGCCACCACCTTGATCATCGCGATCTCGGTCTTGGCGACCTTGTTGCCGGCCACGTCCATGAGCCAGGCGGCCTTGAGCGTGAGCAGGCGCGCCATGTCGATCTTGCAGCGGGCCTCGGCGATGCGCTCCTGCGTCACGGTCTGCTGGGCCACGGTCTTGCCGAAGGCCGTGCGCGACGAGGCGCGCTTGCACATCAGCTCCAGCGCACGCTCGGCCAGCCCGATGAGGCGCATGCAGTGGTGGATGCGCCCGGGGCCCAGGCGGCCCTGGGCGATCTCGAAGCCACGGCCCTCGCCCAGCAGGATGTTGGAGACGGGCACACGCACGTTCTCGAAGGTCATCTCGACGTGGCCATGGGGCGCGTCGTCGTAGCCAAACACATTGAGCGGGCGAATGACGGTGATGCCCTTGGCGTCAGCCGGCACGAGCACCATGCTCTGCTGCGAATGGCGAGGGGCATCGGGGTCGGTCTTGCCCATGGTGACGAACACCGCGCAGCGTGGATCGGCTGCGCCGGAGATCCACCACTTGCGGCCGTTGATGACGTATTCGTCGCCCTGGCGCTCGATGCGCGTTTCGATGTTGGTGGCGTCGCTGGATGCCACGGCCGGCTCGGTCATGGCAAAGGCCGAGCGGATCTTGCCCTCGAGCAGCGGCTTGAGCCAGCGGGCCTTGTTGGCGTCGTCGCCGTAGCGCGCAATGGTCTCCATGTTGCCGGTGTCGGGCGCCGAGCAGTTGAACACCTCGCTGGCCCATGGCACGCGGCCCATGATCTCGGCCAGCGGGGCGTATTCCTGGTTGGTCAGGCCCGCGCCGTCGTATCCGGAGGCCGCCGCGCTGTCCACCGGCAGGAACAGGTTCCACAGGCCTGCCGCCTGGGCCTTGGGCTTGAGGTCCTCGATGGTCTTGAGCGCGCTCCAGCGCTTGCCCGCCGCCGTGTTGGCCGCCAGCTCGGCGGAGTAGGTGGCTTCGTTCGGATAGACGTGGTCATCCATGAACTGGAGCAGCCTGGCCTGCAGTTCCTTGGTTTTGGGCGAGTAGTCAAAGTCCATGGGTTTCTTCTCCGTTGGTAATCGTGGGGCGCCTCATCCCCGCTGCGCGAACGACCAGGCCAGCTCGGCCATCGGCCGTGCCGTGTCGCCCGAGGCCTTGGCCTGCGCGCTGGAGGCGGTGCCCGCCTCCACCCGCTTGGCGATGCCCTGCAGGATGGCGGCGATGCGGAACATGTTGTAGGCGAGGTAGAAGTTCCAGTCGGCGCGCAGCGCCTCGGGCGTGGCGATGCCGGTGCGCTCGCAGTAGCGGCGGATGTAGCTGTCTTCGCCGGGGATGCCCAGGGCCGCGAGGTCCTGCCCGGCAATGCCCCGGCCCATGGCGGCGGGGATGTGCCAGCTCATGCAGTGGTAGCTGAAGTCGGCCAGCGGGTGGCCCAGGGTGGACAGCTCCCAGTCGAGCACGGCGATCACGCGGGGCTCGGTGGGGTGGAACATGAGGTTGTCCAGCCGGTAGTCGCCGTGCACGATGGACACGTGGCCTTCATCGCGTGCGCTCGCCGGCATGTGGGCGGGCAGCCATTCCATGAGCTTGTCCATCTCGGGAATGGGCTGGGTGATGGAGGCCACGTACTGCTTGCTCCAGCGGCCGATCTGGCGGTCGAAATAGTTGCCCGGCTTGCCATAGCCGGCCAGGCCCCGGTCGGCGAACTTCACGGTGTGCAGCGCAGAGATCACGCGGTTCATCTCGTCGTAGATGGCGCCGCGCTCGGCGGGCGACATGCCGGGCAGCGACTGGTCCCACAGCACGCGGCCCTGCATGCACTCCATCACGTAGAAGGCGCGGCCGATGACCGACTCGTCCTCGCACAGCACGTGCATGCGGGGCACGGGCACGTCGGTGCCATGCAGGCCGCTCATCACCGCGAATTCGCGCTCGATGGCGTGGGCCGATGGCAGCAGCCTGGCCACGGGGCCGGGCTTGGAGCGCATCACGTAGTGGGCGCTGGGGGTGATGAGCTTGTAGGTGGGGTTGGACTGCCCGCCCTTGAACATCTCCACCGTCAGGGGGCCGGCAAAGCCTTCCATGTTCTGCGTGAGCCAGGCTGTCAGCGCGCCGATGTCGAACGCGTGCTGGTCGGAGACGGGACGGGTGCCAACGAAATGGTCAAAGTTGCTCATGGACGGGGCGAGGGTTCGGTCAGTCAGTTGTCGGTTTCAGCAATGCGCATGAGGGCGTCGCGATCGCGCACCACCAGGCCGCCCGGCTCGATGCGGATGGCGTCCTCGCGCTCCATGGCCTTGAGCTCCTGGTTCACCCGCTGGCGCGATGCGCCCAGCAGCTGCGCCAGTTCTTCCTGCGCCAGCTGCAGGCCGATGCGCATCTCGCTGCCGTCCGACAGGCTGGGAATGCCGTAGCTGCGCACCAGGTGCACGAGCTGCTTGGCCAGCCGCGCGCGCAGCGGCAGGGTGTTGAGGTCTTCCACCAGGCCGTAGAGCTGGCGGATGCGCCGCGCATGCAGGCGCAGCATGGCTTCGTAGAACTCGGTATGCGCCGCGAGGATCTTGCGGAAGTCGGCCTTGGCCACGCACAGGATCGTGGTGTCGCCGTGCGCATAGGCATCGTGCGTGCGCCGGTCCCCGTCGAAGATCGCCACGTCGCCGAACCAGATGCCCGGCTCCACATAGGTCAGCGTGATCTGCTTGCCCGAGATGGAGGTGGAGCTCACCCGCACCGCGCCGCGCGCGCACGCAATCCACTCCTCGGGCGGGTCGCCGCGCGCGGCGATGAGGCCGCCGTCCTTGAAGCGTTTGACGTATGCACATCGCAGGATGTCGTGGCGTAGTGAAGGTGAGAGGGAAGAAAACCAGCGACCTGAGTTGATCGCTTCACGTTCTTCGATAGTAAGAATCGGGTCGTCCATGGTCTGTCTTTTGTGTGACTGGAAACAGGCCCATTGTCGCGTCAGGGACCTTCGCGCAGCGTCAGGGTTGTCACCTGCGTGTCTGCAGCAGGCCCGCCATGCAAAAGCCCCTGGGTGCTTGGCGGCATCCCAGGGGCTTCATCGTGGATGGTGGTGGCCGTCGGCGTGCGGTCACCGCCGGCAGCGTGCGGGGCTATTCGTAGCGGGGCACACGCTTTTCAAGGAACGCGGTGATGCCCACGCCGCCGTTGGCATGGTGCAGGTTGGTCACGAAATGATTGCGCTCCTGGCCCAGGTGGTGGGTGAGGCTTGCATGGGGTGCTTCATTGATCAGCTCCTTGATGCTGGCCAGCGCATTCGGCGCACGCGCATTGAGCTGCTCGGCCAGGGCGAGCGCGGCATCGAGTGCGCCCCCAGTTTCGGCAAGGCGGTTGACCACGCCCAGCGCGTGCAGGCGCTCGGCGCCAATCCGGTCGCCACACATCAGGATCTCCGTGGCCACCTGGCGGGGCAGGGCATGCACCAGGCTCCAGCTCGCGCCGCCGTCCGGAGACAGGGCCACGTTGCTGTAGGCCATCACGAACACGGCATTGCGCGCGGACACGATGAAGTCGCAGGCCAGCGCCAGCGAGAAGCCGGCACCGGCGGCGGCCCCCTCCACCGCGGCGATCACGGGCTTGGGATAGGTGCGGATGGTCTCGATCCAGTTGTGCAGCCCCTCGATGCTCTGGGCCTGCACCTCCGGGTCCTGCTGGCGGTTGGCCAGCAGGCGCTGCAGGTTGCCTCCCGAACAGAACATGCCGTCCGCGCCCGTGATGACCACGCTGCGGATGTCGGGGCTGCTTTCGGCCACGCCCAGCGCCTCCACGCCCGCCGCGTACATCGCAGGGTCGATGGCATTGCGCCGTTCGGGATTGCGAAGGGTCAGGATCAGGGTCTGGCCCTGGCTGGTGCTCTGGAGTTCTGCGGGCATGTGCGTGGGTTACCTTGTGAAGGGCTGCGGACGGTTCACGTGGGGGTGTGCAGTCGGTCTGGAAGCAGGGCCCGTGCGGTGCGCGCGGCCGGCGCCAGCGGCCGCCGCGCCCCGCAAGGAGTCTTCATTCATTCATTCCTCCACATGCGTGAGGCTCAGGCCGATCGCGCCGCGCCGGCGCAGCCAGGGGCTGGGGCGGTAGCGGGTGTCGCCATAGACGGTCTGCATGTTGAACAGCACTTCCAGGATGTTGGTGGGACCCCAGCGGTCGCCCATGGCCAAAGGCCCCAGCGGATAGCCCAGGCCCAGCGTGACGGCGGTTTCCAGGTCCTTGGGGGAGCAGATGCCTTGCTGGCAGATGTCGCTGGCGATGTTCACGATGGTGGCCACCACGCGCTGCGTGACGAAGCCGCCGCTGTCGCGGATCACGCTCACCGCCTTGCCGTCGCGGGCGAACAGCGCATGCGCCGCGTTGCGGATGTCCACGCGCGTGGCCGGGTTGGTCGCCAGCACGCGGCGCCTGGTGGCGGCATCGTCGATCAGCATGTCGATGCCGATGGTGCGGGCCGGGTCCAGGCGCTCGACCACGGCGACGGTGGTCACGTCAAAGCCCAGCGGCGCGACGAGCGTGATGGCCTGGGGCGAGGGCGATGGGCCGGTTTCGATGGTGGCGCCCAGGTCCTTCAGCAGCTGGTACAGCTCGGCGCGCCGTGCCGCGCGGGGCGACACCCATACCGGGGGAAGGTCGGTCACCACCGGGGGCGGTGCCTCTGCGGGGATTTGCGCCACGCCCTCCACGTAGCGGTAAAAACCTTCTCCCACCTTCTTGCCCACCACGCCGCCGGCCAGGCGCTGCGCGGTGATCACGCTGGGGCGAAAACGCGGCTCGTCGTAGTACTGGCGGTAGATGGATTCCATCACCGGGTGCGACACGTCCAGCGCGGTGAGGTCCATCAGCTCGAACGGGCCGAGCTTGAAACCCACCTGGTCGCGCAGGATGCGGTCGATGGTGGCGAAGTCGGCCACGCCTTCGCCCACGATGCGCAGGGCCTCCGTGCCGAAGCCGCGCCCCGCATGGTTCACGATGAAACCCGGGGTGTCCTGCGCCTGAACGGGGGTGTGGCCCATCTCTTTGGCATAGGCCGCCAGGGCGGTGCAAATCGCGGGGTCGGTCTTGAGGCCCGCGATGACCTCGACAACCTTCATCAACGGCACCGGATTGAAGAAGTGAAAACCCGCCAGCCGCTGCGGGCGCTGGAGCGCCGCCCCAATCGCGGTCACGGACAGGGACGAGGTGTTGGTGGCCAGCACGGCATCGCTGCGCACCACGGACTGCAGTTCGGCAAACAGCTTCTGCTTCACATCCAGCCGCTCGACGATGGCTTCGATCACCAGGTCACACGCGGCCAGATCGGCCACTGCCTGCACCGGGTGCAGCCGCGCAGCGAGGGCCGTGGCTTGATCGGCATCAATGCGCCCTTTGGCGACCAGCTTGCTCCATTGGTCTTGGAGCGCCGCCTGGGCGGCCTGGGCGGCGCCTGGGGTTGCGTCGAGCAGAAAAACCTGGCTGCCGGCCTGCGCGGCGATCTGTGCAATGCCCCGACCCATGGCGCCGGTGCCCACGATTGCGATGTTGGGAAACTGAATTTTCATAGCGCCATTATGGCTGTGGCGTTGCGTGGGACTTATGTGCAAGAATGGGCTGCGCCAAAAACAGAATTTATTGTGAAAATCCGTAACACCATTTTTGGGACCGGTCTGTGGGTGGTTGCTGCGGGCGCCTCGGCACTTTCGCTGGGAGGCAGCAGAGGCACGGTGGTGTTGGGTGCACCGGTGGATCTGTCGTTCGATGTGCAGCCCGATCCAGGCACGGACGTGGCCTCTTCCTGTGTGACGGCGCAGCTGAAGGCGGGGGATACGCCGGTTGGCGATGCCAGGGTGCGTGTCGTGCCCCTGCCCGACATGCGCGGACGTTCACCGGCCGTGCGGGTGCAGGCGGCCATCGCGGTGGATGAGCCTGTGTTGCTGGTCACCTTGTCGGCGGGATGCACGGGCAAGGTCACGCGCACCTACACTTTTCTTGCGGAACTTCCCGTCACGATGGCCCGGTCGGCGGCGCCGATCGATGTCGCGCGGCTGCCTTCTTTCCCCGAAGGTGGCGCGGAAGCCCCCGGTGCGTCCCCGGGCGCGGCGGGCCAGCGAGCGGCCAGGCCGGCAGCACCCGCGGCGGCACCTTCTGCACCATTGCCTTCCGCGATCCGGCCCGCCACGGCACCGCCTCCTGCCGGCGCGGCGGAGCCCGTTTCCCGCAGTGCGCCCGCACGGCAGCCAGCGCGCGGCACGGCACGGCCCCCGGCCAGCGCCGCGTTGCCCCCGGCCAAGGGCACGGCGCAGGTGGCAAGGCCGGCGGACCAGGCCCGGCTCGTGGTCGAGCCGCTCGATATCTGGGTGGACCGGCCGGTGGCATTGCGTTCATCGCCCGGGCTGCTGGCCCTTCCTTTGGAGCAAGCCTCCGCGCAGCGCACCGAGGCCGCTGTCGTGTGGAAGGCGCTGAATGCCCAGCCGGATGATGCCCGCCAGGACAGCGGCCGGCTCAAGGCGCTGGAGAACGATGTGGCCACGCTGCGTGCGCAGGCGGCCCGCGACCGGGCCAGCGCGGCGCAGTTGCAGCAGCAGCTGGAACTGGCCGAGAACGACAGATTCCCGGCCACGGTGGTGTATGTGCTGGGCGGCTTGCTGTTGCTGGCATTGCTGCTCGCGGCGTGGACATGGACGCGCTTGCGCAGCGCCTCCGACAAGGCGGTGCGCGCGTGGCGCGATTCCGTGGCGGCGCTGGGCGGGCGCGATGCGATGGCCGCGCACGAAGCCGCCCTGGGCCTTGCGCCCCATCCGGGCGATGCCTGGCTGTCGTCCGGCGAATCCCCGGCTTCCGAAGCGGCGGCAGTGGCTTCCACCGCAACTGTGGCGCCCGGGCCCGCCTTCGTGGCCACCGCCCCCGTGCCGAGTGCGCCCGCGCCGCTGCCGGCCAGCCCGCCCCCCGCTGCAGCACCGCCCCAGCCCGTGCTGCACATCGTCAGCCCCGAAGAGCTCTTCGACATTCAGCAGCAGGCCGAGTTCTTCATTTCGGTGGGGGAGCACCAGCAGGCCATCGAGGTGCTCAAGAAGCACATCGCCGAGCGGGGCGATACCTCGCCCCTGGCGTATCTGGAGCTTCTGCGGCTTTATCACACGCTGAGCCGGGTGGAGGAGTTCTCGCAACTGCGCGCCCAGTTCATGCGCTCGTTCAATGCGCAGGTGCCCGAATTTACCGGCTTCCACCGCACCGGCCGCATGCTCTATCACTACACCGATGCGCTGGCGGAGATCGAGGCCGAATGGACCTCTCCGTCCGTGCTCTGGCTGCTGGAGAAATTGCTGTTCCGGCAGGACGGCGCCGTGTCGGTGGAGCCGTTTGATCTGGCGGCCTACGACGACCTGCTGCTGCTGCTGGCCATCGCGCAGACCACCCCGGCAAGCGCCCGGGGCGCGCCGGCGCCCCGCAAGCGCACCACGCCACTGGCCGAGCCGCGTGTCGACGCGCAGGTGCTGGCAGCGCCGCCCGTGGCGCCGGCAAGCACAGCGGGGGGCGGCCTGCCGCTGGATTCGCTGTCCGCGAGCCTGGAGTTCGATCTGGGCGAAATGCCTTCGGCCACAGGATGGCCGCCGCAGGAACTGGCGGCCACCGCGCCTTCCATGCCCGACGCTGACACCCGGGGTGCGCCGCTGGACCTCGATCTCTCGGAGCCGCCCCACCTGACGCTCAGCGATTTGCCACCCGTGCCCGTGACCGCGCCACCGTCCTCGGGCCAGGCGGTGGGCTTCGGCATGGACAACGATCTGGTGGAGCTGCGGCTGGAGCTGGAGCAGAAGAAGGCCGACCGCAGCTAGGCCGCGGCGGCGCGCCCTCCGGCCCCCTCGGGCCTGGCCTTACTCCATCATCCCGCGCATGAGCTGCGCGGCCGCGGCTTCGGGGTCGGAGGCATTGACGATGGCCCGCACGACGGCGATGGACCCCACGCCCGTGGCGCGCACCTGGGCAAACTGCTCCGCCCCGATGCCGCCAATGGCCACCTGCGGGTAGTGGCGCAGCAGGCGCGCATAGGCACCCAGCCGGCCCACGCCCTGTGGCGCCGTGGCCATCTTCTTGAGGGTGGTGGGAAACACGGCACCCATGGCAATGTAGCTGGGCCCCACGGCATCTGCGCGCACCATTTCCGCGTAGCCATGGGTGCTGACCCCCAGGCGCAGGCCCGAAGCGCGCAGCGCCTGAAGCTCGTCGGGGGCCAGTGCATCCAGGTCTTCCTGGCCCAGGTGGATGCCGTAGGCGCCCGCCTGGATGGCCACGCGCCAATGGTCATTGATGAACAGCAGGGCGCCCGTGCCCTCGACCGCCTGCACGGCGGCGTGGACCTCCTGCGCAATCGCGTGCTCGTCGGCGGATTTGAAGCGCAGTTGCACCGTGGGCACGCCCGCGCGGGCCATGCGGCCCACCCAGCCGGCATCCGGCAGCACGGCGTACAGGCCCAGCCTTTCCGGGCAGGGGGCGAACGCATCGGCGCGCGGCCGGGGCACCAGGCCAAAGTCCTGTGGCTCGTCGGGCCACTGGGCTGGCTGGAAGGCGCCCGTGCGCAGGCTCTGCGCCAGCCAGGCCTGGGCCAGGCATTCCGCGTCGTGGGCAATGAAGCCCAGCGTGCTGCAGGCCTGCAGGGCTGCCAGGTAGGCGGGTTCCTGCCGCGTGGGCTCCGGGACAGGCTCGGCGCCAAAGCCCGCGAAGGTGGGGGCGTGGTGCGCAAGAAGGGCCTGCACCATGGCGCTGGTGTCGTCACGCATGTTGTTCATGGTGCCAGAAGGGGGTGCCGAGCACGGGTGTGCTGGGCTGGGCGGCCTCCTGCGCCGCCATGGCACCGGCCTTGCGCGCGGCACGCCCGGCATTCACGGCGTCGGCGAACGCGCCCGCCATGGCCACCGGGTCCTGCGCCAGGGCCACGGCGGTGTTCAGCAGCACGCCGTCATAGCCCCATTCCATCACCTGGCAGGCATGCGACGGCAGGCCTAGGCCCGCATCCACGAGCATGGGTACGTCGAGGCGCTCGCGCAGCATCTGCAGTGCATAGGGGTTCACGGGGCCACGCCCGGTGCCGATGGGCGCTGCCCAGGGCATGACGGCCTGGCAGCCCACATCGACGAGCCGCTGGCACAGCACCAGGTCTTCCGTGCAGTACGGCAGCACCTGAAAACCTTCCTTGATGAGGTGTTCCGCCACGCCTACCAGGTTCAGCGTGTCGGGCTGCAGCGTGTAGTCGTCGCCGATCAGCTCCAGCTTGATCCACGGTGTGTTGAACACCTCGCGCGCCATCTGCGCGGTGGTGATGGCCTCTTGCGCGCTGTGGCAGCCGGCGGTGTTGGGCAGCACGGGCACGTTGAGCTTGCGCAGCAGCTCCCAGAAGCTGCTGCCGCTTTCGGCCGGGTTGCTGCCCTGGCGGCGCAACGACGCAGTGACCATGGCGGGCTGCGCGCGCAGCACGGCGGCTTCGAGCACCGCAGGGGATGGGTAGCGCGAGGTGCCCAGCAGCAGGCGGCTGGCGAACTGTTGGCCGTACAGCACCAGGGGGTCTTGGGGCGTCGAGGTGGTCATGAATTTACTATCTTTTTAATAGCTGCTAGCGCTTTGTGGATAAGCACCAAGGGCCAATTTGTCTCAAGAAAGAAGGCCGGGGGTCAGCCCCCCGTCACGGGCGAGATGATTTCCACGCGGTCGCCGGGCTGCAGGGCCTGCGCGGCGTAGCGGGTGTTGGGCACAAAGTGGGTGTTCACGGCCACCGCAAACGGAGGGCGTGCCGCGATGGCGGCCACGGCATCGGCCACGGTGGCCCCTTCGGGCAGTTCATGCGGGATCTGGTTGATGGAGATGTTCATGCGAAGGCAGCGGCCGCGCTGGACTGGGAGGCGGGTTTCAGGTCCAGCGCGAGGTCAAAACGTTGCGAAAGCTGCGATTGTCCCGCGTTCAGCACTTCCAGCGTCACATCCAGCATCGCCGGCGCGATCATGAAGCCGTGGCGGTACAGGCCATTGATCTCCAGCACGCCCCGGCGCGGCTGGCGGATGGCGGGCAGGTTGTCGGGCAGCGTGGGGCGGCACTGCGTGGCCAGCTCCAGGATGCGGCCTTCCGCGAAGCCGGGGTGCACGGCGTAGGCGGCGGAGAGCAGCTCCAGCGTCGATCGCACGCTGGCGGGCGAGACGTCGTCCGATTCGATCTCGGTCGCGCCGATCACGAACAGATGGTCTTGTTTGGGCGCGATGTAGATCGGGTAGCGCGGGTGCACCAGCCGCGTGGGGCGCTGCAGCGTGACATCCGGTGCGTGGATGCGCACCACCTCGCCCCGCACACCCCGCAACGCGGGCCATTGGGCCCTGGCACCGAGGCCGCGGCAGTCCAGCACCCAGTCGGGCTGGCCGGGGGCGCCGGGCGCAAAGGCCTCGGGCGACCGGGGCGCGTGCCAGTGCGCGCGCACGGACAGCCGCTGCATTTCCACCACCAGGGCTGCCAGCAGCTGCCGGTTGTCGAGCTGGCCTTCACCGGGCAGGTACAGCCCCTGCGCAAAGCGCTGCGCCAGCGTGGGCTCCGCCTGGGCCAGCGCGGCGCCGTCGAGCTTTTGCAGCGCGGGCAGCTCGGGCACCGTGTGCTGGTTGGCCTCCAGCTGGCGCGTGAGCCGCTGGGCTTCGGCCGCGTCCTGCCGGTGCCACACGATGAGCGTGCCGGCCTGCTGGAAGAACACGGGCTCGGCCAGCGCCGCCAGCAGCTGCGGCCAGCGGGTGAGGGCATGGTGGCCCATGCGCACCACGCCGGGCTCGGTGATGGCCGATTCGGCCAGCGGCGCCAGCATGGCGGCGGCCACGGTCGCGGCCGAATGCTCGGCGGCCGGGCTGCCCGCGTCGTAGATGTCCACACGGTGCCCCTGGCGCGCCAGCTCCACCGCCAGCAATCGGCCCATGAGGCCCGCGCCCAGAATGGCAAAAGAAGAGGGTTGAAGTGGCATAAGTCCGTCTGTCTGTCTGTGTGTTGGCTGGCAACCATGGACAAAACGGGGGGCAGGGCCGCTCTTGGAAACTCCCCACGCCAGCATGACCTGGATCGGGTAGCGGGGCCAGTACGCGCCGCGCGGTGCGCAGTGTTCTGTGGTGCCCCAGGGTATTTCTCAGTCGCGCACCCAAGAACCTGTTCAGTTCTCGGCCGCGGGACACCCCTGTTTCGTCCGGAAAAATCAATTACAGCACAACCCGCGGCAGCTCTTTTTGCGCTAACGCATAGGCCATAATTTTTGCCATGACTTCATTGATTCCCCCGACCTCCGCAGCACGCCGCTATGTGCGCGTGCTTTCCATCGCCGGTTCCGACAGCGGCGGCGGGGCGGGCATCCAGGCCGACCTCAAGACCTTCAGCGCCCTGGGCTGCTACGGCATGACGGCCATCACCGCCATCACGGCCCAGAACACCTGCGGAGTCACGGGCATCCACGGCATTCCGCCCGAGATGCTCAAGGCCCAGATCGATGCCGTGGTGCAGGACATCGGCGTGGACGCGGTCAAGATCGGCATGCTGCATTCGCCCGAAGTGGTGCGCGTGGTGGCCGATGCCATCCGCACCTACCAGCTGCCGCACGTGGTGCTCGACCCGGTGATGGTGGCCACCAGCGGCGACCGGCTCATCGCCGCGGAAACCGTGAACGTGCTGGTGCAGGAGCTGTTTCCGCTGGCCGAGGTGATCACCCCCAACCTGGACGAGGCCGGCTGGCTGCTGGGGCGCACGATCGAGGGCGTGGATGCGCTGGCAGCTGCGGTGGACGGGCTGCTGGCCCTGGGCGCCCCGGCGGCGCTGCTCAAGGGCGGCCACCTGCCCGGAGACTGGGTGGTGGATGTCCTGGCCACACGCGGCGGCGTGCGGCAGCGGCTGGAGTCCGCACGCATTGCCACGCCCAACGGGCACGGCACGGGCTGCACCCTGTCATCGGCCATCGCGGCACACCTGGCGCGGGGCCTGCCCTTGCAGCAGGCGGTGGAGCGCGCGCGTGCCTACATTCTGGGCGCCATCGCCGCAGGGGCCGATGTGACCACCGGCCGTGGCCATGGCCCGCTCAACCACGGCCATGCGCCCGTGGCGCAGCTGGTGCTTTAAAGGTTTGATTGTTTTTGGCCTCTGGCGCTTATCCAGTAAGCGCTATATGCTCACAATTCAATAGCGATTCAACGCACCCGTGGCCGTGTGGCCCAGGCCAGCACAAAGCTGAACGCCAGCGCCGGCAGCGCCGAGCCCGCGCCCGGTACCACCTGCGGAGCCAGGTGGTAGACGGCAATCCCCACCAGCCAGATCGCCACCGGGGCCGCATTCACCCGGCGTGCCGCAGCGAGCAGCGCGGGTGCGTTGGCGCCAAAGGCCAGCCGCCCCAGGATCACGCCGAACAGCGGCACGAACACCGAGCTGAGCAGCAGCAAAAATGGCTCCAGGCTGTGCATGGGCAGCACCAGCGCGAGGCCGGTACACACCGCAGCCATGGCCAGGCCCCACTTGCGCACGCCCCAGCGTGGCAGCAGGCTGTGTGCCGACACCGCGCCCGAATACGTGTCGCCATAGGCGTTGTCCACCTCGTCGATCAGGATCAGCGACAGCGCGATCAGCCCGCCCTGGGCCAGCAACAGGGCCTGCACCAGATCCTTGCTGGGCAGCGTCAGCGCCACCAGCACACCGAGCGTGTAGCACCACATGTTGGCCAGCGCGTAGCCGAGCCACGTGCCGCGCAATGCGGAGCCGCCGTTCTTGCCGTGGCGCGCATAGTCGGCCACCAGCGGCAGCCACGAGATGGGCATGGCGATCACCAGGTCCAGCGCGGGCAGCACGCCCATGCCGCCTTCGCCCTTGCGCGTCCACAGCGCTTCAAAACCCTGGGCCTGCGCCAGCGACAGGAACTGCCACGACAGCCACAGCAGCGACAGCACCACCAGCGGCAGCGCCACGCGCGCGATCACCTTGCGCACCAGCTGCACCATCGATCCGCTGATGAGCAGCATCACCACGCCGCCCCACAGCAGCGTGGCCAGCACGGGCCAATGCGCGCCGGCCATGGTGCCGGACTGCTGGCCGATGGCCACCGTGGCGTCGCGCATCACCACCAGCTCGAACGTGCCCCAGCCGACCAGCTGCACGATGTTCAAAATGATCGGCAGGCTGGCGAACGTGCGGCCATAGACGGCATGCATCAGCCCGGCGCTGGCCAGGCCGCTGTCGCAGCCCAGCTTGGCCACCCAGCCCAGCAGGCCCGCGCCCACGATGGAGCCGCAGACGATGGCGATCAGCGCCTCTTGCGTGCCCAGCGCGGGCATCAGGTAGGCGCCCACCTGCATGACCAGCAGGCCCACGCCCAGGCTGAACCAGAGCGAGGCGTGGTCGTGCCACTGGAAGACGCGGCGGTCGGGGGAGACGGGGGCCAGCGCTTCGTTGGTGGCGGGCGCGGCGGGGGATGAGGACATGGCAGGCTCCGTGGCAGTACAGAGCAGGGGCGGCCCGCCAGCGCACCCCAAAGTCATTTCATTCTGGGCTGTGCCGAGGCGGACGTGCTTCCCTGCGCGAGGATGATCTCAATCAGGTTCAAAGGGACTCTCTCAGTCGGTTCCGGTGGCCCGGTCCCGACACCCCTAGCGTGGGCGTTCCAGAAGGAACGCGGGGCCATTGTAGTGGGGCGCTCAGGGCGCGGGGCGGGCGATGGGGATCGCGTAGTGCATCACCGAGTCGCCGGACGTCGGGTGGTACTGGGCACCGTAGATTTCCAGATCCGGCCCCAGGGTGTGCGATGGGCCCGCCGACAGCAGCCAGCTGGAGTAGATGTAGTTCACCGTCGCATCGACATTCTGCGCAGGGCCCCGGTGGGTGAAGCGCGCATAGGTCGATGCGGGGATTTCCATGGCCACCATGCCCGGTGGCAAGGCGCCGGGGCCCTTCACCTCGATGCAGGCCAGGTAGCGCAGCGCTTCCGTGTGGGGCCCCGCCGGTGCCACGACGCCATAGCAGACCCCGGGCACGGTGTTCGCAATCTCGCCCAGCCGGGGCAGGAATTTCGCCCACAGGGGCGGCAGCTTCTGGCCCAGGTTGTTCTTTTCGGAATCGATGCCGTAGTAGTCCGTGGGCAGCCCGACCAGCTGCATGGCGGGCTGCTCCTCTATGTCGGGTGCCAGGGAGATGTTGTGGTGAACGTGCGCGAGGTAGCTTTCGTCAAACCGGATCTTGCGCACGAACAGCGAGCGGTTGCCCATCTTGCGGTACTGCGACGGCGTGAGCCGAAAGCAATCCCGGAACGCGCGCGTGAAGCTTTCCTGCGTCTCGTACCCGGACGCCAGCGCAATGTCGAGCACGCTCAGCCGCGTGCTGGTCAACTGCTCCAGCGCCCGCGAGAACCGGCGCGAGCGGATGTAGGTCTTCAGGGTTTCGTTGGTCAGCGCCTTGAAGATCCGCTGGAAGTGCCACTGGCTCATCCCGGCGGCCCGCGCCACCTCGGAAAGCTGGATGTCGGATTCGAGATGGGCTTCGATGAAATCGATGCCCTCCTGGATTTGCCGCAGATAAAGCACGGTGGAGTCCGTTCAAGGGGTTTCAAAGAAACCGGTCATCGCAACCAGGCGATTCTGGTCGTTGTACCGGCCGTAGCTCACGCCTTCCCCGATCACCTGCCCGCTGCCATCCACCATGTTCCATTTGGCGATGCTCTGCTGGTTGTGGCTGGCGAAATAGTGGGTCACGAAATGCCCGCCGGGGACCTGACTGTGAAAGCTGTCCATGTAGGCCGTCAATTGGTCCCAGCCATGGGCGGTGGCCAGCGGGTCGTTGTAGGTGCAGGCGGGGTCGAGGGACTGGGCAAAAAGGGCTGTGCGGTCCGCGGCCGAGTCGGTCTTCCACGACGCGGTGTACGTGTCCCAGATGGATTGAAGGGGTTGTTGGCTCATGGTGTGCTCCTGATGGGTGAATGGAGACGCCATCGTGCCGGGCGCTTGCGCGCCTTTTGGACATTTTGTGCTTATTTGTGGGCGCGCCGTTCGGGCACGGCATGGTGGTGCCCTGATCCGCCTGGACTACGTGCTGGCGGCAGGCGCAGAGGCCGGCGCCACACCCAGCAGCTGGTGCAGCCGTGGGCTCGTGGTGGTGTATTGCAGCGCCACCTTGTCGCCCTTGAGCGCCTCGGCGGCGCCAAAGGCCGCCAGCGTGGCTTCGTGGAAGCCGCACAGGATGAGCTTGCGTTTGCCGGGGTAGGTGTTGATGTCGCCCACGGCGTGGATGCCGGGCACGCTGGTGCGGAAGGCCTCGGTGTCCACCACGAGTTGCTTGCGCTCCAGGGCGATGCCCCAGTCGGCGATGGGCCCGAGCCGGGGAGAGATGCCGAGCACGGCCACCAGCACGTCGAGCGGCAGGGCGCGGCTGCTGCCATCGGCGTCCACCACCTGCAAGGCGGTCAGCTGGTCGCCAGCGGTCTCAATGCCGGTGATCTGCGCGGCCTCGACGTGGATGTGGCCCGCATCGCGCAGTTGCTGCAGGCGCTGCAGCAGGGCATCCGGGGCCTGGAACACATCGCGGCGGTGCAGCAGGCTCACGCGGGCGGCCTGGCCTTGTTCGGCCAGTTCCACGGCGCGGGCCACGGCGGGCTCGTCGCCGCCGTGCACGACCACATGGCGCCCGGCCACGTGGGCCGTGGAGGGCAGGTTCTGGTAGTGGACCTGGGTGCCCACAAAGCGCTCGATGCCGTCCACCTTGAGCGTGCGCGGCACAAAGGCGCCCACGCCTGCGGCAATGAACACGCTGCGGGCCAGCAGCTGCACACCTTGCGAGGTTTCGACCAGCAGGCGCCCATCGGCCTGCACGGTGAGTGCGGACACCAGCGTGCCCAGGTGCCACTGGGTCTTGAACGGCGCAATCTGCTGAAGCAGCAAACCGGCCAGCTCGCGCCCGGTGCACACCGGGATGCCCGGGATGTCGTAGATGGGTTTGTCGCCGTACAGCTCGACGCACTGGCCACCCGCATGGGGCAGGGCGTCGATCAGGTGGGCGGTGATGCCTTGCAGGCCCAGCTGGAAGACCTGGAACAGGCCCACGGGACCCGCGCCGATGACGACGGCGTCGGTTTCTTGAATCATGCTCAAGCCACGCGCGCAGCGCCCGAAACTGGCGCTGCCAAAGACCTGTGCCACCGTGGAACTGGCTTTGCCAGGCCACTGGTGGCGTCCCCCTTGGGGGATGGCGCGAAGCGACTCAGGGAGGTCACTTGACCAGTTCGTTGACCTTGCCCGGCTTGCCGTTCCACTCGTCGGCGTCGGGCAGCGCGGGCTTGCGCTTGGTGATGCTCTTCCAGCCGTCGGCGAAGGCCAGGTCGGCATTGAGCTTGATGAAGGCGATCTGGTCGGCCGGCAGGTCTTCTTCGGCAAAGATGGCGTTGGCCGGGCACTCAGGGATGCAGACGGCGCAGTCGATGCACTCGTCGGGATCGATGACGAGCATGTTCGGGCCTTCGCGGAAGCAGTCCACGGGGCACACGTCCACACAATCGGTGTACTTGCACTTGATGCAGTTTTCGGAGACGACGTGGGTCATGACAAAGGTTGTGTGGGTCGGTGAAAACCCTCAATTTTAGAAGCTTTCACCGACCTTTGGTTACAGGGCCCCTTCCCCGGATGGGGTGACTTGGGGGGTGGCGCTGATCTGGATCAGTTGACCAGCACGGCGCCAGCGGTTTTGTGGCTCGCGGTGTCCACCAGGATCAGCGATCCGAGCACCCGGGCCTTGCCGAAGGCTGCGGCGGGGATCGGCTCCTGCAGCAGCAGGTCCACATGGCCGATGGCGTTGGGGTCGAGCTGCGTGGCGGCTTCCTCGGCCAGCGTGTGGATGTTGAGCTTGTGCACCACGGCCTTCACCTTGGCCTTGACCCAGCGGTGGCCGTGCAGCGCCCAGTACACGCGGCCGGCGACCAGGGGTTCGTCATCCATCCAGGCCACGGTGGTGCGCAGCTCGCGGCTGGCGGGCCATGCGGGCACGCTGGCCGGCGTGTCGAAGTCGTCCTCGGCGGGGGCGGTGGTGGCCGCGGGCGCGGCCAGAATCCAGTCGCCGCGCGAGACGTCCACCTCGCGGTCGAGGATGAAACCGGCGCTGGTGCCAGCGGGCACGTCGGTGGGGCGGCGGGCATGGTCCAGCACCTGGGCCACGGTGGCCAGCTGGCCGCTGGGGAAGATCTGCACCGGCGTGCCGGGGGTGACATTGCCCGAGGCCACACGGCCCCAGAACACGCGGCGGCCTTGGGATGTGTCGGACGAGGACGAGAACTTCTCGACCCACTGCACCGGGAAGGCCAGGGGCAGCGCCGTGTCGGGGGGCGTGTTGGGCAGGGCTTCGAGCACCTGCAGCAGCGTGGGGCCCTCGTAGCCGCACCAGCCCGCGTGGGCGTCCACCACGTTCCAGCCCTTGAGCGCCGACACGGGCACCGTCGCACGCACGGCGATGCCGGCGGCCTGGGCAAACGCCGCCAGCGCGCCCTGGATGTGCTTCCAGGCGAGCGCTGGGTCTTCCACCGCGTCGAGCTTGTTCACGGCGAACACCAGCGAATGCACGCGCAGCAGGTGGGCCAGCAGGCTGTGGCGGCGGGTTTGCGGCAGCAGGGCGAGGTCGGCGTTCTTCCAGTCGAGCTTGGTGGCATCGACCAGCACCACGGCCGCGTCGGCGCTGCTGGCGGCCGTGACCATGTTGCGGGTGTACTGCTCGTGGCCGGGCGCGTCGCCGATGATGAACTTGCGCTCTTCGGTGGCGAAGTAGCGGTAGGCCACGTCGATGGTGATGCCTTGCTCGCGCTCCGCGCTGAGGCCGTCGGTCAGCAGGGCCAGGTCGGTTTCGCCCTGGCGCTGTACGCCGGCAAGGTGGTCCTGCAGCACGGCCTTGCTGTCCACCAGCAGGCGGCCGATCAATGTGCTCTTGCCATCGTCCACCGAGCCGCAGGTGATGAACTTCAGGGCAGAAATGTGGTCATTTTGGCCGCCAGCGCTTGATGCATAAGCGCTAGTAGCTATCGAATTCATAGTGGTCATCAGAAGTACCCGTCTTTCTTGCGCTTTTCCATCGAGGCGTCGCTGGTCTTGTCATCCATGCGCGTCGCGCCGCGCTCGCTCACGTCGGCGGCCAGGGTCTCGATCACGATGTCGGCGGCCGTGGCCGCCGTGCTCTCCACCGGTGCGGTGCAGGTGATGTCGCCCACCGTGCGAAAACGCACGTCGCGCGTCTGCACCGTCTCGCCCTCGCGCGGCGGGGTCAGCTCGGTCACCGGCATCAGGAGGCCCTTGCGGTCCACCACCTGGCGCTTGTGCGTGTAGTAGATGCTGGGTAGCGCGATGCTCTCGCGGTCGATGTACTGCCACACGTCGAGTTCGGTCCAGTTGCTGATGGGGAACACGCGGAAGTGTTCGCCGGGCTGCAGGCGGGTGTTGAACAGGGTCCACAGCTCGGGGCGCTGGGCCTTGGGCTGCCACTGGCCGAAGCTGTCGCGGTGCGAGAAGATGCGCTCCTTGGCGCGGGCCTTTTCCTCGTCGCGGCGGGCGCCGCCGATGAGCGCGTCGAAGCGGAATTCCTCGATCGCTTCGAGCAGCGTGACCGACTGGTGCACGTTGCGCGATTCGCCGGGGTGGGCCAGGCGCACGGTGCCGCGCGCCATCGAGTCCTCGACGCTGCGCACGATGAGTTCGGCGCCCAGCTCCTTGGCGCGGAAGTCGCGGAAGTCCGTGACCTCGGGGAAGTTGTGGCCCGTGTCGATCATGAGCAGCGGGTAGGGAATGCCGCCGCCGCTGGCCTTGGTGCCAAACGCTTTTTCGGCGCACTTGAGCATGACCAGCGAATCCTTGCCGCCCGAGAACAGCAGGGTGGGGCGCTCGAAGGCGGCGGCGACTTCACGCAGGATGAAGATGGTTTCTTCTTCCAGCGCGTCCAGGTGCGAGTTGTTCAGGTGGTAGCTCATGTCGTTGTTCTGCAGCAGCTGCGCGGCATCGGTGCGGGCATTCATGGCGGGTTGCTTTCGGTCGTCGATTCAATGTCCGTGGCGTGCGCAACTGGCACGCCCGAGGCCAGTGCACCCGTGGAACCGGCTTTGCCGGGCCACCGGGTGCGTCCCCCTCCCGCGAAGCGAGAGAGGGGGAAGACGCGAAGCGGCTCAGGGGGTGTCATTTCAGTGCGCGATGTGCAGGCCGCACTCGCGGTTCTCTTCGCCCTTGGTCGGGTCCACATAATCGAAGTTGTTGGGCAGGCCGTGCTGGACGCAGTATTCGTGCAGATCCTTGGACGACCAGTGCAGCAGCGGCGCCACCTTGATCAGGCCGTCGGGGTTGATGCTCACCGGGTCCATCTGTGCGCGCACGGCGGTGTCGGTGGCGCGCAGCGCGGTGAACCAGACCTTGGGCGCGGTCTCGCGCAAGGCGCGGGCGAAGGGCTCGAGCTTCACTTCTTCGGTGAACGCGGCGTGGCGGGGGTCGTCCAGGGCAGGCGTTGCGCCCTCCACGGCCTCGCGGTGCGCGCGCGAGCGGCGCGGCAGGTAGATCTTGAGGTTCAGGCCCAGCTGCTGGGTCACCTCGTCGGCAAAGCGGTAGGTGGCTTCGGTGTTGTAGCCGTTGTCCATCCAGACCACCGGCACATCGGGGTTCACTGCGGACACCATGTGCAGGATCACCGCCTCGAACGGGCGGAAGTTGGTGGTGACGATGGGGCTCTGGCCCAGGCCCAGTGCCCAGGCGACGAGGCCTTCGGCGTTGCGGCCCAGGTCGGCATTGACGCGTGCGAGATCGAATTGGCTCATGGTGGGGTGCTCGTGGGTGTGCGTACCAGCGCTGCGGGCCTGGCTCAGGCGGCAGCCTTGTCGGCAAAGAGAGGCTGCGGGTGCACCGCGTCGCCCTGGTAGAAGCCGGGGAACATCTCGAACTGGCGTTGCGCGTCGGCCGGGTCCACGCCATCGCGCAGCACTGCCGACGAAAAGCCCGTGCGCTGCATCTGCACCAGCTGGTCGATCAGCACGTCGCCCGTGGCGCGGATGTCGCCCGCAAAGCCGCGGCGGCGGCGCAGCAAGAAGGCCTGGCTGAACGCGCGGCCATCGGTGAAGCTGGGGAAGTGCAGGTCCACGCGCTCGACGCCGTCGAGCGGCAGGGCCAGTGCATCGGCATCGTTGGCCAGCGCCACGGCGCGGGCATCGCCCTCTGCGGGAGGCTGGTGGTCTTGGGAGGCAAGAATTTTCATGGGTCTTATCAGGGCTTGGCGGCTGGCGATCAGGCCGTGGCCAGCTCTTCCTTGGCGGGGTGGCGGGCGGTCTTGGCGGCTTCCTTGAAGGGGTCCAGGCCGGTGCGGCGCACGGTGTTCTGAAAGCTCTCGCCGCTTTCGCGCAGGCTGCGGTAGGTGGTGAGCACGGCTTCGATCACATCGGGAACTTCGGCGGCCGAGAACGAAGGGCCGATCACCTTGCCGGCCACGGCGGCGCCCGACAGGTCGGAGCCGTCGGAGCCGCCGAGCGTGACCTGGTACCACTCCTTGCCGTCCTTGTCGACGCCCAGGATGCCGATGTGGCCGCTGTGGTGGTGGCCGCAGCTGTTGATGCAGCCGCTGATGTGCAGGTCGATCTCGCCGATGTCGTCGAGCTCGTCCAGATCCTGGTAGCGCTGGGTGATGGCCTCGGCGATCGGCAGCGAGCGGGCGTTGGCCAGCGCGCAGAAGTCGCCGCCGGGGCAGGCGATCATGTCGGTGAGCAGCTGCACGTTGGCGCTGGCCAAGCCCAGGGCCTTGGCCTCTTGCCACAGCTCGAACAGGCGGCTGGCATGCACCCAGGGCAGCACCACGTTCTGGTCGTGCGTCACGCGGGCTTCGCCGGCGGAATATTTGTCCACCAGGTCGGCCACGGCGATCAGCTGCTCGCTGGTCGCGTCGCCGGGCGACTGGCCGGGGCGCTTGAACGACAGCGTCACGGCGCGCAGCTGCGGGTTCTGGTGCGCGTGCACGTTGCGCTTGAGCCAGCGGCCAAACATCACATGCTCTGCCGCCTGTGCGTCCAGCGACGCCTGCAAGGCTGCGGGGGCCACGTCGACAATGTCGGCCAGCTTGGGTGGCACAAAGCAGGCCGCCACGCGGTCGAACTCGGCCTGGGGCACGGTGTGCGGGCCGCCGTCGATCTCCATGATCTGGCGGTACTCTTCTTCCACATCGTCGATGTACTGCTGGCCTTCGGACTTGACCAGGATCTTGATGCGGGCCTTGTACTTGTTGTCGCGGCGGCCGTGCTCGTTGTACACGCGCACGATGGCCTCGATGTAATTCATGATCTGATTCCAGGGCAGGAACTCGCGGATCACCGTGCCGATCACCGGCGTGCGGCCCATGCCGCCGCCCACGAACACCTTGAAGCCGATCTCGCCCGCCTCGTTCTTGACCAGGTGCAGGCCCACGTCGTGCCAGCCGGTGGCGGCGCGGTCGTCCTTGGCGCCGCTGATGGCGATCTTGAACTTGCGCGGCAGGAACGCGAACTCCGGGTGCAGCGTGGTCCACTGGCGGATGATTTCCGCGTAGGGGCGCGGGTCCACGATCTCATCCACGGCCACGCCGGCCAGTGCGTCGGTGGTGGTGTTGCGGATGCAGTTGCCGCTGGTCTGGATGCCGTGCATGTCCACGGTGGCCAGCAGGTCCATCACGTCGGCGCTCTTGGACAGCGGAATCCAGTTGAACTGCACATTGGTGCGCGTGGTGAAGTGGGCGCAGTTCTTGGGCAGGAAGGTGGTGCCCAGCAGGCCCTGGCCTTCCATGGCGGCCTTGAACACGGCCGCTTCGGGCTCGTCGTACTCGCGGGCGATGGTGGCCAGCACGCGCAGCTGGCGGCTGGCGATCTCGCCGTAGGGCACGGCCACGCGCAGCATGGGGGCGTAGCGCTGCACGTACCAGCCGTTTTGCAGGCGCAGGGGGCGGAAGTCGTCCTCGGCCAGTTTGCCAGCCTGCCAGCGGTTGAGCTGGTCGCGGAACTGGCGGGCGCGCTGCTTGACGAACGTCTTGTCGAAGGGTGTGTATTGATACATCGTGGACCAATCAGATCATTATTAATTTGGCGCCTGCCCAGGCCAGCAGGAGGGACAGCGCGGAGCGGATCAGGCGCTCGGGGGTGCGGGTGACCAGGCGCGAGCCCAGCCAGATGCCCGGCAACGAGCCAGCCAGCAATTGTGCAAGCAAAGGCCAGTCCACCGAACCCAGCGTGGCATGGCCCAGACCCGCCACCAGGGTCAATGGCACGGCATAGGCGATGTCGGCACCGATCACGCGGGGCAGGGGTAGCAGAGGGTAGACCAGCAGCAGCACCGTGACGCCGATGGCGCCCGCGCCCACCGAGGTGAAGGTGACCAGCGTGCCGATCACGGCGCCCAGCAGCACGGGCAGGCTCCAGTGGCGGGGGCGGGTGGATTGCTCGGAGCTGGCCTGGCGCTTGGCATGGTCGGCCGCCTGGCGCTGGCGCGAGAAGGCCACCACCTTGTACAGCGTGGCCGCGGCTGTCAACAGCAGCGCGAAACCGAGCGTGGTCGTCATGATGCGCTGCGCCTGGGCACTGGCGGGGCCCAGGACCTTGAGCGCCCACAGCGCCAGCAGCGCGGCCGGAATGCTGCCCGCGCACAGCTGGGCCACCACGCGCCAGGGCACCAGGCGCTGGCGCGCCATGCTCACGGTGCCGCCCATCTTGGTGAATGCGGCAAATAGCAGGTCGGTGCCGATGGCCAGGTGGGGCTTCACGCCGAAGAAAAAGATCAGCACGGGGGTCATCAGCGAGCCACCGCCGACCCCGGTCAGGCCCACGATGAACCCGACCGCAAAGCCTGCGAAGACAAACACCAATTCATGCATAGGGTGCGAATGTAGGATGCTCGCTTATGGATGCAAACTATTGTTTCGTCCTTCCAATATGCCTATTTGATTATAAGCAAGGATTGGCGCGGGCTTCCACGGGGTAAGCCGCCGTGATTCCCGGTCACGAAGCTGTTACAGGCCCGCTACAACCGTTCGCTGCCCAGCGCTTTGGCGAGTTTCGTGTCGATGGGAAGGGGTTCTCCCTGCAGGCGGGCGGCCAGCAGTTCGCCGCACAGAAGCGCCAGGGTCAGCCCACGCGCGCCCATCGCTGTGCAGGCCCAGAGCCCGGGCAGCGCCTCGGCGTCGACGGGGCCCACGATCGGTAGCCGGTCGGGCGCGGTGCAGCGCACGGCGGCCCAGGCGTGCAGGGGGCCGGGCGCAGCCTCCGCCGCCTGCGGTGCTGCGGCAAAGGCCGCGCGCAGCACCGGGGCCGTTTGGGGCAGCAGCGCCTGGAGCCTGGTCCAGTTGGCCGCGTGGGCCGCCTGGACGTCGGCCCCGGACGGAGGCAGGGTATCCACATCGCGCTCGAAGGTGGAGCCCATCACCCACGCAGCCGGGCCGCACGGGCCGTCACCCAGCGGAAAGCGGGGCACCAGGTTGCCGTTGCCATTCACGGGGAAAGGCACCCCGGGCCCGGGGCCTGCCTGGTGCTCGCCCCAGGACACCTGCCCGCGCACGGGCTGCAGGGGCCATCGGTGTTCCAGCAGCATCGCACTGCCCGCGCCCGCGGCAATGACGACGGTGGGCGCCTGGGCGAGCACCTGGCCCCGGTCGTCCAGCGCCTGCCAGACGGGCGCCGCGCCAGCGGCCCCCACACGCCGCAGGCGGGCCACCTCGCAGTGGCCCTGCCAGTGGATGCCGGGTTGCGCGAGCAGGGCGGCCGCCATGCGCGCGGGGCGTATCCAGCCCCCCTGGCTGTGCCAGCACGCGGTGGCTTCGCGGCCCAGGCCCGCGGCGGCCAGCGTTGCCGGCGGGGCCGGCTCGCTCCAGTCCACGCCGGGCCCCTGGCCCCAGCTGGCGGCCAGCCCGGGGGTGCCGTCGGTGCGGTGCTCCAGCACGCCGCAGGCCAACCAGTCGGTGCCTTCGCGCAGCAGCCATCGGGCTTGCTGCAGGGTGGTGCGCACGCCGCTGCGCGACAGGCGCGACAGCACGCTGTCGTCCGGCGACACATGGGGCGCGAACACCCCCGCCGGCAAGCCCGAGGCCCCGGCGGCGGGTTCCGCGGCGCTGTCCAGCACCCGCACCTGCCAGCCCCGGCGCGCCAGGCTGGCCGCGCTGGCCGCGCCGGCGATGCCCCCGCCGATCACGATGCAATCGCCGGGCAGCGCGGGTTCGGGCTGTGCGCGGGGGGCGGTGCGCGGCTCCCAGTGGGGGGCGTACTGGGCGTGCAGGTTGTCGCGCTTGGGCGGCACGCCCGGAACACGGGCCACCGCGAAGCCGCACTGGGTGAGCGCGTCGCGCACCGCGCGCGCGATGGTCCAGGTGGACAGGCGGGTGCCGCGCCGGCAGCAGCGTGCCACGGCCTTCAGGGTGTGCAGGTCCCAGATCCCGGGGTTGCGCTGCGGGCTGAAACCGTCGAGGTAGATGGAATCCACCGTCAGCTGCTGCTGGCGCAGCACGGTCTGTGTATCGCCCACACACAGCGTGAGCAGCACCCGGCCTCCGTCGAACCGCAGCCGGTGCACCCCGGGCAGCAGGCCCCACCATTGGCGATGAAGCTCCTGCGCCAAGGGGGCCAGCTCGGGGTGGGCCGTGGTGGCGCGCAGCAGGTCGGCCGCGCTCACGGGCCAGGCCTCGGTCGACACGAAGTGCAGCAGGGTGGGGCGTGCGGGGTCAGCCCGCCAGGCGGCCCAGGTCACCAGGAAGTTCAGCCCGAAGCCGAACCCCGTTTCCAGAATGCGCCATTGCGGCTGCCCCGCCCAGGCGCCAGGCAGGCCGCAGCCCTGCAGGAAAACGCGGCGGGCCTGGTCCAGGCCGCCATTTTCACTGTGGTAGCGGTCACCAAAACGGGGGCTGTAGGGGGTGCCGTCCGGCAGCCAGTCAACAGGCTCGGAGATGACGCACCCCCTGAGTCGCTTCGCGCCGTCCCCCTCTCTCACGCTTCGCGTGGGAGGGGGCCGCAGCCAGCGGCCTGGCAAATCCAGTTCCGCGGCTACCTCGTCCGGGCAGCGCCAGTTTCATGGGCTGCGGGTGGTCGGTAATGCTACGGAAAACTGACATGGAGGCTCATGCGCTCGGCGGGACGTAGCCCGCTGCGGCATCCGCACCACCGCCGAAAAAGTGGTTTTGGCGAAACCACTTTTTGCAGCGCTGCATTTCGCTGCGCTTCATTGCGCGCTGGGCGGGACATATCCCGCCGCGGCGTCTGCGCCACCGCCAAAGAAATGGTTTTCCATCTGGCGGGCCAGGTACTGGCGGGCACGCGCGTCGGCCAGATTGAGGCGGTTTTCATTGACCAGCATGGTCTGGTGCTTGAGCCAGCCTGCCCAGGCTTCCTTGCTCACGTTTTCCCAGATGCGTTTGCCCAGCTCGCCGGGGTAGGGCGGAAAGTCGAGGCCCTCTGCTTCCTTGCCGAGCTTGATGCATTGAACGGTGCGTGCCATGGGGTTCCTTGTTGATGGGTGGAGTCTGCCGCAGCGCAAAGGGCTGCTCAGATGATTTGGATATAAAGAACTGAAATCTCAGTAGTTCCAGTTTTGAAGAGGGTCTTCCAGAATGCGTTTCATCGGTGAGTTGCACCGTTTTGCATTCGAAAAAAAGAGGCTCCCTATGAACTTTCGCCGCGACTTTATCAAGTTTCCCTTCGCCGCCGCCCTGGCGGGGAGTTTGGCCCTGACGGCATTGCCGTCGTTTGCACAGTCTGTGACGCTGCTCAATGTGTCGTACGACCCGACGCGCGAGCTGTACGTGGACTTCAACCAGGCGTTCGCCAGGCACTGGAAAGCCAAGACCGGCCAGGACGTGACCGTCAAGCAAAGCCACGGCGGCTCGGGCAAGCAGGCGCGCTCCATCATCGACGGGCTGGACGCCGACGTGGCCACCCTGGCGCTGGCCGGCGACACCGACGCGTTGCACACCAACGGCGGCTGGATCCCCAAGGACTGGCAAAAGCGCCTGCCCCACAACAGCTCGCCCTACACCTCCACCATCGTGCTGGTGGTGCGCCAGGGCAACCCCAAGGGCATCAAGGACTGGGATGACCTCGTCAAGCCCGGCATCAGCGTGATCACGCCCAACCCCAAGACCTCGGGCGGCGCCCGCTGGAACTATCTGGCCGCCTGGGAGTTCGCCAAGCGCAAGAACGGGGGCAGCGACGCCAAGGCCAAGGACTTCGTGGCCAAGCTGTACGGCAACGTGCCCGTGCTGGACACCGGCGCGCGCGGCTCCACCATCACCTTCGCCCAGCGTAACCAGGGCGACGTGCTGATCGCCTGGGAGAACGAGGCCTACCTGCTGGAAAAGGAATTCGGCACCAAGTTCGACGTGATCGCGCCCTCGATCTCCATCCTGGCCGAGCCCGCCGTGACGGTGGTGGACAAGAACGTGGACAAGAAGGGCACGCGCGCCGTGGCCGAGGCCTACCTGCAGTACCTCTACACCGAAGAAGGCCAGGACATCGCCGGCAAGCACTTCTACCGCCCCGCCGTGTCCGACAAGGCCAAGGCCAAGTACGCCAAGCAGTTCCCCAAGCTGAACCTGTTCACCATCAACGACGCGTTCGGTGGCTGGGACAAGGCGGCCAAGGACCACTTTGCCGACAACGCCAGCTTCGACCAGATCTACACCAAAAAATAGGCTCACCCCGAAGCGGCCTTCGGCCGCCTCCCCTCAAGGGGCGCCACCCGTGGCCCGGCGAAGCCGGATCCACGGTGGCGCTGGTCAAGTCACGCCCTCTGGAAACACATTTCATGTCCGCTCTTCTCATCGCCGGCAGCCCCTCGGAGCGTTCCCGCTCCGCCGCCCTGCTGGACGCTGTCGCCCAGCGCCTGTCGGTGCGCGGCGCGCTGGTGGACCGCATCCATATCCGCGACCTGTCGCCCCAGGCCTTGCTGCTGGCCGACTTCGGCCATCCCACCGTGGTGGGCGCTGTCGACCAGGTGGCCCGGGCCAGCGTGCTGGTGGTGGCCACGCCGGTTTACAAGGCGGCCTACAGCGGCGTGCTCAAGGTGTTCCTGGACCTGCTGCCGCAGACGGCGCTCAAGGGCAAGATCGTGCTGCCCCTGGCCACCGGCGGCAGCCCGCACCACATGCTGGCGCTGGACTACGCGCTGCGCCCCGTGCTGCAGTCGCTGGGTGCCAAAAGCATCCTGCCGGGCATCTATGCCACCGATGCGCAGGTCACGCTGACGCCCGAGGGCGCCTACCACCTGAACGACGACATCGCCACGCGGCTGGACGATGCGGTCAACGTGCTCGTGACCGAGACGCTGCGCCCGTTCCCTGCCCAGGCCACGCGGTTCGCGCCGGTGCATTTCTCGCAGGTGCGATGTAGCGTCTGACGGGCCCCGCCCGCCCGCACATCCGCAGCGGTGGGGTGCCGCGGCCCGGCCGGGCTACCCCATTTCTCGTTTCCCTCTTTCGATGGCCCCGCTGCCCGCAGCGGTGGGCAGGGCGGAGCACTGCCCGGTTCAGACGCCCCCTTTTTTTCATGATTCAAAGGACATTCACCATGAGCACACTGACACGCGACGGCGCAGCCAGCTCAGACCGCGCCCACGATGCCCCGCCCGCCGGCGGGCTGGCCGCCCTGCGCAACATGTTCATCGGCTTCGTGGTCTTCACCGCGTTCGTGCTGATCGCCGCCTTCCTGCTGGCGCAGCCGGTGCATGCCCAGACCAGGGGCGAGCTGCGCATCGGCTATCAGAAGTCGGCCAGCCTGTTCGTGCTGCAAAAAGCGGCGGGCACGCTGGAGAAGAAGCTCGCTCCCCTGGGCTTCGGCGTGAAGTGGGTCGAGTTTCCGGCTGGCCCCCAGCTGCTGGAAGGCCTGAACGTGGGCGCCGTGGACGTGGGCTACGTGGGCGAGGCGCCGCCCATCTTCGGCCAGGCCGCTGGCGCCAAGTTCGTCTACTTCGGGCATGACCCCGCCGCGCCGCGCGCCGAGGCCATCCTGGTGGCCAAGGACTCGTCCATCAAGTCGGTGGCCGACCTCAAGGGCAAGAAGGTCGCGCTCAACAAGGGCAGCAACGTGCACTACCTGCTGGTCAGGCAGCTCGAGAAGAACGGCCTCAAGCTCTCCGACATCCAGCCCGTGTACCTGGCCCCGGCCGACGGCCGCGCCGCGTTCGAGAGCAAGAACGTGGACGCCTGGGTGATCTGGGACCCGTTCCAGGCCGCCGCCGAGAAAGCCACTGGCGCCCGCGTGCTGGCCGACGGCACGGGCGGCGTGGTCAACAACTACCAGTACTACCTGGGTGCCCGCGACTTCGTCACCAAGAACCCCAAGGTGATCGCGGCGCTGTTCGAGGACTCGGTGGCCCAAGGCATCTGGCTCAAGAAGAACCTGCGCCAGGCCGCAGAGCTGATCGCGCCGCTGCAAGGCCTGCCGGTGGACGTGGTCGAGCTGGCGCTGCAGCGCTACGAATTCAACGTCAAGCCCATCACGCCCGATGTGGCGGCCGACCAGCAAAAGATCGCCGACACGTTCTTCGAACTGAAGCTGATCCCCAAGGCCATCAAGGTGAGCGACGCCGTGATGCTCGGTGCGCAGCCCTGACGCTCTGGCCCGTTGCACACGCATTCATTCTCAGAAGAACACCATGACGACTTCGATCTCCCTGTCCCGCCGCCGCCTCGTCCAGGGTGCGGCCAGCGCCATCGCGCTGCCGGCCTTCGGTGCGTTGGCGCAAACCCCCGCCCGTGAGTTCCGCATCGGCCACCAGAAGGGCTTCCTGAGCCTGCTCAAGGGCCGGGGCACGCTGGAAAAGCGCCTGACACCGCTGGGTGTCTCCATCAAGTGGACCGAGTTCACGGCCGGCCCCGTGCAGCTGGAGGCACTGAACGTCGGCTCCATCGACTTCGGCGACGTGGGCGAAGCCCCCCCGATCTTCGCGCAGGCCGCGGGCGCCCCGCTGGCCTATGTGGCCGCCACCGTGCCCCGCCCCAAGGCCGAGAGCGTGCTGCTGCCCAAGGGCTCGCCCATCAAGACCGTGGCCGATCTCAAGGGCAAGAAAGTTGCACTCAACAAGGGCAGCAACGTGCATTACTTCCTGGTCAAGCTGCTGGAAAAGCACGGCCTGAAGTACAGCGATGTGAACGTGGCCTTTCTGCCGCCCGCCGATGCGCGTGCCGCTTTTGAAAAAGGCTCCGTGGACGCTTGGGTGATCTGGGACCCGTTTGCCGCTGCCGCCGAAAAGACGCTGGACGCCCGCCTGCTGGCCGACGCCACCGGCGTGGTGGGCAACCGCGCCTACTACTTCTCGTCGCTGCAGTACGCCGACAAGAACACCGACGTGCTGCGCATCGCCATCGAAGAGATCAACAAGATCGACATCTGGGCCAAGGTCAACCGCGACCTGCTGGCGGCCGAACTGGCCCCGCTGTTCGGCATCCCCAGGCCCGTGCTCGATTTGTCCACGTCGCGTGCCGAGTACGGCACGGGCCCGGTCACGCCCGAGATCCTGGCCGAACAGCAAAGGATCGCCGACACCTTCTTCGACTTGAAGCTGATTCCCCAGCGCATCCAGGTGCGCGACGTGGCGCGCTCGCCGTGGTAGGGGCCGGGGCGCACCCCCTGAGCCGCTTCGCGTCTTCCCCCTCTCCTACGGGAGGGGGACGCACCCGGTGGCCTGGCAGAGCCAGTTCCACGGGTGCACTGGCCTGGGCCGCGCCAGTTTTGAACGCCATGCGTCACACAGTCCGCCGCAATTGAAACCAAGGAGCCCTGACATGCCCAACGCTTTCGCAAACCCTGTCCACGACGCAGCACGCCGCGTGCTGCGCACCACGGCCAACGCCTGGCGCCTGAAGGCGCCGGCGCGCAGGCCGGTCCGCACGCGCAACCGTGTGCATGCCGGTGTGCGTGCCGATGTGGCGGCGGGGGGCATGCGGGCGTGTCCATTGCGTTTCGGCTTTTCGCTGGCGGGCTACGGCCTGGCCTTCTCCTATTGATGACCCCCACACGGCAAAGCGACACCATGAAAATCTACTGGTTCATCCCCACCCACGGCGACAGCCGCTACCTTGGCACGGCCAAGGGCGCACGCCAGCTCAGCCTCGAATACCTGCAGCAGGTGGCAGTGGCCGCCGACAGCCTGGGCTACGAAGGCGTGCTCATTCCCACCGGCCGCTCGTGCGAAGACCCGTGGGTGATCGCATCGAGCCTGCTGGCGGTCACGAAGAAGCTCAAGTTCCTGGTCGCGGTGCGCCCCGGCCTGCACCAGCCCGCGCTGGCCGCCCGCATGGCCGCCACCTTCGACCGCCTGTCGGGCGGGCGCTTGCTCATCAACCTGGTGACCGGTGGCGACCGGGCTGAGCTGGAAGGCGATGGCGTGTTCCTGGACCACGCCACGCGCTATGAGCAGTCGGCCGAGTTCATCCGCATCTGGCGCGAAATCCTCACGCGCAGCCACCGGGGCGAGACCTTCGACTACGAGGGCAAGCACCTGTCCGTCAAGGGCGCCAAGCTGCTGTTCCCGCCGCTGCAGGAGCCGCACCCTCCGGTGTACTTCGGCGGCTCGTCCGACGCAGCGCACGACCTGGCGGCCGAGCAGGTCGAGACCTACCTCACCTGGGGCGAGCCCCCCGCCGAGGTCGCCAAGAAGGTGGCCGACGTGCGCGCCAGGGCCGCCAAGCACGGCCGCACCGTGAAGTTCGGCATCCGCCTGCACGTCATCGTGCGCGAGACCGATGCGCAGGCCTGGGCCGCAGCCGAAGAACTCATCAGCCATGTGGACGACGAAACCGTGGCGCGCGCGCAGTCGGTCTTTGCGCGCATGGACTCCGAAGGCCAGCGCCGCATGGCCGCGCTGCATGCCGGGGGCGTGAAGCGCAGCCGCGCAGACCTGGAGATCAGCCCCAACCTGTGGGCCGGCGTGGGCCTGGTGCGCGGTGGCGCGGGCACTGCCCTGGTGGGCGACCCCGAGACGGTGGCCGCCCGCATCACCGAATACGCGAACCTGGGGCTCGACCACTTCGTGCTGTCGGGCTACCCGCACCTCGAAGAGGCCTACCGCTTTGCGGAGCTGGTGTTCCCGCTGCTGCCCGTGGGCGTGCGCGAGAAGCTCACCGGCGGCAATCCGCTGGGCCCGTTCGGCGAAACCGTGGCCAACGACTTCGTGCCACGCGCTTCGCAAAGCTGACCGCACCGACGAGGAGCCACGCCATGAGCATCCAGTCCATCAACCACGTGCAGCTGGCCTTTCCGGCCGGTGCCGAGGCGCCCATCCGGCGCTTCTATGCCAGCCTGCTGGGGCTGCCCGAAGTGCGCCTGCAGGCGGGCAACACGCTGCGCTTTGCGGCGGGCACCCAGCGCATCGACCTGGTGCCCACCGAGCACTGGCAGCCCGCGCCCGCGGTATCGCACCTGGCCTTCGAGGTGCAGGACCTGCCCGCATTGCGCCACCGCCTGCTGCAGGCCGAACTGGCGCTGGTGGAAAACCGCGCACTGCCCGGCTACCTGCGCTTTTACGTCAAGGACCCGGCGGGCAACCAGCTGGAGTTCTTGGAGCCTGACCACGAACCGGAAATCAACCCATGACACAGACAAAGACTGTCCGAGAGCTGCAGGTATCGCCCGTGGCCGACTCCGTCGATCTGCCGATCGAGAGTCCCTTGCTGCCCGCGCCGCTGGCCCGCTTCCTTGCCAGTGTTGCGCAGCGCCTGCTGCCCTGGGCCGTGCCCGTGGGGCTGATCGTGCTGTGGCAGATCGCGTCGTCGCAGGGATGGCTCTCCACCCGGGTGCTGCCCGCGCCCCTGGAGGTGATCAAGGCCGCCTGGACGTTGACCGTGTCGGGCGAGCTGTGGACCCATGTCAAGGTGAGCGCGGGCCGCGCGCTGGCGGGCCTGGCGATCGGCGGTGGCCTGGGCCTGCTGCTGGGCCTGCTCACGGGCTCGGTGCGCGTGTTCGAGACCTTGCTCGACTCCACCATCCAGATGGTGCGCAACATCCCCGCGCTGGCGCTGATTCCGCTGGTCATCCTGTGGTTCGGCATCGATGAGTCGGCCAAGCTGTTCCTCATCAGCGTGTCGGTGTTCTTCCCGATCTACCTCAACACCTTCCACGGCATCCGCAACGTGGACCCCGGTTTGATCGAGATGGGGCGCACCTACGGCCTCGGCCGCTGGCAGCTGTACAAGCAGATCATCCTGCCCGGTGCGCTCTCCAGCATCCTGGTGGGCCTGCGTTTCTCGCTGGGCCTGATGTGGGTGATCCTGATCGTGGCCGAGACCATCTCCGCGCAGGCGGGCATCGGCTACCTCACGATGAATGCGCGGGAGTTTCTGCAGACCGACATCGTGCTCGTGGGCATCCTGCTGTACGCGCTGCTGGGCAAGCTGGCCGATCTGTTCGCCAAGGGCCTGGAGCGCTACTGGCTGCGTTGGCATCCTGGGTATGCAACCCCCTGAGCCGATGCGCGGCTTCCTCCTTCTCTCTACGCGCTGCGCGCTAGGGGAAGGGGGGCGACACCGGCGCGGCGGCGGGGCGGCCCTTGCGCGGCGTCTCTCGCACCGGGCGCGCCAGTTGCAGGGGATGCGGCGATGCATCGGCCCCTGAGTTGCCAAGTTCCTCCTCATTTCAAGTTATCGACCACCATGACCACCCCTTTCCACATTCATCGGCGCACCATGCTGGGTGCCATCGCCGCGCTGTCGAGCGGCCTGGCCGCCGCGCAGGGCAAGCCTGAGACCCTGCAAACATTGCGCATAGGACTTCAAAAATCCTCCACCCTCACCACCATCCTGCGCACGCGCGGCACGCTGGAGCAGTTGCTCGCGCCGCTCAACGTCAAGGTGACGTGGCACGAGTTCACCAGTGGCCTGCCGCTGCTCGAAGCGCTGAACCTGGGCAACATCGATGTGAGCGCCGACGTGGCCGACACCGTGCCGGTGTTTGCCCAGGCAGCGGGCGCCAACCTCACTTTCGTGGCGCAGGAGTCGCCTTCGCCATCCGCCCAGGCCATCGTGGTGCGCGCCGACTCGCCCATCAAGACGGTTGCCGACCTCAAGGGCAAGAAGATCGGTTTTGCCAAGGCCGCTGGCGTGCACTTCTTGTTGATCGCCGCGCTGGAAAAGTCGGGCCTGGCGTTCAAGGACATCGAGCCCGCGTACCTGACCCCCGCCGATGGCCGCGCCGCCTTCGAGCGCGGCGCCATCGACGCCTGGGTGGTGTGGGACCCGTTCCTCGCTGCCGTGCAAAAGCAGTCCACTGTGCGGGTGCTGGCCGACGGGCGCGACCTGGCCTCCTACCAGCGCTACTACCTGGCAGGCACTTCGTTTGCCCAGGCGCGGCCCGACGTGCTGCGCGTGTTCTTCACCGAGCTGCAAAAGGCTGGCGTCTGGGTCAAGCAAAGCCCCAAAGACGCGGCCGCGCTGCTGGCACCCGTGTGGGGGCTGGATGCGGGCGTGATCGAGCTGGCCAACAGCCGCCGCAGCTACGAGGTGGGCGCCGTGGTGCCCGCAGCCCTCACCGAACAACAACGCATCGCGGATGCCTTCTTTGCCGAAAAGCTGTTGCCCAAGCGCGTGAACGCGCTGGACGTGCCGCTGTTCAAGACCGGAGCCTGACACCATGACCCAGACGACCCACACCCCCGCCGCGCAAGGCGTGCGCCTGGAAGTGCGCGGCGTGGACAAGCGCTACGGTGCGCGCGACGTGCTCAAGAAGACCGAACTCGTGATCGAGCCCGGCCAGTTCGTGGCCATCGTGGGCCGCAGCGGCTGCGGCAAGAGCACGCTGCTGCGCCTGGTGGCCGGGCTCGAATCCGTCTCGGGCGGCGCGATCCGCCTGGACGGCAAGGACGTGGCCGGGCTGAGCGACGACACCCGCATCATGTTCCAGGACTCGCGCCTGCTGCCCTGGAAGCGAGTGGCCGACAACGTGGCCCTGGGCCTGCCGCCTGCGCGGCGCGGCGCCGCCGCCGATGTGCTGGCGCGCGTGGGCCTGGGTGACCGCCTGACCGAGTGGCCAGCACGCCTGTCCGGCGGCCAGCGCCAGCGCGTGGCCCTGGCCCGCGCCCTGGTGCACAACCCGCGCCTGCTGCTGCTCGACGAGCCCCTGGGCGCGCTCGATGCGCTGACCCGCATCGAGATGCACCGCCTCATCGAAGGCCTGTGGCGCAGCAGCGGCTTCACCGCGCTGCTCGTGACCCACGATGTGCAGGAGGCCGTGGCCCTGGCCGACCGCGTGATCCTGATCGAGGACGGCCAGATCGCGCTGGACCAGCGCATCGACCTGCCACGCCCGCGATCGCACGGCGACGCTGCCTTTGCCGCCATTGAAAAACGCATCCTGGACCGCGTGCTGCAAAAGCCCGACGGCGAGCCGGCGCACGAAGCGCCGTGGCCCGGCGTGCCTGCGCATGGTCTGCGCTGGGCGGTGTAGCCGTTTCTGGCGCCTGCTGCCTTTCATTGCTTTCTTTCTTCTGTCATTCCTTTCTTCGCCCTACGGCCCCATCAAGGAGAACCCCATGTCCATCCAAGCCATCAACGTCCGTAACCAGTTCAAGGGCAAAGTCCGCGAGATCGTGCGCGGCGATGTCGTCTCCGAGGTCGATGTGGAAACCCCCTGGGGCATCGTCACGTCGGTCATCACCACGCGCTCGGTGGACGAGCTGGCGTTGGTCGTGGGCTCCGACGTGGTGGCGCTGGTCAAGTCGACCGAGGTGTCCATCGCCAAGCTGTGAGTGGATGTGAGAGAAATATGCCCTTACCGCTTGCTGGTAGGGCGCAAGGCGCTATAAAAAATGTAGTGTTTGTAGATGGACTATGCAGCGCCGGTCACGGCGGCCTTTCGCTCCTCAGGCCCTTTCGCAGGGCCTGAGTCTCTGGTGTCGAGGGGGCAGGGGGCTTGGGTGGATGGGACCTCGCAGAAGCAGCGGCGCAGACGGCCGGGATTGCGACACAGAGTGACATGTCGTATGATGCGCATCATGTCAAAGTCCTCGCCCCATTCCAGAGCCGCCGCCAAGGAGGCCACGCACGAGCGCATCGTGTCGGTGGCCTCGCGCGCGATCCGGCGCCAGGGGTACCACGGCACGGGCGTGGCGGACATCATGAAAGAGGCGGGCCTGACGCACGGCGCCTTCTACGCGCACTTCGACTCCCGCGAGGCCATGCTGGCCGAGGCGGCCGCCAAGGCGTGCACGGAATCCGCAGCGCTGGCGGCCGGTGCCGCGGCCGGCGAGCCGTCGCCCCGCGCGCTGGCCGCCATGCTCTCGGCCTATCTGTCGCGCCAGCATGTCGAGAGCGTCGAGATGGGCTGCCCGCTGGTCGCCCTGGGCTCGGAGACATCGCGCCAGGCGCCCGAGGTGCGCCGCGTGGCCACCCGGCACATCAAGGAAATGGTCGACCTCATCGCGCGCCAGTCGCCGCAATGGGGGCAGCCCGGTACGCACGAGCAGGCGCTGGTCACCATGGCCACCATGGTGGGCGCCCTGGTGCTGGCCCGCGCGGTGGACGAGCCCGCGCTGTCGGACAGCCTGCGCGAGGCCGCGCTCAAGTACCTGACGCAGCTGACGAATTCGACGCACGCTGCAGACTCTGCGCCTGCCACGCCGCCCGGCGCGCCCGGCTGACTCCCCCAGTAGCGCGCTTTTTTTTGCCTTTACATATGATGATCATCATGCGAATTTGCTTGCGAGCTGCACGGTTCTGCGCTTTGCCCCTCACCCAGGATGCCCCATGAAAGCCTTTGTCCTCGACCGCTATGCCAAAAAGGCCGCGCTGCGGCTTGCCGATATGCCCGCCCCGGATCTGCGCGACGACGAGGTGCTGGTCTCCGTGCATGCGGCGGGAATCAACCAGCTGGACTCGAAGATCCGCGACGGTGAGTTCAAGCTCATCCTGCCCTACAAGATGCCCCTCGTCCTCGGGCATGACGTGGCGGGCGTGGTGGTCAGCGTGGGGCCGTGTGTGCGGCAGTTCAAGCCCGGCGACGAGGTCTACGCCCGGGCCGACGATTTCCGCATCGGCGCCTTTGCAGAACTCATCGCCGTCAAGGAGTCCTCGCTGGCGCTCAAGCCCCGGGGCCTGACGATGGAAGAGGCGGCGTCGATCCCGCTGGTGGGCCTCACGGCCTGGCAGGCGCTGGTGGAAAAGGCGCAGCTGAAAAAAGGCCAGAAGGTCTTCATCCAGGCGGGGTCCGGCGGGGTGGGCACCTTTGCCATCCAGCTGGCCAGGCACCTGGGTGCCACCGTCGCCACCACGGCCAGCGCGGGCAATGCGGCGCTGGTCCAAAGCCTGGGCGCCGACGTCGTCATCGACTACAAGACGCAGGACTTCGAAGAGGTGCTGCGCGACTACGACGTCGTGCTGCACAGCCAGGACGGCAAGGCGCTGGCCAAGTCGCTGCGCGTGCTCAAGCCCGGCGGCCAGGTCGTCTCGATCTCCGGCCCGCCCGACCCGGCATTCGGCCAGACCCTTCGCGCGCCCGGCTTGGTGCGGCTGGTGATGCGCCTGCTGAGCGCGGGCACCCGGCGGCGCGCCAAAGCGCTGGGCGTGGGCTACTCGTTCCTCTTCATGCGGGCACACGGTGCGCAGCTGCGGGAGATCACGCGCCTTGTCGAAGCGGGCGCCATCCGCCCGGTGGTCGACAAAGTCTTTCCGTTCAGCGCCACCAACGATGCCCTGGCCTATGTGGAAGCGGGCCGCGCCAAGGGCAAGGTCGTCATCAAGGTGGTGTGAGCCAGCAGGCCGCTGCACATCCCTTTTTCACACGCCGTCAGTCCCCACCCAACCTCCCATCCGTTCAACCTGTCCCTCTGGAGATTTCCATGAAGATCGAAAACGCTGTCGTCCTCATCACCGGTGCCAACCGCGGCATCGGCCTGGCATTTGCGCGCGAGCTGCTCGCCCGCGGCGCACGCAAGGTCTACGCCGGTGCGCGCGACCCCGCCACCATCACGCCCCAGCCCGGCGTGCAGGCCCTGCGCCTGGATGTCAACAACCCGGCCGATGTAGCGGCCGCTGTGGCAGCGGCGCCCGACGTGACACTGGTGATCAACAACGCCGGCATCGCCCAGCCCGGGGGCTTTCTGGCCGCCGACAGCGAAGAGGTCGCGCGCCGCCTCTTCGACACCAACTTCTTCTCCGTGCTGCGTGTCAGCAAGGCGTTCGCACCCATCCTCGCGGCCAACGGCGGCGGCGCGCTGCTCAATGTGCTGTCGGTGGCGTCGTGGGTCAACGGCGGCGAGCTGGCGGCATATTCGGCCAGCAAGTCCGCCGCCTGGTCGCTGACCAACGCGCTGCGCCACGAACTGGCGGCGCAAAAGACGCAGGTGCTGGGGCTGCACATGGCCTATGTCGATACCGACCTGACGCGCGGCTTCGACGTTCCCAAGTCGAGCCCGGAGCAGATCGTGCAGCGCGCGCTGGACGGCCTGGCGGCAGGCGCGGACGAAGTGCTGGCCGATGAACTCACGCAGCACGTCAAGCTGTCGATGACGGCCACGCGGCCGAGCTACCTGCCGCAGCCCGCCTGAGACACCAGCGACTTCCCCGGCTGAACCGGCCGCTCCCATTCGCCCCGCCAGATCGAAAGGTCTGGCGGGGCGGCTGCGTTTTGCAGCGGCCATCGGGTGGGGCGGCCCGAACAACGGTGCACTCCCAGGGCCCGTGCTTATGCCGTGGCGGCTGCAACTCATGCCCCACACATCTAAGTCAAAGCTTATGAGTAATGACCATTTATTCGTATAAGAAACTTAATTTACATTGCTTCTGGTTGTTTAGTTTTGTGGGTGCGTAGCGGGTGACCCCGCGCGACCGATCGTTGTCGAAGCCCGCCACCGCCAAGTGCCTGCCCATTCTTTTTCCATCTTCCAGGAGCCTTTCCATGTCCATCCAAGCCATCAACGTCCGCAACCAGTTCAAGGGCAAAGTGCGCGAAATCATTCGCGGCGACATCGTCTCCGAAGTCGATGTCGAAACCCCCTGGGGCATCGTCACGTCGGTCATCACCACCCGCTCGGTGGACGACCTGGCCCTGGTCGTGGGCTCCGACGTGGTGGCGCTGGTCAAGTCCACCGAAGTGTCCATCGCCAAGCTGTGATCCGGATTTGATGAAAATGGGCCGCCGGCGCTTTCTGGTAAAGCGCTGGCAGCTATTGAAAATATAGCGAACGCCTGTTTGCGCAGGGAGGCCGGCGAGGCGCGTGCACCGGTTCGGTTCAGGCCGGGCGACGAGGTCTGCGCGCGGCGGGCCGATTTCCGCGCGGGTGGCCATGCCGAGCGGGCCGCCCCGCCCATCCATCTCTACAGGGACCCATGAATTTTCAGCAACTGCGCTCCGTGCGCGAAGCCGTGCGCCGGGGCTTCAACCTCACCGAGGTGGCCAACATGCTGCATACCTCGCAACCCGGCGTGAGCCGGCAGATCCGCGAACTGGAAGAAGAACTGGGCGTGGAGATTTTCGTGCGCGCGGGCAAGCGCCTCACGGGCCTGACCCCGCCGGGCGCAGTCCTGCTGCCCACGGTGGAGCGTCTGCTGCTCGAAGCCGACAACCTCAAGCGCGCGGGGCAGGATTTCAGCGACAGCGCGCAGGGCCGCCTGTCGGTGGCGGCCACGCACTCGCAGGCGCGCTACGCGCTGCCGCAGGTGGTGCGCGACTTCCGTGCGCTGTTTCCGCAGGTGTCGCTGCACCTGCACCAGGGCTCGCCGCGCCAGGTGGCCGAGATGCTGCTCAGTGGCGAGGCCGATATCGGCGTCGCCACCGAAGCGCTCGCGGGCTATGACGCGCTGGTCACGCTGCCGTGCTACCGCTGGACGCACAGCATCGTCGTGCCGCCCGGCCACCCGCTGCTGGAGTTGCAGGCGCCGGTCACGCTGGAGCAGCTTGCGCAGCACCCCATCATCACCTACGAGCTGGGCTACACGGGCCGCGCGCACATCGACGAAGCGTTTGCCCGCGAAGGCATCGCGCCCGACATCGTGCTGACGGCCATGGACGCCGACGTGATCAAGACCTATGTGGAGCTGGGCATGGGCGTGGGCATCGTGGCATCGATCGCGGTGGACGCCGAGCGCGACCGCCACCTGCGGCTCATCGACGCGGGCCATCTGTTCGAGGTCAACCTCACGCGGCTGGGCCTGCGCAGGGGCGCCTGGCTGCGCGGCTACGCCTATCACTTCATCGAGAGCTTCGTGCCCACGCTCACGCGCGAGGCGGTGGAGAAGGCCGTGCAGCAAGGCGCGCAAGGGGCGGGCGAGCTTTCGGAGCCGGTGGACCGCTGACGCGGGGCCCGCGGCACCAGCCCACGGGGCGCGGCCGTCAGCGCGGCAGGCAGCCCGCCATGCCCTGGCCGGGCGCGGACACATCGGCCAGTGTGAGGGCCACCGTGGCGTCGTCCCGCCCCGGCGTCTTGGTCAGGCGCGAGCCATTGTTCCACCGCCACTGCCGGCCGTCGAAGCTGTAGATGAACGTGTGCGTGCGGTTGGACACCAGGTGGGCGGGCGTGAGTGTGATGGCCTGGGCGTCGGCCTCCGACGCGGCGGCGGCCCGGGCCTCGTTGTCCTTGACCACGATCTTGCCCACATAGGGGGTGATGGCGGATTCGGTGCGTGTGAGCTCATGCTGCACCTGGGCGGGGCTGTGGCCGAGCTTGATCCATGGGCCGGCGCCCAGGCGCTGCACGGCGGGCGTGCGCCCGGCCAGGAACCCGGTGCACGATGCGACGATGGCGTCAAACCCCGCCTGGGCCGCGCTGGCCGGGGCTGCCGGGGTGGCACCCGAGCCCGAAGGCCTGTCGCAGCCCGCCAGGGCGATGGTGAGGAGCAGAACCAGGGGGACGCGCAAGGGGAGGGACATGGGATGTGTGGCGGGCGGGATGCACTGGGGCCATTGTGAGCCGCGCGGAGGCCGCCGGGGCTTGACCGGGATCAAGTCTTTGCATTGCCCGCGTGGGCGGCGTCCAACCCGGCGCGGCGGGGCGCCCCGCACACCCACCAGCCTGGCAGCAGCGCTTGCACGGCGTCCCGGCCATAGCGGTCGTCCATCAGGTGCACCACGCCCTCGTCGGTGGGGGTGCGGATCACGCGCCCGGCCGCCTGCACCACCTTCTGCAGGCCGGGGTAAAGATAGGTGTAGTCGTAGCCCGCCCCGAACAGGGTTTGCATGCGCTGGCGGATCTGCTCGTTGACGGGGTTGACCTGGGGCAGGCCCAGCGTGGCCAGGAAGGCGCCGATGAGGCGCTGGCCCGGCAGGTCGATGCCCTCGGCGAAGGCGCCGCCCAGCACCGCGAAGGCGATGCCCTGGCTGGTGTCGGTGAAGCGATCGAGGAACTGCCGCTGCTCCGCTTCCAGCATGCGGCGCGACTGGCACCAGTGGGGTACCTCGGGGTGGCATTGCGCAAACAGCGCCGCCGCCTGCTGCAGGTAGTCGTAGCTGCTGAAGAACGCGAGGTAGTTGCCCGGCCGCGCGTGGAACTGCCGCGCCATCAGCGCCACGATGGGAGGCAGCGACGCGCCCCGGTCCGCGTAGCGGGTGGAGATGTGCCGTGCCACCCGCACCTGCAGTTGCGCGGCCTGGAACGGGGACTCGACATCGATCCAGCAATGCCCGGCGGGCAGCCCCAGCAAATCGGCGTAGTAGCGCGCGGGCTGCAGCGTGGCCGAGAAGAGCGTGCTGGTGTGTGCTGCTTCCAGCCGGGGCTGCAGGAAGGGCGCGGGCACCACGTTGCGGATGCAGACCAGCGATTCGCCCGGCGTGGGCGCCTTGCCGCCCGGGGCCGCAGCGGGCCGCGTGATGTCCACCAGCGAATGCGCATCCAGCAGCTCGGCCATGCGCACCACGTGCAGGGCATCGAAGTAGAAGGCCTGCAGCGCCGGATCGGGCTGCGCCGGCTGGTCGGCGAAGTGTTCGGTGAGCGTGCTGCCGCACTGCTGCAGCGCGGCCAGCAGCTTGTCGGGGAAAGCCTCCAGCACGGCATAGCCGCCGGTTTGCGCCTTGTCCAGCGCCACCCAGCAGCGGCGCACCTTGTCCAGAGCCTTCTTCACGGGGGCATGGCGCGCGGCGGTGGCGCTGCGGCGGGCCTCGGCCAGCGCGGCGGGGCGCAGCTCGGCGGTGTACATCTTGCGGCCTCGCTCGACGAGGTTGTGCGCCTCGTCCACCAGCAGCGCCGCGCGCCAGCCATTGGCCTGGGCCAGGCCGTGCAGCAGCCCGCCCATGTCGAAGTAGTAGTTGTAGTCGCCCACCACCACGTCGGCCCAGCGCGCCAGCTCCTGGCTCAGGTAGTAGGGGCAGACCTGGTGCTGCAGGGCGGCCTCGCGCACGCGCGCCTGGTGCAGTGCCACCCGCTGATCCGCGCCGCCGTCCGATGGCTGCAGCGCGGCGGCGCGTGCGGCGGGCAGGCGGTCGTAGAAGCCCTGGGCCAGCGGGCAGGATTCGCCGTGGCAGGCCTTGTCGGGGTGCTCGCAGGCCTTGTCGCGCGCCACCAGTTCCAGCACGCGCAGCGGCAGGGCGGGGGCGCTGCCACACAGGCGCGAGAGGGTGTCCAGGGCCGTCTGCCGCCCCGAGGTCTTGGCGGCGAGGAAGAACACCTTGTCCAGCCGCTGCGCGGGCACCGCCTTGAGCAGCGGAAACAGAGTGCCCATGGTCTTGCCGATGCCCGTGGGCGCCTGGGCCAGCAGGCAGCGGCCAGCGGAGGCGGCCTTGTAGACGGCTTCCGCCAGGGGGCGCTGGCCGGTGCGAAAGCCGCCGAACGGGAAGGCCAGTGCCGTGAGCGCCGCGTCCCGCGCGGCGCGGTGCGCCACCTGCGCCTCGGCCCAGGCGATGAAGCGCTCGCACTGCGCCTCGAAATGCCGCTGCAGCTCGGAGGCGGCATGGCGTTCGGTGAACACCGTCTCCTGCTGGCTGCCGATGTCGAAGTAGACCAGCGCCAGGTCGATGTGGGCCAGGCCTTCCTGCGCGCACAGCAGCCAGCCGTAGATGCGCGCCTGGGCCCAGTGCAGCGCGCGGTGCGAGGCGGGCTGGCGGTCGAGCCGGCCCTTGAAGGTCTTGACCTCGTCGAGCCGGCCATGCTCGGGGTCGAAGCCATCGGCCCGGCCGCGCACGCGCAGGCCCTTGTAGCTGCCAGCCAGCGCCACCTCGGCGCGGTAGCCCGCGCCCCGGCGCGCGGCGGCCACCGCATGGCCGGCCATGCCTTCCAGCGCCGTGGGGGCGGGCGTGAAGCGCAGGTCCAGGTCGCCCTGCTTGGCGGTGAACTCGCACAGCTCGCGCACCGCCACGGTGTAGGTCATGGCATGTCCGCGGGAGGCAGTTCGCCAGCACCGGGCTCGCCCAGGTGGGCCTGTGCCGTCTCGTCCTCGCCGCGCAGCGGCGTGGCCTTGCACAAGGCCATCCACACCGCGAAGGGCAGGGTGCAGCTCGCATGGCGCGCGGGGCGCAACAGCTCGAAGCGGCCATCGTCCAGCCCGCCATGCAGCACCCAGATGCCGAAGTGTTCGGGAATCTCGTCGGGCTCAGCCACGCCGGCCGGGAACACGTAGTAGCATTCCTCGCACAGCCACTGGTAGGCTTGGCGCTTGGCATCGTGGCGCAGGTCCGACAGCAGATCGGATCGGCTGTACTTGATCTCGTGCACCATGGGCTGCAGGTAGGCCGGCACGCTGGTATTGCGCACCGAGAACAGGTCCGGCCGCGCCATGCGCCAGACCTTGGCTGCGGTGCGGCTGGCGGGCGTGTCTTCGCTCCACAGCGGGCTGCTGGTGGCCGGGATGGGGGCAGGGGCTTCGGGCACAGCCCCGTCGATCACGGCGCGCAGCGACAGCTCACGCCAGACGATGCGGCCCGAGGCCAGCAGGTGCCCGGCAAACTTCTGGCCCAGGCGGTCGTGCGCGCTCAACGCCCGCGCGCCACGCTGGCGCGCCTGTGCCAGGGTGCGGATACCTTCCTCGGTCAGGCGCAGCGTCTCGCAGCCTTCGGGCGAGGTGTGCAGCACCACCAGCTGCGCGGCCAGCAGGTCAATTTCCAGCGCATCCTTGCACGGCCAGCCCGCCGAACGCCAGATCTGCATCAGGCGCGCGCGGTGAAAGCGGGTGAGGGTGAGCGGTGTCATGGCACAAGGATAAAACACTGATTGTAATTACAGTGTTATGCCCGGGCGCCACCTGCTTTCCGGACGCTCGGTACACCCCGGCCGGCATGCGGCCCGTCACCATTCGGCGAAGCTGCCGTCGCGGTGGCGCCACACGGGGTTGCGCCAGCGGTGGCCTTCGGACGCGCGTTCGCGCACATACGCCTCGTTGACCTCAATGCCCAGGCCGGGGCCCTGGGGAATGGCCACCATGCCGTCCTCGTACGCGAACACCTCGCCGTTGGACACGTAGTCGAGCAGGTCGTTGCTGGCGTTGTAGTGGATGCCCAGGCTCTGCTCCTGGATGAAGGCGTTGTAGCAGACGCCGTCGAGCTGCAGGTTGGCCGCCAGCGCGATCGGCCCCAGGGGGCAGTGCAGGGCCAGGGCCACGTCGTAGGCCTCGGCCATGGTGGCGATCTTGCGCGTCTCGGTGATGCCGCCCGAGTGCGAGGGGTCGGGCTGGATGATGTCCACATAGCCCTCGGACAGCACGCGTTTGAAATCCCAGCGCGAGTACAGCCGCTCGCCCAGCGCGATGGGGGTGGACGAGAGGTGCGCCAGCTCCTTCAGGGCCTCGTAGTGCTCGCTGAGCACGGGCTCCTCGATGAACATCAGCCTGTAGGGTTCGAGCTCCTTGAACAGCACCTTGGCCATGGGCTTGTGCACGCGGCCATGGAAGTCCACGCCGATGCCCACGTTGGGCCCCACCGCCTCGCGCACGGCGGCCACGTTCTGCAGGCATTTCTCGACCTTGTCGAAGCTGTCCACGTACTGCATTTCCTCGGTGCCGTTCATCTTCACCGCGGTGAAGCCGCGCTCCACGGCGGCCTTGGCCGCCGCCGCGGTCTCGCTGGGCCGGTCGCCGCCGATCCAGCTGTAGACCTTGATGCGCTCGCGCACGCAGCCGCCCAGCAGCTCGGACACGGGCACGCCCAGGGCCTTGCCCTTGATGTCCCACAGCGCCTGGTCGATGCCCGCCAGCGCACTCATGTGGATGCCGCCGCCGCGGTAGAAACCGCCGCGGTAGAGCACCGTCCAGTGGTCCTCGATGTGGCGCGGGTCCTTGCCGATCAGGTAGTCGCCCAGTTCCTCGACGGCGGCGGCCACGGTGTGGGCCCGGCCTTCGAGCACGGGCTCGCCCCAGCCGACGATGCCTTCGTCGGTCTCGATTTTCAGGAAGCACCAGCGTGGTGGCACCAGGAATGTGGTCAGTCGGGTGATCTTCATGGGGCAGGATGCAAAGCGGAAGTGGAAGAGGCGGCGGAGGACGCGCCGCCGTAGGCGCCGCGCCAGGCCTGGATGAAGGCCGCGGCCTGGCGGGCCACGTCGGGCGCGGTGTCCCCCGGACGGTAGAGGGCCGAGCCCAGGCCGAAGCCGCTGGCCCCGGCTGCCGCGTAGGTGGCAATGGCCTCGGGCACGATGCCGCCCACGGGCACCAGCGCCATGGGCGGGGTGATCACGGCGCGCCAGGCCTTGAGCACATGCGGGGGCAGGGCTTCGGCCGGAAAGAGCTTGAGCATGTTGGCGCCCGCCGCCAGCGCGGCATAGGCCTCGGTCAGCGTGGCCACGCCGGGCGCGCACGCCATGCCGGCCGCGCGTGCGGTGCGGATCACTTGGGGGTCGCTGTGGGGCATGACGATGATCTGCCCGCCTGCCGCCGCCACATCGGCACAGGCCTCGGGCGTGAGCACCGTGCCTGCGCCCACCAGGCAGTCGGCGGGCAGCGCGTCGCGCAGCGCGCGGATGCTGGCCAGGGGCTCGGGGGAGTTGAGCGGCACCTCGATGATGCGAAACCCCGCGTCGTACAGCGCATGGCCAATGGCCACCACCTCATGGGGCTGCACGCCGCGCAGGATGGCGATCAGGCCGCAGTGCTGCATGGTGTTGAAGAGGTTCTTGTCGATGGGGTTCATGCGGCTTGGCTCCTGGGGGATGGTGTTTGCTGTGCGCCAGGGGTAACCAGCCCGGCTGCCAGCGCGATCTGCCACAAGCCAGTGACCGTGGCTTGGGCGGCAATAGTGGGCGGCGCGAAGCCGCAGGCCTGCAGGGCGATGGCGTAGCGGCGGCACAGGTCGGCCTCGCCGCACAGCACCAGCGGGAGGGGGGCGGGGCCGGTGGGCGGGTGCAGGCGCGCCAGGCTGGCGATCTCGTGGCCGATGAGGATGCCCGAGAGGTAGTCCGCCTGTGCCGTGGCGGGCAGTGCGCCGGTCAGGCCCAGCGTGCGCGTGCTGAAGATGTGCGACAGCAGGCCCGGGGCGGCATCGCTGCCGCGCGCCACCTGCAGGCCTTGCGCGAATGCGGCGTCGTCGGGATCGGCCGGGGCCTGCATCGTCCGGCCCAGGATGGTGTGGCCGCGCAGTACGGCAAACACTTCGCCCGTCATGAAGGTGTGGAACCGATCGATGCTGCGCCGGGTGCCGTCTCTCTGCGCCACCACCCACTTGCTGTGCGTGCCCGGCAGGCCCACGAGCAGCGGGCCTTGGCCCGCCAGGGCGGCATCGGCCAGCACGCCCAGCACCTGCGTCTCTTCGCCGCGCATCACATTGGGCAGGCCGGAGCGCTGCAGCAGCCCGGGCACGATGTGCAAGGGTGCGGCGTTGCCACGCTGCACCACGGCCAGCCCGCGCGCCAGGTCGTCCAGCGAGGTGGGGGTGTCGATGTAGCGGGCTTCGCGCCAGCCCTGTGCGCTGCCCACCATGCCGCAGGCCAGCACGGCTGCCGAGGGCAGGGCGGCCAGCCAGTCGCCGCAGGCGTCCTGCAATGCGCGCTCGAAGGCCATGCCGGGCTCCGCGTCGGCCTGCGCGGCGGGGGGCGGGGGCAGGTTCATGATGCCCCAGGGGCGGCCGCGCTGTTCCAGCACCTGCCCGCCGGCACCCAGGCGGAAGGCGCGCAGCGAGCTGGTGCCCCAGTCCAGGGCCACCAGGCGGGTGTCCGAGAGGTTGGCGGTGTCGGCCATGGCGCGCTTACCGGTCCCAGCGCAGCACTAGCGGGTCCAGCCGGCGCGCGATGTCGATGAGGCCCCTGCGTACTTCAGGGTGCATGGCCGGGAAGGGGTGGCGGCCGGCCTCGCAGGCGATCACGCCGCCTTCCTTCATGAGCGCCTTGGCGGTGAGGATGCCGCCCTGGCGGTTCTCGTGGTTGATGAGCGGCAGCCAGCGCTGGTAGAGCGCGAAGGCCTGGTCCATGTCGCCCTGGCGGTGGGCTTCGATGATGGGGCGGATGCCGTCGGGGAAGGCGCCGCCCGTCATCGCGCCGGTGGCACCGGCATCCAGGTCGGCCAGCAGGGTGATGGCCTCTTCGCCGTCCCATGGGCCTTCGATGGCCGCACCGCCCAGGCGGATCAGCTCGCGCAGCTTGCTGGCGGCGCCGGGCACCTCGATCTTGAAGTAGGCCAGGTGCTCGATCTCCTGCGCCATGCGCGCGAGGAACGGGGCCGACAGCACGGTGCCGCTGGCGGGCGCGTCCTGCACCATGATCGGGATGCCGATCGCATCGGACACGCGGGCATAGAACTCGTAGATCTGCGCCTCGGGCACGCGGAAAGTGGCGCCGTGGTAGGGCGGCATGACCATCACCATGGCGGCGCCCATGTCCTGCGCGGCGCGGCTGCGCTCGGCGCACACGCGGGTGCCGTAGTGGGTGGTGGTGACGATGACCGGTACACGGCCTGCCACATGCTCCAGCGATGTGCGGGTGATGACTTCGCGCTCGGCGTCCGATAACGAGAACTGCTCGGAGAAGTTGGCCAGGATGCAGACGCCGTCCACACCGGCATCGATCATGAAGTCAAGGCAGCGCTTCTGGCTGTCGAGGTCGAGCGTGCCGTCTTCATGGAAGGTGGTGGGCACCACGGGGAAGATGCCTCGGTAGCGAGGGTTCTGGAGGGAATGGGTGGCTGGCATGGCGGAGGAAAGGTGGAAATTTGAGTGGAATACGGCTCTGGCGCTTGTCTATCAAGCGCTAATTGCTATAAAATATGTAGCATTCCAACGAACTGGTTAGCCGCCGGCATCAGTGAGAGTGGCGAGGGACGGCGGCGCCACGGCAGCCGACGAGGAAGTCGAAGTCGCAGCCATCGTCCGCCTGCAGTACATGGTCCACATACAGACGCTGGTAACCGCCGCGCCCGCCGTTGTCGGTGCTCGCCAATGCGGCCAGGCGTGCCGCCAGTTCATCGTCGCTGATGTCCAGGTGCAGGCGGCCCTGCTCGCAGTCCAGCTCGATGAAGTCGCCGTCGCGCACGGCGGCCAGCGGGCCACCCGCGGCGGCCTCGGGCGCCACGTGAAGCACCACGGTGCCGTAGGCCGTGCCGCTCATGCGCGCGTCGGAGATGCGCACCATGTCCTTCACGCCCTGGCGCAGCAGCTTGGGCGGCAGGCCCATGTTGCCCACCTCGGCCATGCCGGGGTAGCCCTTGGGGCCGCAGTTTTTCATCACCATCACGCAGCTGGCGTCGATGTCCAGGTCTTCGTCGACGATGCGCTCCTTGTAGTGCTCCAGGTTCTCGAACACCACGGCGCGGCCGCGGTGCTTGAGCAGCTCGGGCGATGCGGCCGAGGGCTTGAGCACCGCGCCGCGCGGCGACAGGTTGCCGCGCAGGATGCAGATGCCGCCGTCGGCGATCAGCGGGTTGTCGATCGGGCGGATCACCTCGTCGTTGTACTGCGGCGCCTCACGCACGTTGTCCCACAGGCTCTTGCCGTTGACGGTGAGGGCGTCGGGGTGCGGCAGCAGCCCGTTCTCGCCCAGGCGGCGCAGCACGGCGGGCAGGCCACCGGCATAGTAGAACTCTTCCATCAGGAAGCGGCCCGAGGGCTGCAGGTCCACCAGGGTGGGCGTGCCGCGGCCGATGCGCGTCCAGTCCTCCAGGTCCAGCGGCACGCCGATGCGGCCGGCGATGGCCTTCAGGTGGATCACGGCATTGGTCGAGCCGCCGATGGCGGCATTGGTGCGGATGGCGTTCTCGAAGGCCTCGCGCGTGAGGATCTTCGAGAGCGTGAGCCCCTCGTGCGCCATCTCCACGATGCGCCGGCCCGACATGTGGGCCAGCACGTAGCGGCGCGAATCCACGGCCGGGATGGCCGCGTTGTGCGGCAGCGAGGTGCCCAGCGACTCGGCCATGCACGCCATGGTGCTGGCCGTGCCCATGGTGTTGCAGGTGCCGGCCGAGCGCGACATGCCGGCTTCGGCCGCGAAGAACTGGTGCTCGTTGATTTCGCCGGCCTTCAGCGATTCGTGCAGCCGCCACACGGCCGTGCCCGAACCGATGTCCTTGCCGTCGAGCTTGCCGTTGAGCATGGGCCCGCCCGTGACCACGATGGCCGGCACGTCGCAGCTGGCCGCGCCCATCAGCAGAGCCGGGGTGGTCTTGTCGCAGCCGACGAGCAGCACCACCGCGTCGATGGGGTTGCCGCGGATGGCTTCCTCCACGTCCATGCTGGCCAGGTTGCGCGTGAGCATGGCCGTGGGGCGCAGGTTGGATTCGCCGTTGGAGAACACCGGGAACTCGACCGGGAAGCCGCCCGCCTCGTAGATGCCGCGCTTGACGTGCTCGGCGATCTTGCGAAAGTGCGCGTTGCAGGGCGTGAGCTCGGACCAGGTGTTGCAGATGCCGATGATGGGGCGGCCGTCGAACTCATGGTCGGGGATGCCCTGGTTCTTCATCCAGCTGCGGTACATGAAGCCGTTCTTGTCGGCGGTGCCGAACCATTCGGCGGAGCGGAGCTTGCGCGGGGAGGAGGTCATGCTGTTGTGGTTCTGGGAGAGGTGATTCGTGGAATTCAGGAAGGCTTGCCGCTGCGGTGCGTGAGCAGGCGCTGCAGCAGGCAGAAGACGAAGAGCAGCACGCCGACGACGATGCGCGTCCACCACGAGCTGAGCGTGCCGTCGAAGGAAATCAGGGTCTGGATGATTCCGAGCATCAGCACGCCGAACAGCGTGCCGGCCACATAGCCCACGCCGCCCGTGAGCAGGGTGCCGCCGATGACCACGGCGGCGATGGCGTCGAGTTCCATGCCCGTGGCGTGCAGGCCATAGCCCGAGAGCATGTAGAAGGTGAACACCACGCCGGCCAGTGCCGAGCAGAAGCCCGAGAGCGTGTACACGCCGATCACCGTGGCGCGCACCGGCAGGCCCATGAGAACGGCCGAATGCTCGTTGCCGCCCACGGCGTACACGTTGCGGCCGAACGGTGTGCAGTGCGCGACGAAGATGGCGGCCAGCAGCACCGCCATGGCGATCAGTGCGCCCAGCGAGAGCGAGGCACCCTCCCACAACTCCAGGCGCCACTGCGCCATCTCGGAATACGCCTCGTCGGCCATGCTGATCGAGTCGATGCTGATCAGATAGCACAGGCCGCGCGCGAGGAACATGCCCGCCAGCGTCACGATGAAGGGCTGCAGCCGAAAGCGCTCGATCAGAAAGCCCATGAAAGCCCCGAACACCGTGCCCATGATCAGCACCAGCGGGATGGCGGTGAGCGGGCTCCAGTGGTGGTGCTCCACCAGGCTGGCCAGCACCATGGTGGTCAGCGCCACCACCGAACCCACCGACAGGTCGATGCCCCCCGAGAGGATCACGAAGGTCATGCCCACCGCGACGATGATCAGAAAGGCGTTGTCGATCAGCAGGTTGAGGAACACCTGGGCCGAGAAGAAGCCGGTGTAGAGCACCGAGCCCGCCGTGGCCATGGCCAGGAACAGTGCGATGGTGGCCGCCAGCGGCAGGTACTTGGGGTTCAGGCGCATGCGGGCAGGGATGGTTGGGCGTGCTGGCGCGGTGGCGGGCGTGGCGCTGGGTGCCACATCCAGGGCGGGGTTGTGTCCGCCGCTCATGACAACGCTCCCCCGGCCGCGGGCCGGCGCACCAGGGCGCCGACCTGGGTGCGGAAGTCGGGCGACTGCAGCAGCATCACGATGAACACCACCACGGCCTTGACCACCAGGTTGATTTCGGGCGGCACGCCCAGCGAATAGATGGCATAGGTCAGCGTCTGGATGATGAGCGCGCCGATCACGCTGCCCACCAGGCTGAAGCGCCCGCCGGTCAGTGCCGTGCCGCCCAGCGTGACGGCCAGGATGGCGTCGAGCTCCAGCATCTGGCCGGCATTGTTGGCGTCCGCGCTCTTCACGTTGGAGCTGATCAGCAGGCCTGCGATGCCCGCGCACACGCCGCAGAAGGCGTAGGCCGCGACGACCAGGCGGCGCGACTGCACGCCGGCCACGCGCGCCGCCGTCGGGTTGATGCCCACGGCCTGGATGAACAGGCCCAGTGCCGTGCGCGTGACCGCCAGGTACAGCCCGGCAAACACGGCGGCCAGCACGAACAGCGAAAACGGCAGGCCCAGCAGGTAGCCCCCGCCCAGGAAGAAGAAGGGCGCGTAGTAGATGGTGATGATCTGCCCGTCGGTGATCAGCTGGGCGATGCCCCGGCCGGCCACCATGAGGATTAGCGTGGCGATGATGGGCTGCATGCCCACCTTGGCCACCAGCAGGCCGTTCCACAGCCCGCACAGCAGTGCCGCGCCAATGGCGCCGGCAATCGCCAGCGGCAGGGGAAAGCGGCTTTCGGTGCCCGAGACCGAGCCGCCGATCATCCAGGCACCCACGGCGGCGGCGATGGCCACCACCGCACCCACCGAGATGTCGATGCCGCGCGTGGCGATCACCATGGTCATGCCCAGCGACACCAGCGCCAGCGGTGCCGCGCGGTTGAGGATGTCGACCAGGCTGCCGTAGAAGTGGCCGTCGCGCCACTCGATGTGCAGGAAGCTGGCGTTGAACGCCGTGTTCACGGCTAGCAGCAGGGCCAGCGTGACCAGCGGCCAGGTGAGCCGGTGGCGCAGCGCGGCGGCGAGCAGGGAAGGGGTGGGTGCGTCAGGCATTTTCGGCGGCAATCAGTTCGTACACGGCTTCTTCGCTGCTGCCGGCAGGCAGCTCGCCGACCTTGCGGCGGTCACGCAGCACCACGATGCGGTGCGCCACGCGCACCACCTCGCTCATTTCGGAGGAGATGAAGACCACGGCCATTCCGGCCTCGGCCAGGCGCAGGATCTGTTCCATGATTTCCTGCTTGGCGGCCACGTCGATGCCGCGCGTGGGCTCGTCCAGGATCAACAGGCGCGGCTCGATGGCCATCCAGCGCGCCAGGATCGCCTTTTGCTGGTTGCCGCCCGAAAGCAGCGCGATGGGCGTGTCCACGCTGCTGGTCTTGATGCCCAGGAGCTTGACGTAGCGCTCGGCGATCGCCGTCTGCTCGGCGCGCGACAGAAAGCGCCCCATGCCCATGCGCGCCTGCAGCGCGAGGGCGATGTTCTCGCGCACCGAGAGCTCGGCCACGATGCCATCGGTCTTGCGCTCCTCGGGGCACAGGGCCAGGCCCTCGCGGATCGCGTCCATGGGGTTGGCGAAGGCCACTGCCTTGCCGTCGATGCGCAGCACGCCGCGGTCGGGCACCTGCAGGCCGAACAGCAGGCGCGCCAGTTCGGTGCGGCCCGAGCCCAGCAGGCCCGCCAGGCCCACCACCTCGCCGGCCCGCACCTTGAGGTCCAGGGGCTGCAACTGGCCGCTCTGGCCCAGGCCCTCGGCCTGCAGCAGGGCAGTGCTTGCGCCATCGAACCGCGGCGAAACAGGCGGTTCGGTGGACTGCGCGGCCAGCTCGCGCCCCAGCATGGCATTGATCAGCGCCTGCGCCGGCAGGTCGGCCGCCGCCCATTCGCCCACCCAGGCGCCGTTGCGCAGCACCGTGATGCGGTCCGACACGGCGTACACCTGGTTCAGGAAGTGCGTCACAAAGACGATGGCCAGGCCCTCGCCGCGCAGGCGGCGCAGCACCTCGAAGAGCTTTTGCACCTCGTCGTCGTCCAGGCTGGAGGTGGGCTCGTCCAGGATCAGCACCTTGGCCTCGATGCTCAACGCCCGGGCGATGGCCACCAGCTGCTGCACGGCCACCGGGTAGTCCGAGAGCAGGCGCGTGACGTCGATGGACAGGCCGATGCGCGCCACCAGTTCGCGCGCACGCTGGTGCAGCGTGGCCCAGTCGATGCGAAAGCCCTGGGCGATGCCGCAGCGCGGGTAGCGGCCGGCAAAGATGTTCTCGGCCACCGACAGGTTGGGGCAGAGGTTGACCTCCTGGTACACCGTGCTGATGCCCAGGCGCTGGGCGGCCAGCGGCGAATCGGGCCACACGGCCTGACCGGCCAGGCGCATCTGGCCGCCGCTGGCTTCGAGCACGCCGGTGAGAACCTTGATCAGCGTGGACTTGCCCGCGCCGTTCTGGCCCATGAGGGCGTGGATCTCGCCCGGGAAAAGCCTGAGCTGCACGTCGCGCAGCACGGGGATGCCCGAGAAGTGCTTGTGGATGCCTGTGAGCTCCAGCACGGGAGCCAGGGTGTGACCGGCGGCCGAGTCCATGGGCGTCAGGCCTTGTTCTTGTTGTAGACGTCGACCAGCACGGCGGCGAGCAGCACCACGCCCTTGATGACCTGCTGGTAGTCGATGCCGATGCCCAGGATGGACATGCCGTTGTTCATCACCCCCATCACGAAGGCGCCGATGACCGCGCCCATGACCTTGCCCACGCCGCCCGAGGCCGATGCGCCGCCGATGAAACACGCCGCAATCACGTCCAGCTCAAAACCCAGGCCCGCCTTGGGCGTGGCGGTGTTGAGCCGCGCTGCAAACACCAGTCCGGCCAGGGCCGCGAGCACGCCCATGTTGATGAAGGCATACAGCGTGAGCCGCTCGGTCTTGATGCCCGAAAGCCTGGCGGCCTTTTCGTTGCCCCCCATGGCGTAGATGCGGCGGCCAATGGTGGTGCGGCTGGTGACGAAGTCGAACAGCACGATCAGCAGCGCCATCACGATGAGCACGTTGGGCAGGCCCTTGTACGAGGCCAGCAGGTAGCTGAAGTACACCAGCAGCGCGGCAAACACGGCGGTGCGGGCCAGGAAGAACGCGGTGGGCTCCACATGCACGCCGTGGCGCAATCGGTTGGCGCGGGCGCGCAGGCCGGCCACCACCAGCGCGGCGGCCACGGCCACGCCCAGCAGCAGCGACGTGAGCTTGAGGCCTTCCACGCTGAACAGGTCGGGCATGAAGCCCGAGCTCAGCATCTGGAAAGCTTCAGGAAACGGCCCCACCGACTGCCCTGCCAGCAGCGCCAGCGCCAGGCCCTTGAACACCAGCATGCCGGCCAGCGTGACGATGAACGACGGGATCCGCGAGAACGCGACGAACCAGCCCTGCACCGCGCCAATGAGGCCGCCGCAGGCCAGGCAGGCCAGCGTGGCGGGCACGAAGTGCCACTGGTACTGCACCATCAGCACGGCAGCCAGCGCCCCGATGAAGCCGCACACCGACCCCACCGACAAATCGATGTGCCCCGCCACGATCACCAGCAGCATACCCAACGCCATGATGACGATGTAGCTGTTTTGCAGCACCAGGTTGGTGAGGTTGAGCGGCTGCATCAGCGTGCCGTCCGTCATGTACTGGAAGAAGCCCATGATGGCGACCAGCGTGATGAGCATGCCGTACTCGCGCAGGTTGTGCTTGGCGTGGTCCAGCAGCGAACGGCTGGGGCGCGCGGGCGCACCCGGTGCAGGCGCGGCCGCAGCGGAGGCGGTGGGGGAGGAAGTGGTTGTCTGGCTCATATCGTTTGTCTTTTACTTGCGCTCGTTTCGCTGTTTAGCCTTGGGCCTCTGAGACTGGCGCGATCCAGGCCAGTGCACCCGTGGAACTGGCGTTGCAAGGCCACCGGGTGCGTCCCCCTCCCGCGTCGCGCAGCGAGGCGAGACAGGGGGAAGGCGCGAAGCGGCTCAGGGGGAGCTTCATCGCACTATCACTCGCATGATCTTTTCCTGCGATGCTTCGGCCGTGGGCATCTCGGCCACGAAGCGCCCTTCGTTCATCACGTACAGGCGGTCGGTGATGCCCAGCAGCTCCGGCATCTCCGACGAGATCACGATCACGCACTTGCCCTCGGCCGCCAGCTGGGCGATGAGGGTATAGATCTCGTACTTGGCGCCCACGTCGATGCCGCGTGTGGGCTCGTCGAGGATGAGCACTTCGGGGTTGGTGAAGAGCCACTTACTCAGCACCACCTTCTGCTGGTTGCCGCCCGAGAGATTCAGCGTCTTCTGGTCCACGCCCGAGCAGCGGATGCGCAGCTTCTCGCGGTAGTTCTGCGCCACGCGGTGCTCCTGCCCGCCGTCGATCACGGTGGCGGTGGACACGCCGCCCAGGTTGGCCAGCGACACGTTGAACTGGATGTCCTCGCTGAGCACCAGGCCGTTGCCTTTGCGGTCTTCGGTGACATAGGCCAGGCCATGGGCCACGGCCTTTTCCACGGTGCTCACATCGATGGGGCGGCCGTGGAGCAGCACCTGGCCGCTGATGCGCTCGCCCCACGAGCGGCCAAAGATGCTCATGGCCAGCTCGGTGCGGCCCGCGCCCATCAGGCCCGCAATGCCCACGATCTCGCCCTTGCGCACCTGCAGGTTGATGCCCTTGATGAAGGCGCGGTCCGGGCGCTGGGGGTGCCAGGCATGCCAGTCGCGCACCTCGAAAACGGTCTCGCCGATGCGGGGCTCGCGCGGCGGGTAGCGGTCGGCCATCTCGCGGCCGACCATGGCCTTGATCACCCGGTCTTCGCTGACCGGGGCGGCGCCGCAGTCCATGGTCTCGACGGTGCTGCCGTCGCGCAGCACGGTGATGGAGTCGGCCACGCGCGAGATTTCATTGAGCTTGTGCGAGATGAGGATGCAGGTGATACCCTGGGCCTTGAGCTCCAGCAGCAGGTCCAGCAGCGCCTGACTGTCGTTCTCGTTCAGGCTGGCGGTGGGCTCGTCCAGGATCAACAGGCGCACCTGGCGCGACAGCGCCTTGGCGATCTCCACCAGCTGCTGCTTGCCCACGCCCAGGTGGGTGACCAGCGTCTCGGGGGATTCGCGCAGGCCCACCTTGTGCAGCAGCGCCTGCGTCTTGCTGTGCGCGGCCATCCAGTCGATGACGCCGTAGCGCGCGGTCTCGTTGCCCAGGAAGATGTTTTCGGCGATGGAGAGCAAAGGCACCAGCGCCAGCTCCTGGTGGATGATGATCACGCCCAGGTGTTCGCTGTCGCGGATGCCGCCGAACTGGCGTTCCTCGCCGTCGTAGACGATCTCGCCGCTGTAGCTGCCGTGCGGGTACACGCCGGAGAGCACCTTCATCAGCGTGGACTTGCCCGCGCCGTTCTCGCCGACGATGGCGTGGATCTCGCCGGCGCGCACTTTCAGGTTCACCTTGTTGAGGGCGACCACGCCGGGGAAGGTTTTGCGGATGTTCCGCATTTCAAGAATCATGGACTGGGCTCGTGCAAGAGGCGCTGCAGTGCGCGGCCTCTGTTGTCTCAAGGGGCCCTGGCGCTGGGGCGATGCGCTGCCGCCCCGGTGTGGTGCCAGGCCGCCTGGCTTACTTGACCTGCGATTCCTTGTAGTAGCCGCTGCCCACCAGGATGGCGTTCCAGTTGGATGCATCGACCGACACGGGCTTGAGCAGGTACGAGGGCACCACCTTCACGCCGTTGTTGTAGGTCTTGGTGTCGTTGATCTCGGGCTGCTTGCCCGACAGCGTGGCGTCCACCATGTTGGCCGCCACCTTGGCCAGCTCGCGCGTGTCCTTGAAGACGGTGGAGTACTGCTCGCCCTTCAGGATGGACTTGACCGAGGGCACCTCGGCGTCCTGGCCGCTGACCACGGGGCAAGGCTGCTGCGCGGTGCAGTAGCCCACGCCCTTCAAGGACGACAGGATGCCGATGGACAGACCGTCGTAGGGGGAGAGCACGGCATGCACCTTGTCCTTGCCGTAGTAGGCCGACAGCAGGTTGTCCATGCGCGCCTGGGCGACCGAGCCGTCCCAGCGCAGGGTGCCCACCTTGTTCATGCCCGTCTGCTTGCTGCGCACCACCAGCTTGCCGCTGTCGATGTACGGTTGCAGCACGCTCATCGCGCCGTCGTAGAAGAAGAAGGCGTTGTTGTCGTCGGGTGAGCCGCCGAAGAGTTCGATGTTGAACGGGCCCTTGCCCTGCTTCAGGCCGAGCTTGTCCACGATGGAGGTGGCCTGCAGCACACCGACCTGGAAGTTGTCGAACGTGGCGTAGTAGTCCACGTTCTTCGAGCCCTTGATCAGGCGGTCGTAGGCGATGACCTTGACACCCTTGTCGGCCGCGTTCTGTAGCACGCGCGAGAGGGTGGTGCCGTCGATGGAGGCGATCACCAGCACCTTGGCGCCCTTGGTGATCATGTTCTCGATCTGCGCGAGCTGGTTCGGGATGTCGTCGTCCGCGTACTGCAGATCGGTCTTGTAGCCGCGCTCCTTGAGCACCTTGACCATGTTGTCGCCATCGGCGATCCAGCGCGACGAGGACTTGGTGGGCATCGAGATGCCGATGCTGCCCTTGTCCTGGGCATGGACCAGTGGGGTCGCGCCCACGGCGGCCAGCGCCACGGTGGCCAGCACGGCCTTGAAAATTTCGCGCTTCATTTATCTGTCTCCAGGTTCTATGTTTTTTGATGTTGGCCTATGCCATGTCCGCTATCTGTGAAACTGGCGCGCCCCAGGCCAGTGCCGCCGCGCTGGCGCCTTCCCCCTGAGGGGGAAGGCGCGCAGCGACGCAGGGGGCATCAATATTTGCGCTTGGGGAACTCGGCGGCGGCCACTTCCATCGGGAAGATGCCTTCCTCGGTCACGATGCGCTTTTGCACCGCCTTGCCGGCCTTGATGTCCTTCACGGCCGTCATCAGCTGCGGGCCCAGCAGGGGGCTGCATTCCACGCTCACGTTGAGCTTGCCGGCGATCATGGCTTCGAAGGCGCCCTTGACCGCGTCGATGGAGATGATGGTGATGTCCTTGGCGGGCTTGAGGCCGGCTTCCTCGATGGCCTGGATCGCGCCGATGGCCATGTCGTCGTTGTGTGCGTAGAGCACGTTGATCTTCTTGCCCTCGGCCTTGAGGAAGGCTTCCATCACCTCCTTGCCCTTGGCGCGCGTGAAGTCACCGGTCTGCGAGCGCAGGATCTTGAACTTGGGGTCGGCCTTGACGATTTCCTCGAAGCCCTTCTTGCGGTCGATGGCCGGGGCCGAGCCCACGGTGCCCTGCAGCTCGACGATGTTGATGTCGCCCTTCTGGTCCTTCATCTTGTCCACCAGCCAGCGGCCGGCCTTGCGGCCTTCTTCCACGAAGTCCGAGCCCATGAAGGTCACGTACAGTGACTGGTCCTTGACGTTGACCGAGCGGTCGGTCAGCACCACCGGGATCTTGGCGGCCTTGGCTTCGCGCAGCACGTTCTCCCAGCCCGATTCGACCACGGGTGAGAAGGCGATCACGTCCACCTTCTGGGCGATGAAGGAGCGGATGGCCTTGATCTGGTTCTCCTGCTTTTGCTGGGCGTCGGAGAACTTGAGCTCGATGCCGGCCTCCTTGGCGGCGGACTTGATCGATTCGGTGTTGGCGGTGCGCCATTCGCTCTCGGCACCCACCTGGCTGAAGCCCAGCACGATGGGTTTCTGGGCCCAGGCGGCGCCCGGGAGCAGCCCGGCCACGGGGGCGCAGGCCAGGGCGGATACAAGGGTCCGGCGGTTCAGTTTCATCATTTGTCTCCTGTCTGTCTGTTGTTGACGCTGTTGTGGAAGAAAGAAATGCACTGCGGGAAAGGAAAGCGGGCGATTCAGGCGAGCATGTAGCCGGTCTTGACGGTGGTGTAGAACTCTGCGGCGTGGCGGCCCTGCTCGCGCGGGCCATGGCTCGACTCCTTGCGCCCGCCGAAGGGCACGTGGAAGTCCACGCCCGCCGTGGGCAGGTTGACCATGGTCATGCCGACCACGGCGTTGCGCTTGAAATGCATGGCGTGCTTGAGCGAGGTGGTGCAGATGCCCGCGCACAGGCCATAGGGCGTGTCGTTGGCGAGGGCCAGCGCATGCTCGTAGTCGTCGGCGCGCAGCACGCAGGCCACGGGGCCGAAGATCTCCTCGCGCGCAATGCGGTGCTCGGGCCTGGCCAGGAACAGCGCCGGGGCCATGTAGTGCCCGGGCGTGGCGCGTTCGAGCCGCTCGCCGCCCCAGACATGCTGGGCGCCCTCGCTCCGGGCGATCTCCACATAAGAGAGGTTCTGCTCCAGCTGGCTGGAGTCCGCGACCGGTCCCATCTCGGTGCCGCGTTCGAGCGCATGGCCTACCTTGAGGGCCGTGAGCCGCTGGCGCAGCCGGTCGACGAAGGCATCGTGCACGCTGGCTTCGACGATCAGCCGGCTCGATGCCGTGCAGCGCTGGCCGGTGGAAAAGTACGAGCCCTGCAGCGCGCAGTCGATGGCCTGGTCCATGTCGGCGTCGGCCAGCACCACCAGCGGGTTCTTGCCGCCCATCTCCAACTGCACCTTGGCACGGCGCGCCGTGGCGGACTTGAGGATACGGTCTCCGGTATCGACCGATCCCGTAAAGCTGATCGCATTCACCAGCGGGTGTTCCACCAGGGTCTGGCCGACCTCGCGGCCGCTGCCCATGAGCAGGTTGAACACGCCGGCCGGCAGGCCGCAGCGGCTGATGATCTCGGCCAGGGCCCAGCCGCAGGCGGCCACCAGCTCGGCGGGCTTGAACACCACCGTGTTGCCATAGGCCAGGGCGGGGGCGATCTTCCAGGCCGGGATCGCGAACGGGAAGTTCCAGGGAGCGATGATGCCGACCACGCCCACGGGCTCGCGGGTCACGTCCACCTGCACGCCCTGGCGCACCGACGCCATGAGCTCGCCCGGGATGCGCAGCGCCTCGCCGGCAAAGAACTTGAAGATCTGGCCGGCGCGGGCCACCTCGGCCACGGCCTCGGGCAGGGTCTTGCCTTCCTCGCGGGCCAGCAGGGTGCCCAGTGCGTCCTTGCGCGCCAGCAGTTCGCTGCCGATCAGGTCGAGCACGTCGGCGCGGCGCTGGGGGCTGCTCTGGCTCCAGTGGGGCAGGGCGTCGGCGGCGGCGCGGATGGCGCGTTCGGTCTGGTTGCGGTCGGCTCGAGCGTATTCGGCCACCACCTCACGGGTGTCCGACGGGTTGGTGCTCACCCCGGTGGTGGTGCCGATCTCCCAGCGCCCATTGATGAGGTGCCGGGGGGTGAGCTGCTGTGTGTCGCCGAGTTTCATGGGAACCTGGGAAAGAACCTTGGTGCGGATGTGCGGTAAAGTCTAAGATCGATTTAGATATCAATCTAATAGATTTTTTGACAAAATACATATACGTCCACGCATTCTGGAAAACCCCATGAGCACCTACAACCACTGGTTCATCCGCGCACGCCTGAAGACGCGCCAGCTGCTCTTGCTGGTGGCCCTGGCCGAGGAGGGCAACATCCACCGCGCGGCCCAGGTGCTCAGCATGACCCAGCCGGCGGCCTCCAAGCTGCTCAAGGACCTGGAGGATGTGCTGGAGGTTTCGCTGTTCGAGCGCCTGCCGCGCGGCATGCGCCCCACCTGGTATGGCGAGACCATGATCCGCCACGCGCGCATGGCGCTGGCCAGCCTGAACCAGGCCCATGTGGAGCTGGCGGCGCTCAAGACCGGGCACTTCGGCCAGGTGGGCATCGGGGCCATCACCTCGCCGGGCCTGAGCCTGCTGCCCGCCGCCGTGGCCCTGGTCAAGCAGGAGCACCCGAGCCTGCGCATCTCGCTCGATATCGAGACCAGCCCGGTGCTGATGGACCGGCTCGAGCAGGGCAAGCTCGACATCCTGGTGGGCCGGCTGTTCGAGGAGCACGACAAGGCCAACCTGCGCTACGAGCCGCTGAGCGAGGAACTGGTCTGCGCCATGACCCGCCCGGGCCACCCCCTGCTGGGTGTGCCGGGCCTGGCCCTGCGCGACGTGCTGGCCGCGGGCTGGATCGTGCCGCCCGCGGGCAGCGTGCTGCGGCACCGCTTCGACCTGATGTTCCAGCAGGAGGGGCTGGCGCCGCCGGTCAACGTGGTGGAGACCGCGGCCTTGCTGTTCATGACGCGCATGCTGCAGCAAAGCGACATGATCGCGGTGGTGGGGGCCGACGTGGCGCACTACTACGCATCGCACGGCATGGTGTCGATCCTGCCGCTGGCCATGCCCTGCCACATGGACGCCTTCGGCATCATCACCCGCAGCGACCGCCTGCTGTCGCCCGCGGCCAAGGTCATGATGAAAGCGCTCAAGCAGACCAGCCTGGTGCAGTACGGGCGCCGGCTGGAAGCGGGAGACTGAGCGTGCTTCCCTGTCGGAGCTTGTGCTTGTCGGTGCCGCTCGATACTGGCGCGGCATAGGCCAGGACCGCCGCGCAAGGGCCGCCCCGCCGCGCTGGCGGTGTCCCCCTTCCCGAATGGCGCAGCCATTCGAGAGAAGGGGGAAGGCGCGAAGCGACTCAGGGGGATGGTCCGAATCACACCCAGCCGGCGTCGACCTTGAATTCCTGCGCCGTGCACATCGCGGCATCGTCGGACGCCAGGAACAGCACCATGCGCGCGATGTCGTGCGGGCGCAGCTTGTCGGGCAGGCACTGGTTGCGCGCCAGTTCCTTCTCGCCCTCGGCGTCGAGCCAGAGCTTGATCTGGCGCTCGGTCATCACCCAGCCGGGCGACACGGTGTTGATGCGGATGCGGTCCTGGCCCAGGGTGCGCGCCAGGCCCCGCGTGAGCCCGTTCACCGACGACTTAGCAATGGCATAGCAGGGGTAGCCCGCGCCCTTGCCCTGCCAGCCCGTGGAGCCCAGGTTGACCACCGAGCCCGCGCCCAGGCGGCGCATGCCGGGCACCACGGCCTGGATGGCGAAGAAGGCCGGGCGCTCGTTGATGGCCATGCGCTCGTCGTAGTAGTCAGGCGTGACCGATTCCAGCGTATGGCGGTCGTCGCTGGCCACGTTGTTCACCAGCACCGAGAAGTCGCTCAGGGTGGCAGCGGCCTGGGCAATGGCCGCCTGCAGCGCGGCGATGTCGCGCACGTCGCATACCTGCCACCAGGGGCGCGCGTGGCCTGCGTCGGCGATCTGCTGCGCCAGGGCTTCGCTGGCTTCGCGCGCCACGTCCACGAAGGCCACGCGCGCACCCTGTTCGGCGAACGCCGCGACGATGGCCGCGCCGATGCCGCTGCCCCCGCCCGTGACGAAGACCGATCGGCCTTGCAGGCTGGGAAATTGGGCGAGTGTGGCGGGCTGGGAGGGGGTATGGATATCAGTTGTCATTGCAATTTATATATCGAAAAATTCCAAAAATAATCATTCCATGCATCAATTGACGTTGATAAGATGCCCGGCGTCAAGAGGCAGGCAGGTAAACAACAAACAGGAGACAAGCTTTGAGCAACCAGAGTCCCATGGCAGCGTCCGCTGCGTCGCGATTTCCCGTCCCCAGCCCCACGGGGCCCCTGCGCTGCGTGGTCGAAGCCGATGCGCAGCTGGGGGAGGGGCTTGTATGGTCCGTGCGTGAGCAGGTGGTGTATTGGCTGGACATCCTGGGCTGCCGCCTGTACCGGTGGGACCCGGCCACGGGGGAGCGCGGGCAGTGGCGCTTCGACGAAGAGATCTCGGCCCTGGCCGAGCGCCGGGACGCGCCCGGCCTCATCATCACCCTGCGGCGCGGCTTCGCGCTATTCGACCCGGCCACCGACAGCGCCCCGCACTACCTGCACCAGCCCGCGGCCGAGCTGCCGGGCAACCGCTTCAATGACGGCAAGTGCGACGCGCAGGGCCGCTTCTGGGGCGGCAGCATGGACTTTGATTGCCAGCTGCCCACTGGCGCGCTCTACCGCTACGACCCCGACGGCCGCTGCACGCGCCATGACGAGGGCTTCGTGGTGACCAACGGGCCCACCTGGGCCCTGGTGGAGGGCCGACAGTGCCTGTACTTCAACGATACGCTCAGCTCCATCACCTGGCGCTACGACTTCGATGCGGCCGCAGGCACCGTGTCGCACAAGCAGGTGTGGAAACGCTTCAGTGCCGAGGACGGCCTGCCCGACGGCATGACCACGGACGCCCTGGGCCGCCTCTGGATCGCCCACTGGGGCGGCCACTGCGTGACCTGCCACGACCCCGAGACGGCCGAGGAACTGGGCCGTGTGGTGCTGCCCGCGAGCCAGGTCACCACCTGCGCCTTTGGGGGCGCGGACCTGCGCACGCTGTTCATCACCACCGCGCGGGTCGGCCTCACGCCCGAGCAGCTCGCTGCACAGCCGCTGGCCGGCAGCGTGTTTGCCATCGAGATCGACAGCCCCGGCGTGCCCGCCCATCTGTTCGGTGGCTGACCTCCTTCATGAAAGCACGTGCATGAACGATTCCACCACCCACCCCATCACCTGGTTGAGCCACGCGGGCCAGCACCTGGGGCTGGTCCCCTCGCTGGGCGGCAGCGTGGCCGCCTGGCAGATCGACGACCCCCGGCAGCCCGGCGGCCGGATTGACCTCTGGCGCCCCTGGGACGGGGCCACGCCCGATCTGTACAAGATGGCCTCCTTCGCCATGGTGCCCTGGTCCAACCGCATCAGCGGCGGCGGCTTCACGCACGCCGGGCAGTTCCATCCCGTGCGGCCCAACCGCGCTGGCGAGCCGTACCCCATCCACGGCGATGGCTGGCTGCAGCCCTGGGAGATGACCCAGCCCGCGCCCGACACGCTGCAGATGACGCTGCGCTCGCAAGGCTTTGACGGCAACCCGTACGACTATGAGTGCGTGCAAACCTTTCGCCTCGTGGAGGGCGGCCTGGACCAGGGCGTGCGGGTGCAGCACCGTGGTGCCCAGCCGCTGCCCTACGGCCTGGGCCTGCACCCCTGGTTTCCGCGCACGCCCGGCACGCGCATCAGCGCGCCGGTGGGGGCCGTCTGGCTCAGCGGGGCCGACCCGCTGCCCACGGAGCTGACGGCCCGGTTCCCGCCAGGCTGGAACCTGAATGAAGGCATCTCCGCCCACGGCAGCCTGATCGACAACGCCTACACCGGCTGGGGCGGCACGGCGCGCATCGAATGGCCGGAGCGGGGGCTGCAGCTCACCGCGCACATGCCCGACTTCGCGCAGCATGGCGGCGCGGCGGGGCACTTCTGCCTCATCTACCGCCCGCCGCAGGGGCCCGCGTTCTGCTTCGAGCCCATCACCCAGCCCATTGACGCCTTTCACCAGCCTGGGCAGCCCGGCCTGCGCACGCTGGCACAGGGGCAGACGCTGGCGCTGAACGTGCAGTGGCGCCACGGCCGCCTGGATGGCTGAGAATCAACATGAAAAATGGCTCCAGCGCTTTTGGAGAAGGCGCTGGCAGCTATGAAATGTGGAGCGCCTGGTGGCCTGGTCACAGCACCTTGAAGCCGTGCGTGCCATCGCGCCCCAGCTGCTCCACCAGGCCGAACTCCCAGTCCAGGTAGGCCTGCATGGCTTCGCGCGGGCTCTCGGTGCCTTCATAGGGGCGGCGGTAGCGGTCGATGCGGGGCGAGGCCAGGCGTGTCTCGCCATGTTCCAGCGGCAGGCCGGCCGCGATCCAGGCCAGGGTGCCGCCCTCGAGCACATGCACCGGGGCGCCCGTGAGGCGGGCCAGGTCCTGCGCGGCATAGCGGGCCAGCAGGCTGCTGCCGCAGGTGAGCACATAGCGCTGCGCGCGCGGGATGGACTGCACGGCCTGCGCGAGCTGTGAGCGGATCACGAACCACGCGCCGGGGATGTGGCGCAGCGTGTAGTTGGCGCTGGTGGTCAGGTCCAGCACGGCCGTGTGGTCGGCGCCGCCGTCTTGCAGCCAGGCCGCCAGGTGGGCGGGGGTGGCCCAGGCGATGGGGCCTTCGGGTTCGGGCACGGTGTTGGCCACGGCGCCGGTCTCGCTGAAATCCGCCGGCTGCGCGCCGTCGAGCACCCACACTTCCCAGCCCATCTGGGCCAGCCACGATGCGCTCATGTTGGCGCGCACGCCGTCGTCGTCCACCAGCACCAGGCGCGCGCCGCGCACGGCGGCCGTGTGGTCGGTCTCCTGCACCAGCTGGCCGCCGGGGGTGTTGCGAAAGCCGGGCAGGTGGCCGGCCGCGAACTCCTCGGGCGTGCGCACGTCCAGCAGGTAGGTGGTGCGGCCGGCCTCGGCCGCGAAGCGGGCCAGGTCGCCGGCCTGGGCGCGCTGCACGCGGGCCCGGTCGGCCACGTTGCGCGCCTGTTGCGGTGCCTGATTGCGGTCGATGTGCACGGCGGGGTCGAAGCGTCGGCTGGCGCCGCGTTCCAGCGTCTGCCCGGCCAGCAGCCAGCCGATGGTGCCGTTGCGCAAGGCGGCCACGGGGTTGGGGATGCCCGCGTTCACCAGCGACTGCGTGCCGATGATGCTGCGCGTGCGGCCCGCGCAGTTCACGATGATCTGCGTGGCCGGGTTGGGCGCGAGCGCCTGCGCGCGCAGCACCAGCTCGGCGCCGGGCACGCTCACGCCGGTGGGGATGTTCATGGTGTGGTACTCGTCGTAGCGGCGCGCGTCCAGTACCACTACGTCGGCCCGGGCGTCGATGAGCGCCTGCACTTCTTCAGCCGCCAGCGAGGGCGTGTGGCGCTCGGCCTCCACGAGCTCGCCGAAGGACTTGCTGGGCACGTTCACGTCGATGAACAGCTCGCCCCCGGCATCGCGCCAGCCCTGCAGGCCGCGCGCCAGCAGGGTCACACGGGTGTAGCCCAGCTGCTGGAGCGTGCGTGCCGCGGGTTCGGCCAGGCCCTCGCCATCGTCGTAGACCACGATGAGGGTGTCGCGGCGGGGAATGCGCGCGAAGGCCTCCAGCTCGATCTTGCTGGCCGGCAGGTTGGCGGCGAACAGCGGGTGGCCCTGGGCATAGGGGTCTTCCTCGCGCACGTCGAGCAGGGCGATTTCCTCGCGGGCGAGCAGGGCCTCGCGGACCTGGAGGACGGAAGTCTCTGGAATAGTGGAAGCAGTCATGGGGAAATCGTACGGGTCTTCGAAAACAGGTTCAGGCCGAGGGCGCCGGGCTGCGGGACAGGTCCCAGATGTTCGGAAGCGTCGCATTGCTGTAGCCCGAGATGAAGGGCTTGGCCGTGCCGTCTTCCAGGTACACGCTGCGTTGCACGGCGCCGATGTTGGCGCCATACACGTGGATGCTGATGGAGGTCTGGCCCTCCCACGCATTGTTCACCCGGTGCACGTCGCCGATGGTGGGCGACACGGCATCGACATCGCCGGGCCGCAGCCGGTGCGGTGCGCCCTCTGGCGCCCAGCGCCCATCGGCGGTGCGGGCGAATGCCTGCGAATCTTCGGCGCCGCGCAGCATGCCGATCAGGCCCCACACCGTGTGGTCGTGGATGGGCGTGGCCTGGCCCGGGCCCCACACAAAGCTCACCACCGAGAAGCGGCCCAGCGCATCGGCATGCAGCAGGTACTGCTGGTAGCGGTCGGGGTTCGGCTGCGCAAACGCGGCCGGCAGCCAGTCGTCGTGGGCCACCAGGGCGCCCAGCAGGGCGCCGCCGCGCGCCAGCAATTCTGGCTCCGGCGGCGTACTTTCCACCAGCGCGGCCAGTTGCTGCACGAAGTGGCGCAGGCGGGCGGTGTCGGGCGCTGTGGACGTTGGTGTCGCGTGCGGCAGGGCCGTGGGGGCGAGGGCATTCATGCGCTGTATTGCACCAGTGTCCGGCGCGGGGGTGTGTGGAATCTTTTGCATATGCATCTCCGTTTTTCTTCGTTCTCTTTTGGTGCCCGTGCGCATGCAATGCGGTCAGCGGGCTGCGGATGCGCGGCCATTTTGTCTTTTTCACACAAAAGGTGCAGGGCATGAACAACAAGGGTCAAATTCTGGGTGGGGGAGAAGCGCGCTGGTCGCGCCGGCAGTTGCTGCGGGCCACGGGCGCGGCCACGGTGGTGGGCGCCTCGGGCGTGGTGGGCAGCCACGTGCTGGCTGCCGGCAAGCTGCGCGAGGTGAAGCTGGCGTGGAACGCCAATGCCATCTGCCTGTCGGCCGCCCCGGTGGCGATCGAGCGTGGCATCTTCGAAAAACACGGCCTCAAGGTCGAGCTGGTCAACTTCGCCGGTTCCACCGACCAGCTGCTGGAGACCATCGCCACCTCCAAGGCCGACGCCGGCCTGGGCATGGTGCACCGCTGGATCAAGCCGCTGGAGTCGGGCTTCGACGTGAAGCTGGTGGGCAGCTCGCACGGCGGCTGCTCGCGCCTGGTGGGCTACGAAGCGGCGGGCGTGACCAGCCTGCAAAAGCTCAAGGGCAAGACCATTGCCGTGTCGGACCTCAACAGCCCGGGCAAGAACTTCTTCTCGGTGCTGCTCACCAAGGCCGGCCTGAACCCCGAAAAGGACGTGACATGGCGCCAGTTCCCCGGCGACATGCTGGGCCTGGCCGTGGAAAAGGGCGAGGCCCAGGCCATTGCCGACGGCGACCCCAACCTGCTGCTGATCCAGCGCCGCACCAAGGGCCTGGTGGACCTGGCCTCCAACCTCTCGGGCGAGTACGCGGCCAAGACCTGCTGCGTGCTCGGCGTGAGCGGCGCCCTGGTACGCAACGACAAGGGCACGGCCGCGGCCCTCACGCGCGCCATCATCGAGGCCTCGGACTTCGTGGCCGACAACCCGAACGAGACGGCGCGCATCTTCAGCCCTTACTCCAAGGTGCCGCAGGACGATCTGCGCGCCGTGCTGGGCACGCTCACGCACCGCAGCCACCCCGTGGGCACGGCGCTGCGCCAGGAGATCGAGTTCTATGCGCGCGACTTCAAGCTGGTGGGGGTGCTCAAGCCCTCCACCGATCCCGCACGTTTCGCCGCCCATGTGCATGCCGACGTGCTGGCCTGAAGTGGCGCATTCCCTGAGTCGCTTCGCGCCTTCACCCCTCTCTCGCATTGCCGCGCAATGCGGGAGGAGGACGCCCCCAGCTCGGCGCTGCGGGGCGGCCCTAGCGCGGGCGCACTGGCTGTGGGCGCGCCAGTTTCACGGGTTGTGGGCGATGCGCATCGCCACACGAACTGACATTCACCGGAGTTTGCCATGAGCACCGTTGCCGACCATATCCTGCCAGCGCCCAATTCCGTGGCCGAGGCGCCCCGGGCGCGACGCCCCGCGGCGCCTCCCGCGAAGGTGGCCGCGCCCGCCGCATTCGGCGCGGCCCGGCCCATTCCCGCCTTCTGGCGGACGGGCCTGTTGGCCGCCGCCGCCTGGGCGGCGCTGGGCCTGCTGACCTACCTGTGGCCCAACAAGCCGGCAGGCTTCAGCGAGTGGGCATTCACCGAAGAATTCGCCATCGGTGCCGGTGCCGTGGCAGTGCTTCTGGCGGTGCTGGCGTTCGTTGCGGGCGCGCTGGGGCCCGTGGGCCACAAGGTGCGGCGGGCCGGCCCCTGGCTGGTGGCCATCGCCGCCGGCCTCACGGTGTGGGAGGTGTTCACCGCCAAGCTGGGCACCTTGCCGCCCCCGTTCTTCGCACCGCCGCAAAGCCTGGTGGAGGTCTACGCCACCGACTGGGCGCGCCTGCTGGAAAGCGCGGGCGCATCGGTCCGCCTGCTGGCGCTGGGCATCGCCATCGGCGCGGCGGCGGGTTTCACCACGGGCGTGCTCATCGGCTGGTCGCGCCAGGCCAGCTACTGGATCCACCCGGTGCTGCGCATCCTGGGCCCCGTGCCCACCACGGCGCTGCTGCCGGTGAGCTTCTATTTCTTTCCGTCGAGCTGGTCCACGGCGATCTTCCTGATCGCGCTGGGCACGGCCTTCCCGGTCGCCATCCTCACCTGGTCGGGCGTGGCGGGCGTGCACAAGAACTACTACGACGTGGCGCGCACCATGGGCGCGTCGCCCTGGTTCCTGGTGCTGCGCGTGGCCATCCCGGCGGCGCTGCCGCAGGTGTTCGTGGGCCTGTTCATGGGCCTGGGCGCGGCGTTCTCCACCCTGGTGGTGGCCGAGATGCTGGGCGTGAAGGCCGGCCTGGGCTGGTACCTGACCTGGGCCCAGGGCTGGGCGGCGTACCCCAACATGTACGCCGCGCTGATCGTGATGGCGCTGCTGTTCTCGGGCGTGATCACCTTGCTGTTCGTGCTGCGCGACCGGGTGCTGTCGTGGCAGAAGGGGGTGGTGAAATGGTGAGCACCGCGACCGCCCCTGAAACGGGTGTGGGAGCCAAGGTGACGGGCGCACGCATCGACGTGCGCAATGTCAGCCACTGGTTCGACCTGCCCGCCGGCCCGCTGCACGTGATCGACGAGCTGGACCTGTCCATCGCCCCCGGCGAGTTCGTGGCCCTGCTCGGGCCCAGCGGCTGCGGCAAGAGCACCTTGCTGCGCCTGGTGGCGGGGCTGGAGCCCGCGACCACGGGCGAGCTGCTGCAGGACGGCGCGCCCATCACCGACCCCGATCCCTCGCGCATCGTGGTCTTCCAGGACCCCACGCTGTTTCCCTGGCGCACCGTGTGGGACAACGTGGCCCTGGGCCTGCAGGCGCGCGGCATCCTGCGCCAGCAGCGCCACCGGGTGGACGAAGCGCTGCGCCTGGTCGGCCTGCAGGACTTTGCCAAGGCCTTCCCGCACCAGCTGTCGGGCGGCATGGCGCAGCGCGTGGCATTGGCCCGTGCGTTGGTCAACGACCCGAGCCTCCTGGTGCTCGACGAGCCGCTGGGCAAGCTCGACTCGCTCACGCGCCTGACCATGCAGACCGAGCTCGTGGACCTGTGGCTGCGCACGGGTTTCTCGGCCCTGCTGGTCACGCACGATGTGGAAGAGGCGCTCTTCATGGCCCAGCGCGTGGTGGTGTTCTCCGACCGGCCCGCGCGCATCCAGCAGGTGCTGGTGAACGATTTGCCCTACCCGCGCCACCGCGGCGACCCGCGCCTTGCGGCCCTGCGCCACGAGGCCCTGGCGTTGCTGGGCCTGGGTGCGAGCTGGTAGGCCAGCGGGTTGTCGCCGGATCTGCTGAACGGCCTGCTCGAAGGCCTGCTCGCCGCGCAGCAGGGCCTGCGCGCGGTGCTGCATGCGCTGGGCCTGGCGCCGGAAGTCCATGGCCAGCCCGCATGGCCGTGGGGGCACCGCATCGCGGCCGAGATGCTGGCGGTGGACGCGGGCCACGCGCGGCAGGTGCTGCTGTCCCTGCTGTGCGCGGGGGCCGCGCTGCTGGCCCTGGCGGTGTCGCTGCCCTTCCAGCGCGCGCGCCCGTGGCTGATCGCCTTGGCGGCCGCATTGCTGGTGTTTGCCCCCTGGCCCCAGGCGCACCTGCTGCTCGCGCCCGCCGTGCCCACCAGCCTGCACCAGTCGCCCACCGGTTTCGCTGCCGGGGGCATCGTCCGCGGCCAGGCTGTCTACCAGCAGCACTGCGTGCGCTGCCACGGCGCCGATGGCCGGGGCGAAGGCCCCGATGCCCCGCAGCTGGCCCAGTGGCCGCCCAACCTGAACGGCGCGCTGCTGTGGAAGCGGCTCGACGGCGAGCTGTTCTGGCGTGTGCGCGAGGGCATGCACAACCGCGCCGGCGTGCAGACCATGCCGGGCGTGGGCAGCGCGCTGCGCGACGAAGAAATCTGGGACGTGCTGGACTACCTGCAGGCCCGTGCCGCAGGGCAGATGCTGCGCGAGGCCGGCACCTGGGACCGGCCCGTGCGCCTGCCCGGCATGGCCGTGCAGTGCCGCCATGGCCGGGCCCGCCAGAGCCGGGACCTGGTGGGCCAGCGCGTGCGTGTGGCCGTGGCGGGCCCGGGCGTGCCGCTGGTGGCCGATGACCCGCGCCTGGTCACCCTGGTGGCGGGCGCCTTGCCGGCGGGCGCCGATGCCGAGTGCCAGCCGCAGGGCGATCCGCAGCACAAAAGCGCCGTGGAGCAGGCGCTGGCCCTGGTGCTGGGCGTGTCTGCCGCCGAACTGCCGGGCTACCAGCTGATCGTGGACCGCGCGGGCTGGCTGCGTGCGCGGGGCCGGCCCGGCAAGGCCGCGTGGTCCGAGGACGACCTGGTCTGCCGGGCCACCGCCGCGCCCGCGCCGCCGGTCGGGGCCGCCACGGCGCCGGTGGATGGCCTGCAGGCGCTCATACGCCGCATGGACGCCGAGCCGGTGCGCCTTGTGCGAGGAGGCTTTCCCCACTGAGCACCGGGCCTTGGGCCGCCGTGGGGCCAGGGCCCGGAAATGAATGAAAACGGCTTTCAGCGCCGCTGGATAAGCGCTGATAGCTATCAATGAGATAGCATTTCGCCCCGGCCTCGGTGGCTCACGCTCCCGGCTGGACCAGGTTGATGAGATTGCCGCACGTGTCCTCGAACAGCACCGCCTTGATGGGCCCCATGGCCAGGGGCGTGCCACGGAACGCCACGCCCCGCTCCGAAAGCCTGCGGAACTCCGCATCGATGTCATGGGTCATGAACGCGGTGGCCGGAATGCCCGCCTCGAACAAGGCCTTCTGGTAGACCCGCGCGGGCGCGAAGGCCATGGGCTCCAGCACCAGCTCGACGCCCGTGGCGCCTTCCGGCGATGTCACGGTGAGCCAGCGGAAGGTGCCCATGGGAATGTCATGCTTCTTCTCGAAGCCGAGGACCGTGGTGTAGAAGTGCAGGGCGTGGTCCTGGTCTTCGACGAACAGGCTGGAGAGCGTGATTTGCATGGGTTCTTCCTCGCGGTTTTCGTGGGGGGAGGGGCTGCCGGGCCGGAACCGCCCTGGATTCCGGCGGCCTGTGGGCCGGATTCTCCACGGTACGGCATGGCGCCGCCACCGCGCCACCCCGAAGCACAAAAGCCCGCGAATGCGGGCTTTGTACAGGGAATGGCGCTCCACGGGCGGCGAGAAAGCTAGGGCTTCTCTATGTATCCCGGCTCGGCGGCTTCGTCCGGGGGCTCCTTGGGCGCTTCGGGTTCGACCACCTGGCCCACGGCCGCGCCGCCGAGGGCGCCGGCGATGGCGCCTGCCGTGCCGCCCACGAACACGCCCACGGGCCCCGCCACCGCCACGCCCACGGCCGCGCCGGCGGCGGCTCCGGCCATCATGCCGCCCCCCATCAGGGCGGATTTGGACTCGCGCTCGGATTCACTCGGGCTCAGGGTATGTTGCGCGGCGGGGTCGGGGTCCTGCGAGGGGACGCCGTGGCCGGGCACGGCCTGTGCGGCCAGGTCGGGGTCGATGGGTTTTTCCTCGGCCACGGGATTCGAGAGGGTGTTCATGGGGCTCTCCTTGTCGTGTTGCGGGCAGGCGAGCAATGTCACTCGCTGCATTCATTCTTGGACGGGGCGGGCGCGCTGCCCGCCATCCAAGGAATCGGCCGCCTGTCGGACAAATGCCCGTGGCGCGGGCCTGCTTGACGGGGGTCAAGGAGCGGGCGGCCCCGGGGCCGGCCCGTGGCGCAAGGGTGCGAACGCACGGCGGCCGCGCCGCAGCCAGGGTTTGGGTATGAAAAGTGCCGCTGCCGACCATCCATCCAGCGGTAGTTGCTATAAAAGGAGAAGCGTTGGCGAGAAACGGCCGGCCGCCGCTACATCGGCTCCATCCGCGCCCTCTTCATCATGGTTTCCGTGAACGCTATTTCCTTGCCGAAAGCGCGTGTGAAGGCCTCGCTGTCCTGCACGAAGACCTGGCCGCCCTGTTCTTCCAGCGCGCTCACGACGGCGGGCTGCCTGAGCGCGGCATCGAAGGCGGCGCGCACGCGCGCGACGATGGCGTCGGGCGTGCCGGTGGGCACCGAGACACCGCCCCACGACGTCAGCTCCACGCCGGGCACCTGCAGCTCCGCCAGCGTGGGCACGCCCGGCAGCTTGGGGTTGCGCCGGGGGCCGGTCACGGCCAGGGCCCGCAATTTTCCAGCCTGGATGTTGGCGTACGCCACCGAGGTGATGGGGGCGCCGAAAGTCACCTGCTGGCCCATCACGGCATTCACGATCTCCGAGGCGCCCTTGTAGGGGACGTGGGTGGCTTCGGCCTGGGCCACGCTCAGCAGCATCTCCACCCCCAGGTGCGACGGGGTGCCGATGCCGCCCGACGCGTAGTCGATCTTGCCCGGCTGGGCGCGCATGCGGGTGAGCAGTTGCTCGAGCGTGCGGATGTCGGAGCTGGCGTGCACGATCACCGTGGTGTCGGAACTGGTGAGCCCGATCACGTGGCGGAAGTCCTTGAGCACGTCATACCCGGGCGCCTTGTACATGCGCATGCTGGCCGCCATGGGCGAGCCCGAGTAGATCCAGGTGTAGCCGTCCGGCGCGGCCTTGGCCACCTGCCGCGCGCCCAGGTTGCCGCCCACGCCGCCACGGTTCTCGATGACCACGGGCTGGCCCAGTTCCTTGGACACGGCCTCGGCCACGATGCGGGCCGTGGTGTCGGGCCCCGTGCCGGCCAGATAGGGCACCACCCACTTGATGGCGCGGCGGGGCCAGGGGGCGGAGGCCAGGGCGGGCGGGCCCGCCAGCAGCGGCAGCAGGCTGGCGGCCAGCAGGGCGCGGCGGCGCGGGGAGGATGGGGAGTGGGTTGTCATGTCTTGTCTCCTTGTGATTGTCGGGTGGGTGCGCTCGCGCACTGGGGCACCGTTGTGGCGGTATGGCGGACCCGAGCAACTGGCCTGGCCCGGGCCCGGGCCGGGGCCTGCGCGCCGCAGCGGCGGCGCAGCCGCTCAGGGGGCTGCCAGCAATTCCTTGGCGATGGTGTTGCGCTGGATCTCGCTCGTGCCCGTGAGCACCCGGTACATGCGCAGCATGCGGAACAGGAATTCCACGCGCCGGCCCTGCACGATGCCTTCGCCGCCGTGGATCTGCACCGCGCGGTCGGCAATGCGGAACGCCGCTTCCGAGCAGAACAGCTTGGCCATCGCTGCCTGCGCGCGCGGATCGCCGCCCGCGTCGATCTGCCGGGCGGTGGCCAGCATCAGCCCGCGCGCGGCGGCCCAGTCGGTCGCCATGTCGGCCAGCATGTGCTGAATGGCCTGGAACTGCCCGATGGCGCGGCCGAACTGCTGGCGCTGCTGCGCGTAGTCGCGCGCATCGCGCAGCGCCACCTGGGCCAGGCCCAGCATGGCGGGGCAGTGCAGCAGCCGGTTCACGGTGATGCGGCCCAGCGCCAGCGCCAGGCCCCGGCCCGGCTCGCCGATGAGGTGGGTGGCCGGCACGCGCGCGCCGTCCAGGGCGATGTTGCCCGTGCTCGTCTGGCCCGCCATGGTCTTGTAGCCCGCCTGCACGCGCACGCCGGGCGCATGCAGGTCCACGAAGAACGCGGACACCTCGCGCTGCGCCGGATCGGTGGCGGTGGAGGCCATCAGCACCGCATAGTCGGCAAAGGGCGAGCCCGAGATGAAGCGCTTCTCGCCGGTGAGCACGTAGTGGTTGCCATCCTTCACGGCGCGGGTCTGCACGTTGCCCGCATCCGAGCCCGCCTCGGCCTCGGTCAGCGCAAAGCAGATCGCCATGTCGGCCTGCGCCACGGGCAGGATGAAGTTCTGCAGCTGGAACGGCGTGGCGACGCGCGCCAGCGCGCCCACGCGCGGCGGGCCGCTCAGCTCGCCGAACACATGCGGCGCGAAGGGCGAGCCGCTGGCATAGATCGCTTCCTTCACGAGCACATGGTCCAGCACCGACAGGCCCAGGCCGCCCATCTGCGGAGGCAGCGTCATGCCGTAGAAGCCCAGCGCGTGCGAACGTTTCCACACCTGGCGCAGCAGCGCCTTGCCGGGGCTGTTCTCGTGGTCGATGCCATGCTCGCGCGCCAGCGCGGCCAGCTCGCCGTGCAGGTACTCGTTGATGCGGGTGATCAGCTCAGCCGCCTGCGGCGAGCCTTCGAACGGCACGCCCGGAAACAGTGGCGCGGGGATGGGGGAGGTGATGTCGTGGTTGTTCATGTCGAGATTCCTTGTCGGTTGTGGTGCCGACTGGATATGGAAACTGGCGCGGCCCGGTGCCGCGGACGCGGGGCGAGGGCCGCCTCTGGCGGACGCGCCAGGGCGCGCGGCGCCTCGGGGGGATGCCGCTCTCTAGTTCACCATGCGGCCCCGGCCCTCCCAGTAGGGGGCCTGCACCGCGCGGCGCATCACCTTGCCATTGGGGTTCTTGGGCAGCGTGGGCACGAACTCGATGCGCCGGGGCCGCTTGAAGCCGCCCAGGTGCTGGGCGCAGAAGGCGTCGATGGCGGCGCTGACCTCGTCGCCCGCCGTGTGGCCGGGCTTGAGCACCACGTGCGCGGCCACGGCCTCGCCCCACTTGTCGTCGGGCACGGCGAACACGCAGGCGTCGGCGATCGCGTCATGCTGGTACAGCACCGCTTCCACCTCCGACGGGTACACGTTGAAGCCGCCGCTGATCACCATGTCCTTCTTGCGGTCCACGATGTAGACAAAGCCTTCGTCGTCCATGCGGGCCAGGTCGCCCGTGTGGTAGGCGCCGTCCTTGAGCACCTCGGCCGTGAGCTCGGGCGCGCGCCAGTAGCCCGCGAAGATGTCGTCGCCGCGCACCACGATCTCGCCGATCTCGCCCGTGGCCACGCTCTGGCCGTCGTCGCCCAGGATCTGTACATCGCATTCGAGGAACGGCCGCCCGCACGATGCCAGGCGCTCGGGCCGCGCGGCGCGGGCGAACAGGTGGTCTTCCACCGACAGGCCGCACACGCCCGAGGTGGTCTCGCCCGCGCCATAGCCCTGCTGCAGCACGGGCCCGAACACATCCATGGCCTTCAGGATGCGTGCGGGCGCCATGGGGGCGGCGCCATAGCCCAGCCGCAGCAGGTCGGGCAGGGGGCGGTACTGGCCCTCCAGCTCGGCCAGCAGCATGTTGATCATGGTGGGCACCATGAAGGTGTGCGTCACGCGGTCGGCGCGCATGTCGGCGATGAAGCGCGCGGGCTCGAAGCCGTTGAACAGGCGGATGGTCACGCCCTGGCACAGCGCGGGCACGATCTGCATGCCCGATGCGTGCGTGATCGGCCCCACCAGCCCCAGGATGTGCCCGGGCTGCTGTCCGTCCGAGCGCGTGAGGAACTTGCGCAGCTGCGCCAGCCGGTTGCCAAAGGTCTGCATGGCCGCCTTCAGCACGCCCGACGAGCCCGAGGTGTAGTGCAGCACGGCCACCTCGTGCTCGTGCACCTGCACGGGGCTGAAGGCATCGCTGGCTTGCGCCAGTGCGGCCTCGTAGCTTGCGGCGCCTGCGCCATCGAGCAGCAGCAGGCGCGGCATGCCGCCCTGCAGTGCCTGCTCCACGTGCGGGCGGATGGCCTCGGCCCGCTCGGCCGTGGTGACGATGAGGGCGGCATCGCTGTTGGCCGCCACGGCGCCCACTTCGGCGGGCGACAGACGGGCGTTGAAGGGTGCCTTGACGAGCCCGGCCTTGTAGCAGGCGACCTCGATCTCGACGATTTCCACGCAGTTGGGCAGGTAGATGCCCACGCGGTCGCCGCGCGCCAGGCCCAGGCCGAGCAGGGCGTTGGCCAGGCGGTTGGAGCGCTGCTCCAGCTCGGCATAGGTGACGCTGCGCGCGGGGCTCTTCACGGCCACGCGCCGGGCGTGCGTCCGGGCGCTCCTGGCGACAAGCGCGCCCACGTTGGCGACCGCGCGGGGAGAGGGGGGGGAGGGGGTGGTAATGGCTGTCTCCTGAAACACCGGCCCCGTCGAGCGCGGGGCATAGGGCCACTGTTCCAGAAGACGGGGGTATCAGGGAAATACCGATTGCTGATGGGGAGGTATCAGATGAATTGATGGCCTTGCTGCCGGCCACCACCCTGGGAACACTATTTCGCCTTGGCGCGGGCGGCGGGCTTTCTGCCGGCGGGCCTGGCGGCATTGAGCTCCACCGCAGCGCGGATGAGCGCCTTGAAGGCATCGGCATCCACCTCATCGCCTTCATGGATGTCGATGGCCCGCCGCGCGTTGCCGTCCAGGCTGGCGTTGAAGAGCCGGGCCGGGTCGGGCAGCGAGGCCCCCTTGAGGAAGGTGAGCTTCACCGACGCCTTGTAGCTCTCGCCGGTGCACAGGATGCCGCCCAGCGACCACACGGGCGTGCCCATCCACTTCCATTCCTCCACCACGCCGGGCGCGGCCTCGTGGATGAGCTGGCGCATGCGGGCCAGCGCGCGGCCGCGCCAGTCGGCGAGGTCGGCGATGCGCTGGTCGATGAGGGTGGAGGCGGGCTGGTTGTTTGTGGTGCTGGTGGATGGCATGCGTGTCTCCTGCGGCTGGTTTTTCGGGAAGGCGTGCGATCAATCTGCAGCGCAGGATGTTCCTGCGGCCTGCAGCACCGCCTTGATGAACCGCGCTTTCTCGTCGCGGTATCGGTCCATCCCATCGGATGCGAACCGCTGTTTGAGCTGGTTGTACTGGGTTACCAGCGCAGGGTCGGCGCGCAAGGCATCGCGAAAATGCAGAAAGAACTCGAACTCCGAGCCACGCGCTACCACCTGCAGTGCAACGTCCATGGTGGTGTCGGCTGACAAAAGCATGCACAGCGCGGGCGTGCGCAGCGTGCCGGCCTTGGCCACGTAGCCCGCAGCTTCCAGGGCTTCGACACTGCGTGCGTGGTCCTGCGCCGGTACCAGCAAGCAGATGTCCAGGTCGCCCTTGGAGATGGCGCCTGGGATGGACGAGGCACCGATGTGTTCGATGATGGCGTGGGGCACAAGCCTGGCGACTTCAGCGGCCACCGCCGCGAAGGTGGCTGCTGCCTGGTCCTGGTACTGCGCGGATTCGAGCAATGTCACCCTGGGCATCCTCACACCACCGCCTCCCACTTCCCCGACACCACCAGTTCCAGCACCACCGCGATCAGCGCCTCCATCACCACCTGCATCACGCCGTCCACCTCGCGGTCGGCGGTGGTGGCCAGGGTATAGCTGCGCGTCAGCTCGGGGTTGACCACGCGGGCCACCATCCAGTCGGGCCCGGCGGCAGGCGCGTCGCCCAGCGCGCAGGCGGGCGTGAAGGTGAAGCCGCCCCCGCACGCGTACAGCGACCGGATCACGCGGGCGGAGTCGTGTTCGTGGGCGATGTTCAGGGCCACGCCGCGCGCGGCGGCGGCTTCTTCCACCCGCTGGCGGATGGAGTAGCGGCGCGACTGCAGCACCAGGGGCTGCGCGGCGGCGTCGGCGAAGTCGATGGTGGGGCGCGCGGTGGCGGCCGCCGCGCCCGCAACGGTGCCGGTAGTGGCGGCGATGGCGTTGGCACCCGGTGGCTTGCGCAGCAGCGCCCGCACGGCGCCGCCGGGGTCGTGCCCGCAAAAATACATGGCCTCGCGCACCAGCGGGCGGCAGTGCAGGCCCTCCACCTGCGCCGCGTCCACCAGGATGCCGATGTCCGCGCGGCGGTCGAGCATCGCCTTTTTCACCATCAGGCTCAGGTCGTCCAGGACAAAGACGCGGATGCGCGGGTGCGACTCCTTCAGGTGCGCCAGCAGCGGGCCCATGATCAGCGACGAGAGCAGGAACGGCACCGCGATCGTCACCGAGCCCTCGGGCCCCTGCGGCAGGCGCTGGATGCGCTCGCGCATCGCGGCGGCGTCGCTCAGCAGGCGGCGGGCGTCTTCGTACAGCTGCTGCCCGGCGGGCGTGGGCGTGACGCCGGCGTGCGAGCGCTCGAACAGCCGCGCGCCCAGCTCGCCCTCGAGCTTCTTGATCTGCGCGGTGAGCGCGGGCTGGGCGATGTACAGCGTGCCCGCCGCGCGCGAGAGGCTGCCGGCTTCCAGCACGGCGATGAAGTAGCGGAGCGCGCGCAGGTCCATGGGGCAGGGCGGAATCTGGGGGAGGAAGGAGGGTGGTCGGCGGATGAATCGCACGCAACTCTAACCTGCCCGCCACCCCGGGCCGGGGGTATGCGGAGGGCGAGTTTGCAAACGCGTTTTTCTTCGTTGAGGCGCAGGCTCCGCGCGCGGATCATGCCCTTCAACCCCATCCCCCAACCGCTTATCCCGCAGGAGCCCGCTATGCCCGTCCAGTTCATCGGCATGATCCAGCCGAACGAAGTGTCAGAAACCATTCCCCGCCGTGGCCCGGCGGTGGACCCCGCCTATGTGCGCGTGTTCGCCCAGGCGCACGAGCACGCGGGCTTCGACCGCATCCTGGTGCCCGCCAGCTCATCGAGCCCCGACACGCTGCTCACCGCCACCTACGCGGCCTCGGTCACGCAGAAGATCGGCCTGCTGTTGGCCCACCGCCCCGGCTTCGTGGCGCCCACGCTGGCCGCGCGCCAGCTGGCCACGCTGGACCACTACACCGGCGGCCGCCTGGCGGTTCACTACATCAGCGGCGGCTCGGACGAAGACCAGCAGCGCGACGGCGACTTCCTCGGTCACGACGAGCGCTATGCGCGCACCGACGAATACCTCGGCATCCTGCGCCGCGTGTGGGCCGAGGACAAGCCCTTCGACCACGAAGGCACCTACTACCGCGCCAAGGGTGCCGTGTCCGAGGTGAAGCCGCTGCAGGGCCAGCGCGTGCCCATCTACTTTGGCGGCGCATCGGCCCCCGCCTTGCAGGTGGCCGGCAAGCATGCCGACGTGTACGCGCTGTGGGGCGAATCGCTGGCCCAGGCTGGGGACCTGGTGCGCCGCGTGCGCGCCGAGGCCACCTTGCACGGCCGCCATGTGGATTTCAGCATCTCGTTCCGTCCCATCCTGGGCAAGACCGAGGACGAGGCCTGGGCCAAGGCCGAGCGCATCCTGGACGACACCCGCCGCCTGCGCGTGCAGCAGGGCTATGCACGCGGCGTGGGACCGCAGCAAAGCGAAGGCGCGCAGCGCCTGCTGGCCGATGCGGCCAAGGGCGACCGCGTGGACGAACGCCTGTGGACGGCCATCGCGCGCGAGATTGGCGGGCGGTCCAACTCCACCTCCCTGGTCGGCACGCCCGAGCAGGTGGCCGACGCGCTGCTCAAGTACTACGACCTGGGCATCACCACCTTCCTCATCCGGGGCTTCGACCCGCTGGTGGATGCCATCGACTACGGCCGCGAGCTGCTGCCCCTGGTGCGCGCCAAAGTGGCTGAACGCGACGGCGAGCACGCCGCGCAAACCCTGCGCAAGGCAGCCTGATGAGCGACCGCATCGACCACGCCGAGGGCAACCGCCCCGGCATCGGCAGCGACGACAGGGGCAGCGCCGGCCACCGCAGCCGCCCCGGCGCATCGCGCCGCCAGTGGCTGCAGCAGGCGGCGGCCCTGTCGGTGGGCGCCACCGGCATCCTGGGCCCGGGCTCCGCCGCTCGCGCCCAGGCGCAGGCACCTGCGGCATCGCTGGTGCTGGGCGACCAGGCCGGTGGATTGCGTGCCCTGTTCGAAGCCGCCCGCACGCTGGAGGGCGCACCGTTTGCCTGGCGCTGGGCCAACTTCCAGGGCGCGGCGCCGCTGTTTGAAGCGCACCGCAGCGGCGCGGTGGACACCGCCATGGCCGGCGACCTGCCCGTGCTGGCGGCCGCGGTGGGCAAGACGCCGCTCAAGATCGTGGCCACCCGCGTCGGCCAGCCCGACTCGCTGGGCATCGTGGTGCAGGGCGACTCGCCGCTGGGCAAGGTGGCCGACCTGCGGGGCAGAACCGTCATCGTCTCGTCCGCGCGCGGCAGCATCTCGCAATACCAGCTGTACGGCGCGCTGGAAGAGGCGGGCGTCAAGCGCGAGGAGGTCACGGTCAAGTTCGTGCTGCCCACCGACGCAGCCGCCGCCTTCGCCTCCCGGCAGATCGACGCCTGGGCGATCTTCGACCCCTACTACACCATCGCCCTGCAGCAGGGCGGCCGCATCCTGCGCGACGGGCGCGGCATCAACACCGCCCTGGGCTTCATCACCGCCACCGAGGCCGCCCTGGCCGACCCGGCCAAGCGCGCCGCCATCGTGCAGTACCTGGACCGCCTGGCCCGCGCCGGCGACTGGGCCCTGGCCCACCGCGAGGCGTATGCGCAGGTCTACACCCAGCTCACGCGCCTGCCCATCGACGCCTCGCGCATCATCACCGGGCGCGCGGCCATCGCGGCCCGGCCCGTGACGCAGGCGGATGTCACGGCGCTGCAGACGGTGGCGGACCGTTCCGCGCGGGATGGGATCCTGCCGGTGCGGGTGGATGTGGCGGCGATCACGGATATGCAGGTTTGGCGAGGGGCCGTGTGAGCAGTGGATTCTCTGTTTTGAATGAAAAATGGCCCTGGCGCTTTCTGGTCAAGCGCTGGGTGCTATTGAAACGAGAGCGGCCGATGTGCCGCTCTTTTTCTTTCGGCCGTGAGGAGATCCGGGCCGAACTAGCGCACGAGGCCTGACAATTCACTCCAGCCAACGCCGCTTCGTGGCGCGGCTTCACGGCCAGGCGCCAGCCGGCAGTCGGCAGTCGGCACGGGGGCGCGCCTCGCGAAGGGGCTCGTGCACGGGAGCCAGGCGGCGAGCGGCTCGTTGCGTATCTCGCACGGAGGACACCATGGGACTCTTGACCTTCAGCATCAACGTCACCCTGGACGGCTGCGTCGACCACCAGGAAGGAATCGCCGACGAGGAGACACACGCCTTCTTCACCCGCCTCATGGACGAGAACGGGGCGATGCTGTGGGGCCGCGTGACCTACGAGATGATGGAGAGCTACTGGCCAGCGGTGGCGCGTGGCGACGTGGAGGCGCCGGCGGCGGTGCGCGAGTGGGCGGTCAAGCTGGAGGCCAAGCCAAAGTACGTGGTGTCCTCGACGCGAAAGGACTTCCCGTGGACCCGCAGCCACCACATCGCCGGCGACCTGCGCACGGGCGTGCAGCAGCTCAAGGACGCGACCCCAGACGGCGTACTTCTCGGTAGCGGCAAGCTCGCGACCGAGCTGGACCGGCTGGATCTGATCGACGAGTACCAATTGCTCGTCCATCCCAGGATCTCCGGCCACGGCCCAACCCTGTACGAGAGCGGGCTGCCCGGTACGCGGCGGCTCGCGTTGATCTCGGCGAGGCCGCTGCGCTGCGGCGCGGTCGCCATGCACTACCGGCGCGCGCGCTGAGGCCGGGAGGGGCCCTGCCGCCTCACGGCGTGCAGCCCTTGGACGGGTCTGCGCTGCGCGGCCCGCCGGTGAGGCGGGCGTTGCGGCGGCGCCGCCAAAAAAAGCCACCGGCAGCCCCTGGCCGGGACGCGTCTTGCATCTTGCGCTCAGCCCGCCACCGCCCGCATTCCCACCAGCCCGGGCATCGCGCCCCGCATCGCCTCCAGGAACAACCGCAACCGCGCCGGATAGAACCGCGCGTAGGGGTACACCAGGTACACCGGCAGCGGCGCGGCGTGCCATGTGGGCACCAGGTGCAGCAAATGCCCCTGCCGCACATCGTTGTCCACGATCCACGCCGATGAAATGCATGCCCCCAGTCCGGCCAGCGCGGCGCTGCGCAGGGCATACAGGCTGTCGGTGGCCAGGCGCGGTGTGATGCCGAAGGTGTGGGCCTCCCCGCTGGGCTCGTGCACCAACGTCACGTCGCGCCGGTAGAAGGTGCTGAGCGCCAGCCAGGGCAGCCGCTGCAGGTCCTGCGCATGCTCGGGCGTGGGGCGCCCGGCCATGAGGGCCGGGGAGGCGAGCACGATGCGGGGCACTTCGGCCAGGCGCACGGCCACCACGCTGGGGTCGTCCACCGCGCCGACCTGGATGGCGCAGTCGATGCCTTCGGCGATGAAGTTGGGGCGGCGGTCGTGCAGCATCCATTCCACGTCCACCTCGGGGTAGCGGCGCAGGTAGGCCATCAGCGGGGCGATGAACTGGTCTTGCCCGAAGGCGTGCGGCGCCAGCACGCGCAGGGTGCCGCGCGGGGTGTCGGCCGTGCCGCGCAGGTCGTCTTCCATGGCGCGCCAGTCTTCCAGTAGGGCCTTGGCGTGGGCAAAGCAGCGTTCGCCGTCTTCCGTCAGCTTCATCACATGCGTGGAGCGCTGCAGCAGCTTGATGCCCAGGCTGCGCTCCAGCGCCTGCAGGCGGCGGCTCACGGTGGGCTGGCTGGTGCCCAGCTGCTGGGCGGCGGCAGACAGGCTGCCGGTCTCCACGATGCGGATGAAGGTCTGCATCAGCTCGATGCGGTCGGCGCCGGGCGGCAGGGTGATGGTCATGCGCCAAGCGTATAACAAATCTGCAGCTTGGCCCACTACCCAAGGGGAGGGTGCGCTAGAACAATCGCACCATTCCTTTTGTTGAGCGGGTATTGAGATGTCTTCCATTCAAAATGTGCATGTAACAAGCCCTGCCGCCGGCACGGCCCCGGCGCGGCCGCCTGCCGAGGGCGCGGTGAGCGCGCCGCTCTTGCTGCTGCTGGCCACCACGGCGGGGCTGAGCGTGGCGTCGCTGTACTACAGCCAGCCCATGCTGGGCGTGCTGGGGCCCGACATGCAGGCCGACAGCCGCGTGGTGGGCCTGGTGCCCACGCTCACCCAGCTGGGGTATGCGCTGGGCATTCTGCTGCTGGCCCCGCTGGGCGACCGGTATGACCGGCGCCGCATCATCGTCATCAAGTCCATCGCGCTGATGCTGGCCCTGCTGCTGAGCGGCCTGGCGCCCGGCATGGGCGCGCTGCTGGCGGCCAGCCTGGCCGTGGGCCTGGCGGCCACGGTGGCGCAAGACGTGGTGCCCGCCGCCGCCACGCTGGCCCCGGCCGCGCAGCGCGGGCGCATGGTGGGCATCGTGATGACCGGGCTGCTGCTGGGCATCTTGCTGTCGCGCGTGGTCAGCGGCTTCATGGCGCAGCAGTGGGGCTGGCGCACGGTGTATGTGGCGGCGGCGGTGGCCATTGCGCTGCTGACGGTGGCCGTGTGGCGCGGGCTGCCGCGTTTCGCGCCCACCACGCAGTTGGGCTATGGGGCGTTGATCGGCTCGATGGTGGCACTGTGGCGCCAGCACGCGGCGCTGCGCCGCGCGGCCTGGGCGCAGGGCCTGCTGGCCGTGGGCTTCAGCGCCTTCTGGTCCACGCTGGCGGTGATGCTGCACAGCCAGTTCCACCTGGGCACGGCGGCTGCGGGTGCGTTTGGCCTGGCCGGGGCGGCGGGCGCACTGGCCGCGCCCCTGGCGGGGCGCCTGGCCGACAAGCGCGGGCCCGAGGTGGTAACCCGCTATGGCGCCGGGCTGGCGGCCGCATCGTTTGCCGTGATGGCGCTGGTGCCGCTGCTACCGGCACAGGCGCAGCTCGCGTTGATCGTGGCCAGTGCCATCGGTTTTGACTTTGGCGTGCAGGCCACGCTGGTGGCGCACCAGACCATCGTGTACGGTATCGACCCCGCCGCGCGCAGCCGGCTCAATGCGCTGCTGTTCACGGGCATGTTCATCGGCATGTCGGCCGGCGCGGCGCTGGGCAGCCTGGTGCTGGCGCAGTGGGGCTGGCTGGGGGTGGTGGCGCTGGCCACCGCGGGGTCGCTGGCGGCCCTGGGGGCGCGGATGGTGGGGAGGGCATCCTGATTGGAGTGAAAATGGCCCCTTGCGCTTGTTGGACAAGCGCTGGCAGCTATGAAAAAAAGAGCGGCCATCGGGTCGCTCTTTTTCTTTTTCTTGGGGCTGCGTCACCCTGGCAGGCTGACTCAGGCCTTTTTCACCTCGACGTGGTAGAGCCCCCAGGGGCACAGGCCAAAGCGCTCTTTCACCGGCTTGTCCTTGAACGCGGGCAGCACATCGGCGTCGTACACGGCCCACTGGGGGCCCAGGCCGCCCAGGGCCATGGGCTGGCCGTCGATGTGGGTGGCGACGATCATGCGATAGGCCTGCGCGTCGGCCATGCTGATGGTGACGTTGTAGCCGTCCACCGCGCGCAGCACCAGCTGCACCGGGCTGCCCGCCGCCACGCCCGCTGCCGCGAGCACGGTGGTGAGCAGGGGGCCTTTGAGTGTGTGGGGCTTGGCGTCGTACTCCAGCGTGGGTTTGATGGTGACGGCCGCCATGCGCTGCAGGGCGGCGGCGTCGAACGCGTGCGCCTGGGGGAACTGGATGCCATGCTTGCCCATCATCTGGTCGATGGTGGGGTCCAGCGCGCCACGGTTGGGCTTGGTGATGGCGCCGCTGATGGTCAGCAGCGCGGGGTTGCCGGAGGCGGCGGGCGGGGCCGCGTGGCTGCTGCCGGTGGTGGTCCACAGCCCTGCCAGGCCCATGCTGGCCGCGACGAAATGGCGCTTTTGCTTGTTCATCATGCTCCTCGTTGTGGTTGAGGGGCGCATGGTAAGCGCAAGGCGGACTGGTGCCACGCAAAAAATGGCCGGCCGGCTGGATGCCGGCCGGTGCATTGCCTCAGCCCGCCGTGGCCAACCCGGGCGGCTGCAGCACGCTCTTGAAGCTGCGGTCCCACAGCGGCGCGACCTGCGCGGGGCCGTCCAGCACGCCCAGCTGCAGGAAGGCATCGGCCACGGCCTGGTGGCCCTTGACCACGCCGTCGTCCACGGGGCGCAGGTCGTAGTCGGTGCTGCGGTTGTTCCACAGCTCGATCAGGTCGCCCACGGGCACGCGGGTTTCGGCGGACTGGGCCCGGGCGTACTCAAGGTAGTTGCCATTGGCCCACAGGTAGGCGCGGCGCAGGCGCTGCAGGTAGTCGCTGATGGCGGCGTGCCGGGCCGGGTCTTCCACCGCGCGCGGGTTGGCGTAGATGGGGAAGTTGCCAGACAGGTAGCCCTGGCCGGTCTTGAGCACGCGCGCGCCGTAGCGCAGCCGCGCCAGCTGGCCGTTGTAGCCATAGATGGCCCAGGCATCCAGGTCGCCCCGGTCAAAGGCCGAGAGCCCATCGGCCGGCGTGAGGTTGATGGCGCTGATGTCGGCGAACGACAGGCCCGCCTCGGCGAGCTGCCGGCTCAGGTAGTAGTGCGAGGTGGTGGCGCGCACGTAACCCACGCGCTTGCCCTTGAGGTCGGCGATGCGCTGGATGGGCGCGTCCTTGCGGGCCAGCGTGACCTGGTTGTGGAGGTCTTCGCGCACCACCGCGATGAAGCGCACCTGTGCCTTCTGGCGCGCGGCGAACAGGGCCGGGATCTCGCTGCCCGAGCCCAGGTCCAGCGCGTCGCCGTTCAGGGCCTCGATGTGCAGCACGCCGTTGTTCAGCTCGCGCCATTCGATGCGGTAGGGCGTGCGGCCCTGGCCGGACGCGGCGATGAGGGCCGCGCCACAGGCCCTTATAGGTGCCGATGCGCAGCGTCACCTTGGAGAGGTCAGGTGCGGGTGGCGTGGGTGGCGCGGCCAGCGCGGGCACGCCCGCCGTGGCGGCCCAGGCGGCGGCGCCCAGGCCGGCCTGGATGAGGTGGCGGCGGTTCAGGGGTTGGGGTGTGTGGGGCATGGCGGGCAGGTTCGTGGAGCAATGGGACAGGCCGCGAGGTTCCGACAAGCGCTACGGCTGCGCAAAGACCATTGCGTAGCATCGATATGCGCTAAGTGCGGCACCCGCAAGGGTCCCCGGCAAACAGGCTTTCGCGAAACTGCGGATACCCCAATGAACCGGAGCCTCCGTCCCCGCAGAGGAGTGCGCACTGAGCACCGGTAACCAGAAGCATCCTGGTGCGATGCCAATGAAATTGACGGGCTGCATCCAAGGGGGTCTGGGCGTACGATGGATGGCCGCTGGCGTTGTAGCAATATCCTGCAGCTCTCCGTCCCGGGGAGCCGAGGCTTCGTGTTTTTTCACTCCCACTTTAATGTGCGTGAGAAATACAGGGCATGAACGAAAGACGAAAATTTCTCCGATAGAGATTAATCTGATCAAGAGCGTGGCTGGCAACGGCCTTGTTGTTATTTTTCGTAGCTTCATCCTTTTGTAATGTACTTGTCCAACAGAATAAAAATAATTTGCGTAGTTGGCACCAGGCCAGAGGCCATTAAAATGGCGCCGCTGATTATCGCATTGCGTAGCACCAGCTGGGCATCAGTGCGAATTGTTTCGACAGGACAGCATCCTGTTCTGGTCGAGAAGATGCTTTCTCATTTTTCGCTGGCTCCAGATATCATTTGTGAGGTGATGGCGCCAAACCAAAGCCTGTCGAAACTGACGATTCGGTTGCTTGGTGAACTGGATCGTTGTTTTCAGGCTGAAAAACCGGATATTGTGATTGGGCAAGGGGACACAACATCCGTAATGGCTGCAGCGCTTGCTGCATTCTATCTTCGCATTCCATTTGCGCACGTGGAGGCGGGCTTGCGAACCAGGGACTATGACAATCCATTTCCAGAAGAAATGAACCGTGTTGTGGTTGGAAATATGGCTCGGTGGCATTTTGCACCAACGGATATTGCTCGAAATAATCTCATTGAGGAAGGAAAATCCGCCGATACCATTCATGTAACTGGTAATACGGTTGTTGATGCATTGCTCTATACGGCAGATCTTTGTCCATCACCGGTATCATCGGAATTTAAAAAATCCAGAATGATACTGTTTACCGCACATAGAAGGGAGAATATCGGGGAACCTTTTTTTGAAATATGCCGAGCGGCAAGACATCTGGCTGATGTGCGGAATGACATCTTTATTCTCTTTCCGGTTCACCCGAATCCTGCCATAAAAAATGCAGCATATGAATATCTTTCGGATCATCCTAGGATTCGCCTTGTCCCGCCGCTTGATTATGTGGATTTCGTTGCGGCCATGAAATCTGCATTTTTCATACTGACTGACTCTGGTGGAGTCCAGGAAGAGGCGCCATCATTGGGAAAGCCTGTGCTTGTTTTGCGCAATGAAACTGAAAGACCCGAAGGCATAGACGCTGGAGTGACGAAGCTGGTAGGGTGTGATTTTGACTCCATTGTCAACTCATCGTTGCAGCTACTTGATGATGATGCTCTCTATCAATCATTTTCATCGCGAAACTCCCCTTACGGCGATGGCCGTGCATCCGCAAGAATTGTGGATATATTGCAAGAGGCATTGACCAAAAGTAGCTATGCGCATTCTTCTGATCGCCTATGAGTTTCCTCCCATCGTCTCAGCACAGTCACTACGATGGTTCTATCTGGCGAATGAACTGGCAAGGCTCGGCGTAGAAGTGCATGTACTTTGTCCCGATATGCCCGCATTGCCACCCTTTCACCAGGATTTTGCGCCTGGAGTGATCATCCACCGGGTTTGGCCTGGGCCGTATGTTGGCTTTTCGCAGAGTGCCTATTTATATATATCCAGGCGATCACAAGGTGCTGGTGTTGTGGGCCCCATTGGCGGTGACTCCATTTGGCTAAAAATGCATCGCTGGGGGCGTCGTGCACTCGATCAGATCATATTTCCTGATCTGCGTACCGAATGGGTACCCACCGCATCTTTGCGTTTGATTCACTTGCTCAGAACGACGAAATTCAGTGCAATCGTGGCTTCCCATGAGCCCGGGGCCGACCTTCTTCTCGGCCTCCTGGCCAAACGGATCTTTCGAATTCCACTCATCATCGATCTTGCTGACCCGGTCGTTGCTCCTTATACGCCGCGCTGGCGTCAGCGAATTGATCTGGCCTTTGAGGCAAAAATTATCACCCATGCTGATGCGATGGTGGTGACGACAACGGCTGTTGTTGATCTTTTGAGAAAGCGCCATGACCTGCATGATGTTGACGGAAAATTCACATGCATCGCGCAGGGGTTTCCAAGTAAAAATAGTGGATTTATTGAAAACCGCGATCGATCGAAGTCTCTACGCCTTGTATATACCGGGAATTTTTACGCAGATTTCCGTTCGCCCGTCGAGCTGGCAATAGCGTTGCGATCGCTTCGTGATTTGGATATCTCAGTCGACTTTTACGGAAATCACGTCGCGTATCAATCACTGTTCCACGGTATTTCAGGCATCAAATTTCATGGGGTTGCCGATCATGGGAAATGCATTTTGGCACAGCAGAATTGCAATGTGCTGCTTAGCATTGGCAATAGCCAGCCATTCCAGATTCCAGGAAAGATTTATGAATATCTTGGTGCAGGCACTCCTATATTGCATATTTCCAGTGCGGCCACGGATGAGGCCGGAGCGCTGATCATGCGAGTCTGCGCGGGATGGGTTATCCAGAACAATGCAGCTTCAATTGAGCATACCCTTCGCGAAATTCATGCGTGCTGGTTGGGCGGGGCCCTGGAATCGATGTTTTTGCGGAATGAGAGTGCCATTGCCGAGTTTGCGTGGAGCAAGAGAGCAATTCATTACAAGGAGGTGATCCATAGAATTTTAGAAACCTCAAAAAATACCGGATCGGCAGATGATTCGGAAAAAAAAAAGAAAAAGGAAATGTAGCTATGCGCATAGCCGTGGACATCAGCATGCTTGAAATACCCGGTTCAGGTATTGCGAGGTACATAAAATGCCTGCTGCCGTTGATGATTGAGCAGAGTCAAGGCCGGCATCACTGGTTGCTCTATGGAAGGGTTTGTCCAGCGGCTCATTATGTCCAGCTGCCGAATGTGACTTGTCGATCCGATTACTTTCCCCGTGATGTCGGAAGGATCGCCAGTCTGTTCTTCTCGCAAGTCATCTGGGGGAGCATTGATCAGCCCGATGTCTACTGGAGTCCCGCGCATAGATTGCCGTGGTCGTTACCACGAAAAACAGCCACAACAGTGACCGTTCATGATCTTTGCTGGCTGAAGCAGCCAGAAACAATGCGCCGCGTCACGTACTGCCTGGACCGCTTCTTCATGCCTCGAAGCCTTGCGGCCGCTCAACAGATCATCGCGATCTCGGAATCAACGGCGGAGGATATCAAACGGTATTTTGGGGAATCGGTCCAGAAAAAAGTGTCAGTTGCAACCGAAGGCGGGGCGCATATGCCCCCCCCATTGCCGCTCGTTCATTTAAGGAGCTTGGGTATTGAAAGGCCATATGTACTGTTTGTGGGCAGCTTCGAGCCCCGAAAAAATTTGGCAAGATTGCTGCAGGCTTTTCAACGCATGATCGACCGTACGGAGGCCAAAATTCTTTTGGTGCTGGTGGGGGCTGCGAGCTGGGGCCGAAATTCCGTGAAGAATGATATTGAAGCCCTGGGGATCAGGGACAAGGTGGTCATCCTGGAAAATGTTGATGATCAGGTTCTGTCAACACTGTATCGGCATGCGCAATGCTTGGCTGCGCCGTCTCTTCTGGAGGGCTTTTGTTTGCCGGTAGCGGAAGCAATGTCATTTGGAACCCCGGTGCTGGCTTCCGTATCGTCAGCATTTCCAGAAGTGGTTGGGCGAGGAGGTGTACTCGTAGATCCCCTCAATGTGGATTCAATTGCTGACGGACTCGCCAGACTCATCACCAACGAAGACTTGAGACAGGAACTCAGCGAGCATGCACTCAGGCACTCTTCGAGTTTTTCGTGGGAGCGAGCGGGATTGGCGACGCTGAAGATCCTAGAAAGCGCGCATGAAAACCAAGTGCAGAGAAGTATGAGTCCGGGTCGTGATGGAGTACCCTAGATCTCTGATCTATCGATGATGAATAATATTGGTCTGGTTGACCGTGATGGTTTACCTCGTCAGCAGTTTTTGCAAACGCGAGAAATGAATACAAGCGATTCCAATGCAATGAAAAATCAACGTTCCTGGCGCATTGGCATCTTTGGCACGTTTGATGTTCAAAATTATGGTGATCTGCTTTTTCCGATCATTGCTGAACTGGAGCTTTCTCAAAGGCTCGGGAACATTGAACTCGTCCCCTTCTCTTATCACGCCAAATCTTCGCAGGATTGGCCATATGGGGTGGAATCACTTGCGGACCTGCCCCGCATGGCCAGTGGTCTTGATGCGATCCTGATCGGCGGCGGTTTTATTGTACGTTTTGATAAATTCATCGCCCCTGGATATGAGCCGCCGGTAGCGTGGATTCAACATCCCACAGGATACTGGCTGACCCCGGCATTGCTTGGTGCACAACATGGTGTTCCGGTGATATGGAATGCACCGGGCATGCACTGCAACGATATACCAAGCTGGAGCCATCCGCTACTTTCTCTGGCTCTGGAGTGCAGTACTCATATTGCAGTACGAGACGAGCCCTCGAAAACCGCGCTCATGCCATTTGTTGACCCGCAGCGTGTGCATGTGATGCCTGATACAGCATTTTCAATTGGACGCTGTTTGAAGTCTCATTCTGGAACCGATGAGGCAGATGCAATCCTCAAGTACTTAGGCCTCAAGACGCCCTACATAGTTATTCAAGCGACTCAAAATCTCGAGCGATTTACTGATTATGTCAAGAAATTTCGAGTTGAGCTGCCGAACCTTAGTTTCCTTCTCCTCCGCCTTGGCCCCGTGCTTTGTGACCACGAATCGTTCATCGATGCTGATCTCCCAGGTACTTTCTGTCTCGGTGAATGGCCGTCGCCAATGGCCCTGGCATCATTGATCAGCGGATCCGAGGCTGTTGTGGGGCACAGCTATCATCTTGCGATCACAGCATTGTCGTGTGGTATTCCGGTGTTCAGTTCCAGTGATCTTTCCCAAGGAAAATTCACGACACTTTCCAAATACAGCTCCGTGCATCCGCTGCCGCCGGCAGGCTGCGATGATCCCGAATGGCTGTCCCAGCGAATTGGCCGAAAAGAACCTTCGCAGTTGGCCATCGAGGCAAATGATGTGCTGGAAAATTACTGGGATCATGTTGCCGATATGGTTCGGAGTGGCAAGACCGATTCCATGGTCGTCATGAATGCTTTTTGGATGTCACTGCCTGGCATTCTTGAACGTGAATCTCGACGGGCTGGAGCCACCAGGTCAGAATCCCCCGGGGAACTGCAAGATTTTGAGGCTCGTTTGAGCGACAGCAAAAATTTGCTTGATGCAGCAAAAACGCAGTTGGTCGACACATCGGAGAGGTCGCTCGAGCTTGAAAAAAGGCTGCTTGAAATGCAGGAATCCATTTCCTGGAGAATGACTGCTCCCTTGCGCAGTGCGTGGCGCTGGGTGCAAGGTTTGTCTATCTGAAGCAAATTAACACTATTTTCTCATGAAGACATATTCAGAGCCGCAGGAAAATTCCTCCGCGAACTCCGTGCGCACCACCAGCAATGGGGGCTGCGAATGCTTCCCCGGTTGCGCGTGCTGTGACGAAATAGCTGCAATGCGGCAGACTATGCAGCAACTTGAACGGGAGTTGATCCTCGGCAAGGAGACAATTGCGTCTCGAGACATTGCCATTGATTGGCTAAAAAAAGAGGTTGACGCCGCGAGGATGACGTTGGAGTGGCGTCGCAAAAGCCTGAAATACCTGCTTGTCGATCTTATATATCTGCTGGCCGACCGTTCGACGCTGGCCCGTACGCTTGGCAATATGCTTTTGCCAAGGCGCATTAAAAGAAGGCTGCATGCGGAATCGATAAACAATCAGTTGCAGGGAGTTCCATCCCAGCATGTACCAGCCATGCCACTGCTCGGTAAGGTATGCAATGGGAAAATTGATATTGTTTGTTTTGCCAATATCGAGTGGTCTGCCCGGTATCAAAGACCACAGCAGATGATGTCTCAATTTGCTGGCCATGGTCACCGTGTATTTTATATTGTCCGCTCAAAAATGCCTGCGCGCGGCGCTCCCTATGAGTTGAGGCAGGTAGCCGAAAAAATATTCGAAGTGAGTCTTGCATTTAATGAATATGAGGATTTCTATTCGGAGCGAATGTCGCCTTCCAATCGAAGGGCTGGGAACGAGTCATTTTCCCGCTTGGCGCTTGATGCGGAAATAAGGGCAGCCTTGGTTGTTGTTCATCTGTCTTACTGGGCGGCGTTGTCCATTGATCTGCAGAAATCACGTTCCTGGCGTGTGCAATATGATTGCATGGATGAATGGGCTGATTTTCCAGATATTGGAGTGCAACTTGTAGAGGAAGAAGAAATACTGGTTAAACATGCAGATTTGGTAACGGTCACGGCATCCATTCTGGAAAAAAAATGGATGCAAAAAAATACAAAATGCCTCCTTGTCCGAAATGCGGTGGACTATGATTTTTTTGCAGACCGATGTGTGGAAAATGGCTTGCTTGCTCACTTGGGAACACCAGTTATTGGATTCTACGGCGCCTTGGCCCCTTGGATAGATTTCTCCCTGCTGCGTTTCTTGGCAGAAAATCGCCCCAATTGGAGTTTTGTGCTAGTCGGCGATTGTTTTGTCAAAGATATGGCTGGGCTTGACAGGATGCCCAACGTGCATCTCACGGGTCGAAAGCCTTATGAAGACATGCCTCGCTATCTCCATGGCTTTGATGTATGCCTTATTCCATTCAAGTTGAACAAGGTTACGCATGCGGTCGATCCGGTGAAATTCTACGAATTCATGAGCGCGGGGAAGCCTGTTGTGAGCGTGCCACTTGAGGAAATGGCTATATATCAAGATTATGTGTACTTCGCCTCTGAGTTTGAGGATTTTCTTGAAAAAATTGAAACAGCTTTGGCCGAGAGTAACCCGGATTTAAAGAGCCGAAGAATTGTTCTGGCCAAAGAGAATGATTGGCGGCATCGCTACCTTGCGACCGATGAGGCCATCAAGGCGCTATATGGAAGGTGCTCAATTGTGATCGTGAGCTATAACAACGTCGAACTCACAAAACAATGTATCGAAAGCATATTTTCCCGGACCACTTATCCCAACTATGAGATAATTGTTGTTGATAATGCTTCTTCTGATGGTACAGAAGACATGTTGCGACAGATGCAGATCCAGCACGCAACGGTAAAAGTGGTTATTAATAATAGCAACAGAGGTTTCGCAGCGGCGAATAATCAGGGAATTGCGTTGGCAGAGGGGGAGTATATCGTATTGCTTAATAATGATACTGTGGTCACCAATGATTGGCTGGAAGCAATGCTTCGGCACTTGCAGAACGAGAATATAGGCATGGTCGGGCCCGTCACCAATTCAATCGGAAATGAGGCAAAGATAGATACAAACTACCTCAACCTGGAGCAGATGCATGACTTTGCTTCTCGCTATACCCTTGCGCATGCTGGACGCCATTTCGACATCTCGATGCTTGCAATGTTTTGCGTGGCAATGCGGCGTGGTGTTTTCAATGAAATTGGAGCGCTGGATGAGATGTTCGGTCTTGGGATGTTTGAGGATGATGACTACAGCCGAAGAATGCACGTTGCCGGCTATCGCACAGTGTGCGCGGAAGATTCCTTTGTTCATCATTACGGGCAGGCATCGTTTGGGAAATTGATTGAAACAGGGGAGTATCAGGCCCTCTGGGATAGAAACCAGGCTTACTTTGAAGGCAAATGGGGCGCTTGGAAGCCACACACGCACAACCGCAATCGGCAGGAGACGGAATGAAATCCGATGACGAAATTACTGCCGCCCATTGGTCGAAGAATGTGGCGAGTTCAGATGCTTTTTCACCCCAAGTCTATTGGCTCGCTGTACCGGCTGTTCAGCAGCGTTTTCAGCGGCTTGCCTGTAGGGGAACAGATCATCGCTGGTGGGTGGAATACTGTCTGGGCGAATTCCTGCGCCGCTCGACATCCTCGGCCAGAATGCTGAGCATTGGCTGTGGCAGCGGTACCTTGGAGCGCGACCTTTTTCGGCTGAATGCATTTTCCGAGTGCGACGCAATTGATATCGCATCCGGTGCCATTGATATCGCCCGGAAGGAAGCGCATTTGATTGGTGCTTCCAATATCAACTATCACGTACAGAATGTTCAGGAAACCCCGCTGGGCGAGAGTATTTACGATGCGGTCTGGTTTAATGGCTCCTTGCATCATATCAAGCAACTGGAATCGGTTTGTGAGTCGGTTCGGGTCGCCCTGAAGCCTGGGGGATGGGTATTTTTTAATGAGTATGTTGGGGCGAACCACTTCGCTTTCTCAGAACGCCAGCGTGAGGTCATTGAAAATGCATTCCGATTGTTGCCTCCGGAATATCGTCGATCATTTCAGCCGGAACATTTTGGGAAAGTACAGTTGAAGGTTCAGCTTCCTGATCCAGCAGACGTGATCAGGGTGGACCCTTCCGAGGCAATTCGATCACAAGATATCCGTGCGGTTCTGTCTGATTACTTTGTTGAACATGCATTTAATTCTTGTGGGGGCAACATTTTGCAATTCGCCCTGCACGGAATCGCAGGTAATTTTGTAGAAACTGACTCACGCTCAATGGCACTGCTGCAGATGCTGTTTGATATCGAAGACACGCTATTGGAAAATCAATTTTTTGCGACTGATTTTGCGGTTGGGGTCGTGCGGGTTCCGTAGCGGAATGAGGGTGATGCAGAATTTCATTCGTCAGGGGTATTGGATACCGGGGTGCTTGCTTCGATTCCTAAATCGACGATACCAAGAAATGAATTGCTTCCGTGAGCTACTGTGTCAAAACTCAAGATACCTACTTGTTTGTCAATCAGCAGCGAGGTCTCTTCGGTGCGGCCATTCATCAGCTTGATGGTGACGTGATATCGACCGGCCGCCAGGATCGCTGGAAAGTGGAAAGTAATGGTTCCCTCTCGCCAATCGCTTTCCACATTGGAGTAAGGGAGGTCGAAGTTTTTTCCGCCAACCACGAGCAGCCGGGCTTCCTGGATGGTAATGCTGATGTTCGGCAGTAAAACAGATTTGCTGACTCTATACCCGATGGCAATATCAATCGTCTCACCGTAGGCAAATGATGAATAGTGACTCTCGGTATTGGTGAACCTAGCTGAAATAATTTCACCTTCTTCTGTCCCAAATGCGATGCGGGCTTCGTTCAGTTCTTTTTTTCTAGCGACCGATGTCTTCCCGCCGCTGGCCCACCGGCGTTGTTCATCTCGCATATCCAGCAAATACATTTCGGATATTATCTCCGGGGTTCCAGATGCCTTTAACATTCCTTCGGTGAGATAAATTGCGGTGTTGCAAAATCTCTTGACCATGCTCATGTCATGAGATACAAACAGCAGAGTCGTCCCTTTTTCTGCCAGTTTTTCTAGCCGTCCCAGGCATTTGAATTGAAAAGACGCGTCACCGACGGCAAGGGCTTCGTCGACGACCAGTATGTCGGGTTCTACGCAGACGGATACCGAAAATGCCAGGCGTACGAGCATTCCACTCGAATATGTCTTGGTTGGCTGATCGATGAAATCCCCGATATTGGCAAAATCGGCTATCTCATCAAAGCGAGCATCTATTTCTGCCCGCTTCAATCCAAGCAGTGCTCCATTAAGATAGACATTTTCACGGCCGGTGAATTCTGGGTTGAACCCTGAACCCAGTTCCAACAAGGCAGCGATTTTCCCGTGAGCCAGAACCTGCCCCGACGTGGCGCGAAGTGTATGGCAGATCAGTTGAAGAAGGGTGGATTTTCCACTTCCGTTTCGGCCAATGATACCGAGGGCTTCCCCTTTGCGGACGCGAAATGAGATATCTTTCAGTGCCCAAAATTCGCGAAACCGCTGCTGCCCAGCGAAAGGTAGCATTTGCAGTAGGCGGTCTTGCGGCTTGTCATAAATTTGATAGCATTTGCTGATTTTTTCGACTTCAATGGCGAATTCAGAGGACATCAGAAAATCCCTCGCGACTTTTCTGAAATAAGCAGAGGCTCGATATTGCAAAGATAGTGGAGAAAATAACCGATTCTCCCCATTCAATAAAATTTGGTATGCCTCCCCAAAAGATTACCATGCGTGCATTTTCAATCACTTGCGCCAAGGGGTTCATTCCCATCGCCTGATGCAACTCCGGAGGCAGGGCGCTTGTCGGGTAAAAGACGGGCGTCAAGAACATGAGTGGCAGCAATAGCGCTGAAATAATATGATTGATATCCCGAAAATATACACCGAGAGCACTGAGGATCCAGGAGAGCCCGAGTATGCAGAGGAATAGAGGAAGTAAAATGACCGGAAAAATAATGCAGGACGCAGGTGGTGCTCCCATCGTCAATCCATAGAAGGCCAACCATACGGCAGAACTGACAAGCATGTGAAAAATGCCCACACCCAAGCTTATCCAGGGCAGGGCTTCAAGGGGGAATTTTATTTTCTTGACGTAGTTTGTATTGGTGACAATCAATGCTGGTGCGCGGAGCACGCACTCCGAGAATAGATTGAAAACTGTCATGCCAATAAAAATAAGCAATGCAAATTCGATGGGTGATTCCTTCCCCCCAGGCCAGCGAACTGTAAATACCTTTGTGAATACGAGCGTGTAGACGGCAAGGGTAAATGCAGGATTGATTATTGACCAAATCAATCCAATAGTAGAACCTCGATAGCGGGAATGGATTTCTCTTTGAATTAATGAGAAGATAAGTTCCCTGTGTGTCCAGGGAATAAATAGATTGACGAGATAAAAAAATGACTGCCTGGTCATGTATTGCCAATGGTTGCGAACTTGGCGTTAAAACCGCGTCCCGGTGATTGTCTTCAATGCTTCATTGAAAACTAGCGAAACCAGAGATGACTGTGCATTGAGCGAGAAAGCAGGTCAAGCTGCGTAGTCGTGCAATTCCATCTCCACGCCTGCGGGCCACATTGAACTGACGGATCCAGGCTGATAAAACGTCACAGTCACGCTCCGCCGGGATTGGCTGGCTCGCTCTGAAACCCGTGTCACCTCATGCCAGGAATTGTCTGACCTCACAAAGGTGGCTGAATTCCCGATGACCGGATTCACCAAGGCGGCAATGTCTTTTGCATCGGAAGAATTGAGGATGGCGAGGCAACCTCCGTCCGTGGGGTGCCACTTGTGGTTGAAATAAAAGACATGGGTAACCATTTTTTCAGGAAGATCGCGATGGGGGCCGAGAAGCCCGCCACGGCCATAGTGGTACACATGCGCCTCCATCGGAAGGCTAGTCAAGTCAAGGCCGGTGATTGACGACATCGCCATCCGGTATTCAGTGGAAAGCAGGTCTTTTGCCAGTTGCTGCCATGGAAGACTCAGGAATTCGGCATGCGATATGGTTTGCTCGCCCATTGGAATCAGAGAACGGGCGTCATACCGGTAATCTTTCTCTCCTCCATAAGCCTCAATGGTCCGGAAGTGATCGTGAGGATAGGTTTCGGAAAGCGCAGCGCAATCTGCCTGTGAATAGAGATTCGATATTTCAGCCCATCTAAAAGGCTGAGTGTTCATGCGACATTCCCTAATTTTTGAAAAATCGATCATGGTCTGATAACTGATGATGAAAAGAGAAGGTTGGTGAAGCGTTGACAACGTGGAGAAGAGAGTTTTTTCGCGCGGTCGAAACAGTATGCACTTCGCTTCGCCGCCCGTCCGAGGCCGCAGATTCGCACGGCGCGACGGTTGTGTGAAGGCCTTCTCGCCGGATTTTTCAGTAGGGGGCGTTGTCCGTGCCCCGACCCTATCAAGCGTGCCGCTGTTGCCGCGCTGTGATCATTCAGGAGAGGATGAGAGGCGAACGCGGCCATGGACATGCTTGATTGACGGGCTCAGGTCGAGCCATTTTGACCCGCCAGCTGAATCGCTCCGGATTTCCACGGGTTTTCGTTCGCCGGATGGGTGGGACTGCGCTAAGCGGTTCCGTGCGCACATCCATCCCGGCGCCCTCCAGTCACAGATGTCCGAAGCACGGCCTTGGTACGCGGCGGGAGCCTGACGTCAGAGCGCCCAATCCGTGTAAGTCGGCGCTCATCGAAAGAGTTGGCGCGTGTGGGGCATAACCGCGCCGCCCATCCCCCGTGGCATCGCGCCTGGGCGCCACCATTGGCAATCGCAGTCCATTGCCCAGCAAGGCTGGTCCACCGCAGAACGAAAGGGCTCTGGCGCTACGCTGGCGATAGAGTTGGACAACGTTCCTGTGGGGCATGCAAAAACCGCATGTGGTCACGCGGATTTCTTCGTTGGCGAAGCAGGAGGGGACTTCTAAGGTGGCTGCGTTCTTCCGCCTCTTGCTTTTGCCAACCCTCTCCGCTTCCGAAAGCCATTGCCCATGTCTGCAGTCCTCACACCCACTCCTGCCATTCACACTCTTGTCCCCAACGCCCAGCCCCGGCGCAAGGACTGGTTCGACGCCCCGGCGGCCCGCCCCACGGTCGAGGCCGAGCGCCGCCACCGGCAGGAGACGCTGGCCGTGGCCTTCCGGCTGTTTGCGCAGCAGGGCTTCAACTACGGGCTGGCCGGCCACATCACCGCGCGCGACCCGGAGTGGACTGACCACTTCTGGGTGAACCCGCTCGGCGTGCATTTCTCGCAGATCAAGGTGTCCGACCTGCTGCTCGTGAACGCTGCCGGCGAGATCGTGGTGGGCCAGGGCCCGCTGAACCGCGCGGCATTCGCCATCCACGCCGCGCTGCACGAGACGCGGCCCGACATCGTGGCCGCAGCGCACACGCATTCGACCTACGGCAAGGCCTGGTCGTCGCTGGGCCGCAAGCTCGATGCGCTCACGCAGGACTCGTGCATCTTCTATGAAGACCACGCGCTGTTCGACGACTTCACCGGCGTGGTGCTGGAGACCGATGAGGGTTTTCGCATCGGCGAAGCCCTGGGCGCGCAAAAGGCGGTGATCCTGCAGAACCACGGCATCCTGACGGCGGGCCCGTCGGTGGAGGCTGCCGCGTGGTGGTACATCGCCCTGGAGAACGCCTGCCAGGCCCAGCTGCTGGCCGAAGCCGCCGGCACCCCCAAGCCCATCCCGCACGAGATCGCGCTGCGCACGCATGCGCAGATCGGCGGGCCGGGCGGTGCGCAGTTCGCGTTCAAGAGCCTGTTCGACATCATCGTGCGCGACCAGCCCGAGGTGCTGCAGTGAATGCGCCACTGACCTGGGGGCAGGCCGCACGCGCGCTGGCGGCGGAGTTCGGTGCGCGCGCCGCGGCGCACGACCGAGACGGGAGCTTTCCGCACGCCAACTTCGCCGAGCTGCAGCAGTCCGGCCTGCTGGCCCTGGCCGCGCCGCGGTCGCTGGGCGGGCAGGGCGCGTCGGCCGCGCAGCTGGCCGAGGTGGTCGGCGCCATCGGCCAGGGCTGCCCGGCCACGGCGCTGGTGCTGACCATGCAGTACATCCAGCAGCGCGGCATGGGCCGCCCCGGCTCGCCCTGGCCGCCGGCGCTGGCGCAGCAACTGGTGAATGAGTCGGTGCATGAGGTGTCGCTGATCAACGCACTGCGCGTGGAGCCCGAGCTGGGATCGCCCGCGCGCGGCGGCCTGCCGGCCACGGTGGCGCGGCACACGGCCGAGGGCTGGCGTATCAGCGGGCACAAGGTGTATTCCACCGGCGCGCCCATCCTGCGCTGGTACGTGGTGTGGGCCCGCACGGACGAGGCCACGCCGCGCACGGGCGCCTTCCTGGTGCGGGCGGGGCTGCCCGGTATTCGCATCGCGGAGACCTGGGACCACCTGGGCCTGCGCGCCAGCGGCAGCCACGATGTGCACCTGCATGATGTGCTGATACCCCACGCGCACGCGCTGGACCTGCGTCTGCCGCAGGACTGGGCGCGCGGCGAGCCCGCCATGCAGGCCGAGATGACGGTGATGCTGGCCGCGCTGTACACCGGCGTGGCACGCGCCGCGCGCGACTGGCTGGTGCAGTTCCTGCGCGAGCGCGTGCCCGCCAGCCTGGGCGCGCCGCTGGCGACCTTGCCCCGCGCGCAAGAGGCCGTGGGCCGCATCGAAGGCCTGCTGCTCACCAACGACCGCCTGATCGCCAGCCTGGCCCACGACCTCGATGCCGGCACGCTGGTGCCCACCGTGGACAGCGGCCTGGTGAAGGCCCTGACCACGCGCAACGCCATCGAGGCCGTGCAGGCCGCGCTGGAGCTGACCAGCAACCACGGCCTGGCCCGCAAGAACCCGCTGGAGCGCCACCTGCGCGACGTGCTGTGCGGCCGCGTGCACACGCCACAGGACGACAGCGCCTACGTCGCAGCGGGCCGCCGGGCGCTGGCCGTGGGGGCCGCATGAGCGCGGTGCTGGCTGCGCACGACCCTCGCAGAGACACTGTCGATGCAGGTGACGACGTTGTTGCCAACGCAGCTGCCGACCGCTGGATCGTTCTGAACCAGGCAGGCCCCGAGGCCGATGCGCTGCTGGAGGTCGCGGGCCTGCCCGTGGTGCTGGCGGGCGACGACACCGACGTGCCCGCCTGGGATCGCGCCGCAGACGTGGACATCCTCTTCACCGGCCCCCGCAACGGCTGGCGCCATGCGCCGGCCACCGCACCCGCAGGCTGGCCCGGGCGGTTGAAATGGGTGCAGGTGGCGTCGGCCGGCATCGACTTCTTTCCGCCCTGGCTGCTGCAGGTGCCGCAGGTGACCTGCTCGCGGGGCGTGGCGGCCGTGCCCATTGCCGAATACGTGATGACCGCGCTGCTGACGCACCAGCGCACATGGGACATGCTGCAGGTGTCGGGCGCCGGCCCGTGGCGCGAGACCTTTGCGCGGGTGGACCAGCAACTGCCCGGCACGCTGCAGGGGCGGGCGCTGGGCATCGCGGGCTACGGCGCCATCGGGCGCGAGGTGGCGCGGCTGGCGCGGGCATTCGGAATGCAGGTGACGGTGTTGCGCCGGGGCGGGGCGGAGGTTCCGGGCGACGATGGTGTGCGCACCGCCCCCTCCATCGAGAAGCTGCTCGCGGCCTCGGACCACCTGGTGCTGGCCCTGCCGATCACCGCGCAGACCTACCACCTCATCAACGCCGCCACCCTGGCGCACGCCAGGTCCGGGCTGCACCTGGTGAACATTGCACGCGGTGCGCTGGTGGACCCGCAGGCGCTGCTGCATGGGCTGGACAGCGGGCGCCTGTCCGGCGCCACGCTGGACGTGACCGACCCCGAGCCGCTGCCCGACGGCCACCCGCTGTACAGCCACCCGCGCGTGCGGATCACGCCCCATGTGTCATGGGCGGCGCAGGGCGCAGCGCAGCTGACGGCCCACAAGTTCGTGGCCAATCTGGCGCGCCATGTGGCGGGGGAGCCGCTGGAAGACGTGGTGGACGGGGCGCGGGGCTACTGACCCCAGGGGTGCGCTGGGTCGTTGCAGCTGCAGCAAGGGCGGGGCAGGGTGCCTGCAAGCGGCCAGTGCCCGGCATGCGAAAACCGCATATGGATGGTCGCAAGGCTTCGTTGGTGGAGCGCGGGACGGGTGATGCAATGGCAGCCAGAGTCCCTTCGACAGTGCCAACCCCCTTTCACTCCACCACCATGCTGCGCCGCCAATTCCACCATCTGCTGACCGCTTCCGTTGCCGCCAGTTCGTTCCTCTCGCCCGTGCTCACCCATGCCCAGCAGCGCGTGTTGCTGCGTGCGGGCGACCAGAAGGGCGGGCTGCAGGCGCTGCTCGACGCTGCGGGCGAACTGAAGAACCTTCCCTACGACATCAAGTGGAGCGAGTTCCCGGCCGCAGCGCCACTGGCCGAGGCGCTCAACGCCAACGCCGTGGATTTCGGGCCCATCGGCGATGCGCCGCTGCTGTTCACCCTGGCGGCGGGCAGCCGGGTCAAGGCCTTTGCGGCCAGCCGGTCGGACGCGTACGGCACCGCCGTGCTGGTGGCGCCCCACTCGCCGCTCAAGACGGCGGCAGACCTCAAGGGCAAGAGCATCGCCACCAACCGCGGCTCCATCGGCCACTTCGTCACGCTCAAGGTGCTCGAATCCGCCGGGCTCAAGGCCGACGACGTGCAGTTGCGCTTCATTCCGCCGCCCGACGCCAAGCTCGCGCTCACGCAGGGTTCGGTGGACGCCTGGGCCACGTGGGAGCCCTACACCGCGCTGGCCGAGACCAGCGGCCATGCGCGCGTGCTGGTCAGCGGCCGGGGGTTCTGGACGGGCCTGTCCTTCCTGGCCGCCACCGACGCGGCGCTGGCCGAAAAGCGCGCGGTGCTGCAGGACTTCAAGGAGCGCGTGGCGCGCGCCCAGGTGTGGTCCTACCAGAACGCCAAGCCGTTCGGCCAGTCGCTCGCCCGCATCGTCGGCATCCCGGCCGACGCCGCGCAACTGCAGTTCGAGCGCCGCGCCACGCGCTGGCAGGACATCGACGCCCAGGTGCTGGCGGACCAGCAGAAGACGGCCGACTTCTACCTGGCGGCCGGCCTGATCAAGCAGCGGCTGGATGTGCGGGGCACCTTCGACACCAGCTTCAACCTGGCCAAGGGCTGAGGCCCGCGCAGGCATGTCTGTCGGGCAAGTCCGGCGCCCCCTGGGCGCGGATGCCGCGCGGGCCGCTGCTGGCCGGTGAATTCGTCCGAACCACCGGGCGGCCGGCGGCGAAGGGCCGCGCGGCGGTTTGCGGGCCATTGGCCGGCGTGCCTGCACCGTGGCGCGCGCCGCCCCACAATCGGGTCATATGACCTCTTCTTCGACGATGCTGCGGCTCATCAGCCTGGCAGCTTTCTGCAGCATGGCGTCCATGCGCGTGTGCGACCCCATGCTGGTGTCCCTGTCCCATGAGTTCCATGTCACCACGGGCGATGCCTCCGCCGTGGTGGCGGCCTTCGCGGTGGCCTATGGCGTGCTGCAACTCGTCTACGGACCGCTGGGGGACCGGCTGGGCAAGCTGCAGGTGATCATTGGCGCCACGTCGGCCTGCGCGGTGTTCAGCGCGGCCACCGCGCTGGCGCCCAGCTTCACCGTGCTGGTGGTCGCGCGTGCGGCCATGGGGGCGGCGGCGGCGGGGATCATTCCGCTGTCCATGGCCTGGATCGGTGACGAGGTGGACTATGGGCAGCGGCAGGAGACGCTGGCGCGCCTCATGGTGGCCACCGTCACGGGGATGATGGCCGGCCAGTGGTTTGGCGGCTTTGCCACCGAAACCCTGGGCTGGCGTGGCGCGTTCGCCGTGCTCTCGGTGCTGTTCATGACGGCGGCGGTGCTGCTGCTGCGCCGCCTGCGGGCCGGCGGGGCCGCAGCGGCGCACCCCGCGGGCGCGCAGGAGCCGGGGGCCGGGTTCTCGCTGGCGGCCTACCTGGCCAGCACCCGGAACCTGCTGCGCATGCCGCGCGTGCGCTGGGTGCTCGCGGTGGTGTCCATCGAGGGGGCGCTGGCCTTTGGCACGCTGGCCTTCGTGCCCGCGCGCCTGGTCGACGGTTTCGGCCTGTCGGCCTCGGCGGCTGGCGGCGCGATGGTGCTCTATGGCGTGGGCGGGCTCCTCTACAGCATGTTCGCCCGCCGGTGGCTGGCCGCGCTCGGCGAACAGGGGCTGGCGCTTGCCGGGGCCTCCCTGATCGCCAGCGGCCTGCTGCTGCTGGCCTGGGCGCCGTGGGTGGCGTGGGCGGTGCTCGGGTGTTTCCTGGCGGGCATCGGTTTCTACATGCTGCACAACACGCTGCAGGTGCAGGCCACGCAGATGGCGCCGCAGGCGCGCGGCACGGCGGTCACGCTGTTTGCGTGCCTGCTGTTCCTGGGCCAGTCCCTCGGGGTGCTCGCCGTGGCGTTCAGCGTGGACCGGGGGTGGCTGCCGCCCGTGTTCTCGGTGGCGGCGCTGGGGATCTTCGTGCTGGGTTTCCTGGTGTCGCGCCGGGTGCAGCGGCGCGGCGCCGTCGCGGGCGCCTGAGGGTGCCGGGGTTCGCGAAGCGGTGGCGCTTCGCCTGTAGACTGCATGCACTTTGTGCCTGGGCGCCAGCCCCTGCTGCTGCCGCGCCCCATCCACCATGAACGATTCCCCGCCCGCCACCGTGCTGCCATTTCCCCGCGCCGAGGGCGCCATGAGCGAGAAGGTGCGCCGCTACGACTGGGCGGGCAGCGCGCTGGGGCCCATGCAGGCATGGCCCGCCACGCTGCGCTACTGCGTCGAGGCCCTGCTCGCGTCGCGCTTTCCGTCATGCCTGGTCTGGGGGGCGCAGTTCACCACCATCTACAACGATGCGTTCCGCCTGATACTGGGCAACAAGCCCGAGGCGCTCGGGCGCTCGTTCAAGGATGTGTGGAGCGAGGCCTGGCCCACCATCGGTCCCATCGCCGAGCGCGCCTATGCCGGCGAAGCCACGTTCATCGAGGATTTCCCGCTGGAGGTGAACCGCTACGGCCACCCCGAGCAGGCCTATTTCACGTTCTGCTACAGCCCGGTGCGCGACGAGCACGGCGCGGTGGTGGGCATGCTGGACACCGTGATCGAGACCACCAGCAAGTTCAACGCGCTGCGCCAGTGGCGCGATGTGGCGGCGTCGCTGGAGCAGCAGGTGGCGCAGCGCACGGCCGACCGCAACCGGCTGTGGCAGCTCTCGGACGACGTGCTGCTGGTGGCCCGCCTGGACGGCACCATCACCGCCGTGAATCCCGCCTGGACCGCGACGCTGGGCTGGTCGGAGGCCGAGACCGTGGGCCATCCGCTGGCGGCCTTCGCCCATGGGCACGACATGGCGCAGGTGCAGGACGAAATGGCCCTGCTGGCCACCGAGCCCACGCGCCGCCAGATCACCGCGCGCTACCGCCATCGCGACGGCGGCGAGCGGTGGATCGCCTGGACCGCCGTGCCCAGCGAGGGCTTCATCCAGGCCGTGGGCCGCGACACCACCGAGGAGCACCTGCGCAAGGAGGCGCTCAGCAACGCCGAGGAGCTTTTGCGCCAGAGCCAGAAGATGGAGGCCGTGGGCCAGCTCACCGGCGGCATCGCCCACGACTTCAACAACATGCTGCAGGGCATCGTGCTGCCGCTGCAGCTCATCCGGCAGCGCATTGCCCAGGGGCGCCATGACGAGGTGGGGCGCTACATCGAGTCGGGCCTGGCGGCGGCCAAGCGGGCGGCGTCGCTCACGCAGCGCCTGCTGGCGTTCTCGCGCCGCCAGCCGCTGGATTCCCGGCCCGTGGACCTGGTGTCCTCGCTGGGCGGGCTGGAGTCCATGCTCAAGACGACGTGCGGCGAGAACATCGCGCTGCAGCTGCACCTGCCGCAGGACCTGTGGCCCGCGCTGACCGATGCCCACCAGTTTGAGAGCGCGGTGGTCAACCTGGCGATCAATGCGCGCGATGCCATGCCGGGCGGCGGTGCGCTGTACATCGCGGCCGACAACGTGCATGCCGACGCCGCCACCGCGCAGGCCACGCCGGGGCTGGAGCCGGGCGACTACGTGCGCGTGACGGTGCGGGACACGGGCACCGGCATGACGGGCGATGTGATCGCGCGCGCCTTCGATCCGTTCTTCACCACCAAGCCGCTGGGGCAGGGCACGGGGCTGGGGCTGTCGATGATCTACGGCTTCATGCGCCAGTCCGGCGGCCTTGCGGTGCTGGACAGCGCCGTGGGGCTGGGCACCAGCGTGGCGCTGTATTTCATGCGGTCGCAGCACGAGGCGATCGCCGAGCTGCCCGAGCCGGTGGCCAATCTCTCCAGCGCGCGCCGACCCGATTCCACCCTGGTGGTGGAAGACGACGACACGGTGCGCACGCTGGCCGTGGAACTGCTGCGCGACATGGGTTTCCACGTGATGGAGGCCGCCACCGGCAGCGCCGCCATGGCCCTGCTCTCGGGGGCGGTGCACTTTGACCTGCTGGTGTCCGACGTGGGCCTGCCCGGCCCCAACGGCCGCCAGGTGGCCGACTATGCGCGCGAGAAGTTTCCGTCCATCAAGGTCATCCTGATGACGGGCTATGCCGAGCAGGCGGCCATGACGCCGCAGTTCCTCGGCGCGCAGATGGAGCTGCTGGTCAAGCCCTTTGATGCCCAGACCCTGGTGGGCAAGGTCAACGCGGTGATGGGACACGGTCCGCGAGACGCCTGAGGGCCATCGCCGGGGCGGCCTGCCGCGCGCGGGCCGTCAGATACCGGCTTCATACCAGCCCTTGCTGCGGTTGACGGCGTGCACCACCAGCAGCATCACCGGCACTTCGACCAGGACACCCACCACGGTGGCCAGCGCCGCGCCCGAGTGCAGTCCGAACAGGCTGATGGCGGCGGCCACGGCCAGCTCGAAGAAGTTGGATGCGCCGATCAGCGCCGACGGGCAGGCGATGCTGTGTTTTTCGCCCACGGCGCGGTTCAGGCCGTAGGCCAGCGCGGAGTTGAACAGCACCTGGATCAAGATCGGCACGGCCAGCAGGGCGATCACCAGGGGCTGCCGCAGGATGGCCTCGCCCTGGAACGCGAACAGCAGCACGAGGGTGGCCAGCAGCGCGGCGATGGACCACGGGCCGGTGCGCGCCATGGCCGCCTGGAAGGCCGCTTCGCCCCGGCGCAGAAGCCGCCTGCGCAGCCACTGCGCGATCGCCACCGGGATCAGGATGTACAGCACCACCGAGGCAAGCAGCGTGTCCCACGGCACGGCAATGGCCGACAGGCCCAGCAAAAAGCCCACCAGCGGCGCGAACGCCACGACCATGATGCTGTCGTTGAGCGCCACCTGCGACAGCGTGAACAGCGGGTCTCCGCCCGTGAGCCGGCTCCACACGAACACCATGGCCGTGCAGGGCGCGGCCGCCAGCAGGATCAGCCCGGCGATGTAGCTGTCGATCTGCTCGGCGGGCAGCCAGGGGGCAAACCAGTGGCGGATGAACAGCCAGCCCAGCAGGGCCATCGAAAACGGCTTGACCAGCCAGTTGACGAACAGCGTCACGCCAATGCCCCGCAGGTGCTGGCGCACCCCGGCCAGCGCGCCGAAGTCCACCTTCAGCAGCATGGGGATGATCATCACCCAGATGAGCAGGCCCACCGGCAGGTTGACACGCGCCACCTCCAGCGCGCCCACCGCGCGGGCCGCGCCCGGCAGCCATTGGCCGAGCGCAATGCCCGCCACGATGCACAGCAGCACCCACACGGTGAGGTAGCGCTCGAACACCGCCATGCCGGCGGCCGGGGCGGACTGTGAAGGGTTTTTGGGGTGCATGGGGATGTCAGTGCGCGGGCAGTTCGCGGGCAGGGGTCGTCGGCGTGGGTCCCGTTCGGGTCAGCAGCACTTGTTGGGGTTGGTGGCCGTGGGGCCGCAGCAGGCGGCCTGGCCCGGCTCGGGGATTGAGGGCGCGCCGGTGGGGCAGCAGGCGGCCTGGGCGGGCTGGGCCGCGGCTTCGTTGAACACGGGAATGTTGCCCAGCGTGTGGAAGTGTTCCCACGCCACGCCCTGGGGGTCGGTGATCCAGTGCTTGTCGCTGCGGGCATAGCAGCAGGTGGTGGTGCCTTCGTCCAGCAGGGCCATGTCGGCGCCGTGGGCGCGCGCCTTCAGCTCGGCCAGTTCGCCGGCCTCGTCCACCTGGAAACCCAGGTGGTCCACGCCGGGCTTGTCGCCGCGGGTGGAGATGGCGAAGTTCACGCGCGGGTCTTCGAGCATCCATTTGGCGTAGTCGGCCTCCACGCGCGCGGGGCCGGCCGCGAACAGCCGGGAATAGAACGCGATGCTCTTGGCGAGGTCATCGACATGCAGGTGGACGTGGAATCGCTTCATGGTGGCTTCCTTTCGGCCGTGGGCCGTGGCGTGGGTTGTGGGTCAGCAATCGCAGGCGGCGGTGGCGGTGCCGGGCAGGCAGGCGGCGCCCTGGCAGCAGTTCTCGGTCAGGTAGGCCAGCAGCTCGTTCATGGTGGCAAACGATGCGCGGTAGATCAGGTTGCGGCCCTGGCGCTCCTGGCTCACCAGGCCCGCGTGGGTCAGCTCCTTGAGGTGGAACGACAGCGTGTTGGGCGCAATGCCCAGCTGTTCGGACAGCGCCCCGGGCGTGAGCCCGTCCTGGCCGGCCACCACCAGCGCGCGGAACACGCGCAGGCGCACTTCCTGGGCCAGGGCGGCGAGGGATCGGATGACGTCGGGTTCTTGCATGATTCGATATTACAACAAAAGTTGAAGTATAGAATCGTTCTTGGGAGATCGTTTTCAAGCCTTCATGAAAAAGCAGGAAAATTGGCGAATCGCGCTGGATGGTATTGCGCCAGATGCTATGCAATTAGGAGTGATGAAGGTGGACCTATCACGGTCTTCATAACCTGTGGATCTAATCACCCGATTTTTCAATCGTTTGTGAACTTACGATTCGCCGATACAGTCCCGCATCCCATTCCTCACCGCGCGCCACGGACCATCGGCATGTCCTGTGACGCGCCACTGCTTTTTCATGATCGACTTACGGGGTATCACCCAAACCTACCAGGGCTCACAAGGCCCGGTCGAGGCTCTCAAGGGCATCGACCTTCACATCACGCCGGGCGAAGTGTTCGGCATCATCGGCAAGAGCGGTGCGGGCAAGAGCTCGCTGGTGCGCGTCATCAACCTGCTCAACCGCCCCACCACGGGCCAGGTCATCGTCAATGGCCGCGACCTGACCCAGCTGGGCGATGCCCAGCTGCGCGATGCCCGCCGCGAGATCGGCATGGTCTTCCAGCATTTCAACCTGCTGTCCTCGCGCACGGTGTTCGACAACGCGGCCCTGCCGCTGGAACTGGCGGGCATGGACAAGGCCGCCATCCGCGAGCGCGTGAACCCGCTGCTGGAGCTGGTGGGCCTGTCGGCCCTGGCCCAACGCTACCCGGCGCAGATCAGTGGCGGCCAGAAGCAGCGCGTGGGCATTGCGCGTGCGCTGGCCAGCCGGCCCAAGGTTCTGCTGAGCGACGAAGCCACGTCCGCACTGGACCCGGAGACCACGCGCTCCATCCTCGACCTGCTGCGCCAGGTGAACCGGGAGCTGGGTCTCACGGTGGTGCTCATCACCCACCAGATGCAGGTCATCAAGCAGGTGGCCGACCGCGTGGCCGTGATCGAGGCCGGCCGCATCGTGGAGCAGGGCCGCGTGCTGGATGTCTTCACGCGCCCGCAGCAACCCATCACCAAGAGCCTGATCGACGAGATCCTGCCGCAGGAGCTGCCCGCCAGCGTGCTCGGCCATGTGCGCACGCTCGCAGTTCAGCTCGCTGCCACGGCACCGGACCGCACGGGCCAGCTGCTGCGCCTGTCGTACGCAGGTGACAGCGCGTACCAGCCCATCCTGTCGCAGCTCATCCGCCAGTTCGGCGTGGACATGAGCATCCTGCACGGCCAGGTGGACGAGATCCAGGACGAGACCTTCGGCTCGCTGGCCGTCTATGCCAGCGGCGAGGCCGACCGCCTGCGTGGCGCCGTGGCGCACCTGCGCGCCAGTGGCGTCGCCGTCGAAGAAGTGGCCGTACCGGCTTGAGGAAGGGAAAAAACATGTTCGACAACTTCACCCCGGCCATGCTGGACCTCTTCGCATCGTCGCTGTGGGAAACGCTGGTCATGGTCGGCATCTCCGGCCTGGTCGGCGGCCTGCTGGGCGTGCCGCTGGGCGTGTTCCTGCGCCTCACCGACCAGGGCAGCGTGCTCGAAAACGGGCCCGTCAACAAGCTCGTGGGCTGGCTGGTCAACGCCGTGCGCTCCACGCCCTTCATCATCCTGCTCGTGGCCATCATCCCGTTCACGCGCTTCATCACCGGCTCGTCCATCGGCACGGCCGCGGCCGTGGTGCCGCTGACCATCGCCGCCGCCCCGTTCGTGGCGCGCCTGGTGGAGGCCGCGCTGCGCGAGGTGGACCACGGCCTCGTGGAAGCCGCCCAGGCCATGGGCGCGACCACCAGCCAGATCGTGTGGAAGGTGCTGCTGCCCGAGGCGCTGCCCGGCATCGTGGCGGGCCTGACCATCACCTTCGTGAGCCTCACGGGCTACTCGGCCATGGCCGGCGCCATCGGCGGCGGCGGCCTGGGCGACCTGGGCATCCGCTACGGCTACCAGCGCTTCCTGCCCGAGATCATGCTGGCCGTGGTGCTGGTGCTGATCTTCTTCGTACAGGCCGTGCAGAGCCTGGGCGACTGGGCGGTGCGCAGGCTCAGCCACCGCTGACCCCAGGCACCAGTCGCCTGTTGATTGCTATCTAATTGATAGCTATTGGCGCTTGATGGTAAAGCGCTTGCGGCTGCTTTTGCTGCAAGTTTGGTGCGGGGCTGTGCCCGCCGCCGGATGCTTCATTCCGCAGAGATCCGGTGGTCCGCCACCAGCCTGGCAAAACGCGCCGTGTCGCTGGCGATCTGTTGGGCCATCTGCGCCGGGGTGTTGCCGACGGGCTCGGCGCCGATGTCCAGCATGCGCTTCCTGAAGTCGGCCGACTGGATCACCTTGACCATTTCGGCGTTGAGCCGTTCCACGACCTCGGGCGGCGTGCGCACGGGCGCGAGCACGCCGAACCAGGTGCCGATGTCGAAGCCCGCGAAGCCGCTCTCCTGCAGGGTGGGCACGTCGGGCAGCGCGGACGACCGCCTGGCCGTGGTCACGGCCAGCGCGCGCAGCTTGCCGGCCTTGATGTGCGGCAGCACGGGCGTCACGGTGTCGAACGACATCGATACCTGGCCGCCCAGCAGGTCGGTGGTCAATGGCCCGCTGCCCTTGTAGGGCACGTGCAGCAGCGGCTGGCCGATGGCCGTGGCGAACTGCGTGCCGATCAGGTGCTGCGCGGTGCCCGCGCCGTTGGATCCGTACGAGAACTTGTCGGGCGCGGCCTTCACCAGGGCCACGAGTTCCTTCACGTCCCTGGCGGGCGTGGCGGCGGCCACGGCGAGCACGTTGGGCACCAGTGCGACGGTGGTGATGGGCGCGAAGCTCTTCTGGAAGTCGTAGCCGAGCTTCTTGTACACGCTGGTGGCGATGGTGTGGTGCACCGCGCCCATCAGCAGCGTGTGGCCGTCGGCAGGTGCCTTGGCCACGTAGTCGGCGCCAATGGTGGCGCCCGCGCCGCCCCGGTTTTCCACGATGACCGGCTGGCCCAGTGCCACGCCCAGCTTTTCGCCCAGTGCGCGCGCCAGCACGTCGGTGGTGCCCCCGGCCGCGAACGGCACGACGATGGTGACGGGCTTGGCGGGCCAGGCCGGGCCCTGCGCGTGGGCCTTTGTGCCGGGCAGCAGGCAGGCGGCTGCGGCGACCGCCGCCAGGGCCATCAGGTAGGGGCGGCGCAGCGGCTGGGCGATGCAGGTGGGATGGGGGGTAGGGCGGCGCATGGTTTGTCTCCGAAAGGGTGGTTGTGCGGCGGGTGCATGGCCTTTGTGGCCTTGTTGTTCTGCCCGCCGGGGGCAAGTGCGGTCAGGCGGCTTTGCGCGCGGCCGGTGCGCTGCTGATGAGCGCGCACACGGCATCGGTCACCTGCGCCGTGGTGGCCGTGCCGCCCAGATCGCGGGTGTGCAGGGCGGGGTTGGCGGTGACCTGCTCGATGGCCTGCATCACGGCGCGGGCCGCCTCGGCCTCGCCCAGGTGCTCCAGCAGCATCACCACCGACCAGAAGGTGCCGATGGGGTTGGCCAGGCCCTTGCCCATGATGTCGAACGCCGAGCCGTGGATGGGCTCGAACATGCTGGGGTAGCGGCGCTCGGGGTCGATGTTGCCGGTGGGCGCGATGCCCAGGCTGCCGGCCAGCGCCGCGGCCAGGTCCGAGAGGATGTCGGCGTGCAGGTTGGTCGCGACGATGGTGTCCAGCGTGGCGGGGCGGTTGACCATGCGGGCCGTGGCGGCGTCCACCAGTTCCTTGTCCCATTGCACATCGGGGAACTCGGTAGCCACCTGCGCGGCGATCTCGTCCCACATCACCATGGCATGGCGCTGCGCGTTGCTCTTGGTGATGACGGTGAGTTGCTTGCGGGGGCGCGATCGGGCCAGGCGGAAGGCAAAGCGCAGGATGCGCTCCACGCCCACGCGGGTCATGATGGAGACATCGGTGGCGGCCTCGATGGGGTGGCCCTGGTGCACGCGGCCGCCCACGCCGGAGTATTCGCCCTCGGAGTTTTCGCGCACGATGACCCAGTCCAGGTCCTGGGGTGTGCAGCGCTTGAGCGGCGCGTCGATGCCCGGCAGGATGCGCGTGGGCCGCACGTTGGCGTACTGGTCGAACCCCTGGCAGATCTTCAGGCGCAGGCCCCACAGCGTGATGTGGTCGGGGATGTCCGGGTCGCCGGCCGAACCGAACAGGATGGCGTCCTTGCCGCGCAGGGCGTCCAGGCCATCGGCCGGCATCATCGCGCCGTGGGCGCGGTACCAGTCGCCGCCCCAGCCGAAATTCTCGAACGCGAACTGCAGGCCGGGGTGCTGGGCGGACAGGGCTTCCAGCACGCGCTGGCCTGCGGGAATCACTTCCTTGCCGATGCCGTCTCCGGGAATGGTGGCGATTTGGTAGGTGGTCATGGGGTGTACAAAGAACGGTGGTGGATGGCTGGACTTTAGGCCGCCGTGCGCACAGGAAATGCCCTGAAAGTGAATCCATCGTTAACCCTGGGTTAACATGGATGCATGAGCTCCAGCACCATCCAGCCCGCCGAACTGGGCTTTTTCTCCACCCTGGCCGCCAGCCCCAGCCTGAGCGCGGCGGGGCGCGAAATGGGCGTGTCCACCGCCGCCGTGAGCAAGCACCTGGCGCAGATGGAGCGGCGCCTGGGCGTGGTGCTGGTGAACCGCTCCACGCGGCGCATGAGCCTCACGCCCGAGGGCGAACTGCTGCTGGAGCACGCGCGCCGCATCCTGCGCGAGATCGATGCGCTCGATGAACTCATCGTGCAGTCCCGGGCCAGCCCCAAGGGCCTGCTGCGCGTGAACGCCACGCTGGGCTTCGGGCGCATGCACATCGCGCCGGCCATCTCCGACTTCGTGCGGCTGTACCCCGAGGTGGACGTGCAGCTGCAGCTGTCGGTGCACCCGCCGCCGATCACCGACGACGCCTACGACGTGTGCGTGCGTTTTGGCGAGCCGCCCGACGGCCGCGTGATCGCGCGGCGCATCGCGCCCAACCGGCGCGTGTTGTGCGCGGCCCCGGCGTACCTGGACCGCCACGGCAGGCCGCGCGTGCCGCGCGACCTGATGGAGCACCGGTGCATCGGCATCCGCCAGGGTGACGAGGCCTACGGCCTGTGGCGCCTGACCACCGGGCGCGGGAGCAAGGCGCACACCGAGTCGATCAAGATCACGGGTAACCTGACCACCAATGACGGCGAGATCGCCGTGCTGTGGGCGCTGCAGGGCCACGGCATCGTGATGCGGGCGGAGTGGGACGTGAACCGGCACCTGGCGCAGGGCCTGCTGGAGCCCGTGCTGCCGCAGTACCAGACGCCCGCGGCCGACGTCTATGCGGTCTATCCGCAGCGCCACCAGTTTTCCACGCGGGTGCAGACCTTCGTCACCTTCCTGGCGCAGGCGCTGGCGCGGTCGGGCGCGCTGGCGGGCGTGGCACCGGATGCGGGGCCGCAGGCGGGCAGGCGCACCGCGAAGGTTTCTTGATCTGGCGCGGGGCGCGGGGCGGGCCATGCGGTTAGGCTGTGGTCCATCGCGGCCCACGCCCACCGTGGCCGTGCCGCCCCCCATCCAGCACATGACCACACCGTCCCGCCCACACCTTCATCCCGCCGCCTTGCTGGGCGGCGCACTGGCCTTCGCCACGGCCTGTGCCGCCCCCTGGCCCGCGCGGGCGGCCGAGCCCTTGGCCCCCACCGACTGGGCGCTGTCGAAGGATGGCGCGGTGGTCCTGGACCTGCGCGCCCGGCTGGCCTGGCCGCGCTGCGCCGAGGGCATGCAATGGAGCCGCCAGGCCGGTACCTGCACCGGCAAGCCACGGTTGCTGGACCGCGCCGAAGCCGCGGCGCTGGCCAGCGACCGCTGGAAGGCAGAGGGCGTGGCCTGGCGCCTGCCGCGTGCGCCGGAGCTGCAGCGGCTCATCGACCGCACGGCCAGTCCCCCGGGCCTGAACGCCGCGCTGTTTCCGGCGGCCCCCGCGCAGTGGCACTGGTCCGCCACGGCCAATGTGGCCGCGCAACGGGGCAACCCGTACAACTACAACACTGTCATGCAGGGGCGTTCCGGCGACGCGGCGGCCCAGATGGGGGCGATCAATGGCTGGGCGGTGAACCTGTCCACCGGCGAGGCGCGCGGCGATGTGGCCCGCGCCAGCAAGCTGCCGGTGCGGCTGGTGCGCCCGCTCGGCGAGGCCGAAGCGCCGCAGTAGCTGCCCTGGCCGCCCTGGCCGCTCGCACGGCCTTCAGGACGAGAGTCGCACCATCAGCAGCCCCGCGCACACCAGTGCGGCCGAAGCCATGCGGGCCGCGCCCAGGGGCTCCTTGAGCATCCAGGTGGAAATCAGCGCCACCAGCAGCACGCTGGTCTCGCGCAGGGCCGACACGGCGCCCATGGGCGCGCGCGCCAGGGCCCAGACGGCGATCCAGTAGGCGCCCATCTGCATCGTGCCGGCCGCGGCGCAGCGCCAGAGCATGGGCGGGTCGACCCGGAAGGCGCGGGGCCCTTTCCACCACAGAACGATGAGCGCCGTGGCGATGCCGTCGCCCAGCGTGAGCACCACCGCGAAGCCGATGGCCGACCCCGCCTGACGTGCCCCCAGCGCATCCACCACCGTGTAGGCGGCGATCAGCACCCCGGTCAGCAGCGCATACCCCACGGCCCGGCGCTGCGTGCCGCCACCCCGCACGAGCGCCAGCGACAACACGCCCGCGCACAGGCAGGCAACGCCCCACAGCGCCCCGGCCCCTGGCCATTCCCCCGCGAACACGGCCGCCCCCGCCACCACCAGCAGCGGCGCCGAGCCCCGGGCGATGGGGTAGACCTGCCCCATGTCGCCGTGGTTGTAGGCAATGGGCAAGGCGAAGTGGTAGGCCGTGTGCACCGCGACGGACAGCGCGAGCAGCGGCCAGCTGGCCGCGGCCGGCAGGTTGACCCATGGCAGCGCCAGCAGGGACAGACCGCTGCCCATGAGCGTGGTGATCGCCATGGCGGTGATGCGGTTGCCGCCCAGCTTGATGGCGCTGTTCCAGCCCGCGTTGAGCGCGGCCGACAGCAGCACGATGAGGAAGACGTCGTTGGTGAGCATGGCGATGGAGGTCCCGGGGGCTGAGTGAGTGCGCGCAGGGGCCAGTTTTTTGATGGGCGAATGATGTTTTTCAGCCAGACATCTGTAAAGTTGAATTCAATGACTATTGAATTCAGGATTCCTGATGCGAAACCTCAACCTGGACCAGGTCCAGACCCTTGTTGCCATCGCCGACCTGGGCACGCTGGCCGCCGCGGCCCAGGCCCTGCACCTGGCGCCACCGACGGTCAGCCTGCACATCAGTGAACTGGAGTCGCGGCTGGGCGCCGCGCTGGTGGTGCGCGGCCGGCGCCAAGCCAGCCTGACGCCGGCTGGCGAGGCGCTCGTGGCGGGGGGGCGCCGCCTGCTGGCCGGGGCCGACGAGGTGGTGGAGCAGGTGCGCCGGCGCGCGCAGGGGCTGGAAGGCCTGGTGCGCCTTGCCACCACGGCGGGCGTGAGCGCGGGCTTGCTGCCCCGTCTGCTGGAGCGGCTGGCCCGTCAAAGCCCGGGGGTGGATGTGAAGCTGGATGTGCTCAGCTCCGCCGAGGCCATGGCCCGGCTCGGCGCGGGCACGCTGGATCTGGCCATCGTCGCGATGCCGCAGGCCGCCGGCCGCGACGTGCAGGTGCGCCCCTGGCGCACGGACCCCATGGTGGCGCTGATTCCGCCCGCGTGGGATGCGCCGGCGCAGGCCACGCCACAGTGGCTGGCCGGCCAGCGCTGGATGTCCTTCGGACCGGCCACGCAGATGTACCGGCTCATCGCCGGCTGGTTCGCGCAGGCCGGCCTGAACCCCCGCCCCCGCATGGAGCTGAACCACCCGCTGGCACTGCGCAGCCTGGTGGGCGCCGGCCATGGCGTGGCGGTGCTGCCGCTGGAGCAGCCCGGGGTGGCGGGCGGCGATGTGGAGCAGGACAACGCGGGCCTGCAGGTGCGCCCGCTGAGCCCGCCGCTGTGGCGGGAGCTGGGGCTGGCGCGGCGGGCGTCGCAGGTGCACGACACGGCCATCCTGGCGGTGTGGGCGGCACTGGAGTCCCTGGCCGTGCCGTGACGGGCACTGGCTGCGCGCTACCGCGCCTTGCCGCCTCCCTCATTCCCGGCCCCTGGTCCGTCCAGGCAGGGGCCGGGCAAGGCAATGGGCCCCCGAAAGAGGCTTACAGCAGCCGGACCTCGAAGTACGCGCCGTCTCCTTCCCCCAGGTCGCGAAACCCCGCCTGCCGCGCGGCGACGCTGGCTTTGCCCCATTGCTTGATCAAGGCGAGGTCACCGGCCGACACGATCTCGGGCGGCGATTCTTCCAGGCTGGACATGGTGTCCAGGGCCGCGGCGACCTGCGCGGGGCCGCCGAGATGTTTTTCGAGCTCCCTGGCATAGCGTGCCTCGGCGGCCATGCGCTCCCGGTGTGGCAGCTCTTCAGGGTAGTCGCGCAGGGCGACCGCGTAAGTGGATTCAAGAACTTCCATGGCGCTTCTCCGTAAATGGTTGACTGTATAAATATACAGTTTTATCGAGCGCGCTGCATGCGGGTTGGTCCGGGGCGGGTGCCGGGGGGCGCTGTCCCTGGAGGGACCGGGGAAAGGTCAGATCCGCTTGCAGAAGAACGTGGTGCCGCAGAACGCGCCGTCCGGCATCAGCGCATAGTCGGGCACCACGCCCACGCGCTGCCAGCCGGCGCGCTCGTACAGGCGCTCGGCGTCGCCGCCGGTCACGGTGTCGAGCACGAGCACGGTCTTGCCCTCGGCGCGCGCTGCGTCGTCCACGGCGGCCATGAGCTGCTGGGCGATACCCCGGCGGCGGGCCTGGCGGTGCACCAGCATCTTGGCCACGTCGGCGCGGTGGGGCTGGTTGTCGGGCATGGCGGTGGCGAGCTGCACGGTCCCCACGATGTGGCCTCCCGGGGCCTCGGCCACCAGCAGCACGCGTTCGTTGCGGGCCACGCCGTCGGCCACGCCGCTCCAGAACGCGAGGGCCTTGTCGCGCGGCAGCGGCCACATGAAGCTCACCGACGCCCCACCTTGCACGCAGTCGATCAGCACGTCGGCCAGCGCCGGCACGCTCGCGGCCGCCTCGCGGGCGCTCAGGCGCCGGATGGTGACGGCGGGCGAAGGGGCCCGTATGTCGGTGGTCATGGTTTTCTCCTCGGGGTGGGGGATGCGAAGCGGGCAGGCGGCAGGCCCAGCGTGGTGAGCGCCACCAGGTAGCGCGCGGGCCGCGTGCCCGGGTTGTGGAACACGATGGGCTGGTTGAGCTGCATGGCCAGGCAGTCCCCCGCGCCCAGCGCCCAGGTGGTGGTGCCCACGGTCAGGTCCATGCGGCCTTCCTCCAGCCAGACCTGCTGGTGGATGTCGGCATCGTGCACGGCCGAGTCGAGGGCGACGCGCTGGCCGGGCGGAAACTCCACCTCCACCAGCTGCAGCGGCGAGGGCGCGGGCGGCGACAGCCGGCGGCGCACATAGCCCGAGGCCGGGTCCTGCCAGCGGGGCTGGTCGGCGGCCCGGATCAGGGGCGAGGGCAGGGCCTCGCCCTCGCCATCGGTGCCGTCCTCGAAGAAGGAGGCGAGTGCCACGCTCAGCCCGACGGCCAGTTTGTCCAGCACGGCGGCCGTGGGGCTGCTCTGGCCGCGTTCGATCAGCGAGATGTTGGAGCGGCTCACGCCGCTGCGCTCGGCCAGCGTGTCCAGTGAGTAGCCCCGGGTATCGCGCAGCTCGCGCAACCGGCGGGCGATGCGGTGGTTGATGTCCATGGTGGCAGTTTAATGGAAATTTATTCCATAAAACTGGAAATTGGTGGCGGCAAGCTCACGGACGGGAGCGTGTCGCGGGATGGGGATGCGGCAGATGGGAGACTTTTTGCTTCTGTTTTAATAGCTGAAAGCGTAAATTCAGAAAGCGCTGCAGCCATTTTTTATCGAATTGATACACCCACGTGGCCTTGGCGGCCCGCGCCAGCCGCGCTGATACTGTGTGTACTTTGCATTTCGATCTGCCAGAACAACCGCCGGAGACATTCAGACCATGACGCTGCCTTTTCACACGCTCGACCCCGACCTGTTTGCCCGTGCCCAGCCACTGCTGGATGAAGAGTGGCTGGCGCGCGACGCCGACCTCGCGCCCGCGCTGCCCACGGTGCTCGCACGCAACGTGGGGCAGGACTGGCACAAGGCGGGCACCTTCCGCCACCATCTGGTGGGCGTGGCGCGCTCGCTCACCGTGTGGCGGCAGCCGCGCGATGTGCGCCTTCTGGGGCTGCTGCACAGCGTGTATGGCAATGCCTTCGTGGACCTGGTGAAGTTCGACCCCGCCCGGGAGCGTGCGCGCGTGCGCGAGATCGCGGGCGAATCGGCCGAGCACCTGGTCTACCTGTTCTGCACGCAGTCGCGCACGCAGTTCGTGCAGCGCGTGCTGGCCGGGCAGCTGGAGCCCGATGGCAGCCTGGCGCTGGAGAAGGACGGCGTGCGCCACGTGCTCACGCCCTACGAGGTGGCGGCGTTCATCATCGTAAGCATGGCCGACACCATCGAGCAGTGGTTCAGCTGGCAGGACGACATCTTTTCGCGCTTCCCCGCGGTGCAGCACCGTCCCCAGCCGGTGCACTGGGCCGCGTCGCTGTGGCCCGGGCCGATGCGGCCGAGCGGACGCATGGTCTCGCAGATCAACGGCCTGGGCCTGGCGCTGCAGCACCCGGGCCTCCAGGGCCTGCTGCCCACGCCGCCCGTGTTTGCCCATTGCACGCAGCCGCTGGCGGCGGCGGACGAGGCGGCGGCCGCCTCGCTGTACTGGTCGGTGATCCAGCAGGACCAGCCGCTGGTGGACCTGGATGTGGCCACCGGGGTGCTGGAAAGCGCGGTCCGTCACAACCCCTGGGTGGGCGAGCCACAGATGGTGCTGGCGCAGCTGTATCTGTCGGCGGGCCGCAGGCAGGACGCCAGGGCGGCGGCGGACAGCGCGCTGCAGCTGTTCAGCGCCTGGGGGAATTCGTGGGACAAGCGGGTGCAGTGGGACGCCTGGGTGGCCTGGACGCGCATTTTGCTTCAGGGCGCGACGGTGGAAGGCACCTGGCCCGAGCGACTGGACAAGCTCAACAACGTCGCGCTGCGAGGGTGACAAACGTTATTCATATTAATTGTAAGAACATAAAAACTTATTCGTTCCTGTTTTATCGGGAAAACCCTAGGATGCCTGCATCTCTTAACGAAAGGTGTCTTCCGTGAACAAGCGCTCGCTGCTGCAAACCACTCTCGCCCTGGCCCTCGCCGCCGGCTTTTCGACCGGCGCCCTGGCGCAGGACAAGCCCCTGAAGATCGGCGTGACGGGCGGCCCCCATGCGCAGATCTTCGAAGTGGTCAAGAAGGTCGCCGAGAAGGACGGCCTCAAGATCCAGGTCGTCGAGTTCAGCGACTACGTGCAGCCCAATGCCGCGCTGTCGGCCGGCGACCTCGATGCCAACAGCTACCAGCACAAGCCCTACCTGGATGCCCAGGTCAAGGACCGTGGCTACAAGCTGGTGCCCGTGGGCTATACCGTCAATTTCCCGATCGGCCTGTATTCCAAGAAGGTCAAGAAGCTCGAAGACCTGAAGGAAGGCGCCAAGTTCGGCATTCCCAACGACCCCACGAACGGCGGCCGCGTGCTGCTGGTGCTGCAGGACAAGGGCCTGATCAAGCTGCGTGACGGCGCCGACCTGAAGGCCACGCCGCTGGACGTGGTGAGCAACCCCAAGAAGCTTAAGTTCGTGGAACTCGATGCCGCCCAACTGCCCCGCTCGCTGGATGACCTGGACGCCTCGGCCATCAACACCAACTTCGCGCTGTCGGCCGGCCTGAACCCGGGCAAGGACGCCATCGCGCAGGAAAACGCCAAGAGCCCCTACGTCAACCTGATCGCCGTGCGCGAAGCCGACAAGGACAAGCCCTGGGTGGCCAAGCTCGTGAAGGCCTACCACTCGGAAGAAGTGCGCAAGTTCATCCAGACCGAGTTCAAGGGTTCGGTGCTGCCAGGCTTCTGATGCTTCCAGCTGCCGGTGCCTGAACGGGCCCCGGGACGGCTTGTTCGCGGGCGTGCCGCACCCTGCGCGGCGCCATGGTGCCGCCCGGCCACCTGCTGCCGGTGCTGATCATCGGATCGTTGCATGGCACATTTCGACAGTATCGTCGTCGGCCTCGGGGCCGTGGGCTCCGCCACGCTGTACCAGCTGGCGCGGCGCGGGGCCAGGGTGCTCGGGCTGGACCAGTTCCAGCCGCCGCACAGCCTGGGCTCCTCGCACGGCCAGACCCGCATCACCCGGCTGGCGGTGGGCGAGGGCGACGAATACGTGCCCCTGGTGCGCCGCTCGCACGAGATCTGGCGCGAACTGGAGGCCGCGACCGGCCAGCCCATCTACACCCGCACCCACGGCCTGGTGCTCGGTCCGCGCGATGGCGCGCCGCTGCACCAGGGACGCCGCCTGGACTTCGTGCACAACACCATCGAGATCGCGCGCCGCCATGGCATAGACCACGAGGTGCTGGACCATGCCGACCTGCGCCGGCGCTACCCGCAGTTCCAGCTCAACGACCACGAATTCGCCTACTGGGAGCGCGACGCCGGCTTCGTGCGGCCCGAGGCCGCCATCAGCGCCCAGTTGCACCAGGCCCAGGTGCATGGCGCCACGGTGCAGACAGGGGTGCGCGTGACCGGCCTCGCGCGCGAAGGCGGGCACCTGCGGGTGGACACCACGCAGGGCCGCTACAGCGCCGGCAGGTGGTGCTGGCCGCGGGCCCCTGGCTCCCGGGCCTGCTGGGCCAGGAGCTGCGGCATGCCTGGGCACCCCGGCTGGCGGTGTACCGCCAGGTGATGTTCTGGTTCGACGTGGGGGCCGCCAGGCCCTCGTTCGAGCCCGGGGTGTTTCCGGTCTTCATCTGGACCTTTCGCGACGGACCGGACGACTCGATCTATGGGTTCCCGATCGCGGATGCGGGCGCGCCGGCCTTCAAGGTGGCCACCGCACAGTACCTTGAGACCACCACCCCGGACACCGTGGACCGCACCGTGGCCGATGCCGAGAAGCACAGCATGCTGCAGCGCCACGTGCTGCCGCGCTTTGATGCCCCGGCCGCCCGCTGCACCGACGCCCGCGCCTGCCTGTACACCGTGACTCCCGACCACGGCTTCGTCGTCGACCGGCTGCCCGGCTGGCCAGGCGTGCACGTGGCCTCCGCCTGCTCGGGCCATGGCTTCAAGCACTCGGCCGCCGTGAGAGAGGCCCTGGCGCAGCAGGTGCTGGACCTGCCGGAGCGCCTGGATCTGCGGCCCTTTGGCCATGCCCTGCACGGGTTGGCAGCCACAGGGTTTGCCTGAACAAACTCAAGGATGTTTTGGTTTTATAGAAACCAAATTTTATTCTTTTGGGTTTTATGAGAAGGGTTCTAGAGTGAACACATTGTTCACGGCAGCCCCGCCCATGAGGGCTGCGAAACCCTAGCCTCAAGGACCCCTGCCATGCTTTCATCCGCCATCCAGGACACCCAGGACGCTGTGCTCGCACAGGAACTGGAATCCGCCCGCTCGGTCGCACTGGCGTCCGGCCTGCCCTATGCGGGCGGCGTTGCGCCCACCGTGGCGTGGAAACTCGTCCTGGCCGGCGATGCCGTGCTGGTGGACGTGCGCTCGGCCGAAGAGCTGAAGTTCGTCGGCCAGGTGCCGGACAGCCTGCACGTGCCCTGGGCCACGGGCACCGCCCTGCAGCGCAACCCGCGCTTCGTGCGCGAGCTGGAGGCCCGCCTGGCCAGCCACGGCGGCAAGGAGGCCACGGCGCTGCTGCTGTGCCGCAGCGGCAAGCGCTCGGCGCTGGCGGCCGAGGCGGCGGCCAAGGCCGGCTTCACCCGCGTCTTCAACGTGCTCGAAGGCTTCGAGGGCGAGATCGATGGCCACAAGCAGCGCGGCCATGCCGATGGCTGGCGCTTTCACAACCTTCCCTGGATCCAGGACTAGCCCCGGGGCACAGCCCGCCTCCACGACTGAACCACAGCTTCCCTTTCCCCATGGCCGTCTTCAACATCGAACCCATCGTGCAGTCGCTGCACGCCGTGCGCCGCGACTGGCGCAGCCTGCAAAAGCGCTCCCAGGAGCCGGGCGGGCGCGAGTTCCCCTCGCGCGATGCGCTGGCCGACATCGTGGAACAGCTCAAGGGCGTGCTGTTTCCCATGCGCCTGGGCCCGCCCGATCTGCGCCAGGAGAGCGAGGACTTCTATGTAGGCCACACGCTGGACGCCGCCCTGCACGCGCTGCTGGCGCAGATCCGCCTGGAGCTGCGCTATGTGCTGCGCCACCAGCCGGTGGAAGAGCAGAACATCGAAAAGCGCGCCGTGCAGGCGGCACGCACTTTCGCCGCGGCGCTGCCCGAGACGCGCAGCCTGCTCGACAGCGACGTGCTGGCCGCCTACCACGGCGATCCGGCCGCGCGCAGCGTGGACGAGGTGCTACTGTGCTACCCCGGCATCCTGGCCATGATCCACCACCGCCTGGCGCACACGCTGTACCAGCTGGAGCTGCCGCTGCTGGCGCGCATCGTGGCCGAGCAGGCGCATGCGCAGACCGGCATCGACATCCACCCCGGCGCGCAGATCGGCGCGGGCTTCTTCATCGACCACGGCACGGGCGTGGTGATCGGCGAGACGGCGGTGATCGGCGAGCGCGTGCGCGTCTACCAGGCCGTCACCCTGGGCGCCAAGCGCTTTCCCACCGACGAGGAGGGCCACCTGCAAAAGGGCCTGCCGCGCCACCCGGTGGTGGAGGACGACGTGGTCATCTATGCCGGCGCCACGGTGCTCGGCCGTGTCACGCTGGGGCGCGGCGCCACCATCGGCGGCAATGTCTGGATCACGCACGACGTGCCTGCCGGCGGCAACGTGACCCAGGCCCTGTCGCGCCACAACGGGCACCACGACGGCGAAAAGCCCGGGGTGGCCACGGCATGAGCGAGGTGCTGGTACGCAGTTTCGGCACCGCCGTGCGGCGCCTGCGCGAAGCGCGCGGCTGGTCGCAGGAGCAACTGGCCGAGCATGCCGATCTCAACCGGTCCTATGTGGGCGAGATCGAGCGTGGCCGCGCCATCGCCTCGCTGGTCACCATTGACAAGCTCTCGCAGGCCCTGGGCGTGAGCAGTGCCACGCTGCTCGGACATTGCGACGAATTGAACAGCGCCCATGTGCTGAAAGGCACGCGATTGGCGGCTATAGCATGTTGAAGCGATAGCGGGGGAATCCGACACTGGCTGGGAATCGAAACCTGTTCGTTTACCAACCTTTCTGATACGGAGCCTCACATGACGGCAACAGTGGGCGGCACGACCGCCCTGGGCGACAACGCAGCACGGCAACTTGCCAACGCGACCAAGACCACCGCACAACTCTCGACCATCTCGCCGCGCTGGCTCACGCACCTGCTGCAGTGGGTGCCGGTCGAAGCGGGCATCTACCGCCTCAATCAGGTCAAGAACCCCGAGCTGATCAAGGTCACCTGCACGGCCCGCGAGGAAGAGAACCAGTTGCCGCGCACCTTCGTGGACTACGAAGAGAACCCGCGCGAGTTCTTCCTGAATGCCGTGAGCACCGTGCTCGATGTGCACACCCGCATCTCCGACCTGTACAGCAGCCCGCACGACCAGATCAAGGAACAGCTGCGCCTGACGATCGAGACGATCAAGGAAAACCAGGAGAGCGAGCTCATCAACAACCCCGACTACGGCCTGCTGGCCCAGGTGACGGAAGAGCAGCGCGTGTTTCCGCTCACCGGCGCGCCCACGCCGGACGACCTGGACGAGCTGCTCACCAAGGTCTGGAAGGAGCCCGCCTTCTTCCTGGCCCACCCGCTGGCGATCGCCGCCTTCGGTCGCGAGGCCACGCGCCGTGGCACGCCGCCGCCCACGGTGAGCCTGTTCGGCTCGCAGTTCATCACCTGGCGCGGCATTCCGCTGATCCCTTCGGACAAGGTGCCTGTGGCCGATGGCAAGAGCAAGATCCTGCTGCTGCGCGTGGGCGACAAGCGCCAGGGCGTGGTCGGCCTGTTCCAGCCCGGCCTGCCGGGCGAGCAGAGCCCCGGCCTGTCGGTGCGCTTCATGGGCATCAACAACCATGCCATCGCGTCCTACCTGATCTCGCTGTACTGCTCGCTGGCCGTGCTCACGCCCGATGCGCTGGCCGTGCTGGACGACGTGGAGATCAACAAGTACCACGACTACCCCGACACCTACAAGTAAAGCGGCCGCGTGGTGACCACTCCATCCTCCCTTCCTGCCAGCGTGCCCGCCACGCTGCAGCCGCCGATCGACCCGGCGCTGCTGGCCGGGCTGGCGACGGCCCTGTTCGCGGCCCGGCCTGGCGAAGAGTCGCGCTTTGCCGGGCCGGCCGCAGGCCGGCCCTCCACGCCACCGGGCTCGCTGCCTGGTGCGGGGCAGGGAACGCCCTGGCCGCCTGGCGTGCAGGCGCCCGTCAACATCGCACCGGCCGGCTCGCCGCTGGTCAGCCCGGCGGGCTTTGGCCCCGGCGTGCCCGGCACCCCCATCCCGCAAGGGCTGGTGCCGGGTGCCAACCTGGTGCCGGCCTCGCCCACGCCGCTGGCCTCGCTGGCGCACCGTGCGCCGGCCCTGCTGCCGCATGCGGTGGCTGGCAACGGCGTACCCGACTCGGTGATCAGCACCTTGCCGGCCTACGAGCCGCGCTTTGGCAGCGGCGTGCTGGGGGTGCCCGAGGCGGCGCAGCCTTCCGCACCACCCGTCCCATCGACAGCATCGCCGTACTACTTTCTCGGTGAGCGCCATGGCCACCCGCTGGCGGCCGACCGCGCACCGCAGGTGGCACCGCCCGACGGGCATGGCGCCGTTCCCGGCGGGCTCGATGCCCTGGCGCGCCTGCCTTTTGCCGCACCCGAAGTGCCGCGCGTGGGCTCGCCCACGGCCGGCACCGGCGTGCCCAGCACGGTGCCATCGACCGAGCCGCGTTTCTACTTCGCCGACGCCGTGGTGCTGCCCGGCGGCTACACCACGCCCGGCCGTGCCCCGGCTGCCGGCAGCGTCCCGCAGGCCGACCGCAGCGCCCACCCCGCGTTCGACGTGCATGCGGTGCGCCGCGACTTCCCGGTGCTGCAGGAGCGCGTGAATGGCCGCCAGCTCGTCTGGTTCGACAATGCGGCCACCACGCACAAGCCGCAGTCGGTCATCGACCGCATCAGCCACTTCTACGCGCACGAGAACTCCAACATCCACCGCGCAGCACACGAGCTGGCAGCACGCGCCACGGACGCCTATGAGGGCGCACGCCAGCGCGTGCAGCGCTTCATCAACGCGCCCGATGTGAACGAGGTGATCTTCGTGCGCGGCACCACCGAGGCCATCAACCTGGTGGCCAAGAGCTGGGGCGCGCAGCATGTGGGCGAGGGCGACGAGATCATCGTCAGCAACCTCGAGCACCATGCCAACATCGTGCCCTGGCAACAACTGGCCGCCGCCAAGGGCGCGCGCCTGCGCGTGATCCCGGTGGACGACTCGGGCCAGGTGCTGCTCGATGAGTACCAGAAGCTCTTGAACGACCGCACCAAGATAGTGGCAGTCACCCAGGTCTCCAACGCCCTGGGCACCGTGGTGCCGGTCAAGGAGATCGTGGCCCTGGCCAAGCGGGCGGGTGCCACGACCCTGGTCGACGGCGCGCAGTCGGTCTCGCACATGCGGGTGGACGTGCAGGACCTCGGGGCCGACTTCTTCGTGTTCTCGGGCCACAAGGTCTTCGGGCCCACCGGCATCGGCGTGGTCTGGGGCAAGCGCGCCGTGCTCGAAGACATGCCGCCCTGGCAGGGCGGCGGCAACATGATTGCCGATGTGACCTTCGAGAAGACCGTGTTCCAGCCCATCCCGAACAAGTTCGAGGCCGGCACCGGCAACATCGCCGACGCCGTGGGCCTGGGCGCCGCCATCGACTACGTGAACCGGGTGGGCATCGAGAACATCGCGCGCTACGAGCACGAACTGCTGGTCTACGGCATGCGCCACCTGGGTGCGATCCGCGGCGTGCGGCTCATCGGCACGGCCGACGACAAGGCCAGCGTGATGTCCTTCGTGCTCGCGGGCTACACCACGGAAGAGGTGGGCAAGGCGCTCAACGAGGAGGGCATCGCCGTGCGCACAGGCCACCACTGTGCCCAGCCCATCCTGCGCCGCTTCGGCGTGGAGACCACGGTGCGGCCTTCGCTGGCGTTCTACAACACCTTCGACGAGATCGACCGCCTGGTGGCCGTGGTGCAGCGCCTGGCCGGGCAGCGGCGCGCGGGCTAGCGGCCGACCGGGCGGGCCTTCATGGCGGCGCAATACGCTATACAAAATGCAGCAATTGCGCCGGGCCCGCCGCCCTGCGTTTTCACGGGGCTGTGGCTATCATGGCAAGCGCTGTGTACAGCATGGCCCGGTACGTTCCGGTCGATGCCATGCGGTGCTTTTTTTCTCCGTTGTCGTCCATTCACAAGGAGTTTTCATGAGCAATGTCCAGATCGCCGTCATCGTCGGCAGCCTCCGCAAGGATTCCTTCAATCGCCAGCTGGCCACCGCCATCGCGCGGCTGGCACCGGCGGATTTCCAGTTCACGCAGTTGCGCATTGACGACCTGCCTTTGTACAACCAGGACGACGATGGCCAGCAGGCCGCGCCAGTGTTGCGCCTCAAGCGCGAGATCCAGGCCGCGCAGGGCGTGCTTTTCGTGACGGCGGAGTACAACCGGTCCATCCCCGGCGTGCTCAAGAACGCCATCGACCATGCGTCGCGGCCCTATGGCCAAAGTGCATGGGCGGGCAAGCCCGCGGGCGTGATCGGCGCGTCGGTGGGGGCCATCGGCACGGCCCTGTCGCAGCAGCACCTGCGCAACGTGCTGGCCTACCTTGACATGCCCACCCTGGGCCAGCCCGAAGCATTCATCCATGCCAAGGATGGTCTTTTCGATGCCGATGGCAACGTGGGCGAAGGCAGCAGGAAGTTCCTGCAAGGCTGGGTGGACAAATACGTGGCCTGGGTGAAGGCGCACGCGGCCTGAACGGCCGCGCTATCTGCACCTTTGGCGTCAGCGCGCGCAGGGGCGCAGATGCCGCTCGAAGAAGCTCAGAGGGTCTGCGATCACGGCTGCCCTGATGCGGGGGGCCGCCGGCGGCAGCAGTTGCGGTGCAGCCGGCTGGCGGCGGTCCAGCCCGGCTGCGGATGCCGCTCAGGCTGCCTGTGCCACCCGGGCCTGGTTGGCCGCTACGGTGGTGTGGGCCTGCAGGTCACGGTCGGCATTGGCCAGGGCCGCTGCCTTGGCGTCCGGGCCCATGCCCACGCCTTCGGCGCGCACGAAGCGCACGTCGGTGATGCCGAAGAAACCGAACACGACCTTCAGGTAGCTTTCCTGGTGCTCCAGGGCCTGGCCGCCTTCGCTGGTGGAATACACGCCGCCGCGGCTGGACGCCACGATCACCGTCTTGCCCCCGGCCAGGCCCACGGGGCCCTTGTCGGTGTACTTGAAGGTGCGGCCCGTCTGCGCGATGCGGTCGATCCAGGCCTTGAGCTGGCTGGGTATCGAGAAGTTGTACAGCGGAGCGCCGACCACGATCACGTCGGCGGCCAGGAACTGGCTCACCAGCGCTTCGGACACGGCGTTTTCCTGGCGCTGGAGTTCCGTCGCCGCGGCCTGGCCGGTGCGAAAGCCCAGGGAGTCGGATGACAGGTGCGAAGGCGCCTGGGCGGCGAGGTCGAGGTACTGCACGCTGGTGCCGGGGTGGCTGGCCTGCCATGCGCCCACGATGCGGGCGGTGAGTTCGCGGGAGACGGATTGTTCGCCGGTGATGGCGGAATCGATGTGAAGCAGTTGCATGAGAGAACTCCTTGGGGGTGTGTCAGTGGTGGGACCACGGCGTGTGGCCATGGGATGAATTGTGGGGACGCATCAAAATGTTGATAAGGTAGTGAACTTGCGATAGATTGTTCTATCCATAGAACGATCAGGGCGTGTGATGCGCCTTGCCCTACCGTGGGACCTCCATGCCGGTGATCGTTGGGCGCGGGCACAGGCCTTGTGGTCCCGGCTTTCGCGGGCACGTCAACGTGCACAACACGCTCTCACCATGCAAGACCTCAACGACATGCTGTATTTCGCCGAAGTGGTGGAGCGGGGCGGCTTCGCCGCCGCCGGGCGGGCGCTGGGGATCCCCAAGTCGCGCCTCTCTCGGCGCGTGTCGGATCTGGAAACGCAGCTGGGCGTGCGGCTGTTGCAGCGCACCACGCGCAAGCTCTCGCTCACCGAGGTGGGAGAAGCCTATCTGCGCCATTGCCAGGCCATGCGGGAATCCGCCCAGGCGGCTGCCGACACCGTGGCCCAGGTGCAGACGGCACCGCGGGGCACCATCCGCGTGAGCTGTCCGGTGACGCTGGCGCAGACCGTGCTGGCCGAGCTGATGCCGCAGTTTCTTTCCACCTACCCCGAGGTGCGGGTGGAGATGCTGGTGAGCAACCGCGCCGTGAACCTGGTGGAGGAAGGCATCGACGTGGCGCTGCGCGTGCGGCCCTCGGTGGAGGACAGCGGCAGCATGGTCGTCAAGCGCCTTGACCATGCAACCCAGATCCTGGTGGCCAGCCCGGACCTGCTGATCCGCCAGGGCACCCCCGAGACACTGGAGGACCTGGGGCGGCTCGACAGCATCGCCATGTCGGCGCCCGATGGCCGGTCCACCTGGAACCTCATCGGGCCCGGCGGTGTGCACCAGGTGGTGCACCACGCCCCCCGCTACGTGGCCGATGACCTGCTGACCCTCAAGATCGCGGCGATGGCGGGCACCGGCATCTGCTGGATGCCGGACTACATGTGCTCCGAGGAAATACGGGCGCGCCGGCTGGTGCGGGTGCTGCCGGACTGGGCTCCCCTGCCCGCCATCGTGCATGCGGTGTTTCCATCGCGCCGGGGCCTGTCCCCGGCGGTGCGGCGTTTTCTGGACTACCTGGGCGAGGCCATGCCCGGACGCAGCAGCCTGAGCACCCGCCAGGCCCTGATGGGGGTGGACGGGGCGGATATCTGAGCCGTGGCTGCGGCGCGGCGCGCCCGGCGTGCGGCATCGCCGGCCGTGGAAAAGACGGTGCCCCACCCGTGCCGCGCCTGCGCCCCGCCTTTTGGCGCCACAATGCAACGAATTGCAACTGTGCGGGCAACCCCTGTGTGTACCGTACCGGGGCGGCCCGGTGATTCTTCGTGACCGCTCCACACCCCATCGATCAAGATATCCGGCAAGCCCGCGTGCACCCTGCGGTGCGGGCCATCGTGGTCCCGCCGTGCCCCGAGTCGCTGCTGCGCCTGCAGCAGATCGTGGCCGCGCCCGAGCTGGACTCTGCCGCCCTGGAGCAACTGGCCTCCTCGGACGTGGCCCTGGCCGCCGCCGTGATGCGGCTGGCCAACAGCCCTCTGTATGGCCTGGCCCAGCCGGTGCAGACCGTGGGCATGGCGCTCACGGTGCTGGGTCTGCAGCCGGCGGTGGAGCTGCTGTCGGCCTTCATCACGCGCAATGCCCTGCAGGTGCGGTCTCCGCTGCTGGAGCATTTCTGGGAAAGCTCGCAGCGCCGCGCCATCGCGTGCGAGCACATCGGCCACCAGCTCTACAGCTTTGACCCGGGCCTGGGCTACAGCTTCGGGCTGTTCTGCCATGTGGGCATGCCCGTGCTGGTGAAGGCCGTGCGGGGCTATGCCGGCACCGTGACCGAGGCCCTGGCCCGCAAGGACCGCACCTTCACCCAGACCGAAAACGCCAGCCACCGCACCGACCACGCGGTGATGGGCGCCATCGTGGCCCGCACCTGGCACCTGCCGGGGGATGTGGCGCAGGCCATCTGGCTGCACCACGACTTTGCGTGCCTGGGCGATGAGCGCTTCAACCCCACGGTTCGGCACCTCGTGGCGCTGGGCCTGCTGGCCGAGTACCTGGTGAACCACCACGACAGCCTGGCCCCCACGCGCGAATGGCTGCAGCATGGCCAGGCCTGCATGCAGCATCTGCATGTGACGCAGGATGAGCTGGACCACTGGATCGACGCGCTGCACCCGGCTTTCGAGGCCGTGCGGTTCTGAGCCTGGACACTCCCTGCGCTGGAGGTTCCGCGGCTAGCGTTGTTCAGCCTCGATGAGGTCCGCAATGCGCGCATGTCCCCGTTGCCGGGCTTGCTGCGCCGCGTTCAGGCCTTCGCGGTCCACCAGGGTTCGGTTGGCGCCCAGGGCCAGGAGTTTCTGGACGGCGGTGGCCTGGCCGTGGATGGCCGCGAGCATCAGTGCCGTCCTGCCAGCGCTGTCGCGGGCGTCGATGGGCGCGCCCTGACGAACGAGGCTTTCCACCTGGAGGGGGTCGCCTGTACGGGAGGCTTCCCACAACTGCTGCGACAACAAGGCGCTGGAACCCGCATCGGCGCTGGGTGCGGTGGCAGCAAGTTTGCCGTTCGCAGCATTGCCGCCTTGTAGGCTGCGGGCCGCAGCAGCGGCGGCAGGTGCCGCAGCGGATGGCATGGCCTGGGGCTGTGGCACCACTTCCCTCGAAGCGGCACCATCTTGCGCAACGGAGCGCTCGCGCATCTCGGCGCGGGGGGCTGGCGCAGCGGAGGGCGCGGGGGGCGGTGCGGGACGGGGCGTGATGGCCTTCTCGGCCGTCATGGGCGGCGATGCGGGAAAGCCTGAAACGGCCCCGGCTGCGCTGTGGCCCGGTGAGGACTCGGCCTCGGGGGCCGCGATTGCGGGGGCCGGTGCCGGTACAGTCTTGGCCAGTGGCCTGGCCTGGCCTGGCGCCGCAGACGCAGGTTTTTGTGCCGTGGACCTGGCCGGTGGGATCGCCGTGTCGCGGGCACGGTCTGGCAAACCCGCAGCGGCCGATGGCGCCGTTGAGTTTGTTTCTGCCGCTGGGGCCGTGGAAGGTGCAGGTGCGGGAGCTGGCAAAGCGGCGGGGGCTGGCGCTTCGGCCCGGCGCTGGCCATAGGCGACTTCTTTTTCTTCGGGCGTCCCGCGCTCGAATTGCAGCATCAGCAAGCCAGTCAGCCCCACCACGGCCACGGTGGCCAGGGCCGAGATCTTCCAGCGCGACTGGTTGGCGGCGGCACGGGTGGGTGGGGCTGCCGTGGGTGATGGGGCCGTGGCGGCTGCTGCCGCCAGCATCTGCGCATGCGCGCGCACAGCATCGCGCACCTGCGCGCCGGGGCGGGCATCTTCCTGCGCGCTGGCTTCGCGGTATCGCCGGACCAGTTCGTCGTCTGGCGCGCTCATGCTGCAAACTCCTTGAGGTGCTGGCGAAGGCTGGCCCGCGCATAACGCAGGCGGCTCTTGGCGGTTTCAAAATTCACGCCCGTGGCCTGTGCAATCTCCTGCACGCTGAGGTCACCTTCGGCCTGCAGCAGAAAGGCCTCCCGCTGTTCGAGGGGCAGTTGCTCCACGGCGGCGATCAGCGCCGCCGCCTGCTCGCGGGACTGCAACTGCCGCACCGGCCCGAAGCCGGAGTCGGCCACCAGCGTGTCCGCCAGGCTGCGCGCGTCATCGTCGTCGCTCGCGTCCAGGCTGGCGTGGTTCTTGGCGGTGCGCAGGTGGTCGACCAGCCGGTTGTGCGCCAGGGTGAACAGCCAGGTGCGGAATTTCGCCTTCACCTCGTAGCTGCCGGCATGGCGCGCCACGGCAAACCAGACATCCTGCAGCAGGTCGTCGGCCACGGCCTGGACCTTGACGCTGCGAAACACGAACCGCCACACCGCCAGTTCGTGCCGGCCATACAGCGCGTCGAATGCGCCAATGTCTCCCCCGGCATAACGCAGCATGAGCATCTCGTCGGTTTCGTCCGTGGGGGCGGGGGAGGGGGCGGTCGGCACCCGCGCATTATGCGAGGCCCTCATGCACCGGCGGGCCTGTGCGGGGCGGAAGCCCTCAAGGCCTACCTCGGGTCGGGCACATAGGACAGGTTGTCCGACTGCGGAAATGCGCGGGGCACATGCGGCCGGGCCAGTGGCTCGCGGATCACGCCGCTGGCGACCAGGTTTTCGCGGCTGTCATACCGGATGCTGATCACTTCATTGGGCTGGTCCTGCAGGCGCGTGAAGGTGGTGTGCGAGACGACCGAGGTCTCGCGCTGGCCATGCGCCGTTCCCAGCTTGGGAGACGGCATGGGCGCCGCCTTGGCCACACTGTCCGCAGCCATCGACCGTGCGGAAGACTCGGCTTCCGAGGAGGGGGCGGGTGCCGCAGCCGCGGGTGCTGCCGATGGCGAGGGCAGATGGGGGACAGGCTCCTCGCGCAGGCGTCCCAGGCTGTTGCCGTTGCCGCCGCTGTTGTCGCGGCGCTGGCTCTGGCTGTAGGGCTCGGGGGTGACGGCGGGCGAGGGCACGGGCGCCTGTTCGCGGAACAGCGCGACACCGATCACGCCCACGTGGGCCGGGCGGCCCGTGCGGCTGGCGTAGGAGTTGGCAATGCTGGAGAACTCGAAGGCCGCGACCTGGCTGTCGCTCTTGCGCCAGCCGGTGATCTGGTAGCGCTCGTAGGGCGAAAACACATAGCCGCGCTGGTCCCAGGCGGCGGTTTCACCGCTGAGCACATTGACGCCATCCACCGAGGGCACGGCCAGCACCCGTTCACCCGAGCGGTTGCGCACCGTGATGGCGTAGCGCGCGCCAGGGCGGCCAGCCACCCAGTATTCGCCCTTGGCGTAGTGCACCGGCAGCGTGGTGCCCGTGTCGCGATCCACGATGGTGACATCGGCCAGGCGGCCAATGGCCTGGGCCGGCAGGCTGGCCACTGCCAGCAAGGCGGCCAGCGCGGTGAGTGCGGGAAGGGTGAATGAACCGGGTTTCATGGCAGCTCCATCAAAGTGTTGTTGGTGCTGGGTGAAACGAACGGGGCGGGGGAATGGGGTTAAGGCTTCCAAAAAATCGCAGCCTCGGCAGGCGCTGGAGGTGGTCCATCAGCCTTTTGTTAGACGTTTTGGCGATTAAGTAAGAGCAATATATTCGTTTGGGTTTTAAAGGACCGATCGGAGAATCCTCCCTCAGACATTGAAGGAGCGTTCCACATGGCCACCTTGCGACTCGGCGACACCGCCCCCGACTTCACCCAGGAATCCACCGCCGGCACCATCCGTTTCCACGAATGGGCCGGTGATTCGTGGGTCGTGCTGTTCTCGCACCCCGCCGATTTCACGCCCGTCTGCACCACCGAACTGGGCAAAACGGCTGCCCTGGGCGGCGAATTTGCAAAGCGCAACGTCAAGCCCATCGCCGTGAGCGTGGACCCTGTCGATTCGCACAACCGCTGGGTGGGCGACATCAACGACACGCAGAACACCACCGTCAACTTCCCCATCCTGGCCGATGCGGACAAGAAGGTGGCAGACCTCTACGACATGATCCACCCCAACGCATCCACCACGGTCACGGTGCGCAGCGTGTTCATCATCGATCCCAAGAAGGTCATCCGCACCACCTTCACCTACCCCGCCAGCACGGGGCGCAATTTCGACGAGATCCTGCGCGTGATCGACTCGCTGCAACTCACCGACAGCCACAAGGTGGCCACTCCCGCCAATTGGAGGGACGGCGACGACGTGATCATCGTGCCCAGCCTGCAGGACCCGGCCGAGATCGCGCTGCGCTTTCCCAAGGGCTTCAAGGCGGTGCGCCCCTACCTGCGCATCACGCCCCAGCCCAACAAGTAAGCAGAAGAAGCAAGACACAACAGGGCAGGGCCGCGGCGCGAGGCTGTGGCGGACCCTCTGATTTCCGTGAGCACCTCCACCTCCATCATCATCGTTCCCGGCTGGCGCGACTCCGGTCCCGGCCACTGGCAAAGCCTGTGGGCCGAGCGCATCCCGCACGCCCGCCGCGTGGTGCAGGACGACTGGATCACGCCCACGCGGTCTGCCTGGGTGGGCCAGCTTGAAAAGACCGTGCTCGCGGCGCCCGGCCCGGTGGTGATCGTGGCGCACAGCCTGGGCTGCATCGCCACGGCCCACATCGGCCCCGAAGCGGCTGCCCGTGTGTGCGGCGCGCTGCTGGTGGCCCCGGCCGACCCCGAGCGCCGGGCCGTGCTGAGCGACTTCGCGCCGGTGCCCTATGCCGCGCTGCCGTACCGCAGCATCGTGGTGGCCAGCAGCAACGATCCGTATTGCCCCATTCGCTTGGCGGGCGCCTATGCCCGTGCCTGGGGCAGCGAGTTCGTGCGCATGCAGAACGCCGGGCACATCAACATCGAGTCCGGCCATGGAGAGTGGCCCCTGGGCTGGGCGCTGCTGCAGTCGCTGGAGGGCGAACACGGCGCCCTGCAGCCATCCGCCGCCCATCCACACGCCACGTCGGCGGCATTCTGATTGCTATATTTTTAATAGCTTCCTGCGCTTGATCATCAAGCGCTGCGGGCTATTTTTTCTTGAAATCCGTCGCCAGGACGCTTGCCAGGCCCGCTGGCAATCACCAGCCGGCCCGCCATTGAAAATCTATATTCCAATAGCTGATTATTTAACAAGAATATATTCTTTTGAGTTTTAAGCACGGCTCCGCACAATGGAGCATCTCCAGTACTTTTCGGGCGAAGGCACCATGACCTCTTTGAAACTCAAGACCCTTCTGGCCACCATGGCCCTGGCTGCCAGCGGCATGGCCGCTGCACAGAATTCGCTGCTCAACGTGTCGTACGACGTGGCCCGAGAGTTCTACAAGGACTACAACGCCGCCTTCGCTGCCCACTACAAGAAGACCACCGGCCAGGACGTGAAGATCGACCAGTCGCACGCCGGCTCCAGCGCCCAGGCGCGCGCCGTGAACGACGGCCTGGCGGCCGACGTGGTGACCATGAATACGACGACCGACGTGCAGTTCCTCGCCGACAGCGGCGTGGTCGCCAAGGACTGGGCCAAGAAATTCCCGCACGACGCATCGCCCACCACCTCGACCATGCTGTTCCTGGTGCGCAACGGCAACCCCAAGGGCATCAAGGACTGGGAAGACCTGATCAAGCCCGGTGTGCAGGTGATCGTGGTGAACCCCAAGACCGGCGGCAACGGCCGCTATGCCTACCTGGCCGCCTGGGGCGCCGTGCGCGAAAAGGGTGGCACCGAGGCGCAGGCCGCCGAATTCGTGGGCAAGCTCTACAAGAACGTGCCCATCCTGGCCAAGGGCGGCCGCGATGCCACGGCCACCTTCCTGCAGCGCAATCAGGGCGATGTGCTGATCACTTTCGAATCCGAGGTGGTCTCCATCGACCGCGAGTTCGGCGCCGGCAAGGTTGATGCCATCTACCCCTCGGTGAGCGTGGTGGCCGAGAACCCCGTGGCCGTGGTGGAACGCACCGTGGCCAAGAAGGGCACCGCCCAGCTGGCCAAGGCGTACCTGGACTACCTGTACTCCGAGGAAGCCCAGGAAATCGCCGCCAAGCACGCGATCCGCCCGCGTTCTGAAACGGTGCTCAAGAAGTACGCCGATACCTTCAAGCCGCTCAAGCAGTTCACGGTGGCCAAGTACTTCGGTTCGCTGACCGAAGCGCAGAAGGTGCACTTCAACGACGGCGGCCAGTTCGACAAGCTCTACACGCCCGGCGCCAAGTAGTAGTGGACAACCCCCTGAGCCGCTGTGCGGCTTCCCCCTTCTCTGGGCTATCGCCGGGAAGGGGGACGACGCCAGCGCCGCGGGGCGGCCCTTGCGCGGCGTCTGCTGGCTTGGGTCGCGCCGGTTCCTACCGACGATGCGCAATGGATAACAACATATGAACGGTAAAAAAAGCGCACCAAGAAGCGCTAGGAGGGTATTGCCCGGCTTTGGGCTGACCCTGGGCTACACGCTTTTCTATCTGAGCATCATCGTGCTGATCCCGCTGTCGGCACTGATCTTCAAGACCTTCACGCTGACCTGGGAGCAGTTCTGGGCGGCCATCAGCGCGCCGCGCGTGATGGCCTCCTACCGGCTGACCTTCGGGGCCTCGTTCCTCGCGGCGCTGGTCAACCTGGTGTTCGGCCTGCTGATCGCCTGGGTGCTGGTGCGCTACAAGTTTCCGGGCAAGAAGATCGTCGATGCACTGGTGGACCTGCCGTTCGCGCTGCCCACGGCGGTAGCCGGCATCTCGCTGACCGCCTTGCTGGCCGGCAACGGCTGGGTCGGCAGCATCCTGGAACCCCTGGGCATCCAGCTGGCGTTCAAGCCCGCGGGCATCGTGATCGCGCTCATCTTCATCGGCCTGCCGTTCGTGGTGCGCACCGTGCAGCCCGTGCTGGAAGACGCCGAAAAAGAGCTGGAAGAGGCCGCCACCTGCCTGGGCGCCACGCGTCTGCAGACCTTCACCAAGGTCATCCTGCCCTCCATCACGCCCGCGCTGCTCACCGGCTTTGCCATGGCATTCGCGCGGGCGGTGGGGGAATACGGCTCGGTGATCTTCATCGCTGGCAACATGCCCATGGTGTCTGAAATCACGCCGCTGATCATCATCGGCAAGCTCGAGCAGTACGACTACGCCGGCGCCACCGCCGTGGCCGTGGTCATGCTGGTCATCTCGTTCATCCTGCTGCTCATCATCAACGCACTACAGGCATGGCAGCGACGCCACGCGGGGGCTCCAGCATGAGCGGCAACAACTCCCGGACTATCCGCCGCGCACAGGCGGGCACGACTGAAGCGCCCTGGGTCCGCTACACGCTGATCACCATCGCGCTGGCCTTCATGCTGCTGTTCCTGGTGCTGCCGCTGGCCGCCGTGTTCGCCGAGGCGTTGCGCAAGGGCTTCGGGGCCTACCTCGAAGGCCTGCGCGAGCCCGATGCCTGGGCGGCCATCAAGCTCACGCTGATCACCGCTGTCATTGCCGTGCCGCTGAACCTCGTGTTCGGCGTCGCGGCCGCCTGGTGCATCGCCAAGTACGAGTTCAGGGGCAAGGCGTTCCTGACCACGCTGGTGGACCTGCCGTTTTCCGTCTCTCCCGTGGTGGCGGGCCTGATCTACGTGCTGATGTTCGGCGCGCAGGGCTGGTTCGGCCCCTGGCTGCAGGCGCATGACATCAAGATCATCTTCGCCGTGCCGGGCATCGTGCTGGCCACGGTGTTCGTGACCTTCCCGTTCATCGCGCGTGAGCTGATCCCGCTGATGCAGGCGCAGGGCAACGACGAAGAGCAGGCCGCCATCGTGCTGGGCGCCACCGGCTGGCAGACCTTCTGGTACGTGACGCTGCCCAACATCAAATGGGGCCTGCTGTACGGCGTGATCCTGTGCAATGCGCGCGCCATGGGCGAGTTCGGCGCGGTGTCCGTCGTGTCCGGCCACATCCGTGGGCAGACCAACACCATTCCGCTGCACGTCGAAATTCTCTACAACGAGTACCAGTCCGTGGCCGCGTTCGCCGCTGCATCGCTGCTGGCCTTGCTGGCCCTGGTCACGCTGGTCATCAAGACCATTGCCGAACACCGCAACGAGCAGGCCTTGAAAGCCGCCGCCGAGTTGCCCCCCGAGCGGCCCGCACCCGCGCCAGCCGTCCGCTGAAGGAAGAAGACCATGAGCATTGAAATCCGTAACGTCAGCAAGCAGTTCGGCGACTTCCAGGCGCTGCGCGACGTGAGCCTGGACATCGCATCGGGCGAACTCATCGCGCTGCTCGGCCCCTCGGGCTGCGGCAAGACCACGCTCTTGCGCATCATCGCCGGCCTGGAGACGGCCGATGTGGGCACCATCCACTTCAGCGGCGAGGACACCACCGACGTGCACGTGCGCGAGCGCAACGTGGGCTTCGTGTTCCAGCACTACGCGCTGTTCCGCCACATGACCGTGTTCGAGAACGTGGCCTTCGGCCTGCGCGTGAAGCCCCGTGGCGAGCGCCCGAGCGAGGCGCAGATCAAGCAGAAGGTAACCGACCTGCTCAAGCTCGTGCAGCTCGACTGGCTGGCCGACCGCTACCCCTCGCAGCTCTCGGGCGGCCAGCGCCAGCGCATCGCGCTGGCCCGCGCCCTGGCGGTGGAGCCCAAGGTGCTGCTGCTGGACGAGCCCTTCGGCGCGCTGGACGCCAAGGTGCGCAAGGAACTGCGCCGCTGGCTGCGCCGCCTGCACGACGAGCTGCACGTGACCAGCATCTTCGTCACGCACGACCAGGAAGAGGCACTGGAGGTGGCCGACCGGGTGGTCGTGATCAACCAGGGCCGCATCGAGCAAAGCGGCTCGCCCCAGCAGGTGTGGGACCAGCCCGCGAGCCCGTTCGTCTACGGCTTCCTGGGCGACGTGAACCTGTTCCACGGCCGGGCGCACGAGGGCCTGGTGCACCTGGAGGGCATGCAGATCGACTCGCCCGAGCACCAGGGCGCGCAGAACGCCAAGGCTTTTGCCTATGTGCGCCCCCACGACCTGGATGTGGAGCGCTACTCCCCGGGCGCCGGGCTCGACGCCCAGGGCCGCCCGCGCGGCATCGTGGCGCAGCTGAGCCGTGCCATCGTGGTGGGCCCGATCGCGCGCCTGGAACTTATTCCATCCCAGGATCACAAACCAGCGGACAATGCGTCCCCGGAACACTTGATCGAAGCGCAGATACCTGCGCAGCAGTTCAAGGAGATGGGGTTCAAGGAGGGCGAAACGCTGGTGGTGACGCCGCGCCGCGCCCGTGTTTTTCTGGACCACGCCGCCGGGATCTGATTCCCCCGAGCCGCTGCGCGTCTTCCCCCTGGGCGGACGTACCCGGTGGACTGGCGGGGCCAGATCCACGGGTGCACTGGTGCGGGGCACGCCCGTTTCGCCGGCGGCACCGTTTGCAACGGCTATTGATGAGGGATAAGAAATGAACTGGTTGACTGCGGCCCCGCGCCGTGTGCTGGCGCTGATCAGCGTGGCGTGTGTGGCGATGCTCGCCTTCGGCATGTACCTGCAGCATGTGGTGGGCCTGGAGCCTTGCCCCATGTGCATCGTGCAGCGTTATGCTCTCATTGGTGTAGCAATCTTCGCAGGTCTGGCAAGCGCTAGGGACGCTAAAGGCTGGTGGATGGGCTGGGGCGTGCTGGCCCTGGTGGCCTCGGGCTTCGGCGCCTTCGTGGCGGCCCGCCAGAGCTGGCTGCAGTGGTACCCGCCCGAGGTCGCCACCTGCGGCCGCGACTTCTACGGAATGATCGAGAACTACCCCATCAGCCGCGCCATTCCCATGATCTTCCGGGGCTCGGGCGACTGCGCGGCGGTGGACTGGACCTTCCTGGGGGGCTCGATCGCCAACTGGTCGTTTGTCTGCTTCGTGGGTTTCGCGGTGGTGCTGCTGGCGCTGCTGGTGCGCGGCATGCGCGGTGGCCGCCGTGGCGGCGGGCTGTCCATGGCCTGAGTTTTCCAGGCTTCGTTTCAAGGCAAAGGCGCCCCTCGGGGCGTCTTTTTTGTGGCTAGACCGCGTGGGCCCGCCCGGGCTCAGGCGAAATCTGCTTCGGCAAACGGAAACGCCACACCCTCCGTGCCATCCATCCACGCCGGCAGTTTGGGCATCACGCTGGCCAGCAGTGGTGATGACTGCCAATCAGCCAGCCAGGCCTGTAAATGCGGCCAGGGCTGGGCCGCCCACCAGCCCACGTCGATGCCCGCGAACTGGCGCACGAACGGGGCGATCGCCATGTCGGCCAGCGCTGCATGTGCGCCGAACAGGTGGGGCTGGGCAGACAGGCGCGCATCCAGCGTGCCCAGCCAGGCGGTGGCCGCCGCGCGTTCGGCCCCGATGTCCGCACCCGGGTGGCGGCTGGGGTACTTGCAGCGGTCCAGGGCCTGCTTGAAGGGGCCGTCGCATTCGGCAATCAGCGCCAGCATCTCTGGCACCGTGCTCCCGGCGGGCGCGAGCCAGCCTTCGGGGTCGTGCTGCTGCAGCGCCCACAGCATGATGTCCAGGCTCTGCTCCAGCACGCGGCCATCGGGCCGGATGAGCACCGGCACGGTGCCCTTGGGCGAGGCCTGCAGCAGGCCCTGGGGCTTGTTCTTGAGCACCACCTCGCGCAGTTCGCAGTCCTGGCTGCTCACGGCCAGGGCCAGCCGGGCGCGCATCGCATAGGGACAGCGGCGGAACGAATACAGAACGGGCAGGGCGGTGGCGGTGCTCACTCGGTGTCGTCCTTTTGGGGGGCGCCTTCCGGGGCTCCGCCGTGCACGCGCACTGGCGTGCCGGGCTGGCGCGCGCCGATGTGTTCCTGCCCGCGCCGGGCGGCCAGCTGCATCTGCCGCTCGCGCTCGGCCAGGGCGCGTTCCTGCTCGGGCGTGCGGGTGCCGTGGCAATAGGGGCAGCTCACGCCCGCCACGTAGTGCGGCGACTGCAGCTCCGCTTCGCCCAGGGGCATGCGGCACGAGCGGCACAGCTGGTGGTGCCCGGGCACCAGGCCGTGACCCACCGACACGCGCTCGTCGAACACAAAACAGTCGCCATGCCAGCGGCTGGTTTCCTCGGGCACGGTCTCCAGGTACTTGAGGATGCCGCCTTCGAGGTGGAAGACCTCCTCGAACCCCTGCGATTTGAGGAATGCGGTGGATTTTTCGCAGCGGATGCCGCCCGTGCAGAACATGGCCACGCGGGGTTTGCCCGCCAGCACGCCGCCGGGTCCCGATTGCGCGGCCACCCAGGCCGGAAACTCCGCAAAGCTCCTGGTGTGCGGGTTGACGGCGCGCTCGAACGTGCCGATGCCCACCTCGTAGTCGTTGCGTGTGTCCACCACCACCACGCCGGGGTCGCCGATGAGCGCGTTCCAGTCCTCGGGCTTCACATAGGTGCCCGCGTTGCGGGCCGGGTTCAGGCCCGGTACGCCCAGGGTGACGATCTCGCGCTTGAGTCGCACGCGCATGCGGTAGAACGGCATGCGCTGCGCGTGCGCCTCCTTGTGCTGCAGTGCTGCAAAGCGCGGATCGCTGCGCAGCCAAGCCAGCACGGCCAGCACATCGGCTGGCTCGCCCGCGATGGTGCCGTTGATGCCCTCGGGCGCCAGCAGCAGCATGCCGCGCACGCCACGCTCGTCGCACAGGGCCTGCAGCGGCGCGCGCAGCGCGGCGCAGTCGGGCAGATCGACAAACTGGTAGAGGGCGACGGTGAGAAAGCGGGGTGTGACCGAGTGCACAAGAAATGGGAAAGCGGGAAACAGAAGGTCGATGATAGCCGTCACTTTTCGTTACGATGAGCGGTCGCCAACGCTGCACCCAAGGTGGTTTTATGGGCAAGGAATCCACAGTCAACCTGTTTCGCCGGCTGGAGCAGCTCAACGGCATCGGCGCCGCGCTCTCGCGCGAGCGGGACATCGACCGGCTGCTGGAGAACATCCTGGAGGCGGCCAAGGCCATCACCGGCGCCGATGGCGGCACGCTCTACAGCGTGACCGAGGACCAGTCGGCGCTCAAGTTCGAGATCCTGCGCACGGATTCGCTGGGCATCCGCCTGGGCGGCACCACGGGCAAGCCCATCGATTTTCCGCACCTGCCGCTGCGCAACGCCGATGGCTCGCCCAATGATTCGCTCGTGGCGGCGCACGCCGCCATCCACGACCGCACCGTGAACATCGCCGATGCCTACAGTGCCCAGGGCTTCGACTTCTCGGGCACGCGCGCCTTCGATGCGCGCACGGGCTATCACTCGCAGTCGTTCCTCACCGTGCCGATGAAGAACCACGACCATGAGCTCATCGGCGTGCTGCAGCTCATCAACCCCCGCGACCCGGAGACGGGCGCGGTCACGACCTTTTCCGAGGCCGACCAGGGCCTGGCCGAGTCGCTGGCCTCGCAGGCCGCAATCGCGCTCACGAACCGGCTGCTCATCTCGCAGCTCGAACGCCTGTTCGAGTCGTTCGTGAACCTCATCAACCTGGCCATCGACGAAAAATCGCCCTACACCGGCGGCCATTGCCAGCGCGTGCCGGCCCTCACGCTGATGCTGGCCGATGCGGTCAACGCCACACGGCAGGGGCCGCTGGCGAGCTTTCGCATGAGCGAGCGCGACCGCTACGAGCTCAAGATGGCCGGCCTGCTGCACGACTGCGGCAAGATCACCACGCCCGTGCACGTGGTGGACAAGGCCACCAAGCTGCAGACGATCTACGACCGCATCGGCCTGGTAGACACGCGCTTCGAGGTGCTCAAGCGCGATGCGGAACTGGCCGCGCTGCGCCGCCAGCTGGCGCTGCGCCCCGTGGTGGATGCGCGGGCCGAGGGCCAGGAGCTGCAGGCCCTGCAGCACGAGATCCAGGCGCTGGAAGAAGACCGCGACTTCCTGCGCCGCTGCAACACCGGCACCGAGGCCATGCGGCCCGAGGACCAGCAGCGCGTGCGCGACATCGCCGCCATGCGCCACTGGCGCAACCCGCAGGGCGTGCAGACGAGCTTCTTGACGGCCGAGGAGGTGGAGAACCTCACCATCCGCGCGGGCACGCTGACCCAGGCCGAGCGCGACACCATCAACTACCACATCGTCGCCACCATCAAGATGCTGGAGACGCTGCCCTGGCCCCGCCACCTCAAGAACGTGCCCGAGTACGCGGGCGGCCACCACGAGCGCATGGACGGCAAGGGCTACCCGCGCGGCCTCACGCGCGAGCAGATGTCGCTGCAGGCCCGCATGATGGGCATCGCCGACATCTTCGAGGCCCTGACGGCGGCGGACCGGCCGTACAAGAGCGGGATGACTTTGTCAGAGGCGCTGGCCATCATGTGCCGGATGCGGGACAACGGGCACATCGACCCGGACCTGTTCGAGGTGTTCGTGCGCGAGGGGGTGTATCTGCGGTATGGACAGGAGTTTCTGGAAGCGGGGCAGGTGGATGGGGTGGATGTGGGGGCATTGGGGTTTGTGTAGCTGGGGTTGCTAGCTGCTGTTGATAGCTTGTGCTGTTGTTGTGCTGTGCTTGTGTTGGGGGCGGGGGCCGGGCGCACACCCCGGCCTCCGCCCTTCGATCAGAAGCAGTAATTACTATAAAAACAATAGCGGCTGGCGCTTTCTATATAAGCGCACACGGCCCATTTTGATCAAATCACACCCCATCCCGCACACACCCCTCCAGCCTCTCCCGATCCATCACTTCCACCACCCGGTACCCCACCCGCAGGATTCCCTCGTCCTCCCACAGCTTCAACTGCCGGTTCACGCTCTGCCGCGACACGCCCAGCATGAAGGCCAGGTCTTCCTGCGACACCGCCAGCGTGGTCGCCCCGTCCGAAGCCTCGGGCCGCGCGTCCAGCGTCAGCAGCCGGTGCGCCAGCCGCACGGGCAGCGGCTGCAGGATGGCGTCGTCGATCCACGCCAGCGCCTGGCGCAGCCGCATGCACACCAGCCTGGTAAACGCCATGTGCACCTGGGGCTGCGTGTTCACCAGGTGGTGGAAGTCGTCGGCATAGACCACCGCGATCTCGGTGGTATCGGCCGCGCAGGTGTCGTACACGCGCTCACGGCCCACGAAAAGGGAGACCTCGCCGAACCAGTGGCCGGGCTCCAGCACGGCGATCACCGCCTCGCGCCCGCCCGGGGCCACCACGCTCACGCGCAGCGAGCCGCTGACCACGCCGAACAGCGCATCGGGCGCCGAGCCCTTGAGGAACAGCGAATCGCCGCGCTGCAGCTGCTTGTGGTGCGCCACCCGCAGCAGTTGATGCTGCACATCGTCCGGCAGGCGCAGGCGGTCGGCGGCGTCGGGCGCGGTCAGCGCATGGGGGGTGTCGGGGGACACGGTAGGGGAGCGGGGCGAGGGCGTGCGCAGGGGGGGCATGGGGCGATGGCGGGCGGTAGGGCGCGTGCGTGCGTACGGGTGGAGCGCGAGCAGGAAGGAGGCGGGCGGGGCGGGTGGCACGGTGTACCGCATGCGGCGCCCGGGTGGAAGGCCTGTGCGGGTTTGTCCGGGGCCGCAATTGCCAACAACGGACAGTCTGCACAACGCCGGCTGCGGATAGTCGAGGGCTGAGCAGCGCAGGGCGCAAGAAAACAAGCGCAGCGCCCTGACCCGAACCCTCTATCTGAAAGACGATCCGCGATGACCTCCACCCCCTCCACCCCCTCCACCCCCTCCACCTCCTCCACCTCCTCCACCTCCTCCACCTCCTCCACCTCCGGCATGCCCACCACCCCACGCACCGCCCTGCAGGCCCTGCGCGAGAAAACCGTGCTGGACCATTTTGCCGACGAGACCCGCCAGGACTTCGACGCGGTGCTGGGCACCTTTCCGCACCCCCATTACGAGCTGATCCCCACCGGGGAGGTGCACGACGGCAACGATGCGGTGCGTGCCTATTACCTGGCCTCGCGCAAGGCCTTCCCGGACCAGCGGCACGAGATCATCCAGCTGCGCCACACCGACGACGCGGTGATCGTGGAGTTCTGGCTACTGGGCACCCACCAGGGGCCGCTGGGCAACCTGCCGCCCACGGGCAACAGCTTCCGCTGCCGCATGATCGCGCTCTTCATCTTCGAGGGCGAGCGCCTGGTCTGCGAGCGCGTGTACTTCGACTCGATGACCATGCTGCGCCAGTTGCTGGCCGGCATGCCGCCCGCACAGCTGCCGGCCATTGTGGGTTCGCTGCTGGCGGCCGGGCCCACCAGCGCGCCTGCGGCCGCCCCGCGCCAGGCCGAACCCGCCGCCGCGGCGGCCGCATGAGCGCCGGGCTGGCGGGGCACCATGCCGTCATCACGGGGGGTGCCCAGGGCATCGGCCTGGCCATTGCCGGGCGCTTCCTGGCCGATGGCGCCCGTGTGTCCCTGTGGGACCGCGATGCCCGGGCGCTCCAGGCCGCCAGTGCCGCGCTGGATGCCGCCGGCCGCATCCACACGGCCCGGGTGGATGTGGCCCAGGAGGCCGATGTCGAGTCGGCCGCGCAGGCCAGCGAGGCGGCGCTCGGGCCCATCACCGTGCTGGTGAACAACGCCGGGGTGCTGGGGCCGCTGGCCCCGTTGTGGGAACACACCCCGGCGCAGTGGCGCCAGGTGGTGGAGGTGAATCTCACGGGCGCCTTTCTGTGCTGCCGGGCCGTGGTGCCGCGCATGCTGCGGGGCCTGGCAGGTGAGCAGCCGCCCGGCCTGGGGCGGCGCATCGTCAACATCGCCTCGGTGGCGGGCAAGGAGGGCAACGGCCTGAACGCGGCGTACTCCGCGTCCAAGGCCGGGCTCATCGCACTCACCAAGTCGCTGGGCAAGGAGCTGGCGGGGCCGGGCATCCTGGTCAATGCCATCACGCCCTCGGCGGCCGACACGGCGGTGTTCGATGCCGTACCGGCCGAACACCAGGCCGCGCTGCGCCAGAACCTGCTCGCGCGCGTGCCCATGGGCCGCTTCGTGCTGCCCGATGAAGTGGCCGCGATGGCGGCCTGGCTGGCCTCGGCCGACTGCTCGTTCAGCACCGGCGCGGTGTTCGATATCTCGGGCGGGCGTTCGCTCTACTGACTTGCCCATTTCTCCAGGAGAACTCCATGAAAAGAGACAACGCCCCTTCCACCCTGGCGGCGGTCACGGACTTCGACGGCGCCCGCAGCGCGCCGTCGCCGCAGGACCGCCTGCGTGCGCTGCGCCGCAGCGGCGCGCAGTTCCGCGAGTGGTTCCTCGACGAGCCGGCCGTGCGCTACGCCCGCAGCTTCGACCTGCTGCGCATTCCCTATCCGGCCTGGTATGCGTTCAGCGGCGTGTATTCGCAGCAGCTGCTCAAGCCGCACATGGTGCATCTGCTGGCGCGCACGGTGCTCATCCAGTTCGAGGACTTCGGGGGGCAGCTGCGCCACCTGCTGTTCACGCCGGCAGACCACGAGACGGGGCGCGACACGCCGTACTTCCGCCGCCTGAGCGAGCAGACACCGGCCTTCCTGCACGGCACCATCGCGCCCATCCACGGCACCGTGCTGGATGCCCTGGCCAGCGTGGGCGTGGCGCCCGAGCGGATCGACTACATCACCTACGACCACCTGCACACGCAGAACCTGCGGCGCTGGCTGGGCACGGACGGCGGGCCCGGCCTGCTGCCCAACGCGCGCCTGCTGGTGCATCGGCAGGAGCTGGCGAGCGTGGCGGGCCTCTTGCCCACCCAGGCCGACTGGTACTGCCCCGACGGCCTGCGCGGCGTGGCCGGCGACCGCGTCGTGCCATTCGACGGCAGCGTGCAGCTGGGCCGGGGCGTGGCGCTGGTGCACACGCCGGGGCACACCGAGGGCAACCATTCGCTGGTGTACCGCGTGCCGGACGGCCTGCGCGTGAGCAGTGAAAACGGCGTCTCGGCCGACAGCTGGGCGCCCGAGGTCTCGCGCCACAACGCCATCCGCCGCTTCGCCAAGGCGACCGGGGCCGAGGTGGTCCTGAACGGCAACACGCAGGAAAACAGCAACGACCAGTACCTCTCGATGGTGCTGGAGAAGACCATCGCGGGCACCTCGGCGTCGCACGGCTTCAGCAACGTGGTGCCGTCGAGCGAATGTTCGCCGCACTGGCTGTTTCCGGGCGCGCCCACGGGCCACCTCTGGGGCACCACCGAATCGGGACAGCTGCAGCGCGTGTGACGCCTGCGCACTGCAGGTGCACCACGCGACAAGAACAAACCCAGGAGACAACCCATGAACACGGCCACCTATGGCGCGGCTGCGGCGGCATCCGCTGCCACCGATGACACCAGCACCCAGGCGCTCTACCGCAAGATCAGCTGGCGGCTCATACCGCTGCTGTTTGTCTGCTACATCTTCAACTACCTGGACCGCACCAACATCGGCTACGCGCAGCTGCAGATGAAGGCCGACCTGGGCTTCGGCGATGCGGTCTTCGGCCTCGGGGCCGGGGTGTTCTTCATCGGCTACGCACTGTTCGAGATCCCCAGCAATGTGATGCTGGCGCGCGTGGGCATGCGGGCCACGCTGCTGCGCATCATGGCGCTGTGGGGTCTGGCATCGGCGGCCACCTTGTTCGTCACCACGCCCACGCAGTTCTATGTGCTGCGGTTCCTGGTGGGGGTTTTCGAGGCAGGCTTTGCTCCCGGCGTGCTGTTCTACCTCACGCTGTGGTTCCCGGCGCAGCAGCGTGCGCGGGCCACGGCGCTGTTCTTCATGGCCTACGGAGCGGCACCCATCGTGGCGGGCCCGCTGGCGGGACTGACCATGACATACCTGGATGGCGCCCTGTCCCTGCGCGGCTGGCAGTGGCTCTTCGTGGTGGAGGGCTTGCCGTGCGTGTTGCTGGGCGTGCTGGCCTATCGCTGGCTCGACAACCGCCCCGAGGAGGCTGGCTGGCTCACATCGCAAGAAAAAGCCCAGGTGCGGCGCGATCTGGCGCAGGAGCAAGCCATCGGTGGCGGCGCCCCGCAGTCCTTTGGCAGCGCACTGCGCAATCCGCAGGTGTGGCTGCTGGGGTTCATCTCGTTCCTGGTGATCCTGGGCATCTACGCCATGTCGTTCTGGCAGCCCACCCTGCTGCAGTCCATGGGGCTGTCGGTGCTGCAGATCGGGTTCTACTCGGTGGTCCCGGCGGCGCTGGGCATCGCTGCCACGCTGGTGGTGGCGCGGCATTCAGACCGCACGCAAGAGCGGCGCTGGCACTTTGCCGTGGGCGCGGTGCTCGGGGCCGTGGGGCTGTCGCTGACGACCCTGTTCATGCACAGCCCCTGGGCGGCCGTGGCCTGCCTGTCGCTGTCGGCCATGGGGGTGTCCAGCGCCTTCGCGGTGCTGTGGGCGGTGCCCGCCAGCCTGCTGGCCAAGGACGCCGCGGCGATGGGCATTGCGCTCATCACCACGCTGGGCGGCACGGCGGGCGTGGTGGCGCCGGTGATGGTGGGTGCCATCAAGTCGGCCACGGGGAGCTTCAGCCTGAGCCTGTACATCCTGAGCGGCGCGCTGGTGCTGGCGGCGGCGCTGATGGTGGCCGTGGGGCCCCGCAGGCGTGTTGCCTGACGGGATACATCTGCTATTGTCGTGATAGCTGCTAGCGCTTTATGAACAAGCGCTAGAAGCCAATTTCCTTCATATTTCTTCCGCCGCCATGCGGGCCTGGGCCCGGAGCCAGTCGCTGAACGCCAGCAGGGCGTCCGTGGCCGGGCGCGACTGCAGCCGCGTGAGCCAGTAGGCGCCCCGGTGCAGTTCTTGGACAAAGGGCCGCACCAGGCGGCCCTGCTGCAGTTCGCGTGTGAACATGCGCACCGGCAGCAGCGCCATGCCCGCGCCCTGTGCCGCTGCTTCCGCCAGGGTGAGGGACGAGTCGAACACCGCGCCGCGCACCACGGGGCAGGGGGCGCCCGCGGCCTCGAACCACGCCGCCCATTCATCGGTGCGGTAGCTGCGCAGCAGTGGTTGCCGTGCCAGGTCGGCCGCCGTGCGCAGGCCGTGGGCCAGCGCGGGCGAACACATCACGGACATGGGCGCGTCCATGATGCGTTCGGCATGCGTGCCGTGCCAGGCGCCGTCGCCAAAGCGGATCGCGCAGTCCAGCCCTTCGCCCGCCATGTCCACCCGGTTGTTGTGCGTGAGCAGGCGCAGGTCCACAAAGGGGCAGGCTTGCTGGAAGTCGCGCAGCCGGGGCAGCAGCCAGCCCACGGCAAAGGTGCCCACGGCGCCCACGGTCAGCACCTCGCGCGGGCGGGTGTCGCCCAGCTTTTCCAGCGCACGCTCCAGGCTGGCGAACGATTCCACCACCACCGGCAGCAGCGCCTGCCCCTCGTCCGTCAACGCCAGGCCGCGCGGCAGGCGGCGGAACAGCGGCTTGCCCAGGCGGTCTTCGAGCTTGCGGATATGCTGGCTCACGGCGGTCTGGGTGACGTGCAGTTCCTCGGCCGCCCGCGTGAGGTTCAGGTGGCGCGCCGAGGCTTCGAACGCGCGCAGGGCATTGAGCGGAAGATGCATAAGTTTTTCTGGGGGCTGGCGGCAATTATTGTCGATGGTGCTGGGGGCTGTATCACCGTATCGTTCGGTCCTTGCTTCAACTCACCCCTCCATCTCTTATGCAAAGACGACAGTTTTCCTTGGGTTTGATGGCTGCCACCGCCCTGCCTATCTGGGGCTGCGCCGCCGCCGGCACCGCGGCGGACCGCGGCACCACGGCCCGCCAGTGGAATGACACGCTGGCCGGCATCGAACGCGCCGCCCAGGGCCGCCTGGGCGTGGCCATGCTGGACACCGGCTCGGGCCTGGCGCTGGGCTGGCGCCAGGACGAGCGTTTTGCCATGGCCAGCACCTTCAAGGCGGTGCTGGCGGGCTGGATGCTGGCGCTGGTGGACCAGGGCAAGGAGCGGCTGGACCACCGCCTGCACTACGGCCGCGAGGCCGTCATCGCCCATTCGCCCGCGAGCGGCCCGCGCGCGGGCGACGGCGGGGGCCTCACGGTGGGCGAACTCTGCGCCGCCACCGTGAGCCTGAGCGACAACACCGCCGCCAACGTGCTGCTGGCGCGCCATGGCGGGCCGGCCGGGTTCACCGCCTTCGTGCGCTCGCTGGGCGACACCACCACGCGCCTGGACCGCACCGAGCCCACGCTGAACGAAGCCAAGGTGGGCGACCCGCGCGACACCACCACGCCGCTGGCCATGCTGCAGACCCTGCAGAAACTGGTGCTGGGCGATGTGCTCACACCGGCGTCGCGCGCCTGGCTGCAGCGCTGGCTGGTGGAGACGAGCACCGGCGACCAGCGCCTGCGCGCCGGCGTGCCGGGCTGGAAGGTGGGCGACAAGACGGGCACGGCCGGCGACAGCGGCACGGCCAACGACATCGGCGTGTTGTGGCCCCCGGGCGGCGGCGCGCCGGTACTGGTGACCTGCTACCTCACGCGGTCCGCCGCCGCGCCGCAGCAGCGCGACGCGGCCATTGCGCAGGTGGCGCGCGCCGTGGCGGCGGCGCGCGAAACACTCAGAGCCTCTTGACCAGCACCTGGCTGCGGCGGTCCCAGTTGTACTTGCGCTTGCGCGCGTCGGGCAGCCAGTCCGGGTCCACGGGCTGGAAGCCGCGCTTGATGAACCAGTGCATGGTGCGGGTGGTCAGCACGAAGATGCTGTCCAGCCCCTGCAGGCGCGCGCGCTGCTCGATGCGCTTGAGCAGCTTCTCGCCGTCGCCCGTGCCCTGGCTTTGCGGGGACACGGTCACCGCGGCCATCTCGGCCGTCTTGGCCTCGGGGTAGGGGTAGAGCGCCGCGCAGCCGAAGATCACGCCGTCGTGCTCGATGATGGTGTAGCTGGCGATGTCGCGCTCGATCTCGGTGCGGTCGCGCTTGACGAGGGTACCGTCCTTCTCGAACGGCTCGATCAGCTGCAGGATGCCGCCCACGTCGTCGATGGTGGCTTCGCGCAGCTCTTCGAGCTTCTCGTCGATCACCATGGTGCCGATGCCGTCGTGCACGTACACCTCCAGCAGCAGCGAGCCATCCACCGCGAACGGCAGGATGTGGCTGCGCTCCACCCCGGCCTTGCAGGCCTTCACGCAGTGCTGCAGATAGAAGCCCGTGTCGGTGGGCGTCTGCGCGGTGGGCAGCGTGGCCAGCAGGGCCTGCGCGGCGGCCAGAGGCAGCTCGGTGTCGATGGGGTTGTCCTCGCTCTCGGGTTCGCCGGGCAGCATGCGGATGCCCGGCACCTCGGTCAGGAAGATCAGCTTGTCAGCGCGCAGCTCGATGGCCACGCTGGTGGCCACTTCTTCCATGCTCAGGTTGAAGGCCTCGCCCGTGGGCGAGAAGCCGAACGGCGAGAGCAGCACCAGCGCGCCCATGTCCAGCGTGCGCTGGATGCCGGCCACGTCCACCTTGCGCACCAGGCCCGAGTGCTGGAAGTCCACGCCGTCCACGATGCCCACGGGCCGCGCCGTGAGGAAGTTGCCCGAGATCACCCGCACCGTGGCGCCCGCCATGGGCGTGTTGGGCAGGCCCTGGCTGAACGCGGCCTCGATCTCGTAGCGCAGCTGGCCTGCGGCTTCCTGCGCGCAGTCGAGCGCCACCGAATCCGTGATGCGGATGCCGTGCGAGTATTTCGCCGCATGGCCCTTGGCCGCGAGCTGCTCGTTCACTTGCGGGCGAAACCCGTGCACCAGCACGATGCGCACGCCCATGGCCTGGATCAGCGCCAGATCCTGCGCGATGTTGTGCAGCTTGCCCGCCGCGATGCCTTCGCCCGTGAGCCCGATCACGAAGGTCTGGTTGCGGAACTTGTGGATGTAGGGCGCCACCGAGCGGAACCAGGGGACGAAGGTGAAGTTGAAAACGGCGGACATGGGCGGTGGAGGGCGGTGGGGTGGCCTTGGAGCGAGGGGAAAACCGGCAACGGCGGGCGGCCGCGTGCGGCCGCCAAGTCGCGCATCATAAGCATGCAGGGCTTTCGCTGTCCGGGGCAGGTGCGGGTTGGCTCCCGGTTTGTTGCCGAAACGCGGCCAGCCGGGCCGCGAAGGGCTCCAGGATCAGGGCTTCGTCGGGCCCCGTGTGGGCTGCCACCGCAATGGCCACGCCACTTCGGGCCATCAGCGTCTGCATCTCGGGCTGGGCGATCATGCCGTGGTCCAGCAGGGCCTCCACCAGGCGGGTGAGGGCCTCCCGGTGCTGGCGCAGCAGGGCGCTGGCGCGCTGGTACTGGGACTGCAGCAGTTGCTCGATGGCCGCATTGCTGGGTTCCACGTCGGTGTTGAGGTGGTTGTCCAGCTCCACCGTCACGTCGGTGCGGGACAGGCGCGTGCCAAAGCCGTGGTGGCGGATGAAACGCGCCGCTTCGGCCGTGACCTGCTTGTAGTCCTGCTCGGCGCCGGTCGTGCAGGCCATTTCGCCAAACACCAGTTCCTCGGCCACCCGGCCCGCCAGGCCCACGCACATCATGTCGAGCGCGTTCTGCCGCGTGGTGACCTTCAGGCCCGCGAAGCTGTTGTAGCCGCCCTCGAACGAGGCAATGTTGATCTTCACCTCCTGCGGGGCCTGGCCGAACAGCAGGCAGTACACCAGTCCGTGGCCGGCTTCGTGCACCGCCAGCAGGGCGCGGAAGTCGGCATTGGCGCGCTGCTTGAGGCGGTTGAGCTCCAGCGCCACCGCAAACTGCGCCTGCCGCGCCTCGCCCTGGCCGCCGAGGCCGCGCACCACCAGGTGGCGCTTGTCGGCCGCCAGCGTGATGGCGACGTCCTGTGCCAGGGGCAGCTGCTGCTCCAGCGCCCACAGCGCGGCGTTGACCAGGTTGGCGCTCAGGATCGCGTGCACCGACGAGAACAGCGGCCGCGTGCCCTGCGCCGGAAACACCGCGTTGGCATACAGCTCGTCCAGCACGTCCTGCCCGATGGCAAAGCGCACGCCGCACTGTGCGGCGATGTCGTCGCAGTACCGCGCGCACAGGTTGCGGATGAGCTCCTCGTAGGTGGCCTTGTTGAACGAGGGGTAGATCACGTGCTCGTTGCCCAGCCGGGCGATCTGCTCGGGCTTGAAGCGTTCGCTCAGGGCCTTCTTCACGTCGATGAGCGAGAGCTTGCGCGTGAGGCGGTGGAAGATGTCGGCGTCGGTGTCGCAGTCTTCCACGCGCTGCGCGGTCTCGTGGTACATCTCGTCGAGGTTGCCGCAGACGAACACCAGCAGCTTGCTGTAGTCGGTCTCCCAGGACGACAGCGACTGCTGGAACCGCGTGAACAGCGCCTGCACCTGCGCGGGCGGCCACTGCATGATCTCGGCCAGGGGCTCCGAGAGCTTGAGCATGCGCTTGAGCTCCTGGGCATCCCAGGCGTCGAGCTGGAAGCGGTAGGGCTTCTTGCCGGCGCGCTCGTCCTCGTTGTCGTCGGCGCGTTCGGCTTCGTAATGCGCGTCGGCCAGCTTGCGTTCGATGTTGGTGAGGGCGCTCAGCGCGGGCGGCAGGCGCCCGTCGGACAGCAGCGTCCACACGTCCTGGTAGCGCTCCACCTTCACGTCGGCGCCTTTGGTGTCCACCGTGCGAAAGCGCTGGAACTCGTCCAGCACCAGCATGCCCGGCGCGCCCTCGTGGATGCCGGAGTCCGCGAGCATGCCCGAGATGGACGAGCTGCGGTAGCTCGCGCCGTGGCTGAAGCCGTCCATCTGCACCTCCACGAAGCGGTCGTAGAAGCCCAGCAGCTGCGCCAGGCGCCGCGTGAGCTGCGTCTTGCCCGTGCCGGTCAGGCCCCACAGGCACACGATCACGGGCCGGGTGATGAGCTGGGGCAGCACGTACCAGGCGCGGATGGCGTCGACCACGCGGTCGATCACGTCGTCGATGCCAAACAGCTCGGCCTTGAGCTGCGCTGCGGCCAGCGCCAGCGCCTGCTGGCGCTGGGCCAGCAGCTCCCGCTGCGCGATGGGCGGAGCGGGCCGCTTGTGCGGCGTGTCTTCGGAAAGGGTGGAAAGGTCCATGGTTTTCAATCGTTGTGTCGCATCAGTCGCTTTCGGTGAAGCGGGATGTCTGGATCGCCTTGCGCAGGGCGACGTTGTCCGCGCGGCGCTGGGCCCCGCGGGCTCGGATGTGCTTGCCTGCCGCGCTCGACAGGCTGCGCCGGGCCAGTGCGGTGGCCACGGGATTTCGGGGCGGGCCCGAGGACTCGAGAACTACGACCAGGGGCTGCTTCATGCGGCGCAGCTTCTTGATCTCACCCTGGGCATAGGCCCGGGACAATTTTTTGGCACTCATGTGCACTCCACAAACAAAAAACCCCGGCAATGGAGCCAGGGCTTGCGGAGCGCGTGGGGGCGCCGGGGGCCAAGGCTGGACAGTGCGTGCGCACACAGTCCAGCCGGGGCGGTGGACGGTGGTCAGGCGGGAGCGGACAAGGGAACAAACATAGCGGTGACCTCCAGTGTTTTCAGGGGCTGCCGTGGCGGCGGGCACATGCCTGAAAGAAAGAAGCGCGAATTTTGGCGAGGCCCAGGGGACTTGGCAAGCGCAGGGGGCCGCGAACGGCTGCATTTGTCGTGTGAAAGGAACAGTGCCGGGCGGCCCGTGCCCTGCGCCTGTGTGCTGCGGTGGCTGCGGGGCGGGCGGGCCGGCGCTCAGCCCTGCCGGCGGTAGGCCCAGCCGGCGGCGTGCATCCATTCCTCCTTGTCGCGGGTTTCCACGACCAGCTCCACCAGATCGCGGCCGTCGTTGAGCGGCACCTGCACCGCCATGCCGGCGCGGTCCGGCGACAGGGGCAGCAGGAACTGGCTGTCGTCCCAGAAGAGGTAGCCGGGAAGCTCGGGCAGCTCGCGCAGGGCGGCCGCCCCCACACCCAGGGCCAGCGGAATGGATTCGGACGCTTCGTTTGCGAGCAGCCAGGTGCTGTCCAGCCGCGATATCCACTGCGCAGGGAGCGCGGCGGCGGCGCGCGGCATCTGCTGGCCCACGGGCATGGTGACCCAGTAGTGTCCCGCCGTGGCGGGCTCGCGCGAAAGCAGGTAGCGGCGGCCGTCGGCCATCTCCCAGCGGTAGTGGGTGCGGGGCTGGGCATCCGACCACCACCACCCGTCGCTGCGCGGGCGAAGCCCCGTGCACAGCGGTGCCCAGTCCTTCGCCGGCGCGGACCAGATCCACAAGTCGATCTGCTGGCTGTCGGGCGAGAGGACTTTCAGGGGTTTCGAGGAACGGCCATAGATGCCGAGCACCGCATCGACCGCGCTGGACGACGAGGTGGCCAGCGCGGGGGCGGCGGTGGACACCTTGGGCGGCAGCGCAGGGAGCTGGCCGGTTTCCTGCAGCGCGCGCAGCAGAATGCCCTCGGCGATGGGCCCGGGCTTGAAGCTGGAGGCGCTGCCCGTGAGCAGCAGGGCCAGGCCCGCCTGCGGCAGCACGTGGAAGTCGCTGGCGTAGAACATCGTGCTGCCGCTCTTTTGCCATGCGAGGACGCCCGCGGCGCCCAGGCCCTGATGCCGCGTGCTGTCCCATCCCAAGCCGGTGTGCCAGTCGGGCGTGAGGTGAAGGTGCGTGCCCTGGCCCTGGTCGCGGCCCATTTCCAGCACGGCGGCTTTCGAGACGATGCGCCGGCCGTCGTATTCACCGCCCTGCAGGAGCATCGCGGCGAGCTTCATCATGTCGCCCGGCGTGGTGCACAGCCCGCCGGTGGCGTAGCCCATCACGAACTCCTGGCCCTGGCGCACCTTGTGGATGTACCCATGGGCGAAGCTGCCTTCGGGCAGGGGCAGCAGCGTGTAGCCCGAGCGGGCCATGGCCAGCGGGTTGAAGAGGACTGATTGCACGAATGCCGGGTAGCCTTGCCCGGTGACCGCGAGCACGATGCGCTCGACCAGCGTGAAGCCGTCGTTGCAGTAGGTCGCCAGCGCCCCGGGCGCATGTTTGAGGTGCACGCCGGCCAGCGCCGCCTCCAGCCCCGCCGCATAGCCTGACAGCGGCGCAAAGGAAAACATGTTGTGCGCGTGGGTGCCCGGCAGCCCGGAGGCATGGCTCAGCAGGTGGCGGACGGTGATGTCGCGGTAGTCTTCCGACAGCATCGTGAACCGGGGCAGATAGCGCACCACGGGGGCGTCGAGCTGCACGAGCTGGCGGTCCACCAGCACCATGACGGCCAGCGCCGCGAGTACCTTGCTGACGGAGCCGACATTGAAGCGCGTGTCGGGCGTTGCCGGGGTGGCGGACGTGTCGTCCAGCACCCCGAACGCCTCTTGCCAGACGAGGCGGTCGCCGTGCAGCAGCGCGACGGAGGCGGCCCGCGCATCGCTGCGCAGCATGGCCTGGCGTATTTCGTTGCGGCCCCAGGCCATGGTGGCCGACATCGCGGGGCCGGGGTTGCCGGTGCCCCCGCAGGCCGGCAGCAGGGGGCCCAGGGCTGCGGTGCCGGCCCATGCGAGCCAGTCGCGGCGCGAGGGGGGCGGTGGGGTGGCGCTGTCGCGGGCGGAAAAATTCGGGGCAGATGTCTGCGGGAGCATGCGGTCATTCCGGAGGGCACCCGCCACGCAGACATCTTCGGGGCGGAACCGGGGTATTACATACTGAAATCCCCGGCACCAAAAAGTGGCGTTTGACAAAAGACCGCGCAAGGGAGGAAGCGCGGGGTGCTCCGTTTGGCCGCGCGCATGGCCTGTGTTGCACGGGGCCAACGTCCGCCTCGGATAATGCGTGGCTTCATGACCGAATCCGCGCCTCCCACTCCCCCCCGATCCGCCCCGCGAACCGCGCCGCTGCGCATCACCTTTCCCGAATCGTTGCCCGTATCTGGCAAGCGCGACGAGATCATGGAGGCCATCGAGAAGCACCAGGTCGTCATCGTCTGCGGCGAAACCGGCTCGGGCAAGACCACGCAGTTGCCCAAGATCGCGCTGGCCCTGGGCCGGGGCAAGTGCAATGCGCCCGCAGGCCAGAAGGGCCAGCTGATCGGCCACACCCAGCCGCGCCGCATCGCGGCCAGCAGCGTGGCCAAGCGCATCGCCGAAGAGCTGCAAACGCCGCTGGGCGACGTGGTAGGCTTCAAGGTGCGCTTCCAGGACCGGCTCTCGCGCGACGCCTCGGTCAAGCTGATGACGGACGGCATCCTGCTGGCCGAAACGCAGACCGACCCGCTGCTCAAGGCCTACGACACCATCATCATCGACGAGGCGCACGAGCGCAGCCTGAACATCGACTTCCTGCTGGGCTACATCCGCCAGATCCTGCCGCGCCGGCCGGACCTCAAGGTGGTGGTGACCTCGGCGACCATCGATGCGGACCGGTTTGCCAAGCACTTCGAGTCGGCCAAGGGGCCGGCGCCGATCATTTATGTCTCCGGCCGCACCTTTCCGGTGGAGCAGCGCTGGCGGCCGTTCGAAGACACGCGCGACTACGGCCTCAACGAAGCCATCGCCGATGGCGTGGATGAACTCTGGCAGGGCAATGCGGCCGGCGACATCCTGATCTTCCTGCCCGGCGAGCGCGAGATCCGCGAGGCCGCCGACCACCTGCGCAAGCACCTGGCCCACCAGCCGGTGATGCGCAACGCCGAGGTGCTGCCGCTGTTCGCCCGCCTGTCGCAGGCCGAGCAGGACCGCATCTTCGACGGCCACACCGGCCGCCGCCTGGTGCTGGCGACCAACGTGGCCGAGACCTCGCTCACGGTGCCGGGCATCCGCTACGTGATCGACGCAGGCACGGCGCGCGTGAAACGCTATTCTTTCCGTAGCAAAGTGGAGCAGCTGCTGGTCGAGCCCATCAGCCAGGCGGCCGCCAACCAGCGCGCGGGCCGCTGCGGCCGGGTGGCCAACGGCATCTGCATCCGCCTGTACGAAGAGGCGGACTTCAATGCCCGCCCACGTTTCACCGACCCGGAAATCCTGCGCAGCTCGCTGGCCGGCGTCATCCTGCGCATGAAGTCGCTGCACCTGGGCGACGTGGTGCAGTTCCCGTTCATCGAGGCCCCGTCGGGCCGTGCCATCGCCGACGGCTACCAGCTGCTGGCCGAACTGGGTGCGGTGGACGACGCCAACGAGCTCACGCCCATGGGCGTGGAGCTGTCGCGCCTGCCGTTAGACCCGCGCGTGGGCCGCATGATCCTGGAGGCGCGCGACCGCAAGGCGCTGGACGAGGTGCTGGTGATCGCCAGCGCCCTGAGCGTGCAGGATGTACGCGACCGACCGCTGGAAGCCCAGCAGCAGGCCGACCAGGCGCACGCCAAGTTCGACGACGAGAAAAGCGAATTCAGCGGCTACCTCAAGCTGTGGAAGTGGATCAACGAGGCCCGGGGCGGGGCGCCCACGCTGCCTTCTGCCCGCGCGCAGAAGGCCATGGCCCACCAGCGCGCACCGTCGCAGGCCCACCTGCCCGTGGCCCAGCGGCTGGTGGCCGCGGCGGCGCCCGCGCCCGCGGTGGCCAGTGCCACCGCACCGGCGCCCACCCACAAGCTGAGCAACCGCCAGTACGAGCAGTTGCTGCGCCAGAACTTCATCAGCATCCGCCGCCTGCGCGAGTGGCGCGACATCCATACGCAGCTGCTCACGGTGGTCGCCGAGCACAAGTGGGCCATCAACAGCCAGCCCGCCAGCTACGAGCAGCTGCACCTGTCCATGCTCGCCGGGCTGCTGGGCAACATCGGTGCGCGCAGCGAAGAGGAAGACTGGTACCTGGGCGCGCGCGGCATCAAGTTCTACAAGCACCCCGGCGCCCACTTGAACAAGAAGCCCGGCCGCTGGATCGTGGCGGCCGAGCTGGTGGAGACCACGCGCCTGTTCGGGCGGGGCATCGCCGCCATCGAGCCGCAGTGGATCGAGCAGGTAGGTGGTCACCTGCTGCGCAAGCAGCTGCTCGACCCGCACTGGGAGAAGAAGTCGGCCGAGGTCACGGCGCTCGAACGGGCCACGCTCTACGGCCTGGTGGTCTACAACGGCCGGCGCATCAACTTCGGCAAGATCGACCCGCACGCCGCGCGCGAGATCTTCATCCGCGAGGCCCTGGTGGGGGGCAACTGGGAGAGCAAGCTGCCCTTCCTGGCCGCCAACCAGAAGCTCATCGCCAAGGTGGAGGAGCTGGAACACAAGTCGCGCCGCCAGGATGTGCTGGTGGACGACGAGCTGATCTACGCCTTCTACGACCAGCAGCTGCCACCCGACGTGTGCAGCGGCCATGGCTTCGAGGCCTGGTACCGCGAGGCCTCCCGCCAGCAGCCCGATCTGCTCAAGCTCACGCGCGAGGAGCTCATGCGCCACGAGGCGGCCGGCATCACCAGCAACGCGTTTCCCAAGACCGTGCGCCTGGGCGGGGTGGACTGCGCCGCCAGCTACCTGCACGAGCCCGGCGATGCGCGTGACGGCATCACCGTGACCATCCCGCTCTTCGTGCTCAACCAGGTGAGCGACGAGCGCTGCGAATGGCTGGTGCCCGGCATGCTCAAGGACAAGATCCAGGCGCTGCTCAAAAGCCTGCCACAGCGCCCACGCAGCCGCTTCGTGCCACTGCCCGAGTCCGCTACCCGCCTGGCCGAGCTGCTGGGCACGCCCGAACGTTTTGGCACCGGCAGCCTGACCGATGTGCTGCTCAAGCAGGTGCGCGACGAGACCTCGCTCGATGTGAAGCGCGCCGACTTCAAGCTCGACATGCTCAGTCCGCACCTCTTCATGAACTTCCGCGTGGTGGACGAGCACGGGCGCCAGCTGGGCCATGGCCGCAACCTGGGTGCGCTGAAAGCGGAGTGGGGCGCCAAGGCGCGCGGGGCATTCCAGGCGCTGGCGGGACTCAAGCTCGGCGGCGCGGCGGCAGAGGGTGCGAAATCTGATTCAAATATGCCTCCAGCGCTTGATGGTAAAGCGCAAGCAGCTATTGAATCAGGAGTAAGAGGTGCTGCGCGGCCCGCCCAGCCTGCGAAACCCGCCAGCGCCACGCCGTCTGCCCCCGCAGGCCAGCGCTACGCCACCTGGACGTTCGGCGAGCTGCCCGAGCTGATGGAAATCAAGAAGGCGGGCCAGACGCTGATCGGCTTCCCAGCGCTCATCGATGGCGGTGACGCCGTGACCATCGAAGTGTTTGACGAGCCCGAGGTGGCAGCGGCCAAACACCGCGCGGGCCTGCGCCGTCTGTTCGCTCTGCAGATCAAGGACGCGCTCAAGTACCTGGAAAAGAACATTCCCGACCTGCAGAAGATGGCGGTGGCCTACATGCCGCTGGGTACGCAGGAAGAGCTGCGCACCCAGATCATCGACGTGGCGCTGGACCGGGCCTTTCTACTCGACCCGCTACCCACCGACGAGTTCGCCTTCAAGCGCCGCGTGGAGGAGGGCCGGGGCCGCCTCACGCTGATCGCCAACGAAGTGGCGCGCCTGGCCGCCACTATCCTCACCGAATACGCGGCCGCCGCCCGCAAGATCAAGGACACCAAGAACGCCCCCGAGGCCACGCAGGACGCGCAGCAGCAGCTGCAGCGCCTGGTGCCCAAGAACTTCATTGCGGCCGCCCCGTGGACACAGCTGGCGCACTATGCCCGCTACCTCAAGGCCATCACGCTGCGCCTGGATAAATACCGCGCCGACCCCGCCCGTGACGCTGCCAAGCTGGCCGAGCTGCGCCCGCAAGAGCAGCGCTACTGGCGCCTGGTGGCCGAGCGCAAGGGGCAGGTTGATGCGCGCATGCAAGAGCTGCGCTGGCTGCTGGAGGAGCTGCGCGTGAGCTTTTTCGCGCAGGAGCTGCGCACGCCCCAGCCGGTGAGCGTGAAGCGGCTGGACAAGCTGTGGGCGCAGGTCAATAGCTGACGGCCGGGGCCGGTGGAGCCGGTTCCGGCGGGCACCTGCCGCCATTTCAGGTGCGAGAGCAGGGCCTCATGCCCTGAACCAGATCTTGAGGGCCACGTACATCGTGTAGCCCAGGGCCAGCACCATCCACACCACAAAAAACAGGTTGGCCCAGTACTGGCCGGAATGCTCTGCCAAGGTGTAGATCTGGCCTGCGCAGCCTTTCCCGACGCACGGAATCTTGCCCAGCACCAGGGCGCGCAGGGCCTCGAACAACAGATAACACGCCACACCGCCGATGAGCAAAAAACCGACGGGCCCGACAGGCGGCTTGGTGAACTCATCGTTCTCGTCGCGCAGGCCCTTGTCGAGCAGTTTCTGTCCATACCTGTACCAGGCGTATCCGACCAGGAGCATCAGGGCGTAGTAAGTGGCGGTGAGCATGCGTCAACTCGTCGTTGCTGGAAGGGAAACAATGCGGCTTCGCAAGGATGGTATCCGAGACATCCTCATTCCCCGGCGGCCCCCGCTGCGTGTCCGCTGCCCGCGCGGCGCGGCGCCTCGGCGTCACATGCGCGACCCGGCATCAGTGGCATCCCCAATGCCACGCGGGTGCAGGGCCTCTAGGCTGCGGGTTCAAAGGAACCGAATCACCCATGCGCCCTCACTACAAGTTCTGGCCCCAGCGTCTGCCCCGCTCCATCACCCTGCCGTCCACCTCGCTGTGGGACAACCTGGCCATCAGTGCCCGCCGGTATCCGGACAAGACGGCCCTGGTGTTCTTTGGTGCTTCGCTGAGCTACCGCGCCCTGCTCGAAGGCGCCGAGCGCCTGGCGGCGAAACTGGTGGCCCTGGGGGTGCAGCGTGGCGACCGCGTGGTGCTGTGCATGCAGAACTGCCCGCAACTGGTGATGGCGCACTTCGCCATCCTGCGTGCCAATGCGGTGGTGGTGCCGGTCAACCCGATGAACCGGGCGGAAGAACTCAAGCACTACATCACCGATCCCGACACCCGGGTGGCCTTCACCACGGGCGACCTGGCTCCGGAGATGGCCAAGGCAAGCAACGCGCTGCCAGCGGGCGAACGCCTGGCACACCTGGTGGTGACGCAATTCACGGATGCGTTCGATGCGCAGGTGACGGGCACGGATGCGCCGCCCGAGGCCTGGCGGGAGTGGCTGGGCACGCGCCACCCGCTGCCTGCCCTGGAGGGCGGCCAGGCCCATGCCTGGACGGACGCCCTGGCCTGCGCGGAGGCCCCCCCGGAGCTGGTGGTCGGGCCAGACGACCTGGCGCTGCTGCCCTACACCAGCGGCACCACGGGCCTGCCCAAGGGCTGCATGCACCTGCACCGCAGCATCATGCACAACGCGGCGGCTGGCGCCCTGTGGGGCACGGGTTCGGTGGACAACGTGACGCTGGCCGTGGTGCCCATGTTCCACATCACCGGCATGGTGAGCGTGATGCACACCGCCATCTACTGCGCCGCCACCCTGGTCATCATGCCCCGCTGGGAGCGCGACCTGGCCGGGCGCCTCATCTCGCGCTACCAGGTCACCAATTGGACCAACATCCCCACCATGGTCATCGACCTGCTGGGCAGCCCGAACTTCGCAAGCTACGACCTCTCCAGCCTGGTCTACATTGGCGGCGGCGGCGCGGCCATGCCGCAGGCCGTGGCGCAGCGTTTGCTCGAACAGTACGGACTGCGCTACTCGGAGGGCTACGGCCTCACCGAAACGGCCGCGCCCTCGCACTCGAACCCGCCCGACCACCCCAAGCAGCAGTGCCTGGGCATCCCGTTCATGAGCACCGATGCGCGGGTGGTCGATCCCGACACGCTGCAGGAAGTGCCCGTCGGCGAACAGGGCGAGATCATCATCCATGGCCCCGAGGTGTTCGAGGGCTACTGGAAGCGCCCGGATGCCACCGCCTCGGCCTTCATCGAGTTCGAGGGCAAGCGCTTCTTCCGCTCGGGCGACCTGGGCCGCATGGACGAGGACGGCTACTTCTTCCTGACCGACCGCTTGAAGCGCATGATCAACGCGAGCGGCTTCAAGGTCTGGCCGGCGGAGGTCGAGGCGCTGATGTTCCGCCACCCCGCCATCCAGGAGGCCTGCATCATCTCCGCCAAGGACAGCTACCGGGGCGAGACCGTGAAGGCCGTGGTGGTGCTGCGCGCATCGCACAAGGACACCACCGAACAGCAGATCATCGACTGGTGCCGCGAGAACATGGCGGTGTACAAGGTGCCGCGCATCGTGCAGTTCGTGAACGCACTGCCCAAGAGCGGTAGCGGCAAGGTGATGTGGAGGCAGCTGCAGGAGCTGGAAGCGGGCTGAAAAAAAGTAGCCCGCACGGGGGCGGGCTAAATCATTGCATCACTCGCACAGGGAGGGGCGAAACCGCCAGGGATTTGACGGTCGGTGCATCCTAGGTCCGATTCTGGCAGCCCGCCCGCCCGTGTGCGGCGCAACCGTGAAATAAGTCCGGTTTGGATGGGGCAGCAGCGACCTTGCCAGGGTCAGAGCCTCAAAAAGGCTCGGGGGCAGCGGTGATAGAGCCACTGGCAGGCGCGGGTGGGGCTCAGATGCCCACGATCGCGGCGGCCAGCGCCACGGCGATCAGCTGGATCCCGAAGAAAATCACGACGATTGGCATGGCCATCCCCTTTGATGAAGCCAGGATGCTAGGTGTGCGTACTCCAGGCCGGGGTGCGACAACAGCGAAGGACCGCGTAGGCGGTTTCCTACGGTAAGACCGGTATGGATGGTGCGGGATTTGTTACAAAAATCCGAATGGCAACAATATCGGCAGGGGTTTACGCGGCTGCCAGTGGGGCGCCCAGCCGCGCTGGTGCTTCATTTGGGGCCCCTGGCTGCCGGGCCCGCAAGGTTGTAGCTTCGTGTATCAATCCTTGAACCCGGGGGGCTCGCGCCGCACAATGTTCCTTCATTCACGCCGGAGGCCGCCATGCCAATGGAGTATCTAAGGGAGCTGGAGCGCGATGCGCTTCCCCTGATTGAATCGGACGTGGTCAACATCGACAAGCTGCGCGTGTTGCGTGCGGCCGGTATGGTGGAAGTGCAGCTCCCGCCCGTCGATTCGCCACAGCAGAAGGCGCAGGTGCTGTACATCACCGGCCTGGGTTGCGCGACGCTCAGAGCCTATCGATCCCGCGTGAGGGCGCCCCGCCCGGAGGCGCACACCGATCTGGAGGCGTCATACGACTGATGGGCCGTGCCACGTATCCGGCCTCATGCCCGTAAACCCCGCTCGGAGTCACTGTCCTACAAATTGATGCGCCGCACCAGAAGTGCCGCGGCCGCGCTGCGTAAATACGATGGGCCATCCGTATTTACTGGCACGGCCAGGTGAAAGGCGCATATGAGCAGTTGGTACAAATTGGCACTCGGCAATGATGATCAGGCCTTTGAGCCCACGCTGCGCATCCAGCAGATGTTCATGTCGAAGTTCCTGATGTGCCCCCCGGGGTCCGGCAGGGCGCTCTTTTCCTGCTATGACAAGGAAAAGGACAATCTCTGGCTCTATTTCTCTCCCGCCGCCCAAGACATAGCCTTGCGCGTCTATGCCGAGCCCTGCGATCCGCCGACGGCCCTGGACTGCATCGGCCTTCTGGCGGGCGAGGGCGATGCCCTGGGGATCGGGGAATCCCCGCTGCTGGCAAAGGCCGCCTGACGGCGCCCAGGGCTTTGCGATCCTGCCGGCGGGGCGGCGCCCGCATCCACGTCAGTGTTGTCCTACACCTGTCTTCACGGGGTTCCGACATGCGTGTGTTCGGGCCCATGCCTCAATCACCACGGGGCCAGTGCGGCGCCCGTGCGAGGAGTTCAGCATGTTTTCTTTCGATCCCCCATCCCATCATCTGGAAGCGTGGCCAGAAGCGCCTGCCTTGCAAATGGGGCAGCCGATGGAGCGGGTTTTCCAGCGCCAGCAAACCGACGATCTCGCGCCTTGGCGGGGAGACAGCCATGGCATGGAGCGGGAATTACAGTTTGCAGACCTGGAATACCGCGAACCCCAGGCGATGGGTTGACGACAGGCCTGAGTGCGCCCCGGGTGCGTGCAGCGAGAAACCATGCGGGTATTGACATTGCACATTCGGCCCGAGGGCGCCGCGCAGTACCTGGCCCGGGTGTTTGACGGAAAGGTCCTGGTCGGCACCCCCACCCTGCATGCCGAAATTGACGAGGCCATCGAGGCCTATGGCCACGCCGACGGGTTCCCCGGCGTGACCGCCTTCAACATCTGGTATGGCGGGGGCAGCGTGGGCACGGTTCCGCTCATCCAGATGCGCACCGACGCCGTGGAGCTGTCGAACCGGCTGGTGGTGCTGTCCGCCGTCCTGCGCTGAGATTCCGCCTGTCTCGATCTGGCTGCTGCACCCCACCTGCGGGCGCGGCTTGAAGCGCTCCAAAGGACCTGGGCCTCTGCCAGCGCCTTCTCCCGCGAAACAAAATGAAATAAACCGAAACTGCGGCGAGACCACTCCCGAAGCACCTGCCGGCACCATCAGGGCCATGTTCAATACCGTCCCGAAAGGACTGATCATGAAACCCTGGATCAAGAGAACGCTGGTAGGAATCTTTGGCGCATCCATCATGGTAGGTGGTCTGACGGCCTGTTCCAGTGGAGCCCACCGCCACGGGCCCATGAGCCCGGAGAAAATGGCGGAGGTGCGCGCCAAGGTGGTCGACCGGGTCAGCGGCAAGCTGGACCTGAACGATGCACAGAAGCAAAAGCTCAATGTGCTGGCGGACAGGATGGAGGCACAGCGCACGGCCTTCCTGGGCAAGACAGCCGATCCGCGCGCGGAAGTGCAGGCCATCGTCGCGGGCGACAAGTTCGACCGTGCACGCGCGCAGAGCCTGCTGGAGGAGAAGACCCGCGCGGTACAGGCGAACAGTCCTGAAGTGATCAATGCGCTGGCGGACTTCTACGACAGCCTGAATCCGGACCAGCAGCAGAAGGTGCGCGAGCTGATGCAGCGGCGCAGGGGCTGGATGGCGCGCGGCTGAGGCAGGAGCATTTTCCATGTCACCGATGCTGGATCCCATCCACCACTTGACGCAGGAAGTGCGCATGCACGGCCCTGTGCTGCTGGCAGGCATGCCCGAGCCCCATGACGAGTTGATGTCGCTGGTATGGGGGCCGCGCTTTGACAGGGAGCATGCGCTCGGGCTCGTGGCGCGCCAGCCCGCTGCCGCCGCGCCCGCCCTGCCTGCGCTGCTCGCGGCCGCGGACGCCTTCGATGCGCTGCACCTGCCTGCGCAGCACCGCCTGCGGGAGCTCATCCGGCGGCACCGCGCATTGCTTGCTCCGCCGGTGGCCGGCAGCGGCCTGCCAATGTAAGAATCGCGCATGCACCGCATCCTGCTCATTGACGACGACGCCCAGCTGGGTCCGCCGCTTGCCATCTATTTCCAGCGTTTCGAGCTGGAGCTGGTCCATGCGCTCAAGCCCAGCGAAGGCCTGGCCCGGCTCGGGGCGGGCGGCTTTGATGCCGCCATCCTTGATGTCATGCTGCCCGAGATGGACGGCTTTGAACTGTGCCGCACCATCCGCAAGCAGGGGGACCTGCCCATCGTGATGCTCACGGCCAGGGGTGAGGTGATGGACCGCGTGGTGGGCCTGGAGCTGGGTGCCGACGACTACCTGCCCAAGCCTTTCGAGCCGCGCGAGCTGGTGGCCCGGCTGCAGACCGTGCTGCGCCGCAGCCGCGCGCCGGGGCAGGGCGGCGATTCGGGGACGCTGGAGTTTGAAGGCCTCAGCATTGATGCCGCGCGCCGCAGCGTGCTGCGACAAGGGGGCATCGTCGAGCTGACCGGCACCGAATTCGACCTGCTGCATCTGCTGGCACGCGAACCGGGCAAGGTGTTCAGCCGCGATGACATCCTGAACCAGTTGCGCGGGCACGAGGCCGAGCTGTACACCCGCGCCGTCGATATCGTGGTGAGCCGCCTGCGCAAGAAGCTGGAACCGCTCGACTGCATCAAGACCTTGCGCAACGCGGGCTACTCGCTGGCCCTGCGGCGGGCGGCGCCATGAGGTTCTGGCGGCGTTCGCGCCCTGGCGAGGGGGCCGAAGACGGGCACGATTGCCCCTGGCACCGCCGCGCGCGGCGCGCGGTCGGGTATTCGCTGCGCATCCGGCTGGTGCTGGTGTTCATGGCGCTCGCGGTGACGGTGGCCGTCACCTTCATGGGCGGAGTGCAAAAGGCGGTGTCCGTGGGCTGGCGCGAGGCGGCCAGGCCCCTGCTGATGGACTACGTGGACCGCCTCGCGGACGAGATCGGCAGCCCGCCCAGCATCGAGCGGGCGAAGGCCATCGCCAGCCGGTTGCCGGTCACGCTGCGCATTGACGGGCCGGTGGTCCACTGGGAATCCCACCCCGATCAGCCGCGCAGCGACTGGATGAGCGACAAGTTCCAGCGCGAGGAGCACTGGAACGGCCATGGCAGCGACGACCAGGGCCGCCGGCTCCTGCAGCGCACCACGGCGGACGGACACAGCATCGAGTTCGGGCTCAATGCGCTGTCCTGGGAAAAGCGCCCGCGCATTGCGTGGGGCACGCTCACGGTGCTGTTGCTGCTCACCGCGCTGGCCTATGTGTACGTGCGGCATCTGCTGCGCCCGCTCGACGACATCCGCCGGGGCGCGCAGCGGTTTGGCGAAGGCAATTTCGCCCAGGCGATCCCCGTGCGGCATGCCCACCGGCCCGACGAGCTGGGGCAACTGGCGGCCACCATCAATACCATGGGGGATGACATCCACCAGATGCTGGAGGCCAAGCGGGCCCTGCTGCTGGCCATGAGCCATGAATTGCGCAGCCCCCTGACCCGCGCCCGCCTGAACACCGAGCTGCTGCCCGAGACCGCCGACGTGCAGGCCCAGCGGCAGGCCCTGATGCGCGACTTGAGTGAAATGGCCGGACTCATCACCGACCTGCTCGAAAGCGAGCGCCTGGCTGGACGCCACGCCGCCCTGCACCGCGAGCCCGTGGACCTGGCTGCGCTGGCGCGGGAGGTGGTGGCCGAACTCGGCGGCCGCCATGCCGGCGCGGCGGGGATCACCCTCCATGCACAGCAGGGCATGCCGCCGCTGTCACTTGACCGCTCCCGCATGCGCCTGCTGCTGCGCAACCTGCTGGACAACAGCCTGCGCCACAGCAGCGATCCGGCCGCGCCGCCGCCCGAGTTGCATCTGCGCCTCGCGGCGCAGACGCTCGAACTGGAGGTGCGCGACCACGGACCGGGTGTTCCCCCAGAGCACCTGCCGCACCTGGCGCAGGCGTTCTACCGACCCGACACGGCGCGGCAGCGCACCACCGGCGGCGTGGGCCTGGGCCTGTACCTGTGCCGGCTGGTGGCACAGGCGCACGGCGGCACGCTGCAGATGCGCAACGCCGGGCCCGGCCTTTCGGTCACGGTGCGCCTGCCGATCGTCGCCTGAGCTGGGTGCCCCGCGGTCCCCCGGCCTGCCGAGGGCGCCGCACTGCACCGCGATGGTGCGTTGGCGTGGCGCGGTGTTTTTCTTCGTACGATTTCGCGAAGCGCGAAATGGATGCCAGACCGGCGTTGGCATACACCTGCCATGGATGGTTTGCTATCAATTTCTGATTTTCCCCTGCGGTCGCCGGCGTGGGGTACTTACGTTGGCCTCATTCTTGCTCAGACTGGCTACCGGCCCCTTTTGGGGACTCTTTAGCGTTTACCCTGTATATACAGGTATGCTGCGGCTGTCATCATGGCGGCTGGAATGCGGGTGCGACCCGGCCGGGATGGGCTAAGGTACTTTCTTCAAACAGGAGCAGATGATGACTCGATCGGTTGTGAAATGGACGTCGCTGGCAGCGGCAACGGCATGCGTGATGGCCCTGGCCGCCCCGGCCCAGGCGCAGGAAACCAAGATTGTGCTGGGCATGTCCGGCTGGACGGGTTTCGCGCCGCTCACCCTGGCCGACAAGGCGGGCATCTTCAAGAAGAACGGCCTGGATGTGGAGATCAAGATGATCCCGCAGAAGGACCGCCACCTGGCCCTGGCCTCCAAGTCCATCCAGTGCGCTGCCACCACCGTCGAGACGCATGTGGCCTGGAACGCCAACGGCGTGCCCATCGTGCAGATCTTCCAGATGGACAAGTCCTACGGCGCCGACGGCATCGCGGTGCGGGGCGACATCAAGGGCTTTGCCGACTTGAAGGGCAAGACCATCGGCGTGGATGCTCCCGGCACCGCCCCGTACTTCGGCCTGGCCTGGATGCTCAGCAAGAACGGCATGAGCCTCAAGGACGTGAAGACCACCACGCTGTCGCCCCAGGCGGCCGCGCAGGCCTTCGTGGCCGGCCAGAACGATGCCGCCATGACGTACGAGCCCTATCTTTCCACCGTGCGCGACAACCCTGCCGCCGGCAAGATCCTGGCCACCACGCTCGACTACCCCATGGTGATGGACACCGTCGGCTGCGACCCCACCTGGCTCAAGGCCAACGGCAAGGCCGCGCAGGCCCTGGCCAATTCGTACTTCCAGGCGCTCGACATGATCAAGGCCGACCCCACCAAGTCCAACGAGATCATGGGCGCGGCCGTCAAGCAGACGGGCGAGCAGTTCGCCAAGTCGTCGTCCTTCCTGCGCTGGCAGGACAAGGCCGCCAACCAGAAGTTCTTCGCGGGCGAGCTGACCACGTTCATGAAGGATGCCACCGGCATCCTGCTGGAGGCCGGCATCATCCGCAAGGCGCCTGAAGATCTGGCCGCCACCTTCGACGCGAGCTTCATCAAGTAACAACTGAGTTTTCCCGAGCCAAAGAAGAGCGCGCCATGTCTGCAGTGCAACCCCTGTCCGTTACCGAGTCCCACGCTCCCGTGCGCCGGCGCTCGCTGGCTCCCCTGGAGCCCGTGAGCAGCCGTGCCCGCTGGATGCTGGGGCTGGCCTTCTTCGTCGTGTTCGTGGCGGTGTGGGCGTTCTTCACACTGGGCGGCTTCGTGTCGCCCACCTTCCTGGCCAGCCCCATCACCATGGCCAAGGAAGGCTGGCTGCTGTTCACCGAATACGGCTTCATCAAGGACATCGGCATGACCATCTGGCGCGTGGTCGGTGGCTTTGTGCTGGCCGCGGTGATCGCCGTGCCCCTGGGCATCGCCATGGGCGCCTACAAGGGCATCGAGGCGTTCTTCGAGCCCTTTGTCTCGTTCTGCCGCTACCTGCCCGCGTCGGCCTTCATTCCGCTGCTCATCCTGTGGGCCGGCATTGGCGAGACGCAGAAAATCCTGGTCATCTTCATCGGCTCGGTCTTCCAGATCACGCTGATGGTGGCCGTGACCGTGGGGGGCGCCCGGCGCGACCTCGTGGAGGCCGCCTACACGCTGGGCGCCGGCCACAAGGGCATCGTGACGCGCGTGCTCATCCCGGGCGCCGCGCCCGAGATCGCCGAGACCCTGCGCCTGGTGCTGGGCTGGGCCTGGACCTACGTGATCGTGGCCGAGCTGATCGGTTCTTCGAGCGGTATCGGCCACATGATCACCGACAGCCAGTCGCTGCTCAATACCGGCCAGATCATCTTCGGCATCATCATCATCGGCCTCATCGGGCTGGTGTCCGACTTCGCCTTCAAGGCGCTCAACCACCGTCTGTTTGCCTGGAGTTTTGTGCGATGAGCCGCGTATCCATCCAAGCCGTTTCGCGCGTCTTCGAGACCGCCAAGGGCCAGCGCACGCAGGCGCTGCAGCCGGTCGACTTCGAAGTGCAGGACAACGACTTCGTCACCATCCTGGGCCCCTCGGGTTGCGGCAAGTCCACGCTGCTGCGCATCGTCGCGGGGCTGGACCACGCCACCAGCGGCCGCGTGCTGCTCGACGGCGCGCCCGTGGAAGGCCCGGGCGCCGAGCGCGGCATGGTGTTCCAGAGCTACACGCTGTTCCCCTGGCTCACCATCGAGCAGAACATCCGCTTCGGCCTGCGCGAGCGCGGCATGCCCGAAGCCCAGCAGAAGGAACGCGCCGCGTACTTCATCGCCAAGGTGGGCCTGCGCGGCTTCGAGCAGCACTTTCCCAAGCAGCTGTCGGGCGGCATGCAGCAACGCACCGCGATTGCGCGCGCGCTGGCCAACGACCCCAAGATCCTGCTGATGGACGAGCCCTTCGGCGCGCTCGACAACCAGACCCGCGTGCTCATGCAGGAGCTGCTGCTGAGCATCTGGGAGGCCGAGCGCAAGACCGTGCTTTTCGTCACCCACGACATCGACGAGGCCATCTTCATGGCCAACCGCGTGGCCGTGTTCAGCGCGCGGCCCGGCCGCATCAAGACCGAGCTGGCGGTGGACCTGCCGCACCCGCGCCATTACACGATCAAGACCAGCCCCGAGTTCATGGACCTCAAGGCGCGCCTGACGGAAGAGATCCGCGCCGAATCCATGGCGGCCGATCTGCACTGAACGCCTTCGTCCCATGAGCGCCCGTCCTTCCCGCCGTCCCGCAGCAGCTGCCCCGCGCAGCGCGCCGCTTGCCGCTCCGGCCAGGGCGGTGGCGGCCGTGGCGGCGCCCGCGCAGGCGATGGCGCTGTACGAGCAGATCAAGGACCATATCTCGCGCAAGATCCAGGAAGGCATCTGGCGCGCGGGCGACCGCCTGCCGTCCGAGAACGAGCTGGTCACCCAGTTCGGCATCTCGCGCATGACGGTGAACCGCGCGCTGCGCGAACTGGTGGAGCAGGGCCGCATCGTGCGCGTGGCCGGCGTGGGCAGCTTCGTGGCGGAAGACAAGCCACAGTCCACGTTGCTGCAGATCGCCAACCTCGCGAGCGAAATCCGCCAGCGGGGGCACGACTACCGCTGCGACGTGCTGGCCGTGGAGCGCATCTCGGCCACGCTCGAAGTGGCGGCAGCGCTGGACCTGCGCACGGGGGAGTCGGTGTTCCACTCGCTGTGCGTCCACCGCGAGGACGGCCTGCCCGTGCAGCTGGAAGACCGCCACGTGAATCCGCGCCAGGTGCCCCAGTTCGCCGCGCAGGACTTCACGCTGCTGCAGCCCTCCGAATACCTGGTGCGCAACGTGCCGTTCGACCAGATCGAGCACGTGGTCGATGCCGTCATGCCCACCGCCGAGCAGGCCACGCTGCTGGAGATGTCGCCGCAGGAGCCCTGCCTGCTGCTCACCCGCCGCACCTGGTCGCGCGGGATTCCCATCACCGTGGTGCGTTGTTTGCACCCCGCTACCCGCTACCGCCTGGGCAGCCGCTTTAGAGCCGACGGCAACCCGGTCGCTGGTTGAACGCTTGCCTGAAGAGCACGATTTTTTCCGCTTGTACCTACTTGTATATACAGGATCAACGCCATGACAAAAACCACCGCTTCCTCCCTGATCTTGCACCCCGGCCGGGTCACGCTGGCTGAATTGCGCAGCATCCACGCCGCGCCCGTGCAGCTGTCGCTGGACCCGTCCGCGCGTGCCCTCATGCAGGCGTCGCTGGCCACGGTGCAGCGCATCGTGGACGAAGACCAGGTGGTCTACGGCATCAACACCGGCTTCGGCAAGCTCGCCAGCACCAAGATCGCCCACGAGCGCCTCGCCGAGCTGCAGCGCAACCTGGTGCTGTCGCACAGCGTGGGCACGGGCGATGCGCTGCCCGATCCCGTGGTGCGCCTCATCCTGGCCACCAAGGCCATCAGCCTGGCGCGTGGGCATTCGGGCATCCGTCCCGAGATCGTGGATGCGCTGCTGGCCATGGCCAACGCCAACGTGCTGCCCGTGATTCCGGCCAAGGGTTCGGTGGGCGCGTCGGGCGACCTGGCGCCGCTGGCCCACCTGGCCTGCGTGTTGATCGGCGAAGGGCAGGCCAAGGTCGATGGCGCGGTGGTGTCTGGGGCCGAGGCCATGCGCTCCATCGGCCTTGCGCCGTTCGTGCTGGGCCCCAAGGAAGGGCTGGCGCTGCTCAACGGCACGCAGGTATCCACCTCGCTCGCGCTGGCGGGGCTGTTCGGCGCGGAGAGCGTTTTCGCCGCCGCGCTGGTCGCAGGCTGCCTGTCGCTCGAGGCCATCAAGGGCTCGGTCAAGCCGTTTGACGCACGCATCCACGAGGCGCGCGGCCAGGCGGGGCAGATCGCCGTGGCGGCCGCCGTGCGCGCATTGCTGGATGGCAGCGCCATCGACCCTTCACATCCCCACTGCGGCCGCGTGCAGGACCCGTACTCCATCCGCTGCGTGCCGCAGGTGATGGGCGCGTGCCTCGATAACCTGCACCACGCCGCGCGCGTGCTGGCCATCGAGGCGAACGCCGCGTCCGACAACCCCCTGGTATTCGACAACGGCGACGTGATCTCGGGCGGCAACTTCCACGCTGAGCCCGTGGCCTTCGTGGCGGACATCATCGCGCTGGCCGTGGCCGAGATCGGGGCCATCTCCGAGCGCCGACTGTCGCTGCTGCTCGACCCCGGCCTGTCGGGCCTGCCGGCCTTCCTGATCCGCGACAGCGGCGTGAACTCGGGCTTCATGATCGCCCAGGTCACCGCCGCCGCGCTGGCGGCCGAGAACCAGTGCCTGGCCAACCCCAGCAGCGTGACCAGCCTGCCCACGTCGGCCAACCAGGAAGACCACGTTTCCATGGCCACCTACGGCGCACGCCGCCTGGGCGACATGGTGCGCAATGCGGCGGTGATGGTGGGCATCGAGGCCATGGCCGCCGCGCAGGGCATGGAGTTCGACCGCAGCCTGAAATCTTCTGTGCTCATCGAAGACCAGTTCGCTGCCATCCGCCAGCGCGTGGCCTACCTGGAGCAAGACCGCTTCCTGGCCACCGACATCGAATCCATGCGCGAATGGGCCTCGGAGACGCCATGGCCCGCGCCGCTGCTGCAGTGCCTGCCCAGCCATTCCTGATTTTTTCCTTTCTTTCTCTCTTTGCCACGCCACCCATTCACAGGAGCCCACCATGAACGCCAACGACGCCATCATTGCAGCCGCTTCCAACACCGATCCCCGCCACGACGCCAGCCGCGTGATCCGCGCGCCGCGCGGCAGCCAGCTCACCTGCAAGAGCTGGCTCACCGAAGCCGCCTACCGCATGATCCAGAACAACCTGGACGCCGAAGTCGCCGAGCGCCCGCAGGACCTGGTGGTGTACGGCGGCATCGGCCGCGCCGCGCGCAACTGGGAGTGCTATGACCAGATCCTCGCCTCGCTCAAGGACCTGAACGACGACGAAACCCTGCTCATCCAGTCCGGCAAGCCGGTGGGCGTGTTCAAGACCCATGCCAACGCACCCCGCGTGCTGCTGGCCAACTCCAACCTGGTCCCCAAGTGGGCCAACTGGGAGCACTTCAGCGAGCTGGACCAGAAGGGCCTGTTCATGTACGGCCAGATGACCGCCGGCAGCTGGATCTACATCGGCACGCAAGGCATCGTGCAGGGCACGTACGAGACCTTTGCCGAAGCCGGCCGCAAGCACTATGGCGGCTCGCTCGAGGGCAAGTGGATCCTGACCGCGGGCCTGGGCGGCATGGGCGGCGCGCAGCCGCTGGCCGCCACCTTCGCGGGCGCGGTGTCGCTCAACATCGAATGCCAGCAAAGCAGCATCGACTTTCGCCTGCGCACGCGCTATGTGGACAAGCAGGCGCGCGACATCGACCACGCCATCGAGCTCATTCAGCAGCACACGGCGGCCGGGGAGGCCATCTCCATCGCTCTGCTGGGCAATGCGGCCGACGTGCTGCCTGAACTGGTGAAGCGCGCCCAGGCGGGTGGGTTGAAGCCCGACCTCGTCACCGACCAGACCTCCGCCCACGACCTCGTCAACGGCTACTTGCCCGCAGGTTGGACGGTGGCCCAGTGGCGCGTCGCGCAGCAGGATGTGACGCAGCACGAGGTGCTGAAGAAGGCCGCTGCCAAGTCCTGCGCCGTGCATGTGCAGGCCATGCTCGACTTCCAGCACATGGGCATCCCGGTGGTGGACTACGGCAACAACATTCGCCAGGTGGCGTTTGACGAAGGCGTGAAGGACGCCTTCGACTTTCCCGGCTTTGTGCCCGCCTATATCCGCCCCCTGTTCTGCGAAGGCAAGGGCCCGTTCCGCTGGGTGGCGCTGTCGGGTGACCCGGAAGACATCCGCAAGACCGACGCCAAGATCAAGGAGCTGTTCCCTGAGAACAAGCACGTGCACCGCTGGCTCGACATGGCGGGCGAGCGCATCGCCTTCCAGGGCCTGCCCGCGCGCATCTGCTGGCTGGGCCTGGGCGAGCGCCACATCGCGGGCCTGGCCTTCAACGAGATGGTGAAGAGCGGTGAGCTGAAGGCGCCCATCGTGATCGGCCGTGACCACCTCGATACCGGCAGCGTGGCCAGTCCCAACCGCGAGACCGAAGGCATGAAGGATGGCACGGACGCCGTGAGCGACTGGCCGCTGCTTAACGCCTTGCTCAATACCTCGGGCGGCGCCACCTGGGTCAGCCTGCACCACGGCGGCGGCGTGGGCATGGGCTACTCGCAGCACTCGGGCATGGTCATCGTGGCCGATGGCACCGATGCGGCGGCCGAGCGCCTGGCGCGCGTGCTGGTCAATGACTGCGGCAGCGGCGTGATGCGCCATGCCGACGCAGGCTACGAACTGGCCGTGGAAACGGCGAAGAAGCAGGGCCTGAAGCTGCCCATGGTGAAGTGAAACAGCGTCGGCAAGGAGGTGTGACAGGGATGTGAAAAAAGGGAACGGCATTCCCATTCGGTGGGAATGTTGGGTTTGAATGCCGCTGCAATCCTTTGATACTGAGTCCATGCCCACCCGTGGACCGACCTCCGTTGCCGCCGCCGACCGTGTTCTGCACGTGCTGGCGGTGCTGGCGCAGCATGGCCAACCCATGTCGGCCGCCGAGCTGATGGAGGCCACGGGCCTGGCGCGCAGCACGCTGTACCGGCAGCTCGCGCGGCTCAAGCTGTGGGGCTTCGTGCTGGAGAGCAGCGGGCACTACGCGCCCGGGCCGCTGAGCCTGCAACTGGCCCTGGGCTTTGACATGGCGTCGCACCTGGTGCACCACGCACGGCCGGACATGCAGGCCCTGGCCCGGCAGTCCCACGAAAGCGTGGGGCTGGTGGTGGCCGTCAACGACAGCGTGGTATGCCTGGACATGGTGGACAGCACGCAGGCCCTGCGCTGCTCGTTCGAAAAGGGGCGCAGCGTGCCGCTGCGCGCCGGCGCCTCCGCCAAGTGCCTGCTGGCCCATGTGGCCCCGGCCACGCGCAATGCCATTCTGGACCTGCACTACGGCGCGGGCACCCCCGAGCGCCAGGCGGCGCTGGCCGAGCTGGAAGGCATTGCCAAGGCGGGCTACGCCGTCAGCTCCGGCGAGGTGGATGCCGGTGTCTGGGGTGTCAGCGTGCCCGTGTTCGGCTCTCCCCGGCAGGCCGCGGGGGCCATCACCCTGATGGCCCCGATCTTGCGAGCCCAGGGGCAGGAGGCCGCGCTCACCGGCATGGCCGTCATCGCCGCCGCGCGCATCTCCCGCCAGCTCACTTCTCCCTGATTTCCCTCACCCCTCCCCAGGAGCTTTCCCCATGAACCTTCGTCGCAACCTTCTTCTGGCCAGCCTGGCCGCCGCCGCCTTTTGCACCACGGGTGCGCAGGCCCAGGACAACGTCCTGCGTGTGGGCACCGATGCCACGTTCCCGCCCATGGAGTTCGTCGAGAATGGCAAACGTACGGGCTTTGACGTCGAGCTGGTGGAAGCGATCGCCAAGGCCATGGGCAAGCAGGTCGAATGGGTGGACATCGACTTCAAGGGCCTGATTCCCGGCCTGATCTCCAAGCGCTTCGACATGGCGGTATCGGCCATCTACATCACCGACGAGCGCAAGAAGGTGGTGGACTTCACCGACTCCTACTACGCCGGCGGCCTGGTGGTGATGGTGAAGGCCGACAACAAGACCATCCACAAGCTGGCCGACCTGGACGGCAAGAAAGTCAGCGTGCAGGTGGGCACCAAGTCGGTGGCATACCTGACCGAAAAATTCCCCAAGGTGCAGCGCGTCGAGGTCGAGAAGAACCAGGAGATGTTCAACCTGGTGGACATCGGCCGGGCCGATGCCGCCGTGACCGGCAAGCCCGCCGCGTTCCAGTACGTGCGCACCCGCCCGGGTCTGCGTGTGCTCGATGAGCAGCTCACCACCGAGGAATACGGCATGGCCCTGCGCAAGGACACGCCCGAGCTGACGAAGGCCGTCAACGGCGCCATCACCAGGCTCAAGGCCGACGGTACCTATGCGGCCATCGTCAAGAAGTGGTTCAGCAACAGCGCTGCCAAGTAAGCCACGGACCGTTGCCGGACTGAACCATGGAACTCGATTTTTCTCCTGTCTGGGCCGGGCTGCCCCAGTTGCTGGCGGGCGCGCTGGTCACCGTGGAAATCACGGCCGCCTCGCTGCTGCTGGGCTGCGTCATGGGCCTGCTGGTGGGCATTGGCCGCCTGAACCCCAGGCGCCGCGTGGTCTACGCCCTGTGCACCGCCTACGTGGCCGCGATCCGCGGCACGCCGCTGCTGGTGCAGCTGTTCATCCTGTTCTTTGGCCTGCCGCAGTTCGGCATCCTGCTGCCTGCTTTCGTGTGTGGCGTGATCGGCCTGGGCATCTACTCGGGCGCCTATGTGTCCGAGGTGGTGCGCGGCGCCATCCAGTCCATCGACAAGGGGCAGATGGAGGCGGCGCGCTCCATCGGCATGTCCTCGGGCCTGGCCATGCGCACCGTGGTGCTGCCGCAGGCGGTGGTGCGCATGATTCCTCCGCTGGGCAATGAGTTCATCGCGCTGATCAAGAACTCGGCGCTGGTGTCGCTGCTCACCATCCACGACCTGATGCACGAGGGGCAGAAGATCATCAGCGTGTCGTACCGTTCGCTGGAGGTGTACCTGGCGATCGCGGTGGTGTATTTCATTCTGACCGGGGCCACCACGCTGGTGCTGCGCCGCATGGAACTGCGCCTGCGCGCCGGAGGGATGGTGCAATGAAGACAACGTCTGCAGTGACCGGCGCGAACCCGGCTTCCGAGCCCATCGTGCGCATTCGCAGCCTGCGCAAGTCGTTTGGCAGCCATGTGGTGCTCAGTGGCATCGACTTCGACGTGTTCCCATCGCAGGTTGTGGTGGTCATCGGGCCCAGCGGCTCGGGCAAGAGCACCTTCCTGCGCTGCTGCAACGGCCTGGAGCAGCCCGAGGGCGGCACGGTCGAGATCTGCGGCCGCACGCTGGTGCAGGACGGCCGCATGCTGCCCGACCATGACCTCAACGCGCTGCGCGAGGAGGTCGGCATGGTGTTCCAGTCGTTCAACCTGTTCCCGCACCTGTCGGTGCTCGACAACGTGACGCTGGGCCCACGCAAGCTGCGCGGCCTCTCGCGCAAGGAGGCCGACGAGCGTGCCCAGGCCCTGCTGGCCAAGGTGGGGCTGGCGCACAAGGCGTCGGCCATGCCCGCCAGCCTGTCCGGCGGGCAAAAGCAGCGTGTGGCCATTGCCCGTGCACTGGCCATGGAGCCGCGCGTGATGCTGTTCGACGAACCCACCTCGGCGCTCGATCCGGAGCTGGTGGGCGAGGTGCTGCAGGTCATGAAGCTGCTGGCCAGCGAAGGCATGACCATGATGGTCGTCACCCACGAGATGGACTTCGCGCGCGAGGTGGGCGACGTGGTCGTCGTCATGGACGGCGGTGGCATCATCGAGGCCGGCGCCCCCGCCACCATCTTCACCAACCCCACGCAGGAGCGCACGCGCTCCTTCCTGCAGGCCGTGCTCACCCGCGCCTGAGGCGCTGCGCGGCGCTGTGCACGGTTGCCGTCAACCCCAGAGGAGGAAACCCCGATGTCCCCGCTTTCACCCGTGATGCAGCAGCGCCTGCAAGAGCGCCTGACCCAGGACGACATTGCCCGCTTCGACCGCGACGGCGCGCTGTGCATCAAGCAGTTGCTCACGCCCGGGGAGGTGGCGTTGCTGCGCGAAGGCATCGACGCCAACCTGGCCGCGCCCAGCCCGCGCGCCAAGGTGGCCAGCCGCCCCGACGACCCGGGCCGTTTCTTCGAGGACTTCTGCAACTGGCAGGACATCCCGCAGTTCGGCCGTTTCGTGCGCGAGACGCCGCTGGCCCTGGCCGCGCAGCGCCTCATGCGGTCGCGCACCGTGCGGCTGTACCACGACCATGTGCTGGTGAAGGAGCCCGGCACGCGCCAGCGCACTCCGTGGCATCAGGACCAGCCGTACTACAACATCGAAGGCCTGCAGAACATCAGCATGTGGATTCCGGTCGATCCGGTGTCGCGCGCGGCCACGCTTGAATTCGTGGCCGGTTCGCACAAGGGGCCCTGGCTCATGCCGCGCACCTTCATGGACAACCAGGCCAAGTGGTTCCCTGAAGGCAGCCTGCAGGACCTGCCCGATGTCGAGGCCCGCCGCGAGGCTTTCCCCATCGTCGGCTGGGAGATCGAGCCCGGCGATGTGGTGTGCTTTCACATGCTCACCCTGCACGCCGCGGGCGGGGTGGAGGGCGTGAACCGCCGGCGCGTGTTTTCGGTGCGCTTTCTGGGCGACGACATCCGCCACGCCCCCCGGCCCTGGAAGACCTCGCCCGAGTTTGCGGGCCTGACCGACGTGCTGCCCGCCGGAGCCGAGATGGACCACCCGCTGTTTCCGCTGCTGGTGGCCGAAGCGGTGCAGGCCGGGGAGGGTGCGCGATGAGCGGGGCACCGATGGGGATGCCAGTCTTCTTTGACCTTGCCGCCACCCCCGCCACGCCCTGGAAGAATGGCGGCGGCAGCACGCAGGAACTCGCCTGCTGGCCGCCGGGAGCGGACATGAACGCCTTCGAGTGGCGGGTCAGCCTGGCCACGGTCGACCGGCCCGGCCCGTTCTCGGTCTTTCCGGGCATCGACCGCCAGATCATGCTGCTGGGAGGCGACGGCCTGCACCTGCGCGGCCCGGGCTGGGAGCACGGGCTGGACCAGCGCTGGCAGCCGTTCGCCTTCCCGGGGGACGACGCCGTGGATGGCGCCATGCTGGGCGGCACCTCGAAGGACTTCAACCTCATGCTGCGCCGGGGCGCCTGGCACGGCGCCCTGCAGGTGGCAGGCGAGGCGCGGGCGCCCGCGGGCGTGCACGCCGGCCTGTGCATGGTGCTGCAGGGTGGCTGGCGATGGGTGCCGGGAGAGCAGGGCGGCGAGCCCCGCGTGCTGCACGCAGGGCAGGGCTTCTGGTGGGTGCAGGAGGGTGCTGCCTTGCAGGGGCGCCTGGAGCCCGCCCATGGCGGCAGTGCGGCGGATGCGCCGGCGCTGGCCTGGATCGCGCTGGAGCGTGGTTCCAGCACAGAACTTTGATAAAAATGGCCTCTGGCGCTTGCTGAATAAGCGCTGGAAGCTATTGTTTGCATAGCAATTGATACCATGAACCTTCCGGCAGACAAGCAGATGCAACAGGCGCGGCCCGGTGGCCCTGCCGGCGAGAGCGCCGAGGGCGTGTGGGTGAATCTGAAGCCCGTGGCCGGACTCGTGGCGGCCGATGTGCCCGTGCCCGAGGGCGAACCCACCTGCGTGGTGGTGCAGGACGGCCGCATGGCCTGGATCGGGCCCGAGGCGCACCTGCCGCCGGCCTTCCATCCCCTGCGCCGCTGGGATGGGCAGGGCGCGCTGGCCACGCCCGGTCTCGTAGACTGCCACACCCACCTGGTCTACGGCGGCCAGCGCGCCAACGAGTTCGCGATGCGGCTGGCGGGTGCCACGTACGAAGAAGTGGCCAGGGCGGGTGGCGGCATCGTGTCGTCGGTGAAGGCCACGCGCGGGGCGTCGGAAGACGAGCTCTTTGCCCTGGCCGCTCCGCGCCTCTCGGCCCTGCTGGACGAGGGCGTGTGCGCCATCGAGATCAAGTCCGGCTATGGGCTGGCCCTCGCGCACGAGCGCAAGCAGCTGCGCGTGGCCCGCCGCCTGGGCGAGGCATTCGGCGTGACGGTGCGCACCACCTTTCTGGGCGCGCACGCGCTGCCGCCCGAATACGCAGGGCGCAGCCAGGACTACACCGACCTCGTCTGCAACGAGATGCTGCCCGCGCTGGCGGCAGAAGGCCTGGTGGATGCGGTGGATGTGTTCTGCGAACGCATCGCCTTCACGCTGGCCGAGACCGAGCAGGTGTTCCAGGCCGCGCAAAGGCTGGGCATCCCGGTCAAGCTGCATGCCGAGCAGCTCTCGGACATGGGCGGCGCGGCCCTGGCCGCGCGCTACGGCGCGCTGTCGTGCGACCACATCGAACACCTGTCGCAGGACGGCATCGCCGCCATGAAGGTCGCGGGCACCGTGGCCGTGCTGCTGCCGGGTGCCTACTACACGCTGCGCGACACGCACCTGCCGCCCATTGCGCAGCTGCGCGAGGCCGGCGTGCCCATGGCGGTGTCCACCGACCACAACCCCGGCACCTCGCCCGCGCTCAGCCTGCTGCTCATGGCCAACATGGCGTGCACGCTGTTCCGCCTGACGGTGCCCGAGGCCCTGGCCGGCATCACCACACACGCCGCGCGCGCGCTGGGCTTGCAAGATTCCCACGGCCTGATCGCATCAGGCAGGCCGGCCAATTTTGTGCTGTGGCCGCTGGGCGAGGCGGCCGAGCTGGCCTATTGGTACGGCCACAAGCCCGCTTGCACCGTCGTGCGGCAGGGGCAGGTGGTGGCCGATGGCATGGGCATCCAAACACAGCAGGGGGCCCGCCATGGCGCTTGACGCTTCACACAGCCTTTTTGCGGCCGATGCGCTGCTGCCCACCGGCTGGGCGCGCAATGTGCTGGTGCAGTGGGATGGGGCAGGGCGCATCACCGGCGTGGCCGCCGATGCTGCGGTGCCAGCAGGCACGCCGGTGGCTGCTGGCCCGGTGATCCCCGGCATGCCCAACCTGCATTCGCACGCCTTCCAGCGCGCGTTTGCCGGGCTCACCGAGTACCGGGCAGAAAGCCAGGACAGCTTCTGGAGCTGGCGCAACCTCATGTACCGCTTTGCCGCCCGCATCACGCCCGAATCGCTGGAGGCCATCGCCACCTGGCTGTATGTGGAGATGCTGGAGGCGGGCTACACCTCGGTGTGCGAGTTCCACTACGTGCACCACGACCAGGGTGGCACACCCTATGCCGACGACGCCACGCTGTCGCTGGCCCTGCTGCGCGCCGCCCGCAACGCGGGCATGGGCATCACGCTGCTGCCGGTGCTCTACCAGACCAGCGGCTTTGGCGCCAAGCCACCACGGGCCGACCAGGCGCGCTTCATCCGCAGCACCGGCAATATGCTCTCTTTGTTGGAGCGCCTGGCGCCCGCTGCACGGGCGCAGGGGGCCGTTCTGGGCCTGGCCCCGCACTCGCTGCGTGCCGTGCCGCCCGAGAGCCTGACCGCCGCCGTGCAGGGCCTCGCCGCCCTCGATCCCCACGCACCCATCCACATCCACATCGCCGAGCAGACGCAGGAGGTGGACGACTGCATCGCCTGGAGCGGCCAGCGCCCCGTGCGGTGGCTGCTCGACCACGCCCCGGTGGACGAACGCTGGTGCCTGGTGCACGCCACCCACATGACGCCCGATGAATACGCCGGCGCCGCGCGCAGCCGCGCCGTCGCTGGCATCTGCCCCACCACCGAAGCCAACCTGGGCGACGGCATCTTCGACATGCCGCTGTGGCTGCAGCAGGGTGGGCGCTGGGGCGTGGGCTCGGACAGCCATGCCTGTGTGAATGCGGCCGAAGAGCTGTTGATGCTGGAGTACAGCCAGCGCCTGTCACGCCGGCAGCGCAATGTGCTGGCCTCCGCCGCGCAGCCCGAGGTCGCAACCGCCATGACCTTGCAGGCCGTGGCTGGCGGGGCGCAGGCTGCGGGGCGGGCCGTTGGCGGCATCGCGGTGGGCCAGCAGGCCGACATGGTGGCGCTGGACGCGCAGCATGTGGCGCTGCGCGATCTGCCTGCGCACAGCATGCTCTCGGCCCATGTGTTTGGCAGCCACCGGACCTCGGCCATCGGCAGCCTCTGGGTGGCGGGCGTACGCCGCGTGTCCGGAGGCCGGCATGTACTCCACGAATCGGCGGCCCGGGCCTTTGTGGCAGCCCGGTCGGCCACCATCGCGCCGGATTGAGGCTGTCTTTGTTTTATTTCTGAACCCACCATGACCGATACCGCACCACCTCCGTTTGTCTTTCACCAAGGCACCCAGCCGCTGCTGATCTCCATGCCCCACGCGGGAACCTACGTGCCGCCCGCGCTGGCCGCGCGGTTTACCGAAGAGGCCCGCCAGGTGCCCGATACCGACTGGCACATGGACCGGCTGTACGGTTTTGCGCGCGACATGGGCGCTTCCATCCTGGTGGCCACGCACTCGCGCTACGTGGTGGACCTGAACCGTCCGCCCGACGGCGCGAGCCTCTACCCCGGCCAGAGCGTCACCGGCCTGTGCCCGGTCGATACCTTTGACGACACGCCCATCTACGCCCAGGGCGATGTGCCGGGCGAAGCCGAAGTCGCCGCGCGCCGCGATGCCGTCTGGGCGCCGTACCACGCGCAACTGCGCGCCGAGCTCGATCGCATCCACGCCCGGCATGGCGTGGCCGTGCTGTGGGACGCGCATTCGATCCGCTCGGTGCTCCCGCGCTTCTTCGAAGGCAAGCTGCCGGACCTGAACCTGGGCACGGCCAACGGCGAAAGTTGCGATCCCGCACTGGCCCGGGAGCTGCTGGCCATCGCGGAGGCTGCGGGCGGCTACACGGCGGTGCTCAACGGCCGCTTCAAGGGGGGGCACATCACGCGCCACTATGGCCAGCCGGGGCAGGGCGTGCATGCCGTGCAGCTGGAGATGACGCAGTGCAGCTACATGCAGGAATCCTTGCCGTTCGACTACCTGCCCGACGTGGCGCAGCGCGTGCAGCCGCACCTCGAACGCATGCTGCGGGCCGCGCTGGCATTCGCGCACGCGCGCCAGGCTCCGCGCTGATCCACGGGTCCGCAGGGCCCCCAACGGTGCGGCGGTGTGCCCCTCTGCTCGAATTCTTGTAGCGGCATGGGCCAGGGTGGCGGGGGTTCGGTGCTAGTATGGCTGCAGCGATGGTTCGGAATCGCCCGGCGGGCGCCCCCTGTTTTCACCACCCTGTGCCCGGTCAGCCAATGCGGAAGGAGCCGCACCCCCTCATGGATCCAGCGGCCTACTACTACATGCCCCTTTTCAAGCCCGGAGCCTCCGTGCAATGGGGACAGCAGCGCGAGACGGTCAGCCACGTGGTGGTGCGCCGCAACGCGATGATGATCTACCTGGTGGGGCACGATGCGCCGGTGCACCCCGATGCCCTTCGGGTGGAGCCCACGGCCTTCCACCTCACGCGCGTTCCCGACCGGTTCTGACGCGGCGCCCGGCGCGCCGCCACCGTGGGCTGACGAACCTCAGCGTGCGCCGAACTGCGCCATCGCCTCGCCCAGCTGGATGGGCCGGGCGGGCGCCCACTGCGGGTTGAACTGCAGCGGGCCCTGGGGAAACAGCATCACCACGGTCGAACCCAGCAGGAAGCGCCCCATTTCCTCGCCCTGCCGCAGGCTCACCTGTCCCTGGGCATAGTCCCATTGGCGCGGCGTGCCCGGACGCGGTGGATTCACCTGCCCATGCCATACCGTGGCCATGCTGCCGACGATGGTGGCCCCCACCAGCACCAGCACGAACGGCCCCTGCGCCGATTCAAAGAAGCACACCACACGCTCGTTGCGGGCAAACAGCCCGGGCACGCCGCGCGCCGTGGTGGGGTTCACCGAAAACAGGTCGCCCGGCACATGCACCATGCGCGTGAGCTCGCCCGCGCAGGGCATGTGGATGCGGTGGTAGTCGCGCGGGCTCAGGTACAGCGTGGCGAAGTGGCCGTTGTCAAACCGCGCCGCGGCGGCGGCATCGCCGCCCACCAGCGCGGTGGTGGAGTAGGTGTGGCCCTTGGCCTGGAAGATCTGGTCCTTGGCGATGGGGCCGAACTGGCTGATGGCTCCGTCCACGGGGCAGACCAGATCGGCCTGCGCCAGCGGGCGGGCACCAGGCTTCAACGCACGCGTGAAGAAGTCGTTGAACGATGCGTAGCTGGCGATGTCAGGGTTGGCCGCCTCGGCCATGTTGACGTTGTAGCGGGCCACGAAGCGGCGGATCACCGAGGTCGTGAGGCCACCCAGCCGGGCCGACGCAAATTTGCCGGCCAGGGTGGTCAGGGCCTGCTTGGGCATGAGGTATTGCGGCAGGACTGCCAGGCGATCAGACACGGGTGGGGCCCCTTCAGGAGGAAAGCGGATGATTCTATCGGCGCGGGCTGCCGCCACCGGGGCTTCATACCCCCAGGTACTGCTCCAGCAGCTGCGGCTGCGCATGCAGGGCGTCGGAGCTGCCCTCGAACACCACCTGGCCCTTGACCAGGATGACGTTGCGGTCGGTGATCTGCGTGACGTGTTTCCAGTTCTTGTCCACGATCACGCTGCTGATGCCGCTGTCCTTGATGAGGCTGCAGATGCGCCAGATCTCGCGCGCGATGAGCGGCGCCAGGCCTTCCGTGGCCTCGTCGAGAATGAGCACGTCGGGGTTGGTCATGAGCGCCCGGCCGATGGTCAGCATCTGCTGCTCGCCGCCGCTGAGCTGCTGGCCGCCGTGGCCCAGGCGCTCCTTCAGGCGCGGGAAGGTCTCCAGCACGCGTTCGTAGGTCCAGTCCCGCTGGCCCCGGGTTCCCGCGCGCGCGGCCATCTGCAGGTTCTCGACCACGCTGAGGTTGCCGAAGATGCCGCGCCCCTCGGGCACGTAGGCCACGCCCAGGCGCGACACTTCGAAGGGCGGGCGGCCGGTCATGTCGCGGCCCGCGACGGTCACCGAGCCGGAGCGGGGCTTGACCAGGCCCATCAGCGACTTGAGCAGCGTGCTCTTGCCCATGCCGTTGCGGCCCATGAGGCCGATGGTCTCGCCCTGGCCGACGGTGAAGTCCACGCCGTGCAGGATGTGGCTGGGACCATAGAAGGTGTGGATGCCGCGCGCATCAATCCAGGGAGTCGCCATGTCAGTGATCCTCCCCCAGGTAGGCGGCTTGCACCGTGGCATCGGCGCGCACCTCGGGGGGCGTTCCGTGGGCGATGACTTCGCCGTTGACCATCACGGTAAGGTGGTCGGCCAGCGCGAACACGGCATCCATGTCGTGCTCCACCAGCATGATGGCGTGGGCGGGCTTGAGGCGCTGCAGCAGCTCGACCATGCGTTCGGCCTCGGCCACGCCCATGCCGGCCAGGGGCTCGTCGAGCAGCAGCACCCGCGGTTCGGTGGCCAGGGTCATCGCGATTTCGAGCTGGCGCTGCTCGCCGTGGCTCATGGCGCCTGCAATCGCCATGCGCCTGTCCTTCAAGCCAGAAAGCTCGATGGCGCTTTCCAGGCGTGCGTGGGTAGCTTTGTTTTTGATAGTGTTGGCGCGCGTGTCCTGCCACCAGCGCAGCGGATTCCAGGGCTGCTGCGCATCGCGCGACTGGGCGGCCAGGCGCACGTTTTCGTGCACCGTGAGCGGCAAGAAGATGTTGGTCTTCTGGTAGCTGCGGCCCAGGCCCTGGCGCGAGATGCGCTCGGGGGCCCACCCGGTCACCTCGGTGCCGCCAAGCTGCACCATCCCGGAGGTGGGCGCCAGGTCGCCCGAGAGCAGGTTGGTCAGCGTGGACTTGCCCGCGCCGTTGGGGCCGATCACGGCATGGATGCGGCCACGCCACAGGTCCAGCGACACTCCGTTGACGGCGGCCAGGCCGCCGAACCGCTTGGTGAGCTGGCGGGCCGAGAGCAGGGTTTCATCGGCCATGGTGCGGACCCTCCTCCTGCGCCCTGGCGGCCCGGCGCTGCCCCAGCATGCCCAGCAGCCCGCGCGGCGCGGCCACCACCACCAGCACGATGAAGCTGCCCATCAGCAGCTGCCAGTGCTTGGTGATGTCCTTGAACACGTGCAGCAGGTACTCGAACGCGAAGGCGCCCACGATGGCGCCCGCGAAGTTGCCCATGCCGCCCAGGATGATCATCATGATGGCGTGGGCACTCATGTGAAAGCCCATCAGCTCCGGGTTCACATAGCCCGTCTGCGCGCCCCACAGGTAGCCCGCCAGCCCCGCGAGCGCACCCGCCACGGTGAAGGCGGTGAGCTTGTAGCCGCGCGTGCCAAAGCCCATGGCGCGCATGCGGTGCTCGTTGATGCGGATGCCCGAAAGCGCGCGGCCCAGCGGACTCCAGAGCAGGCGGCGCAGCAGCGCATAGACGATGACCACCAGGGCGAGGGTGAAGTAGTAGAAGGTCTTGCGGCCTTCCAGGTCGAACGGCAGCCAGCCGAAGATGGAGGCGTCGGGCCGGAAGTTGATGTACAGGCCATCCGAGCCGCCCAGGACCTTGTTGTCGAAGAACAGATAGAACACCATCTGCGCGAACGCCATGGTGACCATGATGAAGTAGATGCCGTGCGTGCGCACCACGAAAAAGCCGATGAACAGCGCCACCAGCCCCGCGCCGGCCACGGCCAGCGGCAGCGACCACCACAGGCTCACCGGCATGTCGGCGGGCGTGAGGAACGCGAGCGCGTAGCCCGCCACGCCAAAGTAGGCGGCATGGCCCAGCGAGACCAGGCCGGTCACGCCCTGCAGCAGGTCCAGGCTCATGGCGAAGATTGCCATGATCATCATGCGCGTGACCATCTGCACGTAGAAGTCGCTGCCGACGACCGGGAACAGCAGCAGCGCAGCCAGCCCCAGTGCCAGGGCGAGTTGCACGCTGTGCGGCAGCACCTCGATGTTGGCGCGGGGCGTGCTCATGCGCTGCCGCCGGGCCGCCCCGGGGCGGGCAGCGAAATACACGAAGTGATGAACGTGGGGGGCATCATTGCTTGAAAAGACCTTCAGGTTTCCACAGCAGCACGGCCGCCATCAGCATATAGACCAGCATCCCGGCCATGGAGGGCAAGAGCACCTTGCCGAACGTATCGACAAAGCCCATCAGCAGCGCCGCGATGAGTGCGCCGCGCACGGAACCGATGCCGCCGATCACCACCACCACGAAGCACATGATGAGCACCGAGGAGCCCATGTTGGGATAGACGCTGGACACCGGCGCGGCCACCATGCCCGCGACGGCGGCCAGCCCCACGCCGAGGGCGAACACGATGGCATGGATGAGCTTGATGTTCACGCCCAGCGATTCGGCCATGTCGCGGTTGAACGCGCCGGCGCGGATCTTCATGCCCAGCCGGGTCCTGGAGATCAGCAGGTACAGGGCCAGCGCCAGCGCGATGCAGACCCCGGAAATGAAGAGCCGGTACACGGGGTAGGAAAGGGTGTCGGTGAGCGGGATGGACCATTCCAGCACCGGCGGAATCGCCACGCCATGCACGTCGTCGCCCCAGAGGATGGAGCGCAGTTCCTCGAAGATGTAGATGAGGCCGAAGGTGAGCAGCACCTGGTCCAGGTGGTCGCGGTGGTAGAAGTGGCGAAACAGCAGCCACTCCAGGGCCAGGCCAAAGACCACGGCCAGCACCGTGCCGCCAAGGATGGCGAGCGTGAGGCTGCCGAAGTAGCCCGACAGCGAATAGCCCAGGTAGGCCCCCAGCATGTAGAAGCTTCCGTGCGCGAGGTTCACCACGCCCATGATCCCGAAGATCAAGGTGAGGCCCGCCGCCAGCATGAACAGCAGCAGCCCGTACTGCACGCTGTTGAGCAGCTGGATCAGGAAAGTGGCGAAGTCCATGGCGTGCCGGCGCAAGGGTCAGGCGGCGCGGCGCGTGGCCAGCAGGAGCGTGCCCATCAACGTGAACAGGCCGCCCGAGACGCGGTTGAACCAGCGCATGCGGGTGCCTGAACGCAGCACCGGTGCCAGGCGCGCCACGCCCAGGGCGCACAGCGTGAGCACCGTGAATTCAAAGGCCACAAAGGTGCTTGCCAGCACGGCGAACTGTGGCGCCCACGCCGCTGCCGGATCCAGAAACTGGGGAAAGAACGCGGTGAAGAACAGCAACGCCTTGGGGTTGCTGCCGCCCACGATCAACCCCTGGACGTAGAGCTTGCGCGCGAAGGCCGTGGCCTTGGACTGGTCGCCCTTCGCGGGCATGTGGTCGAACACCGTGGTCTGGCTGCGGAACGTCTTGATGCCAAGCCAGATCAGGTAGGCCGCGCCCGCGGCCTTGAGCACCCAGAATGCGGTTTCGGAGGCCGCCAGCAGCGCCCCCAGCCCCAGGGCGGACAGCAGCATCGTGCCCAGAACCGCTGTCACGCTGCCTGCCGCCGCGGCCAGGGCCTTGCGCGGGCCGTGCTGCAGGGAACTGGTCATGCACATGAGCATCGTCGGTCCGGGGGACAGGACCAGCAGGGCCACTGCGGCGAGGTAAAGCAGGTAGGTACTGAGCGACATGGAAAGAGGTTCGAGGAAGGTGGCCGCAAAGTCCGGGCGCACGGCAGACGGGCCTGCCTCCGGGCAGCCCCTTGGTGCATTGTGTCAAAGTCGCGGGTTGCCGCCACGGAAGGCGGGGCGCGCCTTGGGCGGGCCGTCCGCGGCGCGCGGGGGCTTCAGCCCATTCGGCATCCTGCGCCGCTGTCGGCCAGGGCCTTGGCGGCCACGCCGATCACCTTGTTTTCCTTGTTCTCCACGCGGCGCAGGTAGATGTCCTGCACCGGGTTGTGCGACTTGCTCATCGTCCACTTGCCGCGCGGGCTGTCGATGGTGGCGTTTTCCATGGCCTTGATGACGGCGGGCTTGGCAGACAGATCACCCTTCACGGCATTGGCGCCCTGCACCAGCAGCAGGCCCGTGTCGTAGCCCTGCACCGCGTAGACGTCGGGCTGGCTGCGGAACGCCTTGGCGTATTCCAGGCGGAACTGCTTGTTGCGCGGCGTGTCCAGCGAATCGCTGTAGTGCATGGTGGTGATGATGCCGTCGGCCGCAGGGCCCGCGGCGTCCAGCACGCCTTCGGTCAGGAAGCCCGACCCGTACAGCGGAATCTTGTCCTTGAGGCCTGCCGCCGCGTAGTCCCGGATGAACTTGGCGGCGCCCCCGCCGGCGAAGAAACAGGCCACGGCATCGGGCTTGAGCGCGGCGATCTCGGTCAGCAGCGCCTGGAACTCCACATTGGGGAAGGGCAGGCCCAGCTCCTTGACGATGGTGCCGCCCGCGGCGGTGTAGCTTTGCTTGAAGCCTTCGAAGGCCTCGTCGCCGGCCGCGTACTTCCAGGTGATCCACACGGCCTTCTTGTGGCCCTTCTCGACCATGGCCTTGCCCAGGGCCAGCGTGGGCTGGGAATTGCTGAAGGAGGTTCGGAACACGTTGGGTGCGCACAGGGCGCGCGTGGCGGCATGCACGCCCGCGTTGGGGATGAGGTTGAGCACGCCGGTGTCGCGCGCCACCTTCTGGATGCCCATCTGCACGCCCGAGTGCACGGTGCCGATCAGCACGTCCACCTTGTCGCGCTGCACCAGCTTGCTGGCGTTTTCGACGCCCTTGCTGGGCTCGGACTCATCATCCACCTTGAACCACTCAATCTCGCGCCCGCCGAGCTTGCCGCCTTGCTGGTCGATGGCCAGGCGCACGCCGTTCTCTATGGCCACCCCCAATTGGGCGAAGGTGCCGGTGTAGGGCAGCATGAAACCCACCCGTACCTTGCCGCTTTGCGCACGCACGATGGAGGGCAGCAACAGGCCCGTGGATGCGGCGCCAACGAGGGCGGCGCTGCGGCTGATGACGAGGCGGCGGGTGGTCATGGAATGGAGCTCCTTTGTTTAGGCTTAAAGCAATTTACCCCAACGTCCCCTGCAGGAAACCTATGGCTTACCCGTACCGGGGACACAGCGATGGGGGCTTGGTGGGGCGCCCCGGGATCGCCTGGCATGAAGGCGGCAAAATAGGGGTTGTCCAGAACCTCCTTTCGAACGCCCGCGCCTCATGCCCCTCGTGACGGCGAGGGACTCCGCCCTGAAGCGGTTGCGTTGCCGCGAACCGCTGCTGCTGCTCCATGCCCCCATCCGACTCCGATCATTCCGTGTCTTCTTCTGCCGCCATGGAGGGGGCAGACGCATCTGCGTATGTCCGGACCCTGCGCTGGCTTCGCAATTTCTGGCCTGCGCCGCTGGGCATCGACGGGCGTGAACGCCTGCGCTTTATCGCCGGTGCCGTGATCGGGGTTCTCATCACGGCATTGCTCAGCCGGTGGTGGGCGGGCGATGCGGCCTCGGGCCCCTGGATGGTGGCGTCCCTGGGGGCCAGCGCCGTGCTGGTGTTCGGCATGCCGTCGAGTCCCCTGGCGCAGCCGTGGCCGGTGCTGGGCGGCAGCACGCTGTCGGCGCTGGTGGGGGCGTTGTGCTCGGCGGTGGTGCCTGACCCCGTGATATCCGGCGCCCTGGCCGTGGGACTGGCCATTGCGCTCATGGTGCCGCTGCGCTGCCTGCACCCGCCGGGCGGTGCCATGGCCCTGTATGTGGTGCTGACGGCGGGCGATGGCTTGCATCTGGCCGTGTTTCCCATTCTGTTCAATGTCGTGATCCTGCTGATCGCGGCCATGGTCTACAACGGTCTCACCGGGCGCCGGTATCCTCATCCACAGCGGGTGGCGCCCAGAACCCACGTCGCCAAAGGCGCGTTCACCGCCTCTGACGTGGACGCGGCGCTGGCCCACTACAACCAGGTGCTCGATGTCAGCCGGGCCGACCTGGAGGGCCTGCTCCATCTGGCGGGGCGTGCCGCGTTCCAGCGCACGCTGGGAGATGTGCGCTGTGCGGACATCATGTCCAAGCCTCCGTTCGCGGTGGAGGCGGGTGTCTCGCTCAAGGAGGCATGGACGTTGATGCGCAGCGAGCAGATCAAGGCGCTGCCCGTGGTCGATATGCAGCGGCAGGTCATCGGGATCGTGACCGTGGCGGATTTCATGCGGCTCGCCAACCTGGACCTGCATGAAGGCCTGGGCCAGCGCCTGCGTGCGCTGGTCATGGGCCGCAGCGGCCAGCCCACTGCGGTGGACCAGATCATGTCCCACCCGGTTCAGGTGGCCCGGACCGGGCAGCACGCCATGGACCTCGTTCCCCTGTTTTCGCAGGGGGGCCACCACCACATCCCCATCGTGGACGAAGAAGACCGCCTGGCGGGCGTCATCACCCAGACCGATCTGGTGCGGACCCTCGCCGTGGCCGTGCAGGGGCGCGCCGAAGATGGCATGTCTGCACCGCCCCGGGCGCCTCGTGCGCAGGCGGCCCCGGCCGCCCAGGCAAGGCCGTAGGCAGATTGCTGCACATCGCGGTACAATCGACAGGCTTTGCACAGCGCTCTGCCTGTCCATTGACGCCGTCTCCCCCGGCCCTCTGCCTGATCTGCGCCCCGGGTGCAGCGACTCCCACCGCCCGCAATGCACCGTGTGTCGAGCACCGTCCCACGCGGTAGCTGCCGTGGTGGATGCACGAATCAGGCGCCGATCACAGAATATTTGTTTTGAAGAGATAGAACATGGCCAAAGAAGAACTCATTGAAATGCAAGGCTCCGTGACGGAAGTCTTGCCCGACTCGCGCTTTCGCGTCACGCTGGACAACGGTCACCAACTGATCGCATACACCGGCGGAAAGATGCGCAAGCACCACATCCGCATCCTGGCGGGTGACAAGGTATCCCTGGAAATGTCGCCCTATGACCTGACCAAGGGGCGCATCACCTTCCGCCATCTGGCCGGCCGTGGCCCTGGCCCTTCCAGCAACCGCTGATCCCCTGGGCTTGAGGTCCGCTGGTTTTCTTGCTGTTCCCGTGACCGCGCGCTGCTTCGCACGGGGTGTGATACCTGTCGGTGCCGGTCCCCATGAATTGCTTTCAGAAAAATCACAAAAAGCGGGCATCGAGCCAAAAACAGGCAAATTCCCGGGTTAGAATACGAGCTGTCGGAGCGTAGCGCAGCCTGGTAGCGCATCTGCTTTGGGAGCAGAGGGTCGCGAGTTCGAATCCCGCCGCTCCGACCAATGTTTGAAGGCCTTGCAGCACATGCTGCAGGGCCTTTTTTCTTGCCTGCTGGTTTTCCCGGTTCCTGGTTGCGGTTCCACGCGGCTGCCGCGGCGGCATCGGATTTCCGTACCATCGGGGCTCGCGAGCTGCCATCCGCACCCCCGTCACCGCTCGCCGCCCCTTCGCCTGCAATGCAATGAACCGCGTGCCTTCCCCTTTACCCGCTTCGTTTTTCCATTCGTCGCCGCGCTATGACAGCGTCGATGCCCTGCGCGGCTTGGCGATGGTGTGGATGACGGTGTTTCATTTTTGCTTTGACCTGAGCCATCTGGGTTTCTGGCCCCAGGATTTCCGGGGCGATCCGGTCTGGACCCTGCAGCGCACGGCGATCGTGAGCCTGTTCCTGTTCTGTGCCGGCCTGGGGCAGGCCATTGCACTGCAGCAGGGGCAGGGGTGGCGACGGTTTGGGCGGCGATGGCTGCAGATCGCCGGTTGCGCGCTGCTGGTGTCCGCGGGGTCGTTCGTGATGTTCCCGCGCAGCTTTATCTATTTTGGCGTGCTCCACGGCATGGCGGTGATGCTGCTCATCGCCAGAGGCACGGCGGGCTGGGGGCGGTGGCTGTGGCTGGCAGGGCTGGTGGCGGTGGCGCTTCCGCCGCTGGCGCAGCAGCTTCTGGCCAGCGCATGGTCCGAGGCCGCGCCGTGGTTCAACGGACGTGCCCTCAACTGGCTGGGCCTGGTTTCTCGCAAGCCGTTCACGGAGGACTACGTGCCGGTGCTGCCCTGGCTGGGCGTGCTGTGGTGGGGGCTGGCCGCTGGCCAATGGGCCATGGCGGCGGGGGCGCGGGCCGGGGGGGCGCCGTTTGGGCGGCTTCCGGGGGCTTTTCAGCCCCTGGCACTGCTGGGCCGGTGGAGCCTGAGCTACTACATGCTGCACCAGCCCGTGATGATCGGACTGCTGATGGCCGTGGCCTGGATCACGACGAAGGGCTAGCTAGCGCGCGGGGAGCAGGGGGGCGCTGATGCATGCGCTGCATGCGGCATCGACAGAAACGCGGCTGTGCCACCATGAAAAAACGCGGCCTGGGCCGCGTTCGTTTCGGGCGGGCATCGCAGCAATGCGATGCGGCGGGACCCGTTACTCGACCTTGGCCTTCGCGCGCAGGTCTTCCTGGAACTTCGCCAGCTTTTGCTGTTGCAGCTGCTGTGCCACCTGGGGCTTCACTTCTTCCAGCTTGGGCAGTTCTGCCTGGCGCACATCGTCCAGGCGGATGACGTGCCAGCCGAACTGGCTCTTCACGGGGGCGTCGGTCATCTTGCCCTTTTCGAGCTTGACCAGGGCTTCGGTGAATTCACTCACATAGCTGGAAGGGTTGGCCCAATCCAGGTCGCCGCCCTTGGCACCGGACCCTGGGTCCTTGGATTGCTTCTTGGCGATGTCTTCAAACTTGGCGCCCTTCTTGATGGAAGCGATGATGGCCTTGGCATCCGATTCCTTTTCCACCAGGATGTGGCTGGCCTTGTATTCCTTGCCGCTGTTGGCCGCGACGAACTTGTCGTACTCAGCCTGGATTTCGGCATCGGTCACCGGGTTCTTCTTCTGGTAGTCGGCGAACAGTTCGCGGATCAGGATGGTCTGGCGGGCCAGATCCATTTGCGCCTTGTAGTCCGCCGAGCCTTCCAGGCCGCGCTTTTGCGCTTCCTGCATGAAGATTTCGCGGGTGATGACTTCTTCCTTGATCTGGCCTTCGATGTCCGGTGTCACGGGGCGGCCCGAGCGCTCCACTTGCTGCTTGAGTGCCTCGACGCGCTCTTTCGGCACGGCCTTGCCGTTGACGATGGCGACATTCTGGGCGGAAACGGGCAGGGCCATCGTGCCCAGCACGGCGGCGGCCACGAGGCCGGACAGGAGCTGTTTCTTCATGCGGAATCCAAAAAATGAGAGGTTGTTTGCCAGCTGAGTTCCGGCAACTGGGGACATGGGGGCCGGTTCAGAGAACTTCAATGGCAAGGGCGTGAACCCCTTGGTCAATAAATTCTTGCAGCGCATCATACACAAGGCGGTGCTGCGCGACCCGGGCCTTGCCTGTAAACAAAGGTGACGAAATGCGGACCCGGAAATGGGTGCCGAAACCAGTGCCGTTGGCCCCCGCATGTCCCGCATGGGCGGCGCTTTCGTCGAGCACTTCCAGGGCCGTGGGCGTGAGCCGGTCCGCCAGGGCCTGGTGCATCTGCTGCGCGAGTGTGGTCATGGCAGGTCGTCCTTCAGGCTGCGGGCTCATCGCCTTCGTCGCCCTTGAGGTGGGGCGCCACATAGATGCCCTGGCCCACCAGGAAGACCAGCGGGAAGGCATACCCCCAGAGCTTGAAGTCCACCCAGGCCTCGGTGCTGAAGTTGACGACGACATACGCGTTGATGGCCGACATGAACGCGCAGTACACGATCCAGGCGACGTTCAGCCGGTGCCACACACCCTCTGGCAGGGTCAGCTGGCTGCCCAGCAGCATCTTGAGGAAGTTCTTCTTCATGATCCACACCGCCACCGCGAGCGCGACGGACATGGCGCCGTACAGCACGGTGGGCTTCCACTTGATGAAGCGGTCGTCCTGCAGCACCAGCGTGAGCGTGCCGAACAGCAGGATCAGCACCAGGGTCACCTTGTGCATGGTCTGCAGGCGCCGGTCGATGGCGTAGATCAGGGCCATCTGCGCGACGGTGGCGCCCATGAGCACCGCGGTGCCCACATAGATGCCGTACAGCTTGTAGGCCCCGAAGAACAGCAGGATGGGGAAGAAGTCGATCAGGATTTTCATGGGGTCAGGGGCGGGTCTCGGGGCTCAGTCCTTGTCGGATTCGAAATCCAGCGAGGCCGAGTTCATGCAGTAGCGCAGGCCGGTGGGGGTGGGGCCATCTTCGAAGACATGGCCCAGGTGGGCCCCGCATTGTGCACACACTGTCTCGGTGCGGACCATGCCATGGCTGCGGTCCACGATCTCGGTGATCGCCCCGGGGATGGCCTCGGAGAAACTGGGCCAGCCGCAGCCGGCATCGAACTTGGTCACCGAATCGAACAATTTCGCGCCGCAGCAGATGCAGTGGTAGCTGCCATCGGCCCAGTGGGCCTCGTATTTGCCGGTGAAGGGGCGTTCGGTGGCGGCATGGCGCGTCACCTGCAGGGCGGCGGGTTCGGCGCCCTTGCCCTGCAGGATGGCTTGCCACTCGGCTTCGGTCTTCTGGACGGGGTAGGTCATGATGAACAGCTGATCTCGATGGAAGACGCCCAGTCGGGCGGGAAGGCTGCGTAGGCGTCGTGCCCGGGGTGCTCGTCGAAGGGGTACTCCAGCAGCCGCTGAAGGGTTTGGAGTTCACTGAAGTCGCCAAGTTTCGCCGCACGGATGGCTTGCTCGCCCAGGTGGTTGCGCAAGACGAACTTGGGATTCGTTTTCAGCATTAAATCGGCTGCTGGCGCTTGCCCATCAAGCGTCAGTAGCTCTGAATAGGATAGCAACCACTGGTCCAGGGCGGCGCGGTCGGCAAACAGGTCCCGCACGGGCTCGAAATCGCGCCCGGCCACTGCATGCGACAGGCGGCGCCAGAAGATCGTGTAGTCCACACCGTTGCGGGCGAGCAGCTGCAGGATGCCGTCGATCAGTTGCCCATCGCCTTCGCTGGCGCCCGCAAGCCCCAGCTTGGCGCGCATGCGGGCCATGAATTCCTCGGGGAACACGCTCTTGTAGGACTCCAGGGCCTGCTTGGCCAGTTCCTGGTCGCCGATCAGGGGCAGCAGCGCCTGCGCCAGGCAAAACAGGTTCCAGTACGCCACGTTGGGCTGGCGGTTGTAGGCATAGCGGCCCTGGGTATCGCTGTGGTTGCACACGTGGCCGGGCACGAAGGCATCCAGAAACTGGAAAGGGCCGTAGTCGATGGTCAGGCCCAGGATGCTCATGTTGTCGGTGTTCATCACCCCGTGGCAAAACCCCACGGCCTGCCACTGCGCCATCAGCCTGGCCGTGCGCTCGCTCACGGCCTGCAGCAGCGCGGCGTAGGCATTGCCGCCGACCTCGGTGGTGCCCCGGCATTCGGGGTAGTAGCGGTCGATGACATAGTCGGCCAGGGCCCGAAGCTGTGGCTGCAGGTCGTTGGCGGCGAAGTGCTCGAAATGGCCAAAGCGCACGAAACTGGGGGCCACGCGCGTGACCACGGAGGCTGTTTCGATCTCTTCGCGGCGCACGGGCGCGGGCGAGCCGGTGATGCACAGCGCGCGCGATGTCGGAATGCCCAGGCCATGCATGGCCTCGCTGCACAGGAATTCGCGGATGCTGGAGCGCAGCACGGCCCGCCCGTCGCCCATGCGGGAGTAGGGCGTGCGCCCCGCGCCCTTGAGCTGGATTTCCAACCCGCCGGCGGTTTCCCCCAGCAGGATGGCCCGGCCGTCGCCCAGCTGGCCGGCCCAGACGCCGAACTGGTGCCCGCTGTAGACGCTTGCAAGGGGCCGCGAGCCAGCGAGCAGCACGTTGCCCGTGAAGGCCTGCAGGGCTTCGTCGCTCTCCAGCCATGCAGGGTCCAGGCCGATCAGCCGCGCCACGGCGGCGCTGGTTCCCACCCAGTGCGGCGCGGGCAGCGGGGTCGGGCGCAGTTCGGTGAAAAAGTCCGGTCCCAGGGCCGCGAAACCATGGTTCCAGGCCAGGCCGATGTCGGCGGTGGTGTCGCTGTCGGCGGGCAGGTTCATGGGGTCGATTGTCTCGCACCGGTGATGCCCCGGCCCCGGCAGGGCCATGGGTGGGGGAGGGTGGAACCCGTTGCGCCGCGCGCAGGCCGCCGCGCGGCCCGCGTGGGTTCGCCGGGTGTTCTCAGGCGCCCTGTTCGGATGCCGTGCTTTCGGGCTCCGCGTGCAGTACGTGGGCCCGGTACTGGCCGGGCGGCATGCCGAACCAGCGCTTGCACGCCCGAAACAGGTTGCTCTGGTCGGCGAACCCCAGCAGATCGGCCACCTCCGCCAGGCTGCGGCGCTCATCGCTCAGGTACTGGCCGGCCAGCTCGCGCCGCGTGTCGTCCAGCAGTTGCTGGTAGCTCACGGATTCGGCCTGCAGGCGCCGCTGCAGCGTGCGGTCGGTCAGGTGCAGGCGCGCCGCCACGTCTTCGCGGCGGGGTTCGCCCAGGTGCAGGATGCGGGCCACCTCGGTGCGCACGCGCGTGCTGGCCAGCGTCTGGCCCAGGTGGTCCAGTTCGGTCTCGACCAGTCTTTCGTGCAGGGCCCACAGGCTGGGGTTGTGGGTGGGAATGGGGGCCAGAAGGTCGGCCTCGGCCAGCAGGAAGCGGTTGGCGGGCTGGCTGAAGTGCGGCAGCAGGCCGAAGGCGGAGCGGTAGCGCGCCTCGTCCGCGGGCGGCGGGGTGATGAGTTCGACCGCCAGCGGCGTGAGCTCGCGGCGCGTCAGCCAGCCGCACAGGGTCAGCAGGGTCAGCACGGCGAACTCGACCCGCTGGCGCGGAATGGGCCGGGTGGCGCCGATGTGGCTCAGGACGAGCCAGTACCCGCGCGGCCCGCGCTCCATCTCGAAGGTGGTGGCGTCCGAGATCACCGCCATGTGCCGCTGCAGGTGCTGAAACCCAACAAGGAGATTGGGGCCCGACGCCAGCGCATAGCCCACCAGATCCACGTTGCCGTAGCGCCCGGTCAGGTTGCGGTCGAGCCCCAGCCCCGGCTTGCCATACTGCGCCGCGGCCAGCTCCCACAGGCGGCTCACTCGGTCCACGTCGACGCGGGTCTGGGGCAGGTGCAGCGCGGCCAGGTCGATGCCCGCCTCGGTGCACAGCTGCGCGGCCGGCAGGCCCTCGGCCGCGAACATGTCCGCGATGCCCCGCACCCAGGCGGCCGAACTGGTGCGTGGGGTCATGGGTGGTTTTTCCCCTCAGGGTTAACGCTAGGGTGGTGTTCTGAAGTCACTGTTTTGGCGAGGTTGCGATAGTGGGCCGAAGGCGAAGCATTCACACAATCGTCGCTGAGGACGGGCCCTGCCGCAAGTGTGACGCTTCAGAGAGGCCCGCCCCATTCCTGAAAACCCCAAAGGAGACAAAACATGCCCGATTTTCAGTGGTGTCTGCGGTGGAGTGCCGCCGTGCTGTCGGTGTTGGCGACAACGGCGTGTGGCGGTTCGGACGGCAAGCCCCCCGAGCTGCGGGAAACCCGCTACGGCATGGTGCGTGGCGTGGACGACAGCGCCGCCACCGGCACCTATGCCTGGAAGGGCATTCCCTTCGCGAGGCCGCCGGTGGGCGAGCTGCGCTGGCAGCCGCCGGTGGAGCCCGTGGCGTGGTCGGGCGAACGCAATGCCAGCCAGTTCGGCAATGCCTGCCTGCAGATGGGCCGCATCTACGGTCCCGGCGCCAACAACCGGTTCGACGACACCATCGGCCAGACGCTCAACACGCCCGTGGGGAACGAGGATTGCCTGACGCTCAACATCTGGCGCCCGGCCACGTCGCAGGACAACCTCCCCGTGCTGCTGTTCCTGCACGGCGGCAGCGCCATCTCGGGCTATACCGCCGATCCCGTGTACGACGGCGCGGCGCTGGCCCGCGCGGCCAATGCCGTGGTGGTGACCGCCAACTACCGCCTGGACGTGCTGGGGTTCATGCAGCTGCCCCAGCTGCACGGCGGCGGCCAGCCCTATACAGGCAACTACGCCCTGCTCGACAACGTGCTGGCACTGCGCTTCATCCAGAACAACATCGCCGGTTTTGGCGGCAACGCGGGCAATGTCACCCTGATGGGGCAGTCGGCGGGCGCCATCAATGCGCTGGCGCTGCTGACGGCGCCCCAGGCTGCTGGGCTGTTCCACAAGCTCCTGCCGGTGAGCGGGGGGATTTCGCTGGCGGCGAATCTGCCGCCCGGCTCCATTCCCACGCTCAATCCCGCATCCCGGTATGCCACCCAGTCCGGCATGCTGCTGGCGCATCTGGCGCTGGCCGACGGCCTGGCGCCCGCGTTGCCCGCGGCCCAGGCGCTGGTCGCGGGCTGGCCCGCCTCCCAGGTGGCCGGCTACCTGCGCGGCAAGGATGCGAGCGTGATCCTGCAGACGCTGCTCAAGAACGGGCTCACCGGGTCCGGCCCCATCCCCGACGGCGTGGTGGTGCCCGCCGATCCGATCGCCGAACTGGGGGCCGGGCGCTATCACAAGGTGCCTGTCCTGTCCGGCTACACGGCGGACGAGGGCAAGCTGTTCGCGCCGTTCCTGGCATTGCTGGGGGGCAAGCCAGGGATGAAGATTTCCGACGCGGACCGCTTCGCGATGATGCAGAAGTTCAACCCCGACGCGCCCACCACGCTCACGGCCGGCGACATCCTGGATGCCTCCTATCTGCCCGTGACGGCGCCCGGCACGGGCTACAACGCGCGCACCCGCCTGCTGGGCAGCGTGTTCATCGACCCGAGCCGCGACAACCTGCTCAACACCCTGCGCAGCCAGCAATCCGCGGTATGGAGCTACCAGTTCAACTGGGCGCAGCAGCCCGCGCCCTGGAACGACGTGTACGGCGCGGCGCATGCGTTCGACCTGCCGTTCCTGTTTGGCAACTTCGGGCCCTCGGTCTTTGCCAGGGCCACCAACAGCGCGGCCAACCAGCCAGGGCGCCTGGCGCTCTCCAAGGCCATGATGGACAGCGTGCGCGCCTTCGTCCACACGGGAGATCCGAACAACGCGACGGTGAACCAAAACTGGAAGCCGTGGCCCAGCCGGCTCCTGTTCGACGCCGACCAGAAGGCCGTGCGCCTGAGTGTGCAATAAGGTGAGGGTGCCAGTGCGATCTGCAGGGTGTCAGCGCGCCGCGGTGGCGGCGAGGTACGCGTTCAGCGCCTCGTCGTCCACGATGGCCACACGTCCGAAGTCCAGCGACACGATGCCCATGCCTTCCAGCGCGCGCAGCACCTTGTTCACCGTCTGGCGCGACAGGCCCACCAGCTGGCCCAGCTCGTCCTGCGTGAGGTTCAGCCGCCGCGTGCTGCGCCAGAACAGGCGGCTCAGGTACAGCGCGACGCGGTGCTCGGTGGACTGGGTCCGTCCGGCCTCGATGATCGTCATGGCCTGGCCCAGCCGCATGTTCAGGTGCAGCACCAGAAACTGGTTGAACGCCAGGCTGCTCTCGCGCAGCGTTGCGAACAGCGGCAGCGGCAGGCACAGCAGCGTGGTGGGGCGCAGGGCGACCACGTGGTACCGGCGGGGCTCGGGCTTCATGGCCGATCCTTCGCCGAACCATTCGCCATCGGGCACGCCGATGAAGGCCGAGGAGCGCCCCTGGCTGGCGGGGCTTTGGAGCATCACCAGGCCGGACAGCACCGCGTGCCAGCCTTGCACGGCACTGCCGGCCGGCATCATCACTGCGCCCTTGTCGCCGTGCGTGGCGAATACCTCGGCGCGCAGGCGCTCCTGCAGGGCTGCGGGCACGCTGGCAAACCAGGGCTGGGCCGCGATGAACCGTGGGGCGGAGGGGGCGGAACTGAGCATGGGCGTGATTGTCACCGCCCACGCCAGGCGTTCAGGGTATTCCCTTGGCCTTTGTCAATGGGACGACAGGTGTTGGCAGGCGCGGCCGCCGCGCGCACACTGCGGCCCTGTTGCATGTGCGCCGGCCGGCCAGTCCGCTTGCCCTGGGCGACACCGCAATGAGACACGCCGCGCTACGATGACCATTCCATTCACCACAACATCCAAGGAGCACACATGCTGGGCCTGATGCAGAGCCAACCGTTGCTGATTTCGTCGTTGATCGAGTTCGCAGAGCGCCACCATGGCGATGCCGAAATCGTGTCGCGGCGGGTCGAGGGCGACATCCACCGCTACACGTACCGCGATCTGGGCGCGCGTGCACGCCGGTTGGCCAATGCGCTGGACGAGCTCAAGCTCGCGTTCAGCGACCGCGTGGCCACCCTGGCCTGGAATGGCTACCGCCACATGGAGATGTATTTCGGCGTGAGCGGCTCCGGCAGGGTGCTGCACACCGTGAACCCGCGCCTGCACCCCGACCAGATCGCCTGGATCATGAACCATGCCGAAGACCAGGTGCTGTGCTTTGACGTGACGTTCCTGCCCCTGGTGCAGGCCGTGCATGCCCGGTGCCCCACGGTGAAGAAATGGGTGGCCCTTTGCGATGCGGACAAGCTGCCCGCGGATTCCGGCATCCCCGGCCTCACGAGCTACGAAGCCTGGATCGGCGCGCAGTCGCCGGACTACGCCTGGCCCGCGTTCGACGAGAACTCGGCATCGAGCATGTGCTACACCAGCGGCACCACGGGCAACCCCAAGGCCGCGCTCTACAGCCACCGCTCGACCACGCTGCACGCCTATGCCGCCGCGCTGCCGGACGTGATGTGCCTGTCGGCACGCGACTCGGTGCTGCCCGTGGTGCCCATGTTCCACGTCAATGCCTGGGGCATCCCGTACTCGGCGGCGCTCACGGGCTGCAAGCTGGTGTTCCCCGGCCCGGCCATGGATGGCAAGTCGATCTACGAACTCATCGAATCCGAGAAGGTCACCTACGCGGCCGGCGTGCCCACCGTGTGGCAGATGATGCTGGGCCACATGAAGCCGGCCGGCCTGAAGTTCTCCACGCTCCGGCGCACCGTCATCGGCGGCTCGGCCTGCCCGCCCGCGATGATCCATGCGTTCAAGGAAGACTTCGGCGTGGAAGTCCTGCACGCCTGGGGCATGACCGAGATGAGCCCGCTGGGCACGCTGTGCACGCTCAAGAACAAGCACCTGGCCATGTCCAAGGACGACCAGATGAAGATCCTGCAGAAGCAGGGCCGCGCGATCTACGGCGTGGACATGAAGATCGTGGGCAGCGACGGCAGCGAGCTGCCCTGGGACGGCAAGACCTACGGCGACCTGCTGGTCAAGGGGCCGTGGATCGTGGACAGCTACTTCAAGGGCGAGGGCGGCCATCCGCTCATCCAGGATGCCCAGCGCCGGGGATGGTTTCCCACCGGCGACGTGGCCACCATCGATGCCGACGGCTTCATGCAGATCACCGACCGCAGCAAGGACGTGATCAAGTCCGGCGGCGAATGGATCAGCTCCATCGACATCGAGAACATCGCCATGGCGCACCCCGCGATTGCGATGGCGGCCTGCGTGGGCATGCCGCATCCCAAGTGGGATGAGCGCCCCATCGTGGCCGTGGTCAAGCGCCCCGGCACCGAGGTCACGCGCGAGGAGCTGCTGGCCTTCTACGAAGGCAAGACCGCCAAGTGGCAGATCCCCGACGACGTGGTGTTCGTCGAGGCCATTCCACTGGGCGCCACCGGCAAGATGCTCAAGACCAAATTGCGCGAGCAATTGAAGGACTACAAGCTTCCGGGCCTTTGAAGAAAGCTTGACGGCGGTGGCCTCAATGCATCGCCGTCGTCGTGGCCGTCGAATCTGGCGCAGACCAGACCAGGCCAGGCCAGTGCACCCGTGGAACCGGCTTTGCCGGGCCACCGGGTGCGTCCCCCTCCCGCGCAGCGAGAGAGGGTGAAGGCGCGCAGCGCCACAGGGGGTGACACCGATTCCAGTCACGTGTGCGACGCTGGTAGGGGCAATCCCTGAGCATCGCTTTGTTGCAACGCGGTACGCTGCGTTGTGTTGATTTACAAGGAGACAAGACCATGAAATTTGCTATTAAGGCTGTAGCAGCCTCGGTACTGTTGGCAAGCGCTGGCGGGGCATTCGCTCAAAAGGGCGAGACGGTGAAGATCGCCTGGCTCGACCCGCTCTCCGGCCTGATGGCGGCAGTGGGAACGAACCAGCTCAAGAGCTTCCAGTTCATCGCTGAAGAGTTCAACAAGAAGAACCCGGCGGGCGTCAAATTCGAGATCATCGGCATCGACAACAAGCTCAGCCCCCAGGAGACCACGAGCGCCCTGCGTTCGGCCATGGACCAGGGCGCACGCTACGTCGTGCAGGGCAACGGCTCCGGTCCGGCCCTTGCCATCATGGACGCGCTGGAAAAGCACAACGCGCGCAATCCCGGCAAGGAAGTGCTGTTCCTGAACTACGCGGCCGTGGACCCCGACCTGACGAACAGCAAGTGCAGCTACTGGCACTTCCGTCTCGATGCAGACACCTCCATGAAGATGGAAGCGCTGACGACCTACATGAAGGACTTGCCTGAAGTCAAGAAGGTCTACCTGATCAACCAGAACTACTCGCACGGCCACCAGGTGGCGAAGTTCGCCAAGGAAATGATGCAGCGCAAGCGCCCCGACGTGCAGTTCGTCGGCGACGACCTGCACCCCCTGGCCCAGGTGCGCGACTTCTCGCCCTACATCGCCAAGATCAAGCAGTCGGGTGCCGACAGCGTGATCACCGGCAACTGGGGTTCCGATCTGGCGCTGCTGATCAAGGCGGCCAACGACGCGGGCCTGAACAACGTCAACTTCTACACCTACTACGGTTCCGTCACCGGCAGCCCCACGGCCATGGGCGCCGCCGCGGCGGGCCGCGTGTACATGGTGGCCTATGCGCACATGAACCTGCCGGGTGAGCTCAACAAGATCGTGGTGGACTACAAGAAGAAGTTCAACGACGACATGTACACCGGTGCCGTGTACCACGCGTTCACCATGCTGTCCGAAGGCTTCGCCAAGGCCAAGTCCACCGACCCGGTCAAGGTGGCCGCCGTGTTCGAAGGCATGAAGTTCAAGAGCTTCAACGGCGAGGTCGAGATGCGCAAGACCGATCACCAGCTGCAGCAGGGCCTGTTCATCTCCAAGTGGGAAAAGGCGGGCGCCAAGTTCCCGATCGACTCGGAGAACACCGGCTACACCTTCGTCCCTGTGAAGTACTACGAGCCCTATGTGGCCAGCACGCCCACGTCGTGCCAGATGAAGCGCCCGTAAATCCGGTTCCATCGCTTCGAGGCCCGACCTACTCGGGCCTTTTTTTTACCTTGCAATGAAAAATTCCAATGAATCCTGAGTTTTTCGTGATTTCCCTGCTGAACGGCGTGAGCTACGGGCTCCTGCTGTTCATGCTGAGCTCGGGCCTCACGCTGATCTTCAGCATGATGGGGGTGCTCAACTTTGCGCACACCAGCTTCTACATGCTGGGGGCTTATTTCGCGTTCACCATCTCCGGGGTGGTGGGCTTCTGGCCGGCGCTGGTGCTGGCCCCGCTCGTCGTGTTCGCGCTGGGCGCCGCCTTCGAGCGCTACTGCCTGCGCCGGGTGCACAAATTCGGGCACGTGCCCGAACTGCTGGTCACCTTCGGCCTTTCGTACCTGATTCTTGAAGTGGTGCAACTGGTGTGGGGACGCTCCACCGTGCCCTATGGCCTTCCGGAGCAACTGCAGGGACCCCTGTTCTCCCTGTATGGCACGCAGTTTCCCAAGTCGCGCTCTTTCGTGATGCTGGTGGCGTTGCTGATGCTGGTATCCGTGTGGCTGCTGCTCACGCGCACACGCATCGGCCTGGTGATCCAGGCGGCACTCAAGTACCCCGAGATGGTGGAAGCGCTGGGCCACAACGTGCCGCGCGTCTTCATGCTGGTGTTCGGCGGCGGCGCCGCGCTGGCCGGCCTGGCCGGCGTGATCGGCGGCAACACCTACGTGACCGAGCCCGCGATGGCGGCATCGGTGGGCTCCATCATCTTCGTGGTGGTGGTGGTCGGCGGCATGGGCTCGCTGGCGGGGGCCTTCCTCGCGTCGCTGCTCATCGGCCTGGTGCAGACCTTCGCCGTGGCGCTCGACTATTCGCTGATCCATGTCTTCCAGGCCGTGGGCGTGGCGGTGACCGACCAGACCTTCGGCTATCCCTTGCTCAAGCTCACGATTTCCCAGGTGGCGCCCATCCTGCCCTATCTGTTCCTCGTGCTGATCCTGATCTTCCGCCCCAAGGGCCTTCTGGGCACGCGGGAGGACTGATGCCATGAATTCCACTACGACAACCACCCCCGCTGTTTCCAGCGCCACCTCCTACTACCGGTTCAAGCCGTGGAACGTGGGCCGGTTCATGATCTGGACCCTGTTCGCGGTCATGCTCATCGTCGCGCCCATGCTGTTTCGCAGCAGCCTGGCGCTGACCATGCTCTCGCAGATCGGCTACCTGATCATCATCTGCCTGTCCTACAACATCCTGCTGGGGCAGGGGGGGATGCTGAGTTTCGGCCACGCGGTGTACACCGGGCTGGGTTCGTTCATCGCCATCCACGCGATGAACATGGCGACCAAGGGCTCGGTCAACATTCCCCTGGTGTTCATCCCGCTGGTCGGCGGCCTGGCCGGAGCGTTCTTCGCCATCCTGCTCGGTTTCGTGACGACCAAGAAGTCGGGCACCACCTTCGCCATGATCACGCTGGGCATTGGCGAACTGGTCGCCTCCATGGCGCTGATGTTCCCTGAGTTCTTTGGCGGGGAGGGCGGCATTACCACCGACCGCGTGTATGGCAAGGCCTTCTTCGGCCTGAACTTCGGCTCGGGCATGCAGGTGTACTACCTGATCGCAGCCTATTGCTTCGTCTGCACCGCCGCCATGTTCGCGTTCACCGGCACGCCGCTGGGCCGCATCCTGAACGCCGTGCGCGACAACCCCGAGCGCGTGGAGTTCATCGGCTACAACACGCAGCGCGTGCGCTACTTCGCGTTCATCATCGCGGGCTTCTTCGCGGGCATTGGCGGGGGGCTGGCCACCATCAACTTCGAGATCATCACGGGCGCCGACAGCCTGAGCGTGATCCGATCCGGCGGCTACCTGCTGTTCACGTTCCTGGGCGGTGCCACCTTCTTCTTCGGGCCCATCATCGGCGCGGTGCTGCTGGTGCTGGCGTCGGTGCTGCTGTCCGAGCTGTCCAAGGCCTGGCTGCTGTACCTGGGCCTCGTGTTCCTGTTCATGGTGATGTATGCGCCCGGCGGCATCGCCAGCCTGATCATGATGAACCTGCGGCTGGCCAAGTACGGCAAGCTGCGCCCGCTCTGGAGCTCCTACCTGGCCCTGGCCGGCACGGCGCTGGTGGGCGTGATGGGTGCGGCCTGCATGATCGAGATGACCTACCACCTGCAGCTCAACGCAGCGCTGGGGCCTGAGCTGACGTTCCTGGGCGCGACACTCAATGCCAAGGGCTTCACGAGCTGGTTCGGCGCCATTTTCGTGATGGTCACGGGCTTTGGACTCTTTGAACTCTGCCGTCGCCAGTTCGTGCGCCAGTGGAGCACGATCCAGGAAGAGATCGAACATGAAATCAAGCGTGGGGAGGCGCTGTAAACATGGCGGCTGACAACGCAACCAATACCTATGCGCTCGAACTGCGCGACCTGCGCAAGAGCTTTGGCAAGACGGAAATCATCCGTGGCGCGAACCTGGCGGTCGCTCCGGGCGAACGCGTGGCCATCATCGGCCCCAACGGCGCGGGCAAGTCCACGCTGTTCAACCTCATCAGCGGGCGCTTCGCACCCACCAGTGGGGACGTGATCCTCAACGGCCAGCGCATCAACGGCCTGGCACCGTACGAGATCAACCGCAAGGGGCTGTCGCGCAGCTTCCAGATCACGAACATCTTTCCCAAGCTCTCGGTGTTCGAGAACCTGCGCTGCGGCGTGCTGTGGAGCATGGGCTACCGCTACACCTTCCTGCGTTTCCTGTCGAACCTGCACGACGCCAACGAGCGCGCCAAGCAGCTCATGGAGATGATCAAGCTCGACAAGAAACGCGACACGCTGGCCATGAACCTCACGTATGCCGAGCAGCGCGCTCTCGAGATCGGCATCACCATCGCGGGCGGCGCCAACGTGATCCTGCTGGACGAACCCACGGCCGGCATGAGCAAGAGCGAGACCACGCGCTTCATCCACCTGATCAAGGAGGTGACCGAGGGCCGCACCCTGCTCACGGTGGAGCACGACATGGGCGTGGTGTTCGGCCTGGCCGACAAGATCGCCGTGGTGGTGTATGGCGAGGTGATCGCTTTCGATACACCCGAGAAGGTGCGCGCCAATGCGCGCGTGCAGGAGGCCTACCTGGGATCGGCCGTGGCCGACGAGCAGGGCGCGGGACACTGACTTATGCTGAAAATAGACAATCTCCACGCCTACTACGGCAAGAGCCATGTGCTGCATGGCGTGAGCTTCGACGTGCAGCCCGGCGAGATCGTGGCGCTGCTCGGGCGCAACGGCTCGGGCCGCTCCACCACCGCCAAGGCCATCATGGGACTGGTGGACTGGGAGGGCACGCTGCAGTTCAAGGGCCAGGACCTCAATGGCAAGAAGGCCTATGAGATCGCCCACCTGGGCCTGGGCTACGTGCCCGAGAGCCGGGACGTGTTCCCCAACCTCACCGTGCACCAGAACCTGCTGCTCGGCCAGAAGGGCAACGGCAAGGGCAGCCGCTGGTCGTTCGACGACATGTACGAGATGTTCCCGCGCCTCAAGGAGCGCCAGCACACCGAGGCGGGGGTGATGTCCGGCGGCGAGCAGCAGATGCTCACGCTGTGCCGCACGCTCATGGGCGACCCGGACCTGATCATCATCGACGAGCCGACCGAGGGCCTGGCGCCCAAGATCGTCGAACTGGTGGGCCAGTACCTGCAGACCATCAAGGCGCGCGGCATCTCGGTGCTGCTGATCGAGCAGAAGCTGACCATCGCCATGAAGATCTCGGACCGCGCGCTGGTGATGGGGCATGGCTCCATCGTCTTCCAGGGCACGCCGGACAGCCTGCGGGCCGACAACTACATCCGCAAGGAATGGCTGGAGGTATGAAGGCCCTCCTGAGTCGCTTCGCGCCATCCCCCCACGGGGGGGACGCTCCCAGCGCGGCGGGGCGGCCCTTGCGCGGGAGCGCTGGCCTTGGCCGCGTCCGATTCAAAGGCCATGAGCCCTGCTACAGCCTGTGATTGGCCGAGAGAGGCGCCTGGACTGACCTGGCGCCTCTTTTTTTGCCCGAAGAGACGGGTTGGCGGCCAGGAGCCATGTCCCCACCGGGACAAATTGACACGCCAGCGCCGCGCGAAGTCTCTACAATAAAAACGCACGATCGTTCTTTTTCACTCTCCAAGGAACAACAGCACCATGACCGCTGAATACAAAGTCCACGGCTCCGTTGCCGTGATCACCATGGCCAATCCCCCCGTCAACGGACTCGGTCTGGCGACCCGCCAGGGCATCGTGGACGGCCTCGGCCGTGCCAATGCCGATGCAGCGGTCACTTCCATCGTCATCACCGGCGCTGGCGGGGCCTTCTCCGGAGGGGCCGACATCAAGGAGTTCGGCACCGACAAGTCCCTGCAGGAGCCCAACCTGCTGTCGGTGATCGCCGCCATCGAGAACTCGGCCAAGCCCGTCGTCGCCGCCATGCACACGGTCGCCATGGGCGGTGGCCTGGAGCTGGCTCTGGGTTGCCACTACCGCATTGCCGCGCCTGGCTGCGCCATCGCGCTGCCGGAAGTCAAGCTGGGCCTGATCCCCGGCGCGGGTGGCACGCAGCGCCTGCCGCGCGTGATCGGCGTGGAGGCGGCGCTCAACATGATCGTGAGCGGCGAGCCCGTCAAGAGCGAAATGATTGGTGGCGTGCCAGGCCAGAAGCTGTTCGACAAGATGGCCGCGTCCGCCGAGTCCCTGGCGCAGGAAGCCCTGGCCTTCGCCCAGAGCGTGGCTGACGCCCGTCCGCTGCCCCTGGTGCGCAATTTCCCCTGCAAGCATCCCGAAGGCGACGCGTACTTCCAGTTCGCGCGCAACATGGTCAAGGGCATGGCCAAGAACTTCCCGGCGCCCGCCAAGTGCGTGGACGCGGTCGAAGCCGCCACGAAGAAGAAGTTTGCCGAAGGCATGTTGGTCGAGCGCGAGATCTTCATCAACCTGATGTGGACGGCCGAGTCGCGCGCGCTGCGCCACCTGTTCATGGCCGAGCGTGCGGCCAGCAAGATTCCCGACGTGCCGTCCGACACCCCCAAGCGCGACATCAAGCTGGTGGGCGTGATCGGCGCGGGCACCATGGGTGGCGGCATCTCCATGAATTTCCTGAATGCGGGCATCCCCGTCAAGATCCTGGAGATGAAGCAGGAAGCCCTGGACCGTGGCGTGGCCACGATCAAGAAGAACTACGAAGCCCAGGTCAAGAAGGGCAAGCTCAAGCAGGACAAGTACGAGCAGCGCATGGCCCTGCTGAGCACCACGCTGAGCTACGACGACTTGAAGGACTGCGACCTCATCATCGAGGCCGTGTTCGAGGAGATGGGCGTGAAGGAAGCCGTCTTCAAGCAGCTCGACGCCGTGGCCAAGCCCGGTGCCATCCTGGCCTCCAACACCTCCACGCTTGACGTGGACAAGATCGCCGCCTTCACCCAGCGCCCGCAGGACGTGGTGGGCATGCACTTCTTCAGCCCCGCCAACGTGATGAAGCTGCTGGAAGTGGTGCGCGGCAAGCAAACCGCCAAGGACGTGCTGGCCACCGTGATGGCCATCGGCAAGAAGATCAAGAAGACCTCGGTGGTCTCGGGCGTGTGCGACGGCTTCATCGGCAACCGCATGATCGAGCAGTACAGCCGCCAGGCCGGCTTCCTGCTGGACGAAGGCTGCACTCCGCAGCAGGTGGACAAGGCGGTCGAGAAGTTCGGCTTTGCCATGGGTCCGTTCCGCATGGGCGACCTGGCCGGCAACGACATCGGCTGGGCCATCCGCAAGCGCCGCGCCGTGGAGCGCGCCGACATGAAGTACAGCCGCACGGCTGACAAACTCTGCGAGCTGGGCCGCTTTGGCCAGAAGACAGGCGCGGGCTGGTACGACTACCAGGCCGGCAAGCGCGATGCGATCCCGAGCGACCTGGTCAACAAGATGATCGAAGACCACCGCAAGGAACTGGGCATCACGCCGCGCAAGATTTCGGACGAAGAGATCGTGCAGCGCCTGGTGTTCGCCCTGGTCAACGAAGGCGCGCACATCCTGGAAGACGGCATCGCCAGCAAGTCGGGCGACATCGACATGGTGTACCTCACGGGCTACGGCTTCCCCATCCACCGTGGCGGCCCCATGCACTACGCCAGCGAAGTGGGCCTGTTCAACGTGGTGCAGGCCATGGACCGCTTTGCCAAGAACCCCAACGACGATGCGGCGTTCTGGAAGCCCGCCCCGCTGCTGGCCAAACTCGCCGCAGAAGGCAAGGCGTTCAACTGACATCGATGCGAAGCCGCACCGCGTGCGCAGGCCGCAGGCCGCCACGGGTGCGTTCCACCCCCTGAAAGGATTTCCCCATGACCTCCGCAGTGATTGTTTCCACCGCCCGCACCCCGCTCGCCAAGAGCTGGAAGGGTTCCTTCAACATGACCCACGGCGCCACGCTGGGCGGCCATGCCGTGCAGCACGCCGTGGCGCGCGCCGGCATCGACGGCGCCGATGTCGATGACGTCATCATGGGCTGCGCCACGCCCGAAGGCGCCACCGGCAGCAACATCGCCCGCCAGATCGCGCTCAAGGCCGGCCTGCCCATCACGAGCTCGGGCGTGACGGTGAACCGTTTCTGCTCCTCCGGGCTGCAGACCATCGCCCTGGCCGCCCAGCGCATCATCGCGGGCGAAGCCGACGTGTTCGTGGCCGGCGGCGTGGAGAGCATCTCCTGCGTGCAGCAGGAGATGAACCTGCACATGATCCAGGACCTGGCCCTGGCCAAGCAGAAGCCCGAGATCTACTGGAGCATGCTGCAGACCGCCGAGCAGGTGGCCAAGCGCTACAACATCGGCCGTGAAGCCATGGACGAATACGGTGCCGCCAGCCAGCAAAAGGCCTGCGCGGCGCAGGCCGCCGGCCTCTTCGACGCCGAGATCGCCCCCATCACCGTCACTGCCGGCGTGGCCGACAAGACACTGGGCCTGATCACCAGGCAGGTCACGGTGAGCAAGGACGAAGGCACGCGTGAAGGCACCACTGTCGAGGCGATCCAGGGCCTGCGCTCGGCGCTGCCCGGCGGCCTGATCTCGGCCGGCAATGCCAGCCAGTTTTCCGACGGCGCGGGCGCCTGCGTGGTGACCAGCGAGGAGTACGCCAGCAAGAAGGGCCTGAAACCCCTGGGCCGCTTCCTGGGCTTCGCGGTGGCGGGCTGCGAACCCGACGAGATGGGCATCGGCCCGGTCTTCGCCGTGCCCAAGGTGCTCAAGAAGCTGGGTCTCACGGTCAACGACATCGACCTGTGGGAGCTCAACGAAGCCTTCGCGGTGCAGGTGATCTATTGCCGCGACAAGCTGGGCATTCCGGCGGACCGCCTGAACGTGAACGGGGGGGCCATTGCCGTGGGCCATCCCTACGGCGTGTCGGGCCAGCGCCTCACGGGCCATGCGCTCATCGAAGGCAAGCGCCGCGCCGCCAAGCGCGTGTGCGTGACGATGTGCATTGGCGGCGGCATGGGTGCCGCTGGCGTGTTCGAGGTGTTCTGAGGCATGGCCTCGGACCGCTCCACCGACATGCGGTCCGGGATGGCCTCGCCCGAGGCCTTCCTGGCGCTGGGCCGGCAGGTGCTGGCCAACCAGCCCTTCAGCGTGCTGCTGGGGGCGGAGCTGGCGGCGCTGGCGCCGGGCCGGTGCGAGCTGTCCCTGGCGCTCACGCCGCAACTGCTCCAGCAGCATGGTTTTGCGCACGGCGGGGTGGTGAGCTATCTCGCGGACAACGCGCTCACCTATGCCGGCGGAACGGCCATGCAGGTGCCGGTGGTCACGTCCGAGTTCAAGATCAACTACCTGCGGCCCGCGGTGGGCGAACGCCTGCTGGCCCGTGCAGAGGCGGTGCACCATGGCAAGAGCCAGGCTGTATGCCGCTGCGAGGTGTTTGCGGTCCGGGGCGGGCAGGAAAAGCTCTGCGCCGTGGCGCAGGGCACGATTGCGGCATTGCCCGCTGCGGCGGGGCAGGGCGTGCCGGGCGAAGGGGCCGCGGCGGGCGGAGACTGACGGGATGAAGGGGCGGACTACAAATTGTTTCTTTGTCGGGGCGTGACGTGGAGGTCCGGTGCCGGCCGCACGGGCAGAATCCCCGCGGCCACCGGTGCGCTGGTGGCCCTGGCCTCCGTCCTCCACCCCAACCCGGTACCTTCCATGCGTTGCCTGCTTTCTTCCGCCCCCCTTCTTGTCGCCCTGTCGGCCCTGGCCGTGGCATGTGGCGCCCACGCCGAGAGCTTCAAGCTCCAGCTGCCGCTGGAGTCCGATCCTGACGTGGTGCTGCAGGACATCGTGCTCGACGCGCGGCAGACGCGTGTGACGCTGCTGGTGAAAAACACCACCGACGAGGCGTTTGAGGCCTGCGCGCAGCCCACCGGCTCGGCCGATGCGTTCACGCTCAAGGACCTGGGCAGCGGCGCCGTGCTGCAGCAGCAGGCGATCAGCGGCCTGACGTTCTGCAATGTGAAGATGGATGTGGTGAAGCCCGGCCGCACCAAGATCCTCAAGATCACCTTCCCGCCGCTCCCCGCGGGTGCATCGCGCCTGCAGCTGGGCGAGGCCAGTTGCCAGCCCAGGCCCGATTCGGACATGGACTACTGGTGTTTCAAGAATATTGTGCTGCCCGCACGCTGAGCCCCTGAACGCAGGGGCTGGACCGGGCATTGCACGCAGTGACAAGGAGACCTTATGACCCTGCGTTCCACCCTCGACTTCCTGCTGTACGACTGGCTTGATGCCAAGGCCCTGACGGCCCGCACGCGTTTTTCCGACCATTCGCGCGACACCTTCGACGCGGTGCTCGACACCTGCGAGCGCATCGCGCGCGAGAAGTACGCGCCCTTCAACCGCACGGTGGACATCGAGGAGCCTCATTTCGACGGCGAAAAGGTCACGCTGCCCCAGTGCACGCACGATGCGCAGAAGGCCTACGCGGCCTCGGGCATGCTCAGTGCCGCGCAGGACTACGACATTGGCGGCATGCAGCTGCCCTACACGGTGGAGGCCGCGGCCAACAGCTTCTTCGCCGTGGCGTCGATCAGCATGGGCTCGGGCCTGCTCACGGTGGGCAATGCCAACCTGTTGATGGTGCATGGCACCGAGGCGCAGAAAACCGTGTTCGCGCTCAACGAATTCTCGGGCCGCTTCTCGGGCACCATGTGCCTGTCGGAGCCGCAGGCGGGTTCGTCGCTCAGCGACGTGGCCACGCGCGCCGTGCCCGATGGCGAGGGCTTCGAGAGCGACCCGCTGGGCCCGCGCTACCGCTTGAAGGGCAACAAGATGTGGATCTCGGCCGGCGAGCACGAGCTCACCGAGAACATCATCCATCTGGTGCTGGCCAAGATCCCCGGGCCCGACGGCAAGCTCGTGCCCGGCACCAAGGGCATTTCGCTCTTCATCGTGCCCAAGAAACTGGTGGACACCGACGGCAAGCTCACCGGCGTGCGCAACGACGTGGCGCTGGCGGGCCTGAACCACAAGCTCGGCTGGCGCGGCACGACCAACACGCTGCTCAACTTCGGCGAGGGCAAGTACCCGGTCGATGGCGAGGTCGGCGCCGTGGGCTACCTGGTAGGCCAGCCCGGCAAGGGCCTGCACTGCATGTTCCACATGATGAACGAGGCGCGCATCGGCATCGGCATGGCCGCGACCATGCTGGGCCTGGCGGGCTACTACGCGAGCCTCGACTACGCGAAGAACCGCCCCCAGGGCCGTCCGGTGCAGGGACCCAAGGATGGCGCCGCTGCCGTGGTGAAGGACGTGGCCCAGCCGCAGGTGCGCATCATCGAGCACGCCGACGTCAAGCGCATGCTGCTGGCGCAAAAGTCCTACGGCGAGGGCGCACTGGCGCTCAACCTGTTCTGCGCGCGCCTGGTGGACGAGCAGGCCACGGGCGATTCGGCCGCCGCCGACGAGGCGCGCCTGCTGCTGGAGGTGCTGACTCCCATCGCCAAGAGCTGGCCCAGCGAGTGGTGCCTGGAGGCCAACAGTCTGGCCATCCAGATCCACGGCGGCTACGGCTATACGCGCGATTTCCCGGTGGAGCAGTACTGGCGCGACAACCGCCTGAACATGATCCACGAGGGCACGCACGGCATCCAGGCCATGGACCTGCTGGGCCGCAAGGTGCTGATGGAGGGCGGGCGTGGCCTGCAACTGCTGGCCGGGCGCATCAATGCCACCATCGAACGCGCGATCCAGGTGCCCGCGCTGGCGGCGCATGCCAACGCGCTGGGCGCGGCGCTGCAGCAGGTGGGCGCCGCCACCAAGGCCGCATGGGCCACGGGCCAGCCCGCCGACGCGCTGGCCAATGCCGTGCCCTACATGCAGGCCTTTGGCCACATGGTGCTGGCCTGGGTGTGGCTGGACGTGGCGCTGGTCACGCTGGCCGCCGATGCACAGCTGGCCCGGCCGGCCAGCGTGGGCCGCATGGGCGCTATGCGCTTTTTCTTCCACTACGAGCTGCCCAAGATCGGTGCCTGGCTGCAGGTGGTGAGCGCGCGCGATGCGACCTGCGCCGCCTTTCCCGAAGAGGCGTTCTGATGGTGGCACCCCGAACGCTGCAACGCCTGCACAAGCTCATCTGGACGCTCATCTACGGCGGCCTGCTCACGCTGGTGCTGGGCATCGCCACGGGGCGCACCGATGGTGCGCTGGGCTGGAGCCTGGTGGTGGGCGGCGCCCTGGTGGCCGTGGTGGGCGTGGCGCTGATCGCGGTGCGCGCGCGCCTGAAGGCGGGCTGACCCCGCCGGCCGACGCGGGGGCGACACAATGGCCCCGCGTCGCGCCGCACAATCATTGACTGATTTCCCCTGCCGGAACAGCGCGGCGCGTGGCGCCCCCGTTCCGGGCAGACGACCCATCCAGAGCAACCCAAGGAGACAACCCATGACCCGCACCATCCAACAATTGTTTGACCTGACTGGCAAGACCGCGCTCGTCACCGGCGGCTCGCGCGGCCTGGGCCTGCAGCTGGCCCACGCGCTGGGCGAGGCCGGCGCCAAGATCGTGCTGAGTTCGCGCAAGGCGTCCGACCTGGAAGAAGCCGCCGCCGACCTGCAGGCCGCCGGCATCGACGCCCGCTGGATCGCCGCCGACTGCGCCAACGAGGCGGACATCCGCCGCCTGGCCGATGAGACGCTGGAGCGCCTGGGCCACGTGGACATCCTCGTGAACAACGCGGGCGCCGCCTGGGGCGCACCGGCCGAGGACCATCCCGTGGAGGCCTGGGACAAGGTGATGAACCTCAACGTGCGCGGCTACTTCATCCTCTCCCAGCACATCGCCAAGCACAGCATGATCGGCCGCCGCGGCGGCAGCATCATCAATGTGGCATCCATCGCCGGCCTGGGCGGCAACCCCAAGGGCATGAATACCATTGCCTATAACACCTCCAAGGGCGCGGTGATCAACTTCACCCGTGCGCTGGCGGCAGAATGGGGCGCCTACAACATCCGCGTCAATGCCATCTGCCCAGGCTTCTTCCCGAGCAAGATGACGGTGGGTACCCTGAAGGCCATGGGCGAGGAAGCACTGGCGGCGCATGCTCCCCTGGGCCGCCTGGGCGACGATGAGGATTTGAAGGGCCTGTGTGCGCTGTATGCGTCCGATGCCGGCAAGCACATCACGGGCCAGTGGCTTGCGGTCGATGGCGGCGTGAGCATCGTCACGGGCGGCTAGTTGGAGTACAACCCCCCGAGGCGCTTCGCGCCTTCCCCCCCTCTCTCGGCTTCGCCGGGAAGGGGAACACCGCCAGCGCGGCGGGGCGGCCCTTGCGCGGCGGTCGCTGGCTGGGGCCGCGCCAGTTTTTGAGTTTGTGTACTGAGGAAATGCCGTGAAAAGTTTTGGTGTCGAAATTCCCTTTGTCAGCCACCTTGGCTTCACCCTGCACCGCATGGAAAAGGGCGAATCCGAACTGCGCTACGAAGCCAGGCCCGAGCACCTGAACTCCTTCGACGTGACCCACGGCGGCGCGTCGATGACGCTGCTGGACGTGACCATGGCCACGGCCGCGCGCAGCGAGACGCCCGACATGGGCGTGGTCACCATCGAGATGAAGACCAGCTTCATGCAGCCCGCCCGCGGCCCGCTGGTGGCCAAGGGGCGGCTCATCCACCGCACCGCCACCATGGCGTTCACCGAAGGCACGGTGTACGACGCGCAAGGCAAGGTGTGCAGCCACGCCACCGGCACCTTCAAGTACGTGAAGCGCCTGCCGGTGGACAGCCGCACCGCGAATGGCCTCAAGGTGATTTCCACCGACTGAGTCCGCTCAGAATTTGAGTAAAAATGGCCACTGGCGCTTGATGGATAAGCGCTAGAAGCTATCAAAATAGTAGCAAATGTTCAAGGAGCTTCCCATGCCACGCAACCAACAGATCGTTCTCGACAACCGCCCCCAGGGCGAGGCCGTGGCCAGCAACTTCAAGCTGGTGGCGGTGGACACGCCTGCGCTGCAGGACGGCCAGGTGCTGGTGCGCCACCACTACCTGAGCCTGGACCCCTACATGCGCGGCCGCATGAACGAGAGCAAGAGCTATGCGGCGTCCCAGGGCCTGGGCGAGGTCATGATCGGCGGCACCGTGGGCGAGGTGGCCGAGAGCCGCCACCCCAAGTACGCCGTGGGCGACAAGGTGGTGGGCATGGGCGGCTGGCAGGAGTACAGCGTGGTGGACGGCAATGCCGTGGGCGCGCTGCGCAAGGTGGACACCACCCATGTGCCGCTGTCGCACTACCTGGGCGCCGTGGGCATGCCCGGCGTGACGGCGTGGTACGGCCTGGTGAAGATCATCGCCCCCAAGGAAGGCGACACCGTGGTGGTGAGCGCCGCCACCGGCGCCGTGGGCAGCGCCTTCGCCGCGCTGGCCAAGGCGCGCGGCTGCCGCGCGGTGGGCATTGCCGGCGGTGCCGACAAGTGCCGCTATGCGGTCGAGGAACTGGGCTTCGACGCCTGCATCGACTACAAGGAACACAGCGATGTGAAGGCCCTGTCCAAGGCCTTGAAGGAAGCCTGCCCGAACGGCATCGACGGCTACTTCGAGAACGTGGGTGGCTGGATCATGGATGCCGTGATGCTGCGCATGAACGCCTTCAGCCGCGTGGCGCTGTGCGGCATGATCGCCGGCTATGACGGCCAGCCCCTGCCCATGGCCAACCCCGCGCTGATGCTGATCAACCGCATGAAGATCGAGGGCTTCATCGTGAGTGAACACATGGAAGTGTGGCCCGAGGCGCTCAAGGAGCTGGGCACCCTGGTGGGCACCGGCAAGCTGCGCCCGCGCGAGACGGTGGCGCAGGGCATTGCCGCCGCGCCCGAGGCCTTCCTGGGCCTGCTCAAGGGCAAGAACTTCGGCAAGCAACTGGTGAAGCTGATCTGATGACGCTCCGTTGGGTCTGGGCCCGCTTCGATGACCTGGGCGTGCACGCGCTGCATGACGCCCTGGCCCTGCGCTGCAGGGTCTTCATCCTGGAGCAGGGCCCGTACCAGGACCCGGACGGCGCGGACAAGCAATCGTGGCACCTGCTGGGCTATGGCGAGGCGGGTGCGCTGCAGGCCTGCCTGCGCGTGGTGGACCCGGGCGTGAACTACCCCGAGCCGTCCATCGGCCGCGTGGTCACGGCCCGGGAGGCGCGCGGCAACGGCACGGGCCGGGCGCTGATGCTGGAAGGCATCGCCCGTTGCAGCGGTGCGTGGCCCGGCCAGTCCATCCGCATCAGTGCGCAGGCCCACCTGCAGCGCTTTTACGGCAGCCTGGGCTTCGCGGCCGTGTCGGACGAATACCTCGAAGACGATATCCCCCATATCGAAATGTTGTGGAGCCCATCATGACCACTGCCGCTGCCCGCCCCGCCAGCACCCATGAGGTGTTCAACCAGAGCACCCCCTGGGCCGACGTCAATCTGTTCACCACCAACCGTCCCTTGCAGGATGCGCTGCGCCTGCACAGCCCGGCGCTGCCGCTGGAAGGCCTGACCGCGCTGGGCGCCGAGATGGGCTCCGCCGAGATGCAGGCCCATGCCCGCCTGGCCAACACCTGCCAGCCCCAGCTGCGCACGCACGACCGTTTCGGCCACCGCACCGATGTGGTGGAGTTCCACCCCAGCTACCACGCGCTCATCGGCGCGGCGCTGCGCCACGGGCTGCACGCCACGCCCTGGTCGCGCAAGGATGCGGCGGGCGCGCCGGTGCCGCATGCCCACATCGAGCGCGCGGCGGGCTTCATGCTGTTCACCGAGGCCGAGCCCTCGGTGCTGTGCCCGGTCTCCATGAGCTACGCCGTCACGCCCGCGCTGCGCGGCAACCCCGCCGTGTGGGCCGACTGGAGCGCGGGCCTGGCCAGCACGCGGTACGACCCGCGCCTGGCCCTGTTCTCGCAAAAAACCGCGCTCACCATGGGCATGGGCATGACCGAGAAGCAGGGCGGCTCGGACGTGCGCGCCAACACCACGCAGGCGGTGCCTGATGGCGAGGACGCCTGGGGCCCGCGCTACCGCATCACCGGGCACAAATGGTTCTTCTCGGCGCCCATGTGTGATGCCTTCCTGATCCTGGCGCAGGCGCCCGGCGGGCTCACCTGCTTCTTCCTGCCGCGCGTGCTGCCCGGTGAAGGGGAGGGGTCCGTCAACACCATCCGCATCCAGCGCCTGAAGGACAAGCTGGGCAACCACGCCAACGCGAGTTCCGAGGTCGAGTTCATCGATGCGCTGGCCTGGCGCGTGGGCGAGGAGGGGCGTGGCGTGGCCCAGATCCTGGAGATGGGCACCATGACGCGCCTGGACTGCGCCCTGGGCACCAGCGGCCTCATGCGCCAGGCGCTGAGCATCGCGCTGCACCACACGCGCCAGCGCTCGGCCTTTGGCAAGAAGCTCATCGACCAGCCGCTCATGCGCAATGTGCTGGCCGATCTTGCTCTTGAAAGTGAAGCGGCTACCGCACTATCCATAAGGCTTGCCAGCGCTTTTGATCAAAAAGACAGCAGTGGGCACGAGGCCGTGATGGCCCGCCTGCTCACGCCCGTGGCCAAGTTCTGGGTGTGCAAGCGCGGCAGCGCGTTCGCCCAGGAGGCCATGGAGTGCCTGGGCGGCAACGGCTATGTGGAGGAGGGCGGCGAAGGCACCATGGCCCGCATCTACCGCGAGATGCCGCTCAACTCCATCTGGGAAGGCGCGGGCAACATCATGGCGCTCGATCTGCTGCGCGCCGTGCGCCGCGCCGACACGGCGGCGGCCCTGGCGGACGAGCTGGCCCCGGCGCGCGGCGCCCACCCGGCACTCGACCGCATGGCCAGCGCGCTGCCGCTGCGCGTGGACGCGATGACCACCGAGGCCGAGGCCCGGCGCCTGGCGCAGGACGTGGCCTTGGCCGTGCAGGCGGCGCTGCTGTACAGGAGCGCGCCGGCCAGCGTGTTCGGCGCCTTCTGCGATGCGCGCCTGGGCGGCGACTGGGGCTACAGTTTCGGCACGCTGGGCGCGGGCGTGGATTTCGACGCCCTGCTGGACCGCGCGCTGCCTGCATGAGCGGCACCCCCACCACCACAGCCTTGCCGGAGAGCCCCCGATGACCACCTCCCTGATCCTGCACCACTACCCCTCGTCCCCTTTCTCGGAAAAGATCCGGCTGGCGCTGGGCTACAAGCAACTGGCCTGGAAGTCGGTGATCATCCCCAGCATCGCGCCCAAGCCCGATGTGGTGGCGCTCACGGGCGGCTACCGCAAGACGCCGTTCCTGCAGATCGGTGCCGACATCTACTGCGACTCGGCCCTGGTCTGCGACGTGCTCGAGCACGTGCAGCCGGAGCCCGTGCTCTACCCGCCACACCTCAAGGGCGTGGCGCGGGTCTTCGCCCAGTGGGCCGACACCACGCTGTTCTGGGCCGCCATGGCCTACAACCTGCAGCCCAAGGGCGCATCGGCCATGTTCGCCAACCTGCCGCCGGCCGCGGCCCAGGCCTTTGGCGAAGACCGCCGCGAGATGAGCGCCGGCATGCAGCGCCTGCGCCCGGCCGATGCCACGGCAGCCTACCGCTCCTACCTGCGCCGCATCGCGCACATGGCCGAGGAGCATGACTTCCTGTTCGGCGCCGAGCCCTGCCTGGCCGACTTTGCCGCCTACCATCCGCTGTGGTTCACGCGCCAGTGCGTGCCGGTGATGGCCGACATCTTCAACGCCACGCCCGCGCTGCTCGAATGGATGGACCGCGTGGCGGCCCTGGGCCATGGCCGCATGGAAAAGCTGAGCGCCGAGGACGCCATCACCGTGGCGGCGGGGCTGGACCCGCTGCCCCTGGCGGACGACGTGTTCCAGGACGAGCACGGCATCCCGCTGGGCAGCCCGGTGACGATCGCCGCCGAGAGCTTTGGCACCGAACCCACGGAGGGCGAACTGATCGCCGCCACGCGCACGCGCTACACCCTGCGCCGCACCGACCCGCGTGCGGGCACGGTGCACGTGCACTTTCCCCGGATTGGCTACACATTGCGAAAGGCCGAAGCCACCAAATGATCGACGATTTCAAAGGCAAGACAGCCGTTCTCACCGGCGCGGGTTCGGGCTTCGGCCTGGAATGCGCGCGCATCGGCGCGGGCCTCCACATGAACCTGGTGTTGGTGGATGTGCAGCAGGACGCGCTCGACGCGGCCGCCGCCGAGGCGCAGGCCGCCGGTGTCCAGGTGCTGGCGCGCAAGGTGGACGTGTCCGACGCAACGCAGATGGAGCAGCTGGCGGCGGACGTGGAGCAGCGCTTTGGCGCGCCGCACCTGGTGTTCAACAACGCCGGCGTGGGCGCGGGCGGCCTGGTGTGGGAAAACACCGCCAAGGACTGGGAGTGGGTGCTGGGCGTGAACCTCTGGGGCGTGATCCACGGCGTGCGCCTGTTCACCCCCATGATGCTCGCCGCCGCCAAGAAGGACCCCGCCTGGCGCGGCCACATCGTCAACACGGCCAGCATGGCCGGCTTGGTCGATGCCCCCAACATGGGCATCTACAACGTCAGCAAGCACGCGGTGGTGAGCCTGTCCGAAACGCTGTACCAGGACCTGGCCCTCGTCACCGACCAGATCTGCGCCAGCGTGTTGTGCCCGTACTTCGTGCCCACCGGCATCGCCCAGAGCCACCGCAACCGCCCAGGCGAGCTGCAGGCCGGCAAGCCCACGCGCAGCCAGCTCATCGGCCAGGCCATGAGCGACAAGGCCGTGGGCAGCGGCAAGGTGACGGCGGCCGAGGTGGCGCAGAAAGTGTTCGACGCGGCCTCGCAGGGCCAGTTCTACATCTACAGCCACCCCAAGGCGCTGGCTTCCGTACAGACGCGCATGGAGGACGTGCTGCAGGGCCGCAACCCCACCGACCCCTTCGCGGGCAAGCCCGAGATCGGCGCCCAGCTCAAGGCCGCCCTGCGTGCTGACTGAAAAACGCGGGCCTGCAGCAGCCCAGGGCTTCGCGCTGTTTTCGACGGCGGTGGGGCACTGTGGCCTGGCCTGGAATGGCCCCTTGCTGGTCGGTGTGCAGCTGCCCGAGGACGAGGGCGAGGCGCACACGCGTGCGCGCATGCAGCGGCGCTTTCCGGGTGCGCCTGAATCGCCCATGCCACCCGAAGTGGCCGCCTGGGCGGCCCGCGTGGTGGCCTTGCTCGCGGGCGCGCACGACGACCTGCTCGACGTGCCCTTGGCCACCGAGGGCGTGCCGCCCTTCAATGCCCGTGTCTACGAGCTGGCCCGGCGCATACCGCCCGGCAAGACCATGACCTATGGCGAAATGGCCGCCGCCCTGGGCGAGCCCGGCGCCGCGCGCGCCGTGGGGCAGGCGCTGGGCCACAACCCCTTCGCGCCCGTGGTGCCCTGCCACCGCATCCTCGCGGCGGGCGGCAAGACCGGCGGCTTCTCGGCCGGTGGGGGGGCCGCCACCAAGATGCGCATGCTGGAGATCGAGGGCGCGTTCGCCCATGAGACCCTGGCGCTCTTCGCGCCACGGGACTGATGCCGGCCTCAGGGCCTACCCGCGTTTTCTGAGCAGGGCCGAGCCGCTGCTGGCCATGGCGAGTTCTTGCGTGGTGGCCAGCAGAGCGGAGCCCAGGGCCAGCATGCGCTCCTCGGTCAGGCGCACCAGAGGCCCCGCGATGGTGACCACGCCGATCACCGCGCCGTTGTGGCTGCTGCGGACGGGCGCGGCCATGGCGGTCATGGCGGGGGCGAACACTTCCACGATCATGCTGAAGCCGCGCTCGCGCGCGGCCTGCAGGTAGGCCAGCAGCGCCTTCACGGTGGTGGGCGCATTGGGGCCGTAGTCCTCGGGCTTGCCAAATCCACGCCTGGCGACCAGCGCCAGGGCTTCCTCGTCGGTCATCGTGGACAGCCACGCGTGGCCGGCCGAGCTGCACGACAGGTTCACCGACAGGCCCATGTCCGGGTCGTAGCGCAGACCGCGCATCGCGCCCTGCGCCTTGGCCACGAAGGTCAGTTCGTCGCCATCCACCACCGCGAGGCGCACCAGCTCGCCCGATTCGGCGGCCAGCCGGTCCAGCAGAGGCTGCGCAATGTCCACGATGCCGCTGGCGCTCAGGAACCCGAGGCCCAGCGACACCAGCTTGATCGTCAGCATGTAGTTGCCCTGGTTGTGTTCCTGGCGCACATAGCCGCAGCGGACCAGCTCGGCCAGCAGCCGGTGCGTGGCGCTCAGCGGCATGTCCAGTTCGGACGCGAGGTTCGACAGCGCCTTGCCTTCGGGGTGGGGCGCGAGGTGTTCCAGGACTTTGAAGCTGCGCTCGAGGATGCTGCTCATGGGCAATGGCTTTCGAAGATTTGTGCGGACGCACGCTGGGAGCGTCGGCACCGGTTCGGCAGCAATGTACCAAAAATTGTTAAAGGGTTTCTACTATGGAAACACTTTCCACTTTTTTCTACGATGCCTCCCAAGTGCTGCGGCGGCGACTTCGGTCGTGCCTTGGCAAGCCTTGGTCCCTTTTTGATGGAGATCCCCCGTGAAGAAAACTGCCTGCCTGCTGGCCACCGCCGGCCTGTCCTTTTTGCTGGCCCTGCCTGCCGCTGCGCAGCAAGAGCGCGTGATCCGCTTCGGCCATCTGAACAATGCGGACCATCCGGTGAGCTTTGGCGTGAAGCGCTTTGCCGAACTGCTGGCGGCCAAGAGCGGCGGCAAGCTCAAGGTGCAGGAATACCCTGCCTCGCAGCTGGGCAACGAGCTGCAGCAGCAGTCGGCCCTGCAGGGCGGCGTGCAGCAGATGTCGGCACCGGCGACCACCTCGCTGGCCGGCATCGTCAAGGAATTCGGGCTGGTGGACTTTCCGTTCGCCGTGGCCAACTTCGCCCAGGCCGATGCCCTGCTCGACGGCCCGCTGGGCCAGGCGCTGATCGCCAAGTTGCCTGAAAAGGGCCTGGTGGCCCTGGGCTACTGGGACTTGGGTTTCCGCAACGTGACCAACAGCAAGCGCGCCATCACCAAGGCCGACGACTTCGACGGCCTCAAGCTGCGCGTGATCCCCAACCCGGTGTTCCTCGAGACCTTCAAGGCCTTCAAGGCCAACCCCGTGCCCATGCCGTTCGCCGAGCTGTACGGCGCGCTGGAAGCCAAGGCGGTGGACGGCCAGGAGAACCCGTACGCGGTGATCCTGTCGAACAAGATGTTCGAGGTGCAGAAGTACGTGAGCGCCACCAACCACGTGTACGCCGCCAACATCGTGCTGGTGAGCAAGAAGTTCTGGGACCAGCTTTCGCCCGCCGAGCAGAAGATGATGAACGACGCCGCCAACGAGGCGCGCGGCTACCAGCGCCAGGTGAGCCGCGCCGCAGCGCAGCGCTCGGTGGGTGACCTGCAGGCCAAGGGCATGGCCTACAACGAGATCGCGCCGGCCGAGCTGGCGCGCATGCAGCAGATCGCCAAGCCGGTGATCGAGAAGTTCGCGGCCACCTATGACCCGGCCATGGTGAAGCTCTACAACAGCGAACTCGCCCGCATCCGCAAGTAAGAGCGCCTGGCAAAACTCTTCTGGCGTCGTTGCTGCGTCTTGTCGTGCTATTCGCACTGCCTTCGACGCAGCGCCTAGCCAGAACCGCTTCGCTGAGCTTTGTCAGCCGCTCCCAACCCTGAACACCCCATGAAAATCCTCGTCCTCCACGGCCCCAACCTCAACCTGTTCGGGCGCCGCGAACCCCATATCTACGGCACCACCACGCTGGCGCAGATCAACGAGCGCCTGCAGAAGCTCGCTGCCGAGCTCGGCGTGGAACTCGGCATCCTGCAGTCCAACCACGAAGGCGCGCTGATCGACTTCCTGCACGAGCACATCGACGCGGCGCAGGGCGCGCTGGTGAACCCTGCCGGCCTCACGCAGCATGGCGTGCCGCTGCACGACGCGATCAAGGCCATGCCCTTCCCGGTGATCGAGGTGCACATGTCCAACATTGCCGCGCGCGAGGCCTGGCGCGCGCACTCCATCATCTCGCCGGCCGTCAAGGCCACGGTGCAGGGCTTCGGTCCGCATTCCTACCTGGCCGCGCTGCGCTCGCTGGTGGAAAGCCTGCGCGAAGCCTCCCAGCCCGCCTGAGCGCCGTTCCGCCAGGATTCACTGCGCTGCGCGTTGCGCGCAATGCACAAAACTGGCGCAGCCCAAGCCAGGGCCCCCGTGCAAGGGCCGCCCCGCCGCACTGGGGGCGTCCCCCTCCCGACTCGCGCAGCGAGACGAGAGAGGGGAAGGCGCGAAGCGCCTCAGGGGGTGTTTTTAGGACATACAACATGCATAGATGGATGGACCGCGCCTGTCGCGGCCTGGAGGCGGTGATCGCCGCCCTGCTCGCGCTGATGGTGGTGCTGGTGTTCGGCAACGTGGTGCTGCGCTATGGCTTCAATTCAGGCATCACCGTGTCGGAAGAAGTGTCGCGCTGGCTCTTCATCTGGATGACCTTCCTCGGTGCCATCGTCGCGCTGCGCGAGCATGGCCACCTGGGGGTGGACATGGTGGTGCAGCGCCTGCCGGCGGCCGGCAAGAAGGCCTGCCTAGCCCTCGGGCACGGGGTCATGCTCTACATCGTCTGGCTGCTGTTCCAGGGCAGCCTGGCGCAGGCGCGCATCAACTGGGACGTGACGGCGCCGACCACGGGCGCGTCCATGGCCATCGTCTACGGCGCGGGCCTGGTGTTCGCCGTCTGCGCGGCGCTGATCCTGGCCATCGACCTGTACAAGCTGCTCAGCGGCCAGATCGCCGAGGAGGACCTGGTGATGGTGCAGGAGTCCGAAGAGGCGGTGCAGCTGCAGCAGATCCTGGGCTCGGCAGGCACCACCGATGCGCCGCGCGGCAAGGAGGCCGCGCGATGACCATCTTCGTCTTTGTCGGATCGCTGCTGCTGGCCATGGCCATGGGCATCCCGATCGCGTTCTCGCTGCTGGCCAGCGGCGTGGCGCTGATGTGGCACCTGGACCTGTTCGACGCGCAGATCCTGGCGCAGAACCTGATCGGCGGGGCCGACAGCTTTCCGCTGCTGGCCGTGCCCTTCTTCATGCTGGCGGGCGAGATCATGAACGTGGGCGGCCTGTCGCGCCGCATCGTGGACTTCGCCCTGGCGATGGTGGGCCATGTGAAGGGCGGGCTGGGCTATGTGACCATCATGGCCGGCTGCCTGCTGTCGGCCCTGTCGGGCTCGGCCGTGGCCGATGCGGCGGCGCTCACGGCGCTGCTGCTGCCCATGATGGTCAAGGCCGGGCACGACAAGTCGCGTGCCGGCGGGCTGATCGCGGCCACCGGCGTCATCGGCCCGGTGATCCCGCCCAGCATCGGTCTCGTGATCTTCGGGGTGGCGGCCAATGTGTCGATCTCCAAGCTGTTCCTCGCGGCCATCGTGCCGGGCATCCTGATCGGCGCCGCGCTGTGGCTCACCTGGGCCTTCCTGGTGCGGCGCGAGAAGATCGTGCCGCCGCCGCGCAAGTCCGCTGGCGAGATCCTCACGGCCCTGCGCAAGGCCCTCTGGGCGCTGATGCTGCCGGTGATCATCCTCGTGGGCCTGCGCATGGGGGTGTTCACGCCCACCGAGGCGGCTGTCGTGGCGGCGGTGTACGCGCTCTTCGTCTCGGCAGTGATCTACCGCGAGATCACCTGGCGCGACCTCTACGGCATCTTCGTCGCCGCCGCCAAGACCAGCGCCATCGTGATGTTCCTCATCGCCGCGGCCATGGTGAGCGCCTGGCTCATCACCGTGGCCGACCTGCCGTCCAAGGTGGTGGGCCTGCTGCAGCCCTTCATGGACAACAAGATCCTGCTCATGGCGGCCATCATGGTGCTGGTGATGGCCGTGGGTACCGCCATGGACATGACGCCCACCATCCTGATCCTCACGCCCGTGCTGATGCCGGTGGTCAACGCGGCAGGGATCGACCCGGTCTACTTCGGCGTGATGTTCATCATCAACAACTCCATCGGCCTCGTCACCCCGCCCGTGGGCACGGTGCTCAACGTGGTGGCCGGGGTGGGCAGGATGTCGATGGACGATGTGACCAAGGGGGTCGTCCCGTTCATGGTCGCGGAGTTCGCCATCATGTTCCTCATGGTGGTCTTTCCCTGGCTGGTGACCTGGCCCGCGAAGTGGTTCCACGGCTGAAGCGGGGCGTGGAGGATGCAGGGTAGTTCCGTGTTTTCGCGGGGACAGGGCGGGTGTTACATTCAAAACATGCCTGCTGGCGCGGGCCGCGCGCGGCGGCGCATCCCCCCAGCACCCGACAAGGACCCACCGCATGTCACCGGAACGCGAGCGACTGACCCGCATGCTCTTCGATGAGTACATCGAGATGTATGCCGCGCGCGATGCCCGGCTGCTGGCGCGCTTCAGCGAGAATTTCAGCGGCTTCGCGGGCAGCAGCGACCAGTTGGTCAAGACCCGTGCCGGATGGATCGAGGTAACGCAGCAGGATTTCGCGCAGGTCCCAGCGCGCATCGGCATCGAGATGGTGGAGCTTTTCGTGCAGGACCTGGGGGCCGACCTGCTTGCCGCCACCGCCTTCTTCCACATCCACCTGCCTATTCCCGACGCGCTGTTTGCCCGCGAGACTGCGCGCAAGGTGGTGCTGTTCCGGCGCGAGGGCGGCCAGGAGGCGGGAGGCGACTGGAAGATCGCGCACGTGAGCGTCTCCATCCCGTTCGGCAAGGCCCGTGGCAGCGAGGTGTACCCCATCGAGGAGCTGCGCCAGCGCAACCGCGAACTCGAGGCGCTGGTGCAGGAGCGCACCCAGGCCCTGGCGCAGGCCAATCAGCGCCTGGAGCTGCTGAGCAATACCGACGGTCTCACGGGCATCGCCAACCGCCGGCACTTCGACGATGCCCTGGCGCGTGAATGGGCACGCGCGCAGCGGGCCCGCACGCCGCTGGCCCTCATCATGCTGGACGTGGATGTGTTCAAGCACTTCAACGACCACTATGGCCACCTCGCGGGCGATGCCTGCCTGCAGGCGCTGGCCCTCACGCTGGCGCAGACGGGCGCGCGGCGCGAGGGCGAGCTGGCAGCGCGTTTTGGCGGCGAGGAGTTCGTGGTGCTGCTGCCCGGCTCCGACCTGCAGGCCGCGGCCGATGTGGCGCGCCACATCCAGGAGGCGATCCATCAGCTGGCGCTGCCGCACGAAGGGGCGCCGCTGGGCATCGTCACCGTGAGCTTCGGGGTGGCCAGCGTACAGCCGCAGCGCGACGAGTTGCCCGAGATGCTGGTGCGCCTGGCCGACCGCGCCATGTACCGCGCCAAGCAGGGCGGGCGCAACCGGATCGAACTGGCCGACGGGGCGGGCTGACAGGCAGCGCGCGCGGGCCCGGCGCCTTGCGTCGCAACCGGGGGGCGGCCCCGCTGTTGCGGGTTTTTGCAGGGTTAACCCGCAGGCTTGCACCAAACTGGTGACAATGGCCTACTATGCATGCTTCCCGTTTCTTCAAGATGGCCCTGATCCTGGGCCTGCTGTCGGCCATCGGCCCCTTTGCCATCGACATGTACCTGCCGGCGCTGCCCGAGATCGGCGCGAGCCTGGGCGCGGAGGTGGGCGCCGTGCAGTGGAGCCTGACGGCGTTCTTCATTTCGCTGGGCGTTGGCCAGCTGTTCTATGGTCCGGTGTCGGACATGGTGGGCCGCAAGCCGCCGCTGTACGTGGGTCTGCTGCTCTTCACGCTGGCGAGCGTGGGCTGTGCGCTCGCCACCGACATCCAGACCCTGGTGGTCCTGCGTTTCGTGCAGGGGCTGGGCGCCGCTGCCGGCATGGCGATTCCCCGCGCCGTGGTGCGCGACCTGCACACCGGCACCGAGGCCGCGCGCCTCATGTCGCTGCTGATGCTGGTGTTCAGCATTTCCCCGCTGCTGGCGCCGTTGGCGGGCAGTGGCGTCATTGCGCTGACGGGGTGGCGCGGGGTGTTCTGGGCCGTGGCGGTGGCGGCGGTCGCCGGCCTCCTGCTGGTATCCCGGGGGCTGCGCGAAACGCGGCCGGCAGCCGAGCGCCTCGAAAGCAGCCTGGCGGGCGCGCTCTCGGGCTACTGGCTCCTCCTGCGCGACGGGCACTACCTCGGCCTCGTGTTCATCGGGGGCTGCTCGATGGCGGGGTTCTTTGTCTACCTGGCGGGCTCGCCCTTCGTGCTGATCAACCACTACGGCCTCACGCCCGTGCAGTACAGCCTGGCGTTCTCGGTGAATGCCGCCGCATTCTTTGCCGCCGCGCAGTTCACCGCTCGGCTGGGGCGCCGCTTTGGACTGGTGCCCACCGTCAAGGTGGCGGTCACCGGTGCAGGCGCCGTGATGGTGGCGATGCTGGCTTACTACCTGGCTGGCGGCGACCGGCTGGAAGTGCTGCTGGGCCTGTATTTCGTCGCCAGCGGCCTGATGGGGCTGGTGATTCCCACCACCTCGGTGCTCGCCCTGGAGGAGCACGGCGCCATCGCGGGCACCGCCTCGGCGCTGCTGGGCACGCTGCAGATGCTGATCGGCGCTGCCGCCATGGGCGTGGTCGGTGTGTTCGCCAATGGCAAGCCGCTGCCCATGGTGGTGGGCATGGCCAGCGGCGCGCTCCTGGGCCTGGTGCTGACCTGGGTCACGCTGGGCGGCGAGCGCGCGGCACGGCCGCTGGCCAAGGGCAACGCGCCGTAGTCCGATTGCTATTGAATTGATAGCTTTCTGCGCTTGTGCATCCAGCGCAGGCGGCCTTTTTCGTTCAAACCGCGTGATGCGGGCGAGCCCTGTGGATCACTTCGGCCCGGCATGGCGCCGTGGGGTGGCGCGCGGGCCCAGGGCATGGATCAGCGCAGGCACCTGCGCCGACAGTTCGCGCGCCAGGTAGCCCAGCGTGCCCTGGTCCCGCGCCAGCGCGCTGCCCGCGCGTGCATGCAGGAGCACGCCCCAGGCCGTGGCATGCAGCGGCGGCGTGCCGCGCGCGGCCAGGCCGCCGATGAGGCCCGCCAGCGTATCGCCCGAGCCCGACGTGGCCAGCCCCGGGGTACCGCCCGCAAACCGCAACGAACAGCCGTCGGGCTGCGCGATGCAGGTGGTGCTGCCCTTGAGCGCCACGCAGGCGCCCCAGCGTTGCGCGCCCGCCCGGGCGGCGGCCAGCGGGTCGGCCAGCACGGCGTCCTTGGATGCACCGGTCAGGTGGGCCATCTCCCCGGCGTGGGGCGTCATGACGACGGGCTGGTCGAACGCCGCGCCGACTGCGGCCGACATGGCGTAGGCGTCCAGCACCACCGTGCTGCGGCGAAACAGCGGCAGCATCGTGCGCACGAAGGCCACGCTGCGGGCTTCATCCAGCATGCCGGGGCCCAGCACCACGGCGCTCACCTGGTCGGACAGGGGCCCGAGCCGGTCACAGTCGCGCGCGGCAAAACCCCCGGCCCGCGTCTCGGCAAGCCCCATCACGCGCGCCTCGGGGATGGCCAGTGCCAGGCCCTGCGCCACGCGCTCCGGCGCGGCCACGGTGAGTTTGCCGGCCCCCGCACGCAGCGCGGCGATGGCCGCCAGCAGCGCCGCGCCGGGCATTTCATGGCTGCCCGCGACCACCAGCACGTGCCCGCGCGCTTCCTTGTCCGCATCGTCGCCGGGATGGGGCAGGGGCCAGCGCCGAAGCAGTGCCTCGGTCAGGGCTCTGGGCCGGGGCCAGGTAGGGTTGCGGGGCATGGCGTGCCGTCAGGGCTTGGGGGCGGTGGCGGCGTCGGGCTCCCGCGTCACCGGTGTCCGCGCGTCGCGCAGCGGGGCAAGGAAGTTGGCCTGGATCAACTGCATGGCCTCGTCGGTGCGCCCCTCGTGCGCCCCATGGGCGCGGTAGATCGTCACCGCGCAGTTGGGCACGTCGCCCTGGCGGTCGATCTCCAGGATCTGCTGCTCGTCCATCTGCTCGATGAGGTAGCGCATGCAGTTGACGATGACCTGGTGCGCGACCACCAGCACCCGCTGCCCCCCGTATTCGCGCGTGACCATCTCCTGCAGGCTGCGCAGCCGCAGGATCACGTCGCACCAGCTTTCACCGCCGGGCGGCCTGAAGTAGAACTTGCCCACGTGGGTGCGTTGCTCATGCAGCTGGGCGTGCTGCTGCTGGATGCCGAACTTGGTAAGCCGGTCCAGGATGCCGAACTCCTTTTCCCGCAGCCGCTCGTCCAGCCGCAGGGTGACATGCTCCAGACGGCTGTGTTGCGCCACCAGGCGGGCGGTCTGCAGCGCGCGCACGTAGGGCGAGCACAGGATGACCTGCGGCTGCCCATCCACGGGCTGGCGTCCAAACCATTCCCCCAGCGCCACCGATTGCGCGGTTCCCAGGTCCGACAGCGGCACATCGATGTCCCGCCATGAGAGGTCGATGGTCTGAAGCCCCGCCGCCTCGGCCGCGTCGCGCGCCACGTTGCCGGCGCTTTGTCCATGCCGCACCACCCATAGCCGCGCGGGCCAGCGTGTTTCCATGGCCTCGGGCTACCGAGGGGCGCGAAGGCGGGCCCTGCTCACGGCGCCAGCTGCCGGGGCCTTTTCCGCCGCCCGTGCCAGCTTGCCGGCCACCCCGTCGCGCCCCGATGCGGCGCGCGCGATGAGGGCGCTGCCCAGGGCCCGGCCCGCTGCTCGGCGCACCAGGCCACGGCTGCGGCTGGCGCCGCGCAGCACCAGCAGGCCCGCACCCAGCACCAGCCAGTGCTCGCCCGGAAAACCGGTACGTTCGGCGTCCCATTGGCGCACGCCGCGGAGTTTTTGAAGAAGGTTCATGTGACGGGCCCTGACGTTGACAGCATGCCGCCATCGTCGCGCAGGGTAAGGCCGCCCGGTGTCAGCGCACGGTTTTGGCGCGGGTGCTCCGCGTCCTACACCACGGGGCCGGGCGCTGCGGCGGGCGCCGGGCCTCCAAGCTGCGCCGCCACGCATTCGGCCAGCGCCTGCACGGTGCGCGGCGCGCAGCCTTCCGCATGGTTGCTGATGGCCACGAAGGCGTTGTGCCCCCGCCCGGTGACGCCCGCGATCAGGCTCGCCAGCGCGGCACGCGTGCCAGGGTCGGGGTGGTGGAGCCGGTCATAGGGCGCATAGTTCTTTTCCGCGTCTTCATAGCCATAGGGGCCGTGGATGGGGTGGAGATTCCAGCGGCACACCAGCGGACCGGGCCAGAGCGCGCGCAGCATGGGCAGCTGTTCCTGCAGCGGCGGCATCTTTGCGTGCAGGCCCAGGCAGTAGGTGGCCCCGGCCTCGCGCAGCACCGCCGCGAAGCGCGGGGTGAGCCATTGGGGATCGCGCACCTCCACGGCCATCACGCCGTCCGGCGCGGTGGGGTGCAACGCAGGCTGCGCGCACAGCATGGCGCGCAGGCGCTCCAGCAGCTCGTGCATGCGGTCCAGCTGCGCCAGGGGCAGGGGGCTGATCTGGAACACCAGCGCCCCCAGCTTGTGCCCCAGCCCTTGCAGCGCGGGTTCCACGAATTCACTGAGGGCGAGTTCGGGGCTGAGGAAAGCCGGATTGGGCTGGCGCCCCCGCCCGTCCTCGCTGCGCACGAGGGCGTCGGTCACCAGGCTGGGCGCTTTCACCACGAAGCGGAAGTCATCGGGCACCTGCGAGGCATAGCGCTCGTACTGGCTCACCGTGAGCGGCCGGTAGAAGCTGCGGTCGATGCTCACCGTGCGCAGCAGCGGGTGCTGGGCGTAGACGGCCAGCCCCTGCTTGGAGAGCATGGACTCGGAATGCTCGCCTTCCCACACCAGTCCCTTCCATCCGGGGTATGTCCATGACGACGTGCCCAGCCGCAGTTGGCGGGGGAGGGCGGCGGCCAGGGCGCGCAGACCATCGTGCCCGGGGGCCGGATGCACCCCGGTGCGGCGCGGCCTGGCCGCCGCGGGCTCATCTGCATCGGCCGCGAAGCCAGCGGCGGCGGCCTTGTCGGTGGGAGGGGGCGGCACCGGCGGGCCGCCGAAAAGGTCGTCTTGCATGTGAGGGACGCGGATGGTGTGGCGGGCGCGAGCCGGAATGGGGTGCCGCAGAGGAGGTCACAGGCCCGCGAACAGTCCACCTTCGTTCAGCAGTTCGTAGGTGATTTCCGGGTGCTGGTCCATGCTCTTGCGGATCGCGGCGGGAATCGCCTGGCGGGTCTTGCGACACAGGCCGGGCTGCTCCAGCACCAGGATCGCAATGCCCCGCAGGCTGCGCACCTCATGGGGGCTGGGGGTGATGGAAAGGCGCACGCCCAGCTGGTCTTCCATGCGGCCCAGCAGGCGGCGCAGGTCGCTCAGGCTGGTGAGGTTTTCCAGCCGCTCAAGCAGTTTTTTTTCCTCGTTGCGCGTGAGGCGCAGGATGCGGACATCGCCGCCCGGCGCCTCCAGCAGTGCATCCCGGCCGCACACGCAGGTGCCGGGAGGGCATTCGGTGCGGATGGGGAAGGCAAGAGGGGCGGCGTCCATGCGTGTGCTTGGGGTGGCTTGGTGGCCCGGCACATTCTAAGAGCGGCGGTGCGGGCGTTCGCGGCGTGGTACTTCTTCGGGCCGTTGCTGTGCCCGCACCGGGTGGAGCCTCGCCCTTTGCCGGTGTCCGCTTTCGGTGATGGCCGTGCCCTGCCGCGCCTGCGCGCCCGGGGGACGCTACAGCTCCAGCGCTTGCGCACCGTTGCCAGAAACGACCGGCGCGCCTCGAGGGCGCGCCGGTCTGTTCAATGTCGATGCATCAGCCTCTCGTGAGAGAGACCCGGGTCAGCGAAGGTTGCCCCGCTTGCGCTGCAGCCACACATAGGCCATCAGAGCCAGGCCCAGCAGCATCATTCCGTACTCGCTCAGGGTGGGGATGTTGCTGGCCACGACGGCACCTCGGGTCAAAGTGTAGAGCTCGCCCGTAGTGAAATTTCCATTGCCAGCACCCGGACCACCAAGGGTGAAGCTTGCGGGCGCTGGACCCATGATGGAATCGTTGTCCACGACATCCAATCTGATCGTGCCACTGCCGGTGCCTGTATTCACAGTGACGGTGTAGACGGCTCCTGAACCGCTGACGCCAGTCACCGAGGCGCCTGCGATGCCTCCGGTCGATGTCAACACGAAATCCGACGCGTCCACCCCGGTCACAGCCTGGTTGAACGTCACGGTGTAGTTCACAGCTGCCGCCGTGGTGGGGTCGGGATCGGCCCGCACAATGGATTGCACGTTCGGAAGGCAGGCGGCGTCCGTGCAGCCTGCTATCTCAAAGACGGTGCCGCCTTCTGGCAGGCCTTCGATGACAACGCCCAGCTTGTAGGCACCCGTTTGCTGGATACCCAAAAGGAAGCGCAGATCCAGGGTTGCACCCGGGGCCAACGGAGTGCCAAGGGTTACTGTGCCCGACGACAGCGTCGAGTTGAAGCCACCGCCGTTCGGTTGGGAAGGTGGCTGCTCCAGCGTGGTTCCTTGCACCGTGACGTTGCTGGTGCCCGATCCGCAAGGTGCGCGGTCCACTGTGACCACAACGGCAGTGGACGTGCGGGGGCGCAGGTCCGCGATGCCAGAGGGTGCAGGGAAGGTCGTAAGGTCAATGATCTTGAAGCGCAGCCGCGTGAGGTTGCTGCCACTGGTGTTGGTCAGCGTGCGGCGGACGTCCAGCGTACCGAAGGTGGAGTTGTTGGCCGGATCACTGGTGAAGTCCCGGACCACGTTGGGCGGTGAGCTCGGTGCGACGCAAGGGTCCAGAAGAGCTGGGCTTGCAATGGTGCCGAGTATGGGGCTGCTCAAGTTTGCAGGGGACGGTGCGCCCAGCCGCTGGCCGGCGCCGGCCGAGGTGCCATTGGTGTCGACAAAGATGAAATCGACTGCGTTGTTGTTGGTGTCGATCGCCACGCCCGTGTTCAGGCACGCTGTAAAGCTGGTGATGGAGCCTTGCTTTCCGCAAATGTCGCGGGTGAAGGCGTAGTCGATGGAGAACGGCGTGAGGGCCGGGTAGCCTGCGCCTTCCTTGTACAGCGTATTGGCTTCCGACGTGGAGCCCACGGCGTCAAGGCGGTTTGGCAGGGTGAAGTCCACAGCGACGCTGGTGTTGAACAGCGCGATACCTGCATTGTCGGGAATGTCGGTGGTGTACGTGGCGTCGCCGGTGGCCGTGGTGCCATTGCCCGCTGGATAGGCGGCCAGCGAGTAGCCGACACTATTCACGCACAGGTAGTAGCCAAAGCCAGGAATCACCGTGCCGTTGGGAACAACGCAGCGTGCCACGCCATCCGAGGCCGCGACGGCAAAGCCCGTGCCGCCGCCCGCCACTGTCAGCGGCGAGGCGGTTTCGTTGTAGAGCTTGATGAATTCATCGTTGGCACCGTTGGGGCCGCGGACCCGGAACTCTCCGATGATCAGCGCGGAGGCCTGCGGGGCAGCCACGCACAGCAAGATGAATGCAACCGCGCTGAAGCGTCGGTGCAGGAGATCCAGAAATGCCCGTACCAGGTATTGAAATCCCATAGTGCCTCCGAAAACGCCTTCGGCGTGGTTGCTGTTTGTTACCAATTGACAATTGTTGCCTAATTTTTCGCTGGCGAACAGGATTTAACGGAACTTTCTCAAATCTTCCCTGTAGGACGGCACCGCCTCCCGGTCACACGGTATGCCAGCCACATAGCGACAGGAGCAAATGCAGCCTTCATCCCCTTCGGGAGCAGGGGCGCGGGTCGAGTGTGCTCACAGAATTCTCGGTGCATTGTTTTCACGTTTCCGTGCGCTGTGGGGTGGGGGACGTGGGCCCTCCGGTAACGCGCGGGGCGCCTGGTGGCCCGGAGAAGTTTGCTGGCGCCTGTCAGCCAAAGTCCCTGTGGCAAACTCGCGCGCTTCGCGTTTTGTTTGATTGAGTCTCAGAGAGTTCGCCCACCCATGCAGCAGATCGTCCGGCAGTTGGCCGCAGAAATCAAAGTCAGTGAATCCCAGGTGCGCGCAGCGGTGGAGCTGCTCGATGGCGGCGCCACGGTGCCGTTCATCGCGCGCTACCGAAAGGAAGTGACCGGCGGGCTGGACGACATCCAGCTGCGCGAACTCGAAGCGCGCCTGTCGTACCTGCGCGAACTGGAAGACCGCCGCGCCGCCGTGCTCAAGAGCATCGACGAGCAGGGCAAGCTGACCGATGCCCTGCGCCTGGCCATTGCACAGGCGCCCACCAAGCAGGAGCTGGAAGACCTCTACCTGCCCTTCAAGCAAAAGCGCCGCACCAAGGGCCAGATGGCCCGCGAGTTCGGCATCGAGCCGCTGGCGGACAAGCTGTTTGCCGACCCCACGCTGGACCCGGCGACCGAGGCCGCGGCCTTCACGCGGCCGCCCGAAGTGCTGGACGACGGCAAGACGGGCGCCGATTTCTCGACCGTGCCGGCCGTGCTGGACGGTGTGCGCGACATCCTGTCCGAACGCTGGGCCGAAGACGCCGTGCTGGTGCAGAACCTGCGCGAATGGCTCTGGGCCGAGGGCCTGCTGCGCAGCAAGAAGGTGGAGGGCAAGAACGAGAACGACCCCGAGGTCTCCAAGTTTCGCGACTATTTCGAATACGACGAACCCATTGGCCGCGTGCCGTCGCACCGCGCGCTGGCCGTGTTCCGTGGCCGGGGGCTGGAGATCCTGGAAGCCAAGCTGGTGCTGCCCGTGGAGCCCGAGCCCGGCAAGCCCAGCCTGGCCGAAGGCAAGATCGCCCTGCACCTGGGCTGGAGCCATGCAGGCCGCCCGGCCGACGACCTGATCCGCAAGAGCGTGGCCTGGACATGGCGCGTGAAACTGAGCCTCTCGACCGAGCGCGATCTGTTCGCCCGCCTGCGGGACGACGCCGAGAAGGTCGCCATCAAGGTGTTTGCCGACAACCTGCGCGACCTGCTGCTGGCGGCGCCTGCAGGCCCGCGCGTGGTGATGGGGCTGGACCCCGGCATCCGCACCGGCGTGAAGGTGGCCGTGGTCGATGCCACGGGCAAGCTGGTCGAGACCGCCACCGTGTTCCCGCACGAGCCGCGCCGCGACTGGGAAGGTTCTTTGCACACCCTGGCCAAGCTGGCCGAGAAGCACGGCGTGAACCTGATCGCCATCGGCAACGGCACGGCCAGCCGCGAGACCGACAAGCTGGCGGCCGACCTCATCAAGCTGGCGGCCAAGGTGGACCGTGTGATTGAAAAGGTGGTGGTGAGCGAAGCCGGTGCATCCGTCTATTCCGCCAGCGAATACGCGTCGCAGGAAATGCCCGACGTGGACGTGAGCCTGCGCGGTGCCGCCTCCATCGCCCGCCGCCTGCAGGACCCGCTGGCCGAACTGGTGAAGATCGATCCCAAGAGCATCGGCGTGGGCCAGTACCAGCACGACGTGAACCAGAGCGAGCTGGCCCGTACCCTGGGCACCGTGGTCGAGGACTGCGTGAACTCCGTGGGCGTGGACCTGAACACGGCCAGCGTGCCCTTGCTCAGCCGCGTTTCGGGCCTGTCGGCCAGCGTGGCCAAGGCGGTGGTGCGCTGGCGCGAGGCCAACGGCGCGTTCAAGAGCCGCAAGCAGCTCATGGACGTGGCCGGCCTGGGCGCCAAGACCTTTGAGCAGAGCGCGGGCTTCCTGCGCATTCGTGGTGGTGACAACCCGCTGGACATGACGGGGGTGCACCCCGAGACCTACCCGGTGGTCGAGCAGATCATGGAAAAGACCGGCAAGCCCGTGGCCGAGATCATGGGCCGCGCCGACATGCTCAAGACCCTGAAGCCCGAGCTGTTCGCCAACGAGAAATTTGGTGTGATCACCGTCAAGGACATCCTGTCCGAACTGGAAAAGCCCGGCCGCGACCCGCGCCCGGACTTCAAGGTGGCGCGCTTCAACGACGGCGTGGAGGACATCAAGGACCTCAAGGAAGGCATGGTCCTGGAGGGCACGGTGAGCAACGTGGCCCAGTTCGGCGCCTTCATCGACCTGGGGGTGCACCAGGACGGCCTGGTGCACGTGAGCCAGCTGGCGCACAAGTTCGTGAACGACGCGCGCGAGGTGGTCAAGACCGGCGACATCGTGAAGGTCAAGGTCATGGAGGTGGATGTGGAGCGCAAGCGCATCGGCCTGTCGATGAAGCTCGATGCCGCGCCGCCGCGCCAGGGCGGGGAGCGGGGCGCGCCCCGCGACAACCGGTTCGAGGGCGCTGGCCGGGGCTACGCGCAGCCGCAGCGCCGTGCCCCCGAGCCCGCGCAGCAGTCGGCCATGGCGTCGGCATTCGCCAAGTTGCAACAGGCGAAGGGCCGTTGACGGATTGGGGGGTGATGGGGGCCATAATCGCCAGCAATCGAAACTCTGGCGCCTGACCTCATGGAGTTGAACGCATTGCTGGCACAACCAGTGGCTCTGCCCAGCCTTCCGCGTGCGGTGGCGCTGCTGATGAGCGAACTGGCCCATGAAGAGCCCAGCCTGCGGCGCCTGAACCAGCTCTTTGGCACGGACCCGGCGCTGGCCGGGCGGCTGCTGGAGCTGGCCAATTCCCCCACCTTCCAGTTGCCGCGCCAGATCGCGGGCATCCCGGAGGCCCTGGCGCTGCTGGGCACGGCCCAGGTGCGCTCGCTGGTCAATTCGGCACCGCTGGGCACCACCTCCCGCTCGGTGCCCGGAGTGAACATGCAGCAGTTCTGGCGCTACAGCCTCAACACGGCCAAGCTGGCGCGGTCGCTGGCGGGTATCGCGCAGCAGGACCAGATCGCCGCATACACCGCGGGCTTGCTGCACGCGCTGGGCGAGCTGGTCATTCACCTGGCCGACCCGGAAAAGGCGCAGTCGGTCAACACGCTGGTGGCGCCATTCGATCTGCGGCGCGGCAAGATCGAGCAGCGCATCTTCGGCTACTGCTATGGCCATGTGACGGCCGGGCTGGCGCGCCGCTGGCAGCTTCCCGAGGTGGTGGTCGATGCGCTGCAGCACCAGAGCGTGCCGTTCGACAACAACGCCTACGAGCCCCTTGCGGGAGTGATCCACCTGGCCTCCTGGCGCGCGCGGGCCCGCGAGGCGGAGCTGGGCGAGAAGGAGATGGCCGTATCGTTCCCCGGCGAGGTCGGCCTGACCCTGGGGCTGGACATCGACATGGTGCTGCAGCAGGACCCCATCGACTGGACGGCCCGGCCCGAGGCCGCCGACTACGTGGTCTGACAGCGGGTTTGCGAACCGGGGTGCTTGCGCCCGGCCCGGGCACCTTGCGCGACACGCCGGGACGCGGTGCTTTGCGACAATGCCGTCCATGAAAGCCCTGCGCATCCATGCCGGCCCCCGCGCCCGGCAGCACCTTGAAAACCACGGCCTGCGGCCGGGCGACGTGGGCGTGATCCCCGCGGCGGCCGGTGGCCCCAAGGGGCTCATCCTGGGCCCCCTGGACCGCTTCATCTTCGGCGAATGGCTGGCCCAGTCGCGCCAGCCGGTGGACCTGGTGGGCGCGTCGATCGGCGCCTGGCGTATGGCCACGGCCTGCCTGCAGCAGCCGGTGGCGGCCTTCGAGCGGCTGGAGCACGACTACATCCACCAGGACTACGACCTGCCGCCCGGCAAGAAGCGCCCGTCGGCGGCCCACGTGAGCGAGCGGTTTGGCCAGAACCTGCGGGCGTTCTATGGCGGGCGTATCGACGAGGTGCTGAACCACCCGCGCTACCGCCTGCACATCGTCACCTCGCGTGGGCGGCACCTGCTGGGCCGCGAGCACCGCGTGGCCACGCCGCTGGGCTATCTGGGCGCCTTTCTGACGAACACGGTGCACCGCAAGGCGATGGGGGCGTGGCTGGAACGGGTGGTGTTCTCCTCGTCCGATGCGTCCAGTACCTCCGCCGAGGGGGCGGGGGCTGCGTGTGCTGCATTGCCCTTTGGCACGTCGGACTACCGCACGCGGCAGGTGCTGCTCAGCAACGGCAACTTCATGCAGGCGCTGCAGGCCAGCTGCTCGATCCCGTTTGTGCTGCAGGCGGTGCACAACATTCCGGGTGCACCTCGTGGGGCGTATTGGGACGGGGGCATCACCGATTACCACCTGCACCTGGCCTACGGCCGGCAGAAACAGGATGCTATTGAATTGATAGCTTGTGGCGCTTATCCATCCAGCGCTGGCGGCCAAAAAGACTTGAATTTCGCCTCCGTGGGCTCGCCTGGCCTGGTGCTGTACCCGCATTTCCAGCACCGCGTGGTGCCCGGCTGGCTGGACAAGGGACTCAAGTGGCGCCACCGCTCCACGCCTGCGCTGGACAACATGGTGGTGCTGTCGCCCAGCCCCGACTGGGTGCGCAGCTTGCCCAACGCCAAGCTGCCCGACCGCAACGACTTCACGCACTACGGCGCCGACAGCGCCGCGCGCGCCAAGGCCTGGCTGGCGGCCACGCGGGCCAGCCAGCAGCTGGTGGATGAGTGGCAGGCGTGGCTGGCGCGGCCGGACATGAACGCCGTGCACCCGCTGTAGGGGCCGCTCAGGTCGCTGCAGGCCGCCGTGCCGCATCCTGCACGGCCCGGGCAGCGTGGCGGGCCGTGTGTTGCCGTGCCCAGGTCAGTACCTCGTGCGCGGGCATGGGCCGGGCGATGCCAAAGCCCTGGGCACGCTCGCAGCCCAGCTCCAGCAGCCGTGCGGCCTGCTCGGCGGTCTCCACCCCTTCCGCGACCACGTGCCGCTGAAAGGCCGTGGCGAGCGCGACGATGGCTCCCACGAGTGTGAGGTCGTCGCCGTCTTCCAGGATGCCGCGCACGAACGACTGGTCGATCTTGATGGTCTCGGCCGGCAGGCGCTTGAGGTAGGACAGCGAGGAGAAACCGGTGCCGAAGTCGTCCAGGGCGAAGCGCACGCCCAGCAGCTGGCAGTTCTGCATCATCTGGCGCATGTACTGCATGTCCTGCAGGGCCGCGGATTCCAGGATTTCCAGTTCCAGGCGGGTGGGCGAGACCTCCGGGCAGGTGTGCAGGATGTCCTTGAGCCGCTCAACGAAGTTGGGCCGGTGGAAGTGCGGCGCGGAGATGTTCACGCTCACCTCCCACTGCATGCCGGCATCGGTCCATTGCCGCATCTGCGCCAGGGCCTGGCGCAGCACCCATTCGCCCAGTTCCACCTCCAGCTCTGCGTCCTCGATCAGCGGCAGCACATGCTGCGGGCCCAGCAGGCCGTGGTCGGGATGCTGCCAGCGCAGCAGGGCCTCCAGCCCCAGGATCTCGCCGGTGCGCAGGTGCACCTTGGGCTGGTAGTGCAGCACCAGCTCGCCCCCGTGCAGGGCCTGGGCAACGCGCGTCTGGCGGGTGTGCTGCGTCTGCACGGCATGGTCCAGCTGCACGTCGAACACGTGCATCTGGTTGCGGCCGAAGCCCTTGGCCTGGCACATGGCCTGGTCGGCGTGGCGCAGTAGGGTGTCGGGGTTGGCGTCGTCCTGCGGGAACACGGCCACGCCCACGCTCACGGTGGTGTGCAGCACGCGGTCGTCGATGGCGTAGGGGGCGGCCAGCTGCTGCATGAGCACGCCCACGCGGGCCTCGATGGCGGGCACGTCCGGCAGCTCGCCCAGCAGCAGCACGAACTCGTCGCCCCCCATGCGCGCCACCGCGTCCTGGGGCGTGATGAACGCGCCCAGGCGCCGCGCGGTTTCCTTGAGCAGCCGGTCGCCCACACGGTTGCCGTGGATGTCGTTCACGGCCTGGAAATGGTCCAGGTCGAGCATGCACACGGCCAGCAGCAGGCCTTTCTGCCGGGCGACGAAGATCGCGTGCGTGAGGCGCTCGGCCAGCGCCGTCCGGTTGTACAGGCCTGTGAGCGCATCGTGGCGGGCATGCCACGAGATCTGGTGGCGCAGGTTGCGCGTCTCGGTCACGTCGCGGAACACCAGCACGCAGCCCACGGCCGTGCCGTCGCCCTTGCGGATCGCCGACGCGGTGTACTCGATGGCGTAGCGCTCGCCGGAGCGGTGGATCAGCACCTCGTGCGCGACCTGGTGGAGGGCGCCCGGCACGGTCTCGCGCTCCGCGGCCGAGCTGGCATTGCGGCTCGCGAGCTCCTGGTACAGCCGGAACACGTCGTCCAGCTGACGGCCCAGGGCCTGGTCCGCCGTGAAGCCGGTCATGAGCTGCGCGGCTTCGTTGATGGTCTCGATGCAGCCGGCCAGGTCGGTGGTGATCACGCCGTCGCCGATGGAGGCGAGCGTGACCTCGGCACGCTCTTTCTCGGCGCGCAGGGCCTCCTGCGCGCGCTTGCGTTCGGTCACGTCGACTAGCGTGCCGATGGTGCCGGCCAGTGTGCCCCGCGTGGTGGTGAACGGGGCTTCGTAGTAGGCCATGTCCCGGGGCGGCTGGTGGTTGGCGGGGTGGATGCGGATCTCGTTGTCCTGCGCCTGCGCGATCTGCGCGGAGCGCGCGGGCGCCAGCTCTTCGGGGTACGCCGGGGGGGATGCGGGGGCCGTGCCCGCGCTGGCGGGCGTGTGAAAGAGCCGTTGCCAGGCCCGGTTGACTTCCAGGTAGGCGCCATTGGCGTCCCGCACGAAGACGGGCAGGGGCAGCGCGTCGATCAGCTGGCGCGTGAAATGCAGCTGCTCGCTTTGCAGGTGCTGGGTTTCGCGCAGCGACAGCACGAGCGACTGGACCTTGCCGGCCATGTCGTTGAAGGTGGCCGCCATGGCGCGTGATTCGAGCGTGCCGGTCACTTCCATGCGCGTGTCCAGATGGCCGTGGCGGAACGCGTCCGTGGCTTCGGCCAGCCGCCGCAGCATGCGCGCATTGGCCCGCAGCAGCAGCGTGAGCAGGAACAGGATCGTGAAGATATTGAGCGCCGAGATGCGCAGCTGCACCACGACGGTGCTCCAGATCTGGCCCACGAGGGGCGCGGATTGCAGCGTCACCGTCAGCCGCCCGGTCTGGCCGCCGGGCACGGCCTGCCCGAACTGCTGCGTGGGCGGCGCGATGCGCACCCATTCGGCGAACCATCCCGGGGCCGATGCGCGCAGGGGCGGCGCCTGGACATCGATGACGGGCCCGCCGCCCACCTGCCATTTCACCGACTGGACGCCCGGCCCGAAGCGGGCGACCCCTTCATGCAAAAGCGTGGCCTGGGCTTCGTGCTCCGAGGGGGGCAGGGCTGCCACCCCGGGCAGCAGCGCATCGCCCGCCCGGCGCAGCTCGGTGGCGGCATGGCGGCGGACTTCGTCGGTTTCCGCGGCCACCAGGTAGTGGTAGCGCACGGCGCTGACCAGCAGGATGATCAGGACAATCGGAACGTACAACCGGGGATAGGTGCCCCGCAGGAGCCAGGTACTGAGATTTCCGGTGCGCATCGGTCGTGGCCCTCCCTCCAAAACCCCAGGGTAATGAATTGTTAATTAATTGTTGACCGACCGGAGTCTAGCGTGTGGGCAGGGAGTGTGCGGCACCCGGGGTAGCGCAATCCCGCCGGGCGTCGCCCGGGGGAAGGCTGGGGGTGCGTTGCGGGCGCGCGGGCGCGGCGAGGGGGGGCCGCGCCCGCTGGCCGCGCGCCGCGCCAGCGGGGCAGGCGCGGTGGGGGGCTAGTGAAAAGCCGGGGGGACGGGAGCCGGCCCTACAGCGACTGGCTCAGGATCTCGCGGTACTCCTCGGGCGTGGCGATGCGGGGGTTGGTCTTGTGGCAATGGTCGGCCAGCGCGCCCCTGATGATGTCGTCGAACATGCCTTCGGTCACGCCCATGGCGGCAAGGCCCGTGGGCAGGCCCAGGCGGGCGTTCATGTCGCGGATGGCCTCGGGGATGTCGCCCGCCGCGCCTAGCCCCATGGCGTGGGCCATGCGCTCCAGGCGTTTTTCGTTGCGCACCGATTCGGCCCCGGCATTGAACCGGACCACGGCGGGCAGGAACATGGCGTTGAGCGTGCCATGGTGCAGGCGCGGGTTCACGCCACCCAGGCTGTGGCTGAGCGAGTGCACGGCGCCCAGTCCCTTCTGGAAGGCCATGGCGCCCTGCATGCTCGCGCTCATCATGTGCAGGCGCGCCTCGCGGTCGCTGCCGTTGCGCGTGGCCGGCTCGATGTGGGCCCAGCCACGCGTGAGGCCGTCCAGGGCAATGCCGTCGGCCGGCGGGTTGAAGGCGGCCGACATGAAGGTTTCCATGCAGTGGGCGATCGCGTCCATGCCCGTGGCGGCGGTCAGCATGGGCGGCAGGCCCAGCGTGAGCTCGGGGTCGCAGATGGCGGTCTTGGGCACCAGGTTCCACGAGTGGAACCCGAGCTTGCGGTGGTCGTCCACGATGATGATGGCGCCGCGCGCCACCTCGCTGCCGGTGCCGCTGGTGGTGGGCACCGCGATCAGCGGCGCGGCGCGCTCGGTGATGCGGGGCGAGCCGCCTTCGATGGTGGCGTAGTGCGTGAGCGGCCCGTCGTGCGTGGCGGCGATCGCGATGCCCTTGGCGCAGTCGATGGCCGAGCCGCCGCCCACGGCGATCAGGCCGTCGCAGCCCTCGGCCTGATAGATCGCCACGGCGGCGCGCACGGCGGCCTCGGTGGGGTTGGAGGGCGTCTGGTCGAACACCGCCACGGTCATGCCAGGCAGGGCGTCCAGCGCCTTTTGCAGGACACCAGCGGCCTTCACGCCGGGGTCCGTCACGAGCAGGGGGCGTGTGATGCCGACGCGCTCGCATTCCTGTCGCAGCAGCTTGACCGCGCCGAACTCGAACTGGATCTGGGTGACGTAGTAGATGAAAGCCATGGTGAAGGTGGAAGTTACGTTTACGATTGCTGCAAAGACTCTACAACCCGGAGGCACCGATGACCACGAAGCAAACCCTCATTCCGCTCGCACTGGCCGGTGCATTCGTCGCGTTTGCGACATCCGCGCAGGCCGGCTGCCTGACCGATGCCCAGGCCGCCGAGCTGGTGGCCCACTACACCGCGAAGACCCCGGCCGCCAACCCCGAGGACCTGTCGGACGCCGATGGCGCCTGCACCCGCGCCAAGGTCAACCAGTTGCTGGCGCAGCGTCTGGGCAAGGTCGTGGGCTACAAGGCCGGCCTTACCAATCCCGCGGTGCAAAAGCGCTTCAACACCGACAAGCCCGTGTGGGGCAAGCTCTATGAAGGCATGGTCCTGCCCAGTGGCGCCACCGTGGACGCGGCCTTCGGCGCCCGGCCGCTGTACGAAGCCGACATGCTGGTGCGGGTGAAGAGCACCGCCATCAACCATGCCAGGACGCCGATGGAGGTGCTGGAGGCGGTGGACCAGGTCATCCCTTTCATCGAACTGCCTGACCTCATGGTGCAGGCGCCGCCCAAGCTCAATGGCGCCGGCGTGACGGCCATCAACGTGGGTGCGCGGCTGGGCGTGGCGGGCGCGCCGCTGCCCGTGCCGGCCTACCGGGCCGAGCGCTTCGCGATGCTGCAGGCCCTGGCCGACATGAATGTGTCGCTGGCCGACGGCGCGGGTGCGCGCCTGGGCGGCGGCAAGGGCAGCGACATCCTGGACCATCCCCTCAATGCCGTGGTGTGGCTCGCGGGCGCCCTCGCGCAGGAGGGGCTGGCGATGCAGCCGGGCGACCTGATCAGCCTGGGTTCGTTCTCGCCGCTGCTGCCGCCCAAGGCGGGCCTGGCGGTGACAGCGACCTACGACGGCCTGCCGGGCGCCGCGCCCGTGCGCGTGACCTTCAAGTAACAACAAACAAACAATCGACCCGCGGGCTGCCCGCCTGCGCGGCCTTCCTCCTGTTGCCGAGATCCTGACCGTTGGCCGACCTGCACATCCACCACACCCGCCTGACCCCCCAGATGCGCAGCGTGCTTGAGCGCATGGCGCGCGCGGGGCACCCCCCGCTGCACACCCGCTCGCCCCAGGACGCACGCACGGCCTACCAGGCGGGCGCCGATGTGCTGGAGGTGCCCAAGGCGGCCCTGGCGCGGGTGGAGGACCTGCACATCCCCGCGCGCGACGGCCATGCGCTGCCCGCGCGGCTGTACGCACCGACCACGGAAGCGGGCCTGCCAGTGCTGTTGTACACCCACGGCGGCGGCTTCACCATCGGCAGCATCGCCACGCACGACATCCTGTGCCGCGAGCTGGCGCGCCTGGGCCGCTGCATGGTGGTGTCGCTCGACTACCGGCTCGCGCCCGAGCACCGGTTTCCCACCGCGAGCAACGATGCCTGGGATGCGCTCGCATGGCTTGCTGCCCACGCCCGCGAACTGGGCGCCGACCCGGCGCGCATGGCCGTGGGCGGAGACAGCGCGGGCGGAACACTGGCCGCCGTGAACGCCATCCTGGCGCGCGACGCGGGCCTGCCGCTGGCGCTGCAGCTGCTGTTCTACCCGGGCTGCGCGGCCCACCAGGACACGCCCTCGCATGCCACGTTCGCGCGCGGCCTGGTGCTGGAAGAGCCTGCCATCAGCTGGTTCTTTGGCAACTATGTGCGCAGCCGCGCCGAGCGCGAGGACTGGCGCTTCGCCCCGCTGCACGCCCCCGACGTGGACGGCGTGGCCCCCGCCTGGATCGGCCTGGCCGAATGCGACCCGCTGGTGGACGAGGGCGTGGACTATGCGGACAAGCTGCGGCTCGCGGGCGTGCGCGTGGACCTGGAGATCTACCGCGGGGTGACCCATGAATTCATCAAGATGGGCCGTGCCATTCCCGAGGCGCGCACCGCCCATGCCGATGCGGCCCGGGCGCTGCGCCAGGCGTTCTTTCAAACCACGGAGTGAATCTATCCATGCAACGCAGTGACTTCCGCTGTTTTCACCGCCTGCGCGTGCGCTGGGCCGAGGTGGACATGCAAAAAATCGTGTTCAACGCACACTACCTCATGTACATCGACACGGCGATGTCCGACTACTGGCGGGCGCTGGCGCTGCCGTATGAAGCGGGCATGCTGGCCCTGGACGGCGAGATGTACGTGAAGAAGGCCACGCTGGAATACCATGCGTCGGCGCGTCTGGACGACACGCTGGACGTGGGCCTGCGCTGCGCCAGGGTGGGCAATTCGTCCAGCCTGTTCCAGGCGGGCATCTTCAGCGGCGACCAGCTGCTCGTCTCGGGCGAGCTGGTCTATGTGTTCGCCGACCCGGCCACGCAGACTTCGCGCCCGGTGCCTGACAGCCTGCGCTCCATCTTCGAGGGCTTCGAGGCCGGCGCCGCGATGGCCGAGGTCAAGACCGGCGACTGGAACACGCTGGGCCGCGATGCCGGGCGCCTGCGCACCGCGGTCTTCGTGCGCGAGCAGGGCATTCCCGCGGACATCGAGGCCGATGCCCTGGACGCCAGCGCGCGCCACGCCGTGCTCTACAACTGCCTGGGCATGCCCGTGGCCACGGGGCGGCTGCTGCAGGAGGCGGCCGGCGTGGGCCGCATCGGGCGCATGGCGGTGGACCGCTCCGTGCGCGGCGCGCAGTGGGGCCAGCAATTGCTGGAAGCCTTGGTGGCCGCCGCGCGGGCCCGTGGCGACGGCGAGGTGCGCCTGCACGCCCAGCGCAGCGCGGAAGGCTTCTACCGCCGCGCGGGGTTCGCCGTGGTGGGCGAGCCCTGGGAAGAGGCGGGCATCGCCCACATCGCCATGGCGCGGCGCTGGTAGATTCTGCTATCAAAAAGAAAGCGCCTCGCGCTTTCCTGCAAACGGCCCTGGGGGGATTCGTATCTGGATCCGCCCTGCATCAAGCGCGGGATGCTCCTGAATGCATAGCGGCGTGGCCTGATCCCGCAGCGGCCCGGTCCTGCCCGCGGGCGTCAGATGTCCGCGAGCAGCTCGTACGGCAGGGGCGCCAGCGCCAGCGGCACGCCCTGCACGTTGCCCACCTGCAGGGCACCACCCTGCGCCGCGGCGATCTGCAGCGACACGAGGGCGTCGGTGCCGCCACCGGGTGCCGGGGCGGCCTGCACGACGGTGCCGCAAGGCTGTTCCAGGTCCGGCACGGCGAACACTTCGGCCCCCACCGCCACATCGGCTGGGGCGTGGGCAATGTAGGTGCGGCGCTTGAGCGTGCCCCGGAACTGGCTGCGCGCCACCACCTCCTGCCCGGGGTAGCAGCCCTTCTTGAAGTTCACGCCGCCCACGGACTCGTAGTTGAGCATCTGGGGCACGAAGGCCTCGACAACCGGGGTGGTCAGCGTTGCCACGCCGCTGCGCACTTCGCTCCAGAGCCACAGGGCGGGTTCCATCGCGGGACCGGCGGGCGCGGGTTCTGCCGCGGGGGCCACCCAGAGCGCGCGCGGCCGGCCGTCGGCGGGATACAGGTGGACCACCGAGGCGGCACCCACGTCGGCCTTGGTCCAGGCGGGCTGGCCGCCGCCGGGCACCACATCGCCCGCCAGGCCGTACAGGGCGAAGTCGGCGGTGGCGTCGGTCAGCCTGGCCTTGGAGCGCAGCACGAACATCGACAGGCGCTTGAGCGTGGGCGGCAGCAGGTCGCGGCTGCAGACCAGCAGGATCTCGCTGGCGCTGCGCTTGAAGCCGATGAAGGTGGCCTGCATGCGGCCCTTGGCGGACAGGAACGCTGCCAGGCGGGCCTGGTCCATGCCCAGCAGGGCGAAATCCTGGGTGAGCTGGCCGTGCAGGAACTTTGCGGCGTCTTCGCCTTCCACGCGAATCACGCCCAGGTGGGACAGGGGGGCTATGCCGTTCAAGGGGGTAGTCATCGCTGAATTATGATGCCCGGTTCTACACACACATTCATCAGGGTTGTGCGACGTCTATTGGCTTTGATTGCGTTGGTTCTGATCGCCTCGGGCGGTGCGGCCTTCTGGTGGCTGCACCAGCCGTTGGTGACGGGCAGCGAACCCCTGGAGCTGGCCATCGAGCCCGGCACCACGCCGCGGGGCATTGCGCGCGACGTGGTGGCGGCAGGGGCGCGGGTCGATGCGCGCATGCTCTACGCATGGTTCCGCTTCTCGGGCCAGGACCGCGCCATCAAGGCCGGCAACTATGAAATCCCGCCCGGAACCACCCCGCGGGGCCTGCTGCAGAAACTGGTGCGCGGCGAGGAAACCCTGCGCGCGCTGACCCTGGTGGAGGGCTGGAACTGGCGCCAGGTGCGCCAGGCCCTCGCCAGGGAAGACCAGCTCAAGCCCGACGCGGCGAACCTGAGCGACGAGGCGCTGATGGCCCAGCTGGGCCGCCCGGGCGTGCCTCCCGAGGGGCGGTTCTTTCCGGACACCTACGCCTATGCCAAGGGCTCCAGCGACATCGCCCTGCTGCGCCGGGCGCTGCACGCCATGGACCGCCGCCTGGAGGCCGCCTGGGCCCAGCGCGCGGCCGACACGCCGCTCAAGTCGGCCGATGAAGCATTGATACTGGCCAGCATCGTCGAGAAGGAAACCGGCCGTCCGGGCGACCGCGCCCAGATTGCCGGGGTTTTTGCCAACCGCCTGCGCGCCGGGATGCTGCTGCAGACCGACCCCACCGTCATCTACGGCCTGGGCGAGCGGTTCGACGGCAACCTGCGCCGGCGCGATTTGCTGGCCGACACGCCGTGGAACACCTACACCCGGGCCGGCCTGCCTCCCACGCCCATCGCCATGCCCGGCAAGGCCGCCCTGCTCGCGGCGGTGCAGCCCGAGCCCACGCGTGCGCTGTACTTCGTGGCCAAGGGCGACGGCACCAGCCATTTCAGTGCCTCGCTGGAAGAGCACAACCGTGCGGTCAACCGCTACCAGCGCGGCCAGTAGCGCATGCGGCCTGGTGCGCGGGCGGCCGCGGCGCCCCGAGCCATGCGCCCCTGCAGATTCAACCCAAGGCTTTCATGTCACGACCCGGTCTTTTCATCACCTTTGAAGGCATCGACGGCGCGGGCAAGTCCTCGCACATCGAGGGCCTGGCGGCGGCTTTCCGTGCGCAGGGCCGCGCGGTCACCGTGAGCCGCGAGCCCGGTGGCACGCCGCTGGCCGAAAAACTGCGCGAGATGGTTCTCAACGACCCGATGGACCCGCTCACCGAATCGCTGCTCATCTTCGCCGCGCGCCGGGACCACCTGCGCAATGTGATCGAGCCCGCCCTCGCGCGTGGCGACGTGGTGCTGTGCGACCGTTTCACCGATGCCACCTTCGCCTACCAGGGGGCCGGCCGGGGCTTCGATCTTGGCGTGCTATCGATATTGGAGCGGCTTGCGCAGACGGGTCTTTCGCCAGAGGCCGATCTGATGCGTGAGCCCGATCTGACCGTGTGGTTCGACCTGGCGCCGGAAGTGGCTGCCCAGCGCCTGGCCGGCGCCCGCGTGCCCGACCGTTTCGAGGCCCAGCCCGCCGAGTTCTTCCGCCGGGTGGCCCAGGGCTATGCCGACCGCGCGGCCGCCGCACCCCAGCGGTTTGCACGGCTGGACGCCGCGCAGGACCGCCACCGTGTGTGGCAGCAGCTCACCAGCGTCTTTGTGCGCAAGGGCTGGCTGGCCATCATGGTGGCCACCCAGGGAGGAGCGGCATGAGCGAGCCCGCCAACGCCCCTGCGACGGCCCTCGCGCCCTGGATCGCCGCGCAGCGTGCCAGCCTGCTGGCCCAGCGCGGGCATGCCTGGCTGCTGCAGGGCCCGTCGGGCATGGGTCAGTACGCGCTGGGCATGGAGCTGGTGCGCGCCTGGCTGTGCGATGCACCGACCGCGCAGGGTGCCTGCGGCCAGTGCGGCAGCTGCCATGCGGTCAACGTGCGCACCCATGCCGACCTGTGCGTGCTGATGCCCGAGGTGCAGATGATGGCGCTGGGCTGGCCCCTGTCGGAGAAGGCCCAGGCGGACATCGACGACAAGAAGCGCAAGCCCAGCCGCGAGATCCGCGTGGAAGCGATGCGCGACGCGGTGGAGTTCTCGCAGCGCACCTCGGCCCGTGGCCGGGGCAAGGCCGTGCTGGTGTATCCCGCCGAGCAGATGAACCACATCACGGCCAATGCCTTGCTCAAGACCCTGGAGGAGCCGCCGGGGGATGTGCGCTTCGTCCTGGCCAGCGAGGCCGCGCACCAGTTGCTGCCCACCATCCGCAGCCGCTGCCTGGGCCACACGATGGTCTGGCCCGCCGAGGACCAGATGCTGCAGTGGCTGCAAGGGCAGGGCGTTGCCGGCGCCGCCGCGACGGCGTTCCTGCGCGCTGCCGGCGGGCGGCCCGACGATGCGCTGGCGCTGGCCCAGTCGGGGCGCAGTCCGCAGGCCTGGTCCGCGCTGCCCCAGGCCGTCGCCAAGGGGGATGTGACCGCGCTCGGGGACTGGGCGCCTGCGCAGGCCATCGATGCGCTGCAAAAGCTCTGCCATGACCTGCTGGCGGCGAGCGTGGGCGCCGCTCCGCGCTACTTCGCGGCGGCGGACCTCCCGAAGGCGCTGCCGCCGCTGGGCGCGCTGACACGCTGGTCGCGCGCGCTGGCCAAGGCCGCACGCACGGCGGACCATCCTTTCAATGCCGGCCTCATGCTGGAGGCGCTTGTCGCCCAGGCGCGAAACACCCTACACTCCAAGCACTGAGCCGTACCCACCCATCCATGAGCAGTCCATCCACCGCCCCCCGCCCCAGCGTCATGCAGCTGGCCATCAAGGAAAAGGCGGCCCTGTACGCGGCCTACATTCCCTTTTTCGCCGAAGGGGGCATTTTTGTCCCCACCCAGCGGGACTACAAGCTGGGCGATGATGTCTATGTGCTGCTGACGCTGCCGGACGACACGCAGCGCTACCCGGTGGCCGGCCGCGTGGCCTGGGTCACCCCGGCGCGGGCTGCGGGCAACCGCACGCAGGGCGTGGGCATCCAGTTTCCCAAGGACGAGAAGTCGCGCCAGCTCAAGGCCAAGATCGAGGAACTGCTCGGCACGGCGCTGGGGTCCGACCGGCCGACACAGACCATCTGAGCCGGCACCCGCCCACCGTGCCGACCCGTGCCAGGCGGGTCGGCATTTTTGTTTGCTGGCTGCGGCGGGCGGGCGGGGCTGCTGCCCACCCCGGAGGCTGCGATGGCCACCGGTGGCCCGCGTGGCGCGCAAACACGATTATTTTGAAACCGCATGTTCACTGATTCGCACTGTCATCTCAATTTTCCCGAACTGGCGAGCCAGCTGCCCGCCATCCGCCAGGCCATGGCCGACGCGCGCGTGGACCGGGCCTTGTGCATCTGCACCACCCTGGAAGAGTTCGAGGGCGTGCATGCCCTGGCCATGGCGCACGACAACTTCTGGAGCACGGTGGGCGTGCACCCGGACAACGAAGGCATCGCAGAGCCCACGGTGCAGGACCTGCTGGAGCGCGCCGCCTTGCCGCGCGTGGTGGCCATTGGCGAGACCGGGCTCGACTACTACGGCATGGAGGACCGCAAGGGAGGGCGCAGCATCGCCGACCTGGAGTGGCAGCGCGAGCGCTTTCGCAACCACATCCGCGCGGCGCGGGCGTGCGGCAAGCCGCTGGTCATCCACACCCGCAGCGCGTCGGACGACACGCTCTCCATCTTGCGCGAAGAGGGGGAGGACGGCCCCGGCAACCGCGCGGGCGGCGTGTTCCACTGCTTCACCGAATCGATGCAGGTGGCGCGCGCGGCGCTCGATCTGGGCTACTACATCTCCTTTTCGGGCATCGTCACATTCAAGAGCGCCCAGGAACTGCGCGACGTGGTGGCCTTCGTGCCGCTGGACCGCACCCTGATCGAAACCGACAGCCCCTACCTCGCGCCCGTGCCATACCGTGGCAAGACCAACAACCCGTCGTATGTACCCTACGTGGCCAGGCAGGTGGCCGAAACCAAGGGGCTGGCGCTCGAGGCGGTGGCCGAGGCCACGAGCCGCAACTTCGACGCCTTGTTCAAGGGAGTGACCGAATGATCCACCATCGCCGCAACGTGTTGGCGACCCTGGCGCTGGGGCTGGCTGCTCCCGCTATCTGGGCAGGAGCCTACGAGGATTTTTTTGTCGCCATCCTGCGCGATGACGGTGGCGCCATCACCGCGCTGCTGCGCAGGGGGTTCGACCCTGATACGCGCGACCCGAAAGGCCAGGTGGGCCTCACCATCGCCTTGCAAAACGGCGCTTCCAAGGCCTTCTTTGCGCTGCTGGCCGCACGGCAGGTGAATGTGGATGCACGGAACGCACAGGACGAGAGCCCCTTGATGATGGCCGCGCTCAAGGGCAACGTGGAGGCCGTGAAGGCGCTTCTTGCACGCGATGCGGATGTGAACAAGACGGGCTGGACGCCCCTGCACTACGCGGCGTCCGCCGGCTCGCCCCAGCATGCGGCGATCATCGCGCTGCTGCTGGAAAACCATGCGTACATCGATGCCGCTTCGCCCAACGGCACGACCCCCCTCATGATGGCGGCGCACTACGGCTCCATCGAGTCCGTGCAGCTTTTGCTGGACGAGGGCGCCGACCCCACGCTCAAGAACCAGCTGGGCCTGACCGCCACGGACTTCGCCATGCGCGTGAGCCGCACCGATTCTGCGGAACGGATTGCCGCTGCCATACGCAAGCGCCAGCCCAACCGGGGCAGGTGGTAGGGCTCCTGCGAGGGTTTCCCGCGCGGGGTGGCGCGGGTTCAGTGGAGTGCGGCGGTTTCGCCCGAGGCCGGCCGCGCCTGCAGGCGCGCATACAGCCCGCCCCGCGCCATCAGTTCGCCATGGGTTCCTTGCTCGGCAATGCGTCCACGCTCCATGACGATGACCCGGTCCGCATGTTCGATGGTGGACAGGCGGTGGGCAATGACCAGCGTGGTGCGCCCCTGCATCAGGCGCTGGAGGGCGTCCTGCACCAGCCGTTCCGATTCGGTGTCCAGCGCCGAGGTGGCCTCGTCCAGGATCAGGATGGGGGCATCCTTGTACAGCGCCCGGGCAATCGCCAGCCGCTGCCGCTGCCCGCCTGACAATTGGGTGGCGTTGTGGCCCACCACGGTGTGGATGCCCCGTGGAAGCGCCGCCACGTGTTCCGCCAGGTTCGCTGCGGCCAGGCATTCCTGCACGCGCAGGTCGTCCACCTCGCGCCCCAGCGCCACGTTGGCGGCGATGGTGTCGTTGAACATCACCACGTCCTGGCTCACCATCGCGAACTGCGACCGCAGCGATCCCAGGTCCCACTCGGGCAGGGGGCGGCCATCCACCAGGATGTCGCCCGACGCGGGCATCACGAACCGTGGCAGCAGGTTGACCAGCGTCGTCTTTCCGGCGCCGGAGGGGCCGACCAGGGCGACGATTTCACCGGGCTCCACGCGCAGGCTGACCTGGTCCAGTGCCGGGGCATGGTCGGGGCCGTACGACACCGTCACCCGGGACAGCTCCAGCGCGCCCCGCACGCGGTCCGTGCGGTACTGGCCGCCTGTTTCGGCGCCGGTGTCGCCCAGCAGCGCGAGTCCCCGTTCAAGGGCCGCCACCCCCCGGGTGATCGGGCTGGCGACATCGGCCAGGCGGCGGATGGGAGCTATGAGCATCAGCATGGCCGTGATGAACGACACGAAGCCGCCCACCGTGACGTCCTTCGCGTCCACCGCGCCACGGCTTTGCCACAGGGCGATGCAGATCACCACGGAGAGCGCCGCGGCGGCCAGCAACTGCGTGAGCGGTGTCATGGCCGCGGATGCAATCGTCGACTTGATGGCCAGGCGGCGCAGGCTCTGGCTCAGCCCGGCGAAGCGCCCGGCCTGGCCGGCCTGCGCGCCGTGCAGCCGCACCATGCGGTGCGCCAGCACGTTTTCCTCCACCACGTAGGCCAGCTCGTCGGTCGCCTGCTGGCTGCTTTTTGTCAGGTGGTAGAGGCGCCGGGAAAGTGTCTTCATGATCCAGGCCACGCCCGGCACCACCACCGCCACGATCAGCGTGAGCTGCCAATTGAGGTACAGCAGGTAGGCCAGCAGCGCCACCAGCGTGAACCCGTCACGCGATACGCCCAGCAGTGCCTGCACGAGCAAGGTTGCGCCGGTCTGCACTTCGTACACCACGGTGTTGGACAAGGTGCTGGCCGACTGCCGCGAGAACAGGCCCATTTCCGCCGCCAGGACCCTGTCGAACAGCGATTGCCGCAGCGTCAGCATGCCCTCGTTGGCTATGCGTGCCAGCGCGTACTGGCCGACGAACTGCGCGACGCCGCGCACGAAGAAAACGCCCAGGATGGCCAGGGGCACCATCCACAGCTGCAGGGTTCCCTGGGTGAAGCCGCGGTCCAGCAAAGGCTGCAGCAGCGCGGGAATCAGGGGCTCGGTCACGGCGCCCACGAGGGTGGCGACAACGGCAAGGCTCCAGGCCATCCGCTGGTTGCCGAAGTAGACCGATAGCCGCTGAAGGCGCGTGGTCAGGCTTGCGGCAGGAGGAGGAGGGGGGGAGGCGGGCGTGGCGCCCGGGCCTGAATCTGTGGCTTGCATGTGGCCCGGATTCTACGGTCGCGGGCTGCCCGGGCCTGCACGCTCCTTTGAGCAGTGCCCATTGATCGGATGCGGGCCGGCGCGGCAGGAAAAAGCCAGTGCCGGAAGGCCATGCGCACGGTTGGCTCGAAATCAAGGCCGATGGCCCTCGTGGCCGCACAGTTTGTCACAGGGGTTTTCCCGCTGTGTGTAACATTCGGGTTTGCCCTTCGGCATTTGTTCGGCTACCGCTGGATGCCAATGACCACAGATCGAATCTCTACACACCCATCTCCTGCGGCTTTGCCGCATCCCTTGCGCCGCCAGGTACTGGCCGCGCTCATTGCCACTCCCGCACTGCCAGCACTGGCGCAATTTCGCGTCGAGGTGACGGGCGTTGGCCTGACCCAGCTGCCCATTGCGATCGCTCCGTTCCGGGGCGAGGCGCAGGCGCCCCAGAAGATGTCGTCCATTGTCCAGGCCGACCTGGAGCGCAGTGGCCAGTTCCGTGCGGTGGATGCGTCGGGCGCGGTGCTGGACGAAACCGCGCGCCCCGATGTGGCCCTGTGGCGCCAGAAAAGCGCGGATTCCCTGGCAACCGGCAGCATCACGCGCCTGGCGGATGGCCGCTTCGACATCCGCTTTCGCCTTTGGGATGTGGTGAAGGGGCAGGACCTGGGCGGGCAGAGCTTTGTGGTCACGCAGGGCGATCTGCGCCTGGTGGCCCACCGCATCGCCGATTTCATCTATGAAAAGCTGACGGGTGAACGCGGAATTTTCTCGACCCGCATTGCCTACGTCACCAAGACCGGCCCCCGCTACAGCCTGTGGGTGGCGGACGCCGACGGCGAGAATGCGCAGTCGGCCCTGTCGAGCCCCGAGCCCATCATCTCGCCCGCGTGGTCACCCAATGGCGGCCAGCTCGCCTACGTCTCGTTCGAATCACGCAAACCCGTTGTCTACGTGCACGACGTGGCCTCCGGCCGCAGGCGCCTGATCGCCAATTTCCGGGGCTCCAACAGCGCGCCCGCCTGGGCTCCAGACGGACGCTCCCTGGCCGTGACGCTGAGCCGTGATGGCGGCTCCCAGCTCTACACCATCGACGCCAATGGCGGCGAACCGCGCCGCCTCATGCAGAGCTCGGGCATCGATACCGAACCCGTGTTCTCCGGCGACGGCCGCAGCATCTACTTCGTGAGCGACCGGGGTGGCGCACCGCAGATCTACAAGGTCCCTGCCTCTGGCGGCAATGCGGAGCGTGTCACTTTCACGGGCAGCTACAACATTTCCCCCAGCATCAGCCCGGATGGCCGCTGGCTGGCCTATATTTCCCGCGTTGGCGGGGCTTTCAAGCTGCACGTCATGGACCTGTCCTCCGGCACCGTGAATGCAGTCACGGACACCACGGCGGACGAGAACCCCAGTTTTGCTCCCAATAGCCGCCTCATCGTCTATGCCACCCAGCAGCAAGGGCGCGAAGCGCTCATGACCACCACGCTGGACGGCAAGATCAAGGCCCGGCTCGCGGGGCAGGCGGGAGATATCCGCGAGCCCGACTGGGGCCCATTTCAAAAGCAATGAACTTATCCGCACTTTCAGTTACCAAGCTTTCAGGAGAATTTTGGATGATCAAACGCATTACCCTTGCCCTTACCGTTGTCGCATTGATGGCCGGATGCAGTTCCGGCGTGAAGCTGGATGACGTGCCTGTCGAAGACAAGAACGCCACGTCCACCATGGGCACCAACAGTGGGGCCAACTCCGGCAACACTGCCCAGAGCGGCGTGGCCGGCGTGGACCTTGGCCAGTCGGGCCGCGATGCGGCCGGCCCCGTGGGTGTGAGCCGCATCGTCTATTTCGACTACGACAGCTACGTGATCAAGCCTGAATTCCAGTCCCTGATCGAAGCGCATTCCCGCTTCATCAAGTCTGGCAACGGCCGCAAGGTGATGATCGAAGGCCATACCGACGACCGTGGTGGCCGCGAGTACAACCTGGCCCTGGGCCAGAAGCGCGCCGAAGCCGTGCGCCGTTCGCTGGCGCTGCTGGGTGTGCCAGACAACCAGATGGAAGCCGTGAGCTTTGGCAAGGAAAAGCCCGCCGCCCAAGGCAATAGCGAAGACGTGCACGCACAGAATCGCCGGGCAGAACTGTCCTATCGTTGATGCGCACGTTGTCTTTTCCTGTGTCCTACCTGTTCAAGGCACTGGCGGCCGGGGCGCTGTCGGCGGCCTTGCTGCCCGCAGCGCATGCAGCCCTTTTTGAGGACGACGAGGCCCGCCGCGCCATCATCGAAATGCGCCAGCGTGTTGACGGGCTGCAAATGTCCCAGCAACGCGCAGCCGAAGAAATGCGCAGGCTTGGCGAAGAGAACGGCCAGCTCCGGCGCAGCCTGCTTGATCTGCAGGGGCAGATCGAGACGCTGCGCATGGAGCAGTCCAAGCTTCGGGGCCAGAACGAGCAGTTGCTGCGGGACGCTGCGGACCTGCACCGGCGCCAGAAGGACATTGCCCAGGGAGTGGACGAGCGCCTGAAGCAGTTTGAGCCGGTGAAGGTGACGGTGGACGGCCAGGAGTTCCAGGCCGACCCCGCCGAAAAGAAGGACTTCGAAGCGGCCCTGTCCGTGTTCCGTTCGGGCAAGTTTTCCGATGCGAGTTCGGCATTTGCGGCGTTTGTGCGGCAGTACCCGCGCAGTGGCTTCGTGCCTTCCGCCCGCTTCTGGCTGGGGAACGCCCAATATGCCACCCGCGAGTACAAGGAGGCCATCAACAACTTCAAGCTGATGCTGGCTGATGCCCCCTCCCATGCCCGTGCGCCGGAAGCGGCTCTGTCCATCGCCAACTGCCAGATCGAACTCAAGGACACGCGGGCCGCGCGCAAGACGCTGGAAGATCTTCTGCGCGCCTACCCGCAATCTGAAGCTGCGATGGCGGCCAAAGAACGCCTTTCCCGCTTGAAGTGATGCCCGGCGCACCGTCTTTTCAAGCGGCGCCGTCCCCCATTGTCGTGCCTGAGTCCGCCGCCCCGGATCGCCGTTTCGGCGGACTGGAGCGGCTGTACGGCGTGCAGGGCGCCGCCCGGATCCGCCAGGCACACATCGCGGTGGTGGGGATTGGTGGCGTAGGCTCATGGGCCGCCGAGGCCTTGGCGCGCAGCGGGGTGGGGCAGATCACCCTGATCGATCTCGACCATGTGTCCGAGTCAAATATCAACCGCCAGATTCATGCGCTCACCGGGACCATTGGACAAGCCAAGGTTCTGGCGATGCGGGATCGGATCGCACAGATTCACCCGGAGTGCACGGTCCATTGCATCGAGGACTTCGTGGAGCCGGAAAACTGGCCTGGGTTGCTTCCCGTGCCCGTTGATGCGGTGATCGATGCCTGCGATCAGGTCAAGGCCAAGACGGCCATTGCGGCATGGGCCCAGGCCAGCGGGGTGCTGCACATCACCGTGGGTGCGGCGGGTGGCAAGCGGCATGCGCACAAGGTGGATGTGGACGACCTCGCGCGGACGACCCACGATCCTTTGCTGGCGCAACTGCGCTATCGCATGCGCAAGCACCACCGTGCCGCGCGCGAGGGCAAGAAGATCGGCGTGGACTGTGTCTTCAGCCGAGAGGCTGTGGCTCCGCCGGATGCGTCATGCCAAATCGATGGGGATGGCTCCCTGAATTGCCATGGGTATGGTTCGGTCGTCGCCGTGACGGCCACCTTCGGCCAGTGTGCCGCGGGCTGGGTGCTGGACAAACTTGCCGCCACTTCCAGGAAGGCCGTAAAAACAACGCTATAATCCAAGGCTTTGCAGCCATCGGCCACGATTGCTGCAACAGGTCGGGACGTTAGCTCAGTTGGTAGAGCAGCGGACTTTTAATCCGTTGGTCACAAGTTCGAATCTTGTACGTCCTACCACCCGTTTTTTTGTGTGATATGAAAAGCCTGCTATTGAATAAATAGCAGGCTTTTTTGTTTTGGGTTCAGGAATGGCCTCAGATGGGCTCATCACTACCCAAAAAAGGTAGCGTGCTACCCGGCGCCCCGGTAGGGTCCCCGTACCATGGCAAGCATTCAAGAAAGACCGGGTGGCGAATGCGGCTGTCAGCGGTCATCAGGATCGCGGCCCGAACCCTTTCAGCTACACCACTGCGGGTCGGAACGAGAAAGGTCTGCCGGCGGAAGTGGCTTGGCGCTGCGTGCCGCCATGGCAGCTCCCTATAGGTAGCAAGTGAATTCAACCGTCCGATACACTTGAACACATATGTATTCATATGGAGGAGCGGAGATGAACTTGCGCAGTGCCTGCGTCGGCTTGGCGTTCTTGGCCGCGGCGAGCGCGGCCCAAGCCATTTACACAATCAACATCGATCAGGTGGGCGCGGATGTTGTGATGACAGGCTCCGGCTCGCTCAATACGAGTTCAATGTCTGCGTTGACAACCATCGGGTTGTGCGCTGCAGGACACGGGTTGATCCACAACAACGCTATCTGCATTGGGACTGAAACGACTGCCGACATGTTCAGCGGTGTGCTATTCCCAAGCTTGGCCGGCGTAGCCTCCACACCACAAGCCGGCACTGGTTCCATGGGGCCTGGCGTCTACATTCTCGGTGCCGATCTTTATTTGCCCGAGAACTACATCTCTGAGGCTTCCATCTCGAACTCAACGACGTTCGCGGGGACAACCCTCGCGGGAGCGGGGCTGACCGTCGGAACCCGAACGCTCTTTTTGCCCTCGGGCGACGAGATCATCATCAACATCGGGCTGGCTCCGCCGCCAGTTGTCCCCGCCGCCAGCATTCCTACCTTGAGTGAGTACGCCTTGATGGCCATGGCGTCAATGATGGCCATGCTGGGCATCGCAGCAGTGAGACGCAGGAAGGGCTGAAGGCTGCCCGGGCTTTCCAGCAGGAACCCCGATCAGCGGCAGCGCCATTGCCGGGCCCCAGCTATCCACACAGGACCCGAAGTTGACGTGTCGGTTGACTTTTGAGGTTGGCGGCTGCACGCCATCTGGCAGTTTCAGGCTGCTTGCTGCTGTCAATCAACCAACGTCCGCCCCAGGTCTTTTGGGTGGCCACGAGGACCGCAGCGTGTTCCTGGATCGCTGTGGGCCAGCTTCCGCACATCGACAACAGCCACGGCATCGCGCCGCGGGGGAACCTCCAGGCGGCGTGCACAGCGTTAGGCCACACGGCCATTCTTGAAGAACGTGCGCTCGGTTTCGCGCGGCTGGCTGCCGTCGGGCTGGCTTGTCATGCGCACCACGGGGCCCTGCAGAAAGCCTGCCACCAGTTGGCCTTCGCGCCATTGGCGCATGTCGGCATCGAGGCTCAGCATTTCGAACAGGCGCCCCGTGCCCTGGGGGGCCAGGTCGTTTCCCTGCGCGTCCAGGCAGCGCAGGTAGCGCGTGGCGCCATCATGGCCCTCGATGCTTTCGGTGTTGAGTGCGCCGCTGGGCCAGTAGCGCAAGTGATGTTCGCCCTTGTCTTGGCGGCTGCAGCGCAGCAGTGGTACGCCGCAGGGGTAGAAGTGCTCGCTGCACAACTCCTCTCCGTACCAGTACAACTGCGTGCTTTCGCGCTGGCCCTGGGCGTCGAAAGCCTCATGCAGGCCATGGTGGCCCAGGCCCAGTGCCAGCCGGTCGCTGCGCACGGACTGCAGGGCGCCACTCATGAAGTGCTCGCCGCTGGTCCAACTGTTGCTGGCCTGGCTGGGGTAGTGGATCCAGTGGCGACTGCGCTCATTGCCAAAGCCCTGTGTCTCGCACTGCAGCAGCGTGCGGTCGGGCGAGAACCAGACCACGTCACAACCGCAGTCCTGATTCTCGAAGACGTTGGGGCCGATGGGAAAACCATCCACGAAGCGCAGGCGGTGCGCACCGTCTGCAAGCGTCACATGCTCGACACCGCTGCCACGCAACCCGGGCACGGCCGCCAGGGAGAAATAGCGGTGTGGGTCGCGCACGATGTCCTGCTCCAGCCGCTGGCGGACGGCGTGGTGCAGGGCGAAGAATTCGGTGGCGATGGCTGCAAGGCGCTCCCCGTGCGGGGCGAGCAGATCCTGGTAGGCGTCCCGGGCATCTTCATCACCGCCTTCTTCTCCCTCATCATCATCATCATCATCATCATTTTCTTGATCCGGATACGCCTGCGCGACCATATTCCAGATCGCGTGCGCTTCCTCGATCAGCGGCAGCACGGACGCATAGACGGGATTGGCCGCGATGATGCCCGGCACCGCGCTTGCATCGTCCAGATGCGCGGCCACGTTGTCGAAGTACTGATCCACGCCGCCGTTGGAGACCTGCGCGTCGAACAGGTCGAAGTAGTACACCGCCCGCGCCAGCGGCGCGAAGCCGTCAGGCCCGGATGCGTGCAGCGCATCGACGACGGCACGGCTGAAGTACGGGGCGCAGCGCAGCAGCGCGGGCCAGTCGGCAAGGGGCAGTCGTGGGCTCATTCCATGTCCTTGTGCTGTTTCAGGAAGGTCTCGCAGACCTCGGGCCGGTTCAGCCACCGGGCCGATTGGTCCTCCATCGCTTCGGCATCATCGGAGCCGGGCGAGGTGATGAACAGAACCGAAGCGTTGGCCCCTTGGCGGTGCCGGCCCAAGAAGCCCTCGTTGTCCAGCCGCTTCAATGCCTCGATCAGGGCGTGAGGCTCCTGGGCCTTGACGGTGTCGGATGAAGCCACGTCACCGGAGCCATGGCCCTGTCCATGGTGTTCATTCTTTATGCTCCCGTATTGATAGCGGCTTGCGATTTGTGGACGGGCGCTGGTGGCCATTTTCATTCACGTCACCTGTACGAAGAAGAGGCCGCTGCAGTCGGTGCTCTCGCTGGCCTGCGTGGGCAGGTACAGGTAGCCTACCCCGTCGGCCAGGTAAAACAGGTTGCGCAGCGGCGCGGGCAGGTTGCCGCCGTCGATCTGCAATGCGAAGGCCAGGCCGCCGAGTTCCAGGTCTTCGTTTTGCAGCCATTGCGGCGCACCGCCGATGAAGGACCGCGCGTCCCCGCTGGCCTGCGCGTGGATGCCGTGCGGGGGCAGTTCCAGCGCGCTCTGCACCAATGTGCCGGCCTCGTGCACCAGCACTTGCGTGGTGCCCCGGCGCAGCAGTGCCAGTTCGGCCGGGTCGCCGTGGTAGGTGATCTCGTCGAGGAAGTACGTGCCCGGCGCGTAGGTGGTGAAGACCGAGGCGATGCGGCCCGCGCCGATGTCAATGCCCGCATGCTCGGCCAGGAATGCCGCGGGCAGCGATACGGCGAGCACCAGCGGCCGGCCCGAGGGGCCGTGCGGCCAGTGGGCCACGCCGCCGATCAGCGCGCCGCCGCCCAGGCGGGGCGCCAAGGGGTGAACGCCGTCAGGGGTGATGGTGAGGGGTGTCGGCATGGTTTTGCTTCACATGTGATGGCTGCTTGCGCTTGCTGGGAGGGTGGTGGAGGTCGGTTTAGATCAAATCACTTCTTTCATCACACGCAGCGCCAGCAGTGCATACGGTACTGGGAGATGCTGGTCAATCGCAATCTGCGAAGCAAGGTGCGAAGTAGTCTTCGTAGAAGTCGATAAAGCTGGGTCCGATGCGATCGACATGGCCGCTGTGCGAGCTGGGGTAGAAGTGCACCACGGGATTTTCGCCGTCCACCACGCGCGATGTGTCCAGGCAGGACGGCTCGTTGTCGTCCCCATTGCACTGAATGGCCACGAGGTAGCAGTGGCGTGAACCCGCGTCTTGCCGCCAATGCAACGTGTCGTCGTGCGCGGTGCCGCGCCCGCCCAGTGGCTCGCCCGCGGGTATTGCGGAAATCGGGAACAGATCCAACCCACCGTCGCCGGTGCGCAGGATGAAGTTGCGGACTGAGCCGGAGATGCGCAGGTTGAGTGCCGCCTCGACGTTGGCGATGGCCTGCTCGATGCTGGCACCGGCTCAGCTGACTTCGGCATCTGTATCCTGTCGCGCAAGATCATGCAGACGGATAACCAAAGTGCCGATGCGTTCACGGGAGCGTGAATTCCTGATGTTCTCTTTGGCAGTGGCATCTGATCTGGGGTTCATGGCACATCCTGCCTCCGTGCCTCCGTGCCTCCGTGCCTCCGTGCCTCCAGACCCAGGCTGGCGCCAAAGGTCCGGCGTGGATGTGGCGCAGCGCGGAGGCTGCCAAGGAAATCAAGATACTGATTGGTGAGAGCGTTTCACGGGTTGGCCAGGGCGCCACACTGGTTGACCAGGCCGGCACAACGATGACCGAAGTGGTCAGCGCCATCAAGCGCGTGACGGACCTCACGGGAGAGATCAGCGCCGCCAGCGAGGAACAGAGTCAAGGCGTGGCGCAGGTGGGAGAAGCGGTGATGCAGATGGACCAGGCCACCCAACAGAATGCGGCGCTGGTCGAAGAGATGGCGGCAGCGGCTAGCAGCTTGAACAATCAAGCGTCAGAGTTGGTCAATGCGGTAGCGTTTTTCAAATTGTCAGGCGCAGATGGAGCCGTCGTGCGCAGCCGCAAAACCGAGGCGTTCCCCGAACAACGACCTACCGTTGCCGCTCGTCTAAGGTAGCTCGCCGAGGAGGGGACCGCCTTGGTCGATGGCCAGGCGCGGGCTGCGGGCATCCTCCACGACGGCTTTCAGCGATGCCATCCCGCGCGCCCGCAACTGTCATCTCCGGGCCCTCCAGGGGCATATCCAAGATTGCCTACCTCCTCGGCTCAACCACCGGGAACATCGTCTCGAAGCTGTCGAACATTGCCAGCAGCTCGCCAAGCTTGGCGCGGTCACCCTCGACCTTGATCTGCCCGGTCTGCACCGCTTCGGGGAAGGTGGTCTGCCTGAGCGTAATTGCGTCCAGCGTGGCACGGCTCAGGGTGAGGGTTGTGTCTGCATTGCGGGCTTGGCCACTGGCATGGGTGAGCGCCGAGTTCTCCAGCGTCAGCGCGAACTGCTGCTTGGAATCGGTGAAGTTCCAGTTGATCACCATCTTCTTGCCTTCGGCCTTGGCCGCATCAAGGCGCACAGCCAGGTAGTCGAAGTACAGCTCGTTGCTCACCGCCTTGAGCGTGTCGGGGGTGCTGCTGCTGCGCGCAGGGATCTTCGGTACTCCGCCGCGCAGTTCCATCGCACCCGCCAGGTAGGCGTTGCGCCAGGTGCTGGCCTCGGACTGATAGCCCAGCTGCTCCAGGGCATCGGCGCCCAATTGGCGCGCCGCGCTGTTGTCCGGATCGGCAAACACCAGCTGATTCATCACGCTGGCCACCCAGCGGTACTCGCCTTTCTTGAAGTCATCGCGGGCACGGGCCAGCACGGCATCAGCGCCACCCATGTATTCGACCGTCTTTTTCGCATGGGGCACGGGTGGTAGCGGGTCCAGGTTGGCCGGATTGGCGTCGTACCAGCCCAGGTACTTCTGATAGACCGCCTTGGCGTTGTGGCGCAGTGTGCCGTAGTAGCCGCGTGCCGACCATTCACGCTCCAGGCTGGCGGGCATGCGCAGTTGCTCGGCGATGTCTTGCGGCCCCAGGCCGTGGTTGAGCAGGCGCAGCGTCTGGTCGTTGATGAATTTGTACATGTCGCGCTGCTTCTTCAGCAGGTCGGCGACACGCTCGCGCCCCGTCACCGGCCAGTGGTGCTGCGTGATCATCACGTCGGTCTTGTCGCCGAAGTCCAGGCGTGCCCGATCAATGTATTTGGCCCACAGGTTGCCGTCGCGCACCTCTGCTCCGCGGATGGTGTAGAGGTTGTGCATCGTGTGCGCCACATCCTCTGCCATGTTGAGCACGCGCTGTTGCGGCAGGTGGATCAGCATCTCTGCTGGAGCCTCTGAACCCGGCACCAGCTGGAACACGAAGGCCACGCCGTCGATGGTGCGCTCCTCCGTGGTTTTTTCGATAGTGCTGGTAGGCGCGATCAGGGTGGTGGTGCCGCTGGCCAGACGTTTGCCCAGGCCGGCGTCGACCTGACCGCGCGGGCCCGAGGGCAGCAACACGCCGAACTGGTAGTGCGCACGGCGGCTCATCGCGGTGCCGGCCAGGATGTTCTCGGCCACGGCCGACTCCATGAAGCCCGACGGCGCGATCACTTGTACCTTGCCGGCCGCGACATCGGCCTCGCTGACCACGCCCTTGACGCCACCGAAGTGGTCGGAGTGGCCGTGGGTGTAGATGACGGTGCCCACTGGTTTCCTGGGTCGGTGCTGGTAGTAAAGATCGAGCGCGGCGCGGGCGGTCTCCACGGAAAGCAGCGGGTCGATCACGATCAGGCTGGTGTCGCCTTCAACAATCGTCATGTTCGCGAGGTCAAAGCCGCGCACCTGATAGACCTTGTCGACCACCTTGAAAAGGCCGTGGATGAGATTGAGCTGGGCCTGGCGCCAAAGGCTCGGGTTGACGCTGTCAGCCGGCGCGTCGGCCTTCAGGAAGTCGTAGGGCTTCAGGTTCCAGACCGGGCGCGCGCCGGTACCCGGCACCAGCGCATCGGGCACCGTTCCGATGAAGCCGCGCATCGCATCCTGGAAATCCTGGCGATCGGCGAAAGGCAGCGCCTTCGCCATCTCTGCATTGGCCTTCAGCGTGGCGGGCTCGGGCGCCTTGGGTGTGGTCTGCGCCAGGACCGGCGCGGTGGCGAGCATGCAGGCCCAGGCGGCGAAGGCAATGGGAAGGAGGGAAGAACGGGGCATGGTTGTCTGCTTATGTGAACGAGGAACAAGCGAGCGACCCATTCTCGAGAGCATTCAAATCGTTGGCAAATGCAAAATATGTGCTGACATTTAAAGAAAAACGCAAAATGCAACTACGACAGCTCGAACACCTTGTTGCCCTCGCCGACCACGGCAGCTTCGGCCGCGCCGCGCTGGCGGTGCATTTGTCGCAGCCCGCGCTTTCGCGCAGCATCGACACCCTCGAGGACAGTCTGCGGGCGCGCCTGGTCGACCGCGCCTACGGCACCGTGCGCTTCACGCAAGCTGGAGAGCTGGTGCTCGCGCGCGCCCGCGAATTGATCGCTGATGCGCAGCAGATCCGGCGCGATGTACTGCAGCTCGAAGAGCTCGCAATCGGCCGCCTCGCGGTCGGGCTGGGCCCGTTCGCGGCTGGCACGCTGGGCCGTGCGGCGTTGTCGCTGATGACGCAGCGTTATCCGCAGCTGACGATGCAGGTGCAAGTGGCACATGCGAATTCGCTGTGTGAACGGCTGTACAACCGACAGCTGGACCTGTTCGTGGCCGACACACGAGACCTGAAGAAGCAGCCTGGCCTGAAGATCGCGCGTCTGCCCAACCAGCCGGTCTCGTTCTTCGTGCGGCCCAAACATCCGCTGAGCCAGCTCAAGCAGGTCACGCTGGCGCAGGCCATGCAATATCCCATGGCCGGTCCGCACCTTCCTGCCGAAGTGGCCATTCAATTCCATCGGCAGTCTCCTCGGGCTGACCGGGCTGTCTTCAACGTGGCCTGCGACGACGAAGGCACACTGCAGCACCTTGCCCTGACCGCGGATGCGGTGATCCTCGCACCGCATGCCGCGGCACTCAAAGCGAATACCGACACTCTCGTGCAGTTGCGGATCGTGGGCTTCACGGACATGCAAACGCACTACAGCCTGGTGACGCTTGTGGGACGCACGCCTTCGGCCGCGGCCAGCGCCTACATCGGCGTCCTGGCCGAATTGCTCGGGCCTACAAGGTAGCGTGCGCACAGGCCGCGGCGCCGGCAGATTGGTCAAGTGCGTTTTTTCTGCACGCCCAGCCGCACCGGCTGGGAAGAATGGACCTTGGCACCGTACCCGCTGCGCGGGGACTGGGCGAACGATAGTGGCCAGCTTGCGATGTTTTCTTACAAAGCACTGGTTCACATAGCGTTGACAATTTTTCCTCCACACGCCACCGGAGGTTGGTCATGCCATTTGAGTACCTGCAAGAACTCGCCGCTTGCGAGCTTCCATTGACTGTCCACGACCCTGCCTGCATTGACAAACTCAGGGTACTTCGGGCGGCCGATCTTGTCGCGGTGCTGGTGTCCAATGATGAAAGCCCGGTGCCATTTGCACGGGTGCTCTCGCTCACGGACAAGGGGCGAACGATGCTGGCCCAGGGCGAGGCGCGTGAAATCCTGTGACAGGGTATGGGGTGGGCAGCTCTGTGCCCGCGGTGTGGACCTCTCCGTGCGACCCCCTGCGACAAGGGCCCCGACGATGTCGGCCGATGGAGACCCCGCCAGGCGGCGATGGCTTGGTCACGCAGGCCGTCGCCCTGGCTCTTCAGGCAAGCGCCATGTCATTCTGTCGACGCTGATCCCGTCGTGCTGGGGGAGAAGAGATCCCAGCTGGCGATGAACAGGGCGGCGATGACAGGGCCGATCACGAAGCCTGTCAGGCCAAAAAGCGCCATGCCGCCCAGGGTCGAAATGAGCACAACGTAGTCAGGCATCTTGGTGTCCTTGCCCACCAGAATCGGCCGAAGGACGTTGTCCACCAGGCCGATGACCCCGATGCCGAACGCGGTCAGCACCACCCCTTGCCATACAGCGCCGGTGGCCAGGAAGTAGATCGCCACGGGCACCCAGATCAGTCCTGCGCCCACGGCGGGCAGCAGCGACAGGAATGCCATCGAAACGCCCCACAGCACGGGTCCCTGGATGCCCAGGATCCAGAAGATCAATCCGCCCAAGGCGCCCTGCGATGCGGCCACGACGATGTTGCCCTTGACCGTTGCGCGGATCACGGTGGTGAATTTGCTGACCAGCTGCCGCTTGTGCGTGTCATCCAGCGGTGTGGCCTGGCCGATGCGCAGCGCGAGGCTTGATCCATCGCGCAGCAGGAAAAACAGCAGGTACAGCATGATGCCGAAGCTCACCAGGAACTGCAGCGTGTTCTGCCCGATGCTCAATGCTTGCGCGGCCACGAACTGGCTCGCCTGGACGGCGACCGACGAGAACTTCTGTTGCAGTTCGCCAACGGTTGTGAGGTTCAGCCGGTCCAGCAGGTTGGCCGCCCAGGCGGGCAGGGCGGCGATCACCTGTTGCAGATAGAGCCCGAAATTGAGCTGGCCGGAGCGCATCCGCTCATAGATCACCGTGGCTTCTTGCACCAGCGACACCGTGATGGCGGTCATGGGCAGGATGACCACGATGAGGCACAGCCCCAGGGTGCACAGTGCGGCGAGATTGCGCCGCCTGGGCATGCGCCGCAGCAGCTTGCGGTGCAGGGGGGCAAAGAGAATCGCCAGGATGACACCCCAGAAGACGGCCCCGTGAAACTGCCACAGGATCGCCCCGAAGGCGATGGTGACAAGGGCCAGCAACAGCAAGAAGGCCTTGTTCTGGGGGGTGGGTGGTGTCATGTTGGTGCGTGGCAATGGGATACCCGGAATGTACGCGAGCGCGGGTTCCCGCTGCTGGCCGGCCCGCTCGTGAAAACCTTTCCCGTTGGGCGGCACGCTGTTCGGTGGCACAATGGCGCCCGTACCAAGGCCCTTCCCCAGCCACAGTCGCATCCGCCAATCGGTTCAGCCGTGTCGCGGAAGGTTTCTCAACCAGCTAATGCTTTCCCAAGGAAAGCGGAGGTCAGCGGAATATGAGCGATACGACGTCCGTCTATCAAGCCTACCAAGGCAACACCTACCTCTTCGGCGGCAATGCGCCCTATGTCGAAGAGATGTATGAGAACTACCTCGCCAATCCAGGCAGCGTGCCAGACAACTGGCGCGAGTACTTTGACGCACTGCAAAACGTGCCCGCGGTGGACGGCAGCAATGCCAAGGACGTTCCCCATCTCCCCGTGGTCAATGCCTTTGCCGAGCGCGCAAAGCAGGGTGGAACCAAGGTCGTCGTCGCCACCGGCGCGGATTCGGAACTGGGCCGCAAGCGCACCGCCGTCCAGCAGCTGATCGCCGCTTACCGCAACGTGGGCCAGCGCTGGGCCGATCTGGACCCCCTGAAGCGCACCGAGCGCCCCGCCATCCCCGAGCTCGAACCCTCCTTCTATGGTTTCAGCGATTCCGACCAGGAAGTGGTGTTCAACACCAGCAACACGTTCTTCGGCAAGGAGTCGATGCCGCTGCGCGAGCTGATCAACGCCCTGCGTGAAACCTACTGCAGTTCCATCGGTGCCGAGTACATGTACGCCACCGACCAGAACCAGAAGCGCTGGTGGCAGGAAAAGCTCGAAACCATCCGCAGCAAGCCCAGCTTTGGCGCGGACAAGAAAAAGCACATCCTCGACCGCCTGACCGCGGCCGAAGGCCTGGAGCGCTTTCTCCACACCAAATACGTCGGCCAGAAGCGTTTCTCCCTCGAAGGGGGCGAAAGCTTCATTGCCGCCATGGACGAACTGATCCAGTCCGCCGGCGCCAAGGGCGTGCAGGAAATCGTGATCGGCATGGCCCACCGCGGCCGCCTGAACGTGCTGGTCAACTCCCTGGGCAAGATGCCTGCGGACCTGTTCGCCGAATTCGACCACACCGCCCCCGAAGACCTGCCATCGGGCGACGTGAAATACCACCAGGGCTTCAGCTCCGACGTGACCACCCCCGGCGGCCCGGTCCACCTGTCGCTGGCGTTCAATCCGTCGCACCTGGAAATCGTGAACCCCGTGGTCGAAGGCTCCGTGCGTGCCCGCATGGACCGCCGCGCCGACCCCCATGGCAAGCAGGTGCTGCCCGTGCTGGTGCACGGCGACGCGGCCTTTGCCGGCCAGGGCGTGAACCAGGAAACGCTGGCGCTGGCGCAGACCCGTGGTTATTCCACGGGCGGCACGGTGCACATCATCATCAACAACCAGATCGGGTTCACCACCTCCGACCCGCGCGACGCACGCTCCACGCTGTACTGCACCGACATCGTGAAGATGGTCGAGTCGCCCGTGCTGCACGTGAACGGCGACGATCCCGAAGCCGTGGTGCTGGCCACCCAGCTCGCCCTCGAATTCCGCATGGAGTTCCAGAAGGACGTGGTCGTGGACATCATCTGCTTCCGCAAGCTGGGCCACAACGAGCAGGACACGCCTGCGCTGACCCAGCCGCTCATGTACAAGAAGATCGGCCAGCACCCCGGCACGCGCAAGCTGTACGCCGACAAGCTGGCCACGCAGGGCCTGGGCGAAACGCTGGGCGACGACATGGTCAAGGCCTACCGTGCCGCCATGGATGCGGGCAAGCACACGGTCGACCCGGTGCTGACCAATTTCAAGAGCAAGTACGCCGTGGACTGGAGCCCGTTCCTGGGCAAGAAGTGGACGGACGCTGGCGACACCGCCATTCCCCTGGCCGAGTGGAAGCGCCTGGCCGAGAAGATCACCACCATCCCTGAAAGCGTGACGCCGCACCAGCTGGTCAAGAAGGTGTACGACGACCGCGCCGCCATGGGCCGTGGCGAGATCCCCGTGGACTGGGGCATGGGCGAGCACATGGCGTTCGCCTCGCTCGTGGCCAGCGGCTATCCCGTGCGCCTGTCGGGCGAGGACTGCGGCCGCGGCACCTTCACGCACCGCCACTCGGTCATCCATGACCAGAAGCGCGAGAAGTGGGACATCGGCACCTATACGCCCCTGCAGAACGTGGCCGAGAACCAGGCTCCGTTCGTCGTGATCGACTCCATCCTGTCCGAAGAGGCGGTGCTGGGCTTCGAGTACGGCTACGCGTCCAACGACCCCAACACGCTCGTGATCTGGGAAGCCCAGTTCGGCGACTTCGCCAACGGTGCGCAGGTCGTGATCGACCAGTTCATCGCCTCCGGCGAAGTGAAGTGGGGCCGCGTGAACGGCATCACGCTGATGCTGCCGCACGGCTACGAAGGCCAGGGCCCCGAGCACAGCTCGGCACGCCTGGAGCGTTTCATGCAGCTGTCGGCCGACGCCAACATGCAGGTGGTGCAGCCGACCACGGCCAGCCAGATCTTCCACGTGCTGCGCCGCCAGATGGTGCGTGATCTTCGCAAGCCGCTGATCATCATGACGCCCAAGTCGCTGCTGCGCAACAAGGATGCCACCTCGCCGCTGTCCGAATTCACCAAGGGCAGCTTCCAGACGGTGATCCCGGAACAGGACGAGGCCATCGTGAAGAAGGCCGCCAAGGTCAAGCGCGTGATCGCCTGCTCCGGCAAGGTGTACTACGACCTCGTGAAGAAGCGCACCGAGCGCGAAGACGATGACGTGGCCATCATCCGTGTGGAACAGCTCTATCCCTTCCCGCACAAGGCGTTTGCCGCCGAACTCAAGCGCTACCCCCATGCCACCGACGTGGTGTGGTGCCAGGACGAGCCGCAGAACCAGGGCGCCTGGTTCTTCATCCAGCACAACATCCACGAGAACATGCTCGAAGGCCAGAAGCTGGGCTACTCCGGCCGCGCGGCATCGGCGTCGCCTGCCGTGGGTTACTCGCATCTGCACCAGGAACAGCAAAAGGCGCTGGTGGACGGCGCGTTTGCCAAGCTCAAGGGGTTTGTCCTGACCAAGTAAGGCCAGCTACCCGAACGAACACAGAACAAACAGAACCCTACTGAAAGAATTCAAAATGGCTATCGTAGAAGTCAAAGTCCCCCAGCTGTCCGAATCCGTGGCGGAAGCCACCATGCTGACCTGGAAGAAGAAGGCCGGTGAGGCCGTGGCCGTGGACGAAATCCTGATCGAGATCGAAACCGACAAGGTCGTGCTCGAAGTGCCCGCGCCGTCGGCTGGCGTGTTGTCCGAAATCATTCAGGGCGACGGCGCCACCGTGGTGGCCGAACAGCTCATCGCCAAGATCGACACCGAAGGCAAGGCTGGCGCAGCCGCCCCCGCACCGGCTGCCGCTGCGCCGGCTCCCGCGGCCGCAGCGCCCGCCGCCGCACCAGCGGCTGGCGGTTCGAAGGGCGATGTGGCCATGCCCGCAGCCGCCAAGCTGCTGGCCGACAACAACCTTTCGGTGTCGGCCGTGGCCGGCACGGGCAAGGATGGCCGCGTGACCAAGGGCGACGTGCTGTCCGCCGTGGCCGGCGGCGCCAAGGCTGCTGTGGCTCCGAGCGTGATTCCCACGGGCGTGCCGACCAAGACGCTGCCCCAGGTGTCCGCGCCTGCCGCCAAGGAAGACCTGAGCGGCCGTCCCGAGCAGCGCGTGCCCATGAGCCGCCTGCGCGCCCGCGTGGCCGAGCGCCTGCTGCAGTCGCAGTCGACCAACGCCATCCTGACCACGTTCAACGAAGTGAACATGGCCCCCGTGATGGATCTGCGCAAGAAGTTCCAGGACAGCTTCACGAAGGAACACGGCACCAAGCTGGGCTTCATGTCCTTCTTCGTGAAGGCCGCCGTGCACGCCCTCAAGAAGTACCCCGTGCTGAACGCCTCGGTGGACGGCAACGACATCGTCTACCACGGCTACTTCGACATCGGTATCGCCGTGGGTTCGCCCCGTGGCCTGGTGGTGCCCATCCTGCGCAATGCGGACCAGATGAGCTTCGCCGACATCGAGAAGAAGATCGCCGAGTTCGGCAAGAAGGCGTCGGAAGGCAAGCTGGGCATCGAAGAAATGACCGGCGGCACGTTCTCCATCTCCAATGGCGGCACGTTCGGCTCCATGCTGTCCACTCCCATCATCAACCCGCCCCAGTCGGCCATTTTGGGTGTGCACGCCACCAAGGACCGCGCCGTGGTCGAAAACGGCCAGATCGTCATCCGCCCGATGAACTACCTGGCCATGTCGTATGACCACCGCATCATCGACGGCCGCGAAGCCGTGCTGGGCCTGGTGGCCATGAAGGACGCGCTGGAAGACCCATCGCGCCTGCTGTTCGACATCTGATCCCCTGACTGTATCGACCCACCCGCGTGGCCCGGCCTCTGGTCCTGCCCGCCGGTGGGTCTTTCTCCAACAGACTGAACGAGATTTCCCATGAGCAAACAATTTGATGTGATCGTCATCGGTGGTGGCCCCGGCGGCTACATCGCCGCCATCCGCGCTGCCCAGCTGGGCTTCAACGTGGCCTGTATCGACGAGTGGAAGAACGAGAAGGGTGGCCCCGCGCCCGGCGGCACCTGCACCAACGTGGGCTGCATTCCGTCCAAGGCGCTGCTGCAATCGTCCGAGCACTTCGAGCACGCCAACAAGCACTTCGCCGAACACGGCATCACGGCCACCGGCGTGAAGATGGACGTGGCCAAGATGATCGCCCGCAAGGACACCGTCGTGAAGCAGAACAACGACGGCATCCTGTACCTGTTCAAGAAGAACAAGGTCAGCTTCTTCCACGGCCGCGGTTCGTTCGTGAAGGCCGCCGAAGGCGGCTACGAGATCAAGGTGGCCGGCGCCGCCGAAGAGGCGATCACGGGCAAGCAGATCATCATCGCCACGGGCTCCAACGCGCGCGCGCTGCCCGGCACGCCGTTTGACGAAGAATTGGTGCTGTCCAACGACGGCGCGCTGCGCGTGGGCGCGGTGCCCAAGAAGCTCGGCCTCATCGGCTCGGGCGTGATCGGCCTGGAAATGGGCTCGGTGTGGCGCCGCCTGGGCGCTGAAGTCACCATCCTCGAAGGTCTGCCCACTTTCCTGGGGGCCGTGGACGAGCAGATCGCCAAGGAAGCCAAGAAGGCGTTCGACAAGCAGGGCCTGAAGATCGAGCTGGGCGTGAAGGTCGGCGAGATCAAGACCGGCAAGAAGGGCGTCTCCATCGCCTACACCAACGCCAAGGGCGAAGCCCAGGCGCTGGAGGTGGACAAGCTCATCGTCTCCATCGGCCGCGTGCCCAACACCATCGGCCTGAACACCGAAGCCGTGGGCCTGGCCCTGGACGAGCGCGGCGCCATCGTCGTCGATGCAGACTGCAAGACCAACCTGCCCGGCGTGTGGGCGGTGGGCGACGTGGTGCGCGGCCCGATGCTGGCGCACAAGGCGGAAGAAGAGGGCGTTGCCGTGGCCGAGCGCATTGCCGGCCAGCACGGCCACGTGAACTTCAACACCGTGCCGTGGGTCATCTACACCAGCCCCGAGATCGCATGGGTGGGCCGCACCGAGCAGCAGCTCAAGGCTGACGGCGTGAAGTACAAGGCCGGTACCTTCCCGTTCCTGGCCAACGGCCGCGCGCGCGCGCTGGGCGACACCACCGGCATGGTCAAGATGCTGGCCGATGCCGACACCGATGAGATCCTGGGCGTGCACATCGTGGGCCCGCAGGCCAGCGAGCTGATCTCCGAAGCCGTGGTGGCCATGGAGTTCAAGGCCAGCAGCGAGGACATCGCGCGCATCTGCCACGCGCATCCGTCCCTGAGCGAAGCCACGAAGGAAGCGGCCCTGGCCGTGGACAAGCGCACGCTGAACTTCTGATATTTGAATAAAAACCGGCTCCAGCGCTTGACCATCAAGCGCTGGCAGCTATTAAATTCATAGTATCAGGACAACCACCACGTGACCGTCAAACAGGCTTACCTGGCCGAGCTGGCCGCCAAAGGCTTTCAAAGCGACCCTGCCCAGCTGCGTGCCGTGGATGCCCTCCAGCGCTGCGCCGATGAATGGGCGGCCTACAAGGCCCGCCGCTCCAACGCGCTCAAGAAGCTGATCAACCGGCCGGACATTCCGCGCGGCGTGTACATGTATGGCGGGGTGGGGCGCGGCAAGAGCTTCCTCATGGAGTGCTTCTTCGACGCCGTGCCCCTGAAGCGCAAGGTGCGCCTGCATTTCCATGAATTCATGCGCGAGGTCCACCGCGAGCTGGCGGCGCTGCAGGGCACGGTGAACCCGCTGGACGTGCTGGGCGAGCGCATTGCGCGGCGCTACAAGCTCATCTGCTTCGATGAGTTCCACGTTGCCGACATCACCGACGCGATGATCCTGCACCGCCTGCTGGCGGCACTGTTCGACAACGGCGTGGGTTTTGTCACCACCTCCAATTTCAAGCCCGACGACCTGTACCCCGGCGGCCTGCACCGCGACCGCATCCTGCCCGCGATCGCCCTGCTCAACGAGCGGCTGGAAGTCGTCAATGTCGACAACGGCACCGACTACCGCCGGCGCACCCTGGAGCATGTGAAGCTGTACCACACGCCACTGGGGCCCGAGGCGGACGCCGAGATGGGTCAGGCCTTCGACCAGCTGGCCGAAGTGCACGACGAAGACCCGGTGCTGCACATCGAGGCCCGCGAGATCCGCGCCCGCCGCAAGGCCGGCGGGGTGGTGTGGTTCGACTTCAAGACGCTGTGCGGCGGTCCCCGTTCGCAGAACGACTACCTGGAGATCGCGACGCAGTTCCATACCGTGCTGCTGTCCGACGTGCCCCACATGCCCGTGAGCATGGCGTCGCCCGCGCGGCGTTTCACCTGGCTCGTGGACGTTCTCTACGACCGGCGGGTCAAGCTCATCCTGTCCGCGGCGGTGCCGCCCGAACAGCTGTACACCGAAGGCCCCCTGGCGCACGAGTTCCCGCGCACGATTTCGCGGCTCAACGAGATGCAGTCCAAGGAATTCCTGGCGCTGGAGCGCCGCACTGTCGATACGGGGCTGACATGATCATGCTGAAGCGCCTGGCCCTTGTTGTCCTCGCAGGCTTTGCCTGTGTTTTCGCGGCCCCTGCACCGGCGCAATCCGGTGCGCCAGCGGGTGTGCCGCAGGGCAGCCCACAGGCCGCGGCCGCCCAGCGCAAGGCGGAGCACGACCGTATTCGCCACGAGCGCGATGCCATCAAGGCCCGGCGCCAGCAGGACGAAGCGGCCTGCTACCAGCGCTTCTCGGTGGAGGACTGCCTTCGCGGTGTCCGTGCGGGAGCGCGTGACGCGGAATCCCGCCTGCGTGCCCAGGAGATCGAACTCAACGACGCGGAGCGCAAGGAAAAGGCGGCGGAGCGCCTGAAATCGATCGAGGAAAAGCAGCGGGCGGTGGTGCCGGAGGGGCCGTCGGCGGGTGCCAGCGCGCCGGATGCCTTGCTGCGCAAGCCGCACGATCCGCAGGGCATGAAGTCCCAGCGCGACCAGGAGGCAGGGCAACGGGCGCAGCAGCAGCGCGACCGGGTGCAGAAGCAGGCAGAGGAACGGGCTGCCCACAATGCCACGAATGCCGAGCGTGCCGCGCAGGCGCGCGAACGCCACGCGGCCGCGCTCAAGGCCGCGCAGGAACGCCGCGCACGGATAGAAAAGTCGCAGGCAGAGGCCGCTGCCCAGGGGCGCAAACCCGCCGCGCCGCTACCCGCCGCTTCGGCGGCGCGCTGAGAACGGTTCTGGCGGAGGGCATGCGCAGGCGCGCCGCGCAGGGATCTGGCGGGGCGGCCTGGATCTGCTGGCGCAGGCGTGAGCCCACCAACCAGCGTCAGCCGGGCCCCGGGGCGTATCAGGGCCGGCCTGCGTCGGCGGGGACCAGGCGCGCCACCTTCTTTTCTTCCACCAGCGCTTCCATCTTCACGATGACCAGGGAAAGGTTGTCACCGCCGCCGCGCGCCCGGGAACGGGCTTTCTCGATCAGGAACTCCGTGGCTTCCCGTGGCGACAGCGAGTCCACCACGGAACCCAGTTCGGTGGGCGAAAAGTAGTGCCACACGCCGTCGCTGCAGGCCATGAGCACGTCGCCCGGCTGCAGCTGCGGAATCACATGGGTGGTGATAGGCGGGTCGCTTTCGGTCCCCAGGCAGCCCACCAGGATGTTGGAATGCGGATGGTTGTTGGCCTCCGCCTCGGTGAGCTCGCCCCGGTCCACCAGTGCCTGGACATAGGAATGGTCGCTGGTGCGAAACACCATGCGCGCGCCCTGAAAGTGGTAGATGCGCGAATCGCCCGCGTGCACCCAGTGGCAGTCGCCGCGCGGGTTGATGAGGAAGGCCGCGATGGTGCTGTGCGGCTCCTGCTCGGCCGCGATGGCCGTGAGGCGGATGACGATGTGGGCTTCCTCGACCATGCTCTTGAGCATGGCCACCGGGTCGTCGGTGTCCGGAGAATAGCGTTCGAACAGCTGGCGCGCCGTCATCATGACCTGGTCGGATGCCTTGCGCCCGCCGCTGCGGCCGCCCATCCCGTCGGCAATCACGCCCAGCACGCAGCCGTTGTGCCGCTCGTGCGAGATCAAGGTCACCTGGTCTTGCTGGTACTCCCGGTCACCCTTGTGGATACCGGTGGACGCGATGAGGCGAAACGCTTTGGTCATGCTGGTGATTGTGGGGGCGCGTACGCAAACGGCCGTCGCGGAATGCGGGCCAAGCGCGTATTATCCGCCCGCCTGTGGCATTTTTGCCATCCTGCGGCCCCCACGCCTTGAACCTCAGCCTCCATTCTCCGCACCGGCAGCTCATTGCACTGCGCATCGAACATGCCGATCTCGATGCCCTGATCGACCTGTGTGCTCCAGACGGGGCACCTGACGAATTCACACTGCGCCGCCTCAAGAAGCGCCGCCTTGCGCTGCGCGATGCCATGCATCGCCTGGAGCGGGCCCTTCAACCCCAAGAGCCCGCCTGATGGCGCTGGCGGAAATGGTTCAGGAGGTGTTCGCCGCCGATGGCGTGCTGGCGCGGGCGGACGTGCATTTCCAGCCCCGCGCGGGACAGACGGACATGGCGGTGGCCGTGGCGCGCACCATCGAGGCCGGTGGCGCCCTGGTCGTGGAGGCGGGCACGGGGGTGGGCAAGACCTTCTCCTACCTCGTGCCGGCGCTGCTCAGCGGCGAGCGCGTGCTGCTGTCCACCGCCACCAAGGCCCTGCAGGACCAGCTGTTCGCGCGCGATCTTCCGCGCCTGGCCCAGACGCTGGGCCTGCCGGTGCGCATGGCGCTTCTCAAGGGCCGGGCGAGCTATCTGTGCCTGTACCGCATGGAGCTGGCGCGCCAGGACGTGTCTGCCCGTGAGCCCGGCGTGGCGCGCGTGCTAGCCAAGGTGGAGAGCTGGTCGCACGGCACCCGCTCGGGCGATCTGGCGGAGCTGACAGGGCTGGACGAGCGGTCGCCCGTGATCCCGCTGGTCACATCCACCCGGGAGAACTGCCTGGGCTCCCCGTGCCCGCGTTTCCGCGAATGCCACGTGCATCTGGCACGGCGGGAGGCGTTGGCGGCGGACATCGTGGTCATCAACCACCACCTCTTCTTTGCCGACCTGGCGGTCCGCGAATCCGGCATGGCCGAGCTCTTGCCGTCGGTGCGCGTGGTGGTGTTCGACGAGGCGCACCAGATCAACGAGACCGGCGTGCAGTTTCTGGGGCTTGCGCTGTCCACGGGCCAGCTGATGGACTTCGGCAGGGACCTCCTGGCCGTGGGGCTGCAGCATGCGCGCGGCCTGGCGGACTGGACGGGGCTGGCCAGCCTGGTGGATCTTTCGGCCCGGGACTTGCGCCTGACGGTGGGAGAGCGGCGGGGCGGGGCGAAGCTGCGCTGGACGGATGAGGCGCCGCAGGGCGTGGCGGGTGATGCGTGGCATGCGGCCATCCGCAGCGTGGCGGTCGCCTGCGCACAGGCCCAGGAGGCGCTCGACACGGTCAGCGAAATGGCGCCCGACTTTGTGCGGCTGTACGAGCGCGGGACCGAACTGCTGGCGCGGCTGGCGCATTTCGCCGGCCCTGGCAACCCTGACGCCGTGCGCTGGATCGATGCGGGCGCGCAATTGCGCCTGATGGAGTCGCCCCTGGACATCGCTGAGGCCATGCGCACCCGCCTGCTGGCCGCGCCGGCCGAACCGGCGGGCGAAGATGGCTGGCCCGGGGAGTCCGCGGCGGGCCCCGGCAGGGCATGGATCTTCACGTCGGCGACGCTGGGCGATGACGAGCGGCTGAGCTGGTTCACGGAGCGGGCCGGGTTGCAGGATGCCGAGATCCTGCGGGTCGCGAGTCCCTTCGACTATGCGTCGCAGGCGGCACTGTACGTCCCGCGCCACCTGCCGTCGCCGGCCGACCCCGCGCACAGCGGCATGCTGGCGCAATGGGTGGCCCAGGCGGCGGGGCAGCTCGGTGGCCGCACGCTGGTATTGACCACCACGCTCAAGGCCTTGCGCACGATCGGCGATGCGCTCGGAGACCGGTTTGCGGCATCGGGCAGCCTGGAGGTCCTGGTGCAGGGCGAGTGGCCCAAGCGGCGGCTGATGGAGCGTTTTCGGGAAGGGAGCGAGCACGGACAGCGGGGCTGTGTGCTGGTGGCGTCGGCCACGTTCTGGGAAGGATTTGATGTGCCCGGCGACGCATTGCAGCTTGTTGTCATCGACAAGCTGCCTTTTCCGCCTCCAGGCGATCCCCTGGTGGAAGCGCGCACGCAGCGCATTGAAGAATCGGGCGGGAAGGCGTTCAAATCCTACGCGCTGCCGGAGGCGGCCGTCGCGCTCAAGCAGGGAGCGGGGCGCCTGATACGCCGCGAGTCCGACCACGGCATTCTCGTGGTGGGCGACACCCGCCTGGTCACCATGGGCTATGGCAAGCGCCTGCTGGCGGCGCTGCCGCCGATGCGGCGCCTGGAATCACAGCAGGAATTCGAGGCCGCGGTTCAGGCGCTTACCAGAACTTCCACCACGGATCGGCCTTGGCCCTGAGGCCGCCGCGCACGTACTCGCTCTGGGGGTACGAGGTGTCCATCACCCGGCGCGCATCGTCGCGCAGCTGCGTCATGCCCAGCGCGTCATAGGACTGGATGAGGATGTACAGCGCTTCTTCCAGCGCGGGCACGCCCTGGTAGTCGGCCAGCGCCACCTGCGCGCGACTGATGGCCGCCACATAGGCGCCGCGCTGGAAGTAGTAGCGCGCCACATGCACTTCGTATTGCGCGAGCGAATTGACGATGTAGGTCATGCGCTGGCGCGAGTCCTGCGCGTAGCGCGATTCCGGAAAGCGGGTGACCAGCTCGCTGAAGGCTTCGAACGAATCCTTGGCGGCTTTCTGGTCGCGCTCGGAGAGGTCCTGGCGCGAGATGAACGAGAACAGGCCCAGGTTGTCATTGAAGTTCACCAGGCCCTTGAGGTACAGCGCGTAGTCGAACGCCGGACTGGCAGGGTGTAGCTTCATGAAACGGTCCAGCGTCGCGATGGCCTGGGCCTTCTCGCCGGCCTTGTAGTGCGCGTACGCCTTGTCGATCTGGGCCTGCTGCGCCAGCGGAGTGCCTGCCGCGCGGCCCTCCAGCTTTTCCAGCAGGGGAACGGCCTTGTCGTAGGCGCCGCTGTTCATCTCGTCCTGCGCTTCCGAATGAATGCGGTTGGGGCTCCAGTTGGCCGTTTTGTCTTCGGTCGTGCTGGAGCAACCCGCCAGCAGACCGGCAAGCAGCAGGGCGGAAACGAGGGGCAGTGGGGCACGCAGCATCGCAAGCAGCTTTCAGCAAAAGAGGAGGCAGGGGGTGCAGGATATCTGCGCCGGTCCAGCGGGCCGGGCGCCGTTGGCATCCGGGGCACGGAAAGGCATTGTACCGGTGGCCGTCCCTGTCAAGAGGCGCCGTGCGGCTGGCTTTCGTGGCGAGGCGCGTGGGGCTTTCTACAATGCTCCCATGTTTGTTCACCTGCGCCTGCACACCGAGTTTTCCGTCGTCGACGGTACCAATCGAATCGATGAGGTGGCCAAGGCCGCCGCCAAGGACGGCCAGCCCGCGCTGGCCATCACCGATCTCAACAACCTTTTTGGCGCGATCAAGTTCTACAAGGAGGCGCGGGGCAAGGGCGTCAAGCCCGTCCTGGGGGCCGAGATCTTTCTGGAGGGCGAGGCGGGCGCAGCGCCCTCGCGCCTCATCGTGCTGGTGCAGAACCGCCAGGGCTACCTCAATCTGTCCGAACTGCTGGCGCGCGCCTGGACGCGCAATGTCGTCAAGAACCTGGCGCTGTGCACCTGGGACTGGCTGCAGGAGCTTTCGGAGGGGCTGATCGCCCTGGCCGGGGCACAGGCAGGGCCCGTGGGGCAGGCCCTCCTGAAGGGGGATGAGTCGGGCGCCGCCCAGGTGGCCTTGCGCCTGGCGGGGCTGTTTCCACACCGGTTTTACATCGAGTTGCAGCGGGCGGGCCGCGTGGACGATGAAAGCCACGTGGTGGCCGCGGCGCAGCTGGCGGCGCGCCTGAGCTTGCCCGTGGTGGCGACGCATCCGGTGCAGTTCGCCACGGCGGACGACTACGAGGCGCACGAAGCGCGCATCTGCATCGCTGAGGGCGAGATCCTGGCCAATCCGCGCCGCGTGCGCAAGTTCACGCGCGACCAGTACTTCAAATCGTCCGCGGAGATGGAGGCGCTGTTTGCGGACGTGCCCTCGGCCATCGCGAACACGGTGGAAATCGCGCAGCGCTGCAACCTCACCCTGGTGCTGGGCAAGCCGCAGCTGCCGGACTTTCCCACACCCAACGGCATGCCGATCGACGAGTATTTCGGGCTTGCATCGTTCGATGGCCTGGAGGCGCGGCTGAAACTGCTGTTTCCCAAGGAGGCCGAGCGCGACCAGCAGCGCCCGCGTTACGTGGAGCGGCTGGAGTTCGAGATCGGCACCATCCTCAAGATGGGCTTTCCGGGTTACTTCCTCATCGTGGGGGACTTCATCCAGTGGGCCAAGGCCAACGGCTGTCCCGTGGGGCCGGGCCGGGGCTCGGGCGCCGGCTCGCTGGTGGCCTATGCGCTCAAGATCACCGACCTGGACCCGCTGCAGTACAACCTGCTGTTCGAGCGCTTCCTGAACCCCGAACGGGTGTCCATGCCCGACTTCGACATCGACTTTTGCCAGTCCAACCGGGACCGGGTGATCGACTACGTGAAGGACAAGTACGGCAAGAACGCGGTGAGCCAGATCGCCACCTTCGGAACCATGGCCGCCAAGGCGGCCATCCGCGACGTGGGCCGGGTGATGGACATGAGCTACATGTTCTGCGACGGCATCTCCAAGCTGGTGCCGGGCAAGCCCGGCATGTCGTACACGCTGGCCTACCCGCCCGAGGTGAAGAAGGAAGGCGACAAGAACAACTACGCGCTGGAACTGGAGCCGCAGCTGTACGAGCGCGTGCAGAAGGAAGAGGACGTCAAGACCATCATCGAGATGGCCCAGAAGCTCGAGGGCATGACGCGCAACATCGGCATGCATGCGGGCGGGGTGCTGATCGCACCGGGCAAGCTCACCGACTTTTGCCCGCTGTACCAGCAGCCGGGCAGCGAATCGGCCGTGAGCCAGTACGACAAGGACGACGTGGAGGCCATCGGCCTGGTGAAGTTCGACTTCTTGGGCCTGGCCACGCTGACCATCCTGGAGATCGCGCGCGAATTCATCATGAAGCGCCACAAGGGGCAGGAGAACTTCACGTATGAAGCCGTCCCGCTGGACGACGGGCCCACCTACCGCCTGTTCTCGGAAGGCAAGACCGAGGCGGTGTTCCAGTTTGAAAGCCGGGGCATGCAGGGCATGCTCAAGGAGGCGCGCCCCAGCCGGCTGGAGGATCTGATCGCGCTCAACGCGCTGTACCGCCCGGGCCCCATGGACCTGATCCCCAGCTTCGTGAACCGCAAGCACGGCAAGGAGGTCGTGGAATACCCGCACCCGCTGGTGGAAAAGGTGCTCGCCGAGACCTACGGGATCATGGTGTACCAGGAGCAGGTGATGCAGACCGCCCAGGTGCTGGGGGGCTACAGCCTGGGCGGCGCCGACATGCTGCGCCGCGCCATGGGCAAGAAGAAGGCCGAGGAGATGGCCGAGCACCGCGAGATCTTCCGCAAGGGGGCCGCTGAGAAGGGCATTGGCCAGGAGAAGGCCGACGAAGTGTTCGACCTGATGGAGAAGTTCGCCGGCTACGGCTTCAACAAGTCGCACGCTGCCGCGTACTCGCTGCTGGCGTACCACACCGGCTGGCTCAAGGTGCACTTCACGGCCGAGTTTTTCTGCGCCAACATGACCGTGGAAATGGACGACACCGACAAGCTCAAGGTGCTGTTCGAGGACGCGCAGAAGATGGGGCTCTCGTTCGAGCCGCCGGATGTCAACCGGGGCTTCTACCGCTTCGAGCCGGTGACCGACAAGATCATCCGCTACGGCCTGGGGGCCGTCAAAGGCACGGGGCAGCAGGCCATCGAAGCCATCGTGGCCGCGCGCGAGGGGCGGGGCGAGGGGCCGCAAGGCTCGACCACCGGCCCGTTCAAGAGCCTGTTCGACTTCTGCGTGCGGGTGGACCGGGCGCGCCTGAACAAGCGCACGGTGGAGGCGCTGATCAAGGCGGGTGCGTTTGACTCGCTCCATCTCAACCGCGCCTCCCTGGTGGCTTCCATCGACCGTGCGTTCGATTTTTCGGCGGCCACGCTGGCCAATGTGAACCAGGGAGGGCTTTTCGACATGATGGGCGACGACGCCCATGGATCGAGCACGCAGGAGCCGGATCTGGTGGATGCCATGCCCTGGGGCATCAAGGAGCGGTTGACGCAGGAGAAAACGGCGGTCGGCTTCTACCTCTCCGGCCATCTGTTCGACGAAGTCGCCACCGAGGTGCGGCGCTTCGTGCGCACCTCCATCGACGAGCTGCTGGACAGCCGAGAACCCCAGGTCCTCGCCGGGATCATCAGCGACTTCCGGGTGATCAATGGCCAGCGCGGCAGGCTGGGCCTCTTCCGCCTGGACGACAAATCCGGTGTCATCGAAGCCTCCGCGGACGAGGCACTGCTCAACACCTACAGGAACCAGCTCAAGGAAGACGAGTTCGTTGTGATGATGGGCCGCCTGCAGCTGGACCATTTCAGTGGCGGGCTGCGCGTGAAGGTGCAGCAGGTCTGGGATCTGGCCGGGGCGCGCTGCCGCTTCGGCAAGTATCTGCATGTGCTGGTGGGCGACAAGGGGCCGGATGTGCCCCGGCTGGTGCGGGAATTTCCCGCCCGCCGCGAGGAGATCGCGGAGGGCGAACTGGTCCATGGCCTGCGGGTGCGCATGGGCGTGCGCTGCGTGGCGGGCGACGCGGCGGCGGTCGCGGAGCTGCAACTGGGAGAAAGCGCCCGTTTCTATCCCACCGACGCGGCGCTCGCGGCCTGGACGGCCCAGGCTGGCAGCGGGTCCGCCACCGTGGTCTACGAATAGGGCGGGCCCGCGACACCCAAGAGTGAATATCCGGCGCGCCATAGCTTGAAAAAAACAGGATCAACGTCAGATTTCTCTCACGGCATCACCCCGCGCGGATCGCTAGAATGATTTTCATGGCAACAAAACCACCTTCACCCCCCACCGCGCCGCCCGTGACCCGGCCAGCGCGGGATGATGGCGGTTCGGTCGTGCTCGAAAGACGCACACAAAAGACCCAGCCGCCCCAGATGTACCAGGTGGTCATGCTCAATGACGACTACACCCCCATGGAATTCGTCATCGTGGTGCTGCAGGAGTTTTTCAGCAAGGACCGCGAGCAAGCCACCCAGATCATGTTGAAGATCCACCTCGATGGCAAAGGCGTCTGCGGCGTTTACTCCCGCGATGTGGCTGCCACCAAGGTGGAACAAGTGCTTGACGCCGCCCTCAAGGCGGGCCACCCACTGCAATGTGTCAGTGAGCCTGTTGAATAACAGGTTTTTGATCCCGATCTACAGTTATCCCTTCCACGCAAGCACAAAGGAGTTCACATGATTGCCCAGGAACTGGAAGTCAGCTTGCACATGGCCTTTGTTGAGGCCCGTCAGCAGCGCCACGAGTTCATCACCGTGGAGCATCTGTTGCTTGCATTGCTCGATAACCCCAGCGCAGCGGAGGTGCTGCGCGCTTGTTCTGCCAACATCGATGATCTGCGTTCATCGCTGGCGAACTTCATCAAAGACAACACGCCCCAGGTGGCTGGCACCGACGAGGTGGACACGCAACCCACGCTGGGCTTCCAGCGTGTGATCCAGCGCGCCATCATGCACGTGCAGTCCACGGGCAATGGCAAGAAGGAAGTCACGGGCGCCAACGTGCTCGTGGCCATCTTCGGCGAGAAGGATTCCCATGCCGTGTATTACCTGCACCAGCAGGGCGTGACGCGGCTGGACGTGGTCAATTTCATCGCCCACGGCATCAAGAAGGGCGAGCCGCCAGAGCCCGCTAAGGCGGAAAACCAGGCCGAAGGCGAAGAGGGCGGTGGCTCCGAGCGCAACGAGAAGGCTTCGCCGCTGGAGCAGTTCACCCAGAACCTGAACCAGGCCGCCAAGGAAGGCAAGATCGATCCGCTGATCGGGCGCCACTACGAGGTGGAGCGCACGATCCAGATCCTGTGCCGCCGCCGCAAGAACAACCCGCTGCTGGTGGGCGAAGCCGGCGTGGGCAAGACCGCGATCGCCGAGGGCCTGGCCTGGCGCATCACGCAGAACGACGTGCCGGAGATCCTGGTGGAGGCCACCGTGTACTCGCTCGACATGGGCGCGTTGCTGGCGGGCACCAAGTACCGGGGTGACTTCGAACAGCGCCTCAAGGGCGTGCTCAAGTCGCTCAAGGACAAGCCCAATGCAATCTTGTTCATTGACGAGATCCACACGCTGATCGGTGCGGGCGCCGCGTCGGGTGGCACGCTGGATGCCTCAAACCTGCTCAAGCCGGCGCTTTCGAGCGGCCAGCTCAAGTGCATCGGCGCGACGACCTTCACGGAGTACCGCGGCATCTTTGAAAAAGACGCCGCGCTGTCGCGCCGCTTCCAGAAGGTGGACGTGGTGGAGCCCAGCGTGGCCGAAACCATCGACATCCTGAAGGGCCTGAAGTCGCGCTTCGAAGAGCACCACAGCGTGAAGTACGCCGCGGCCGCGCTGCAGGCCGCCGCCGAGCTGAGCGCCAAGTACATCAACGACCGCCACCTGCCCGACAAGGCCATCGACGTGATCGACGAGGCGGGCGCCGCGCAGCGCATCATGGTGCCGAGCAAGCGCAAGAAGACCATCGGCAAGGCCGAGATCGAGGAGATCGTCGCCAAGATCGCGCGCATTCCGCCGGCCAACGTCTCCAACGACGACCGCGGCAAGCTGCAGACGCTGGAGCGTGACTTGAAGAGCGTGGTGTTCGGCCAGGACAAGGCCCTGGAAGTGCTGGCCAGCGCGGTCAAGATGGCGCGTTCGGGCCTGGGCAAGGGTGACAAGCCCATCGGCTCGTTCCTGTTCAGCGGCCCCACGGGCGTGGGCAAGACCGAGGCGGCCAAGCAGCTGGCCTACATCATGGGCATCGAGCTGATCCGCTTCGACATGTCGGAGTACATGGAGCGCCATGCCGTGAGCCGCCTGATCGGCGCGCCTCCAGGTTATGTCGGTTTCGACCAAGGTGGTCTGCTGACGGAAGCCATCACGAAGAAGCCGCACGCGGTGCTGCTGCTCGACGAGATCGAGAAGGCGCACCCGGACATCTTCAACGTGCTGCTGCAGGTCATGGACCATGGCACGCTGACGGACAACAACGGCCGCAAGGCCGACTTCCGCAACGTGCTCATCATCATGACCACGAACGCCGGCGCCGAGACCATGAACAAGGCGACGATCGGCTTCACCAACCCGCGCCAGGCGGGCGACGAGATGGGCGACATCAAGCGCCTGTTCACGCCCGAGTTCCGCAACCGGCTGGATGCCATCGTCAACTTCAAGGCGCTCGACGAGCAGATCATCCTGCGCGTGGTGGACAAGTTCCTGCTGCAACTGGAAACGCAGCTGGCGGAGAAGAAGGTGGAAGTCACTTTCACCGACGCCCTGCGCAAGCACCTGGCCAAGAAGGGTTTCGATCCGCTCATGGGTGCGCGGCCGATGCAGCGCCTGATCCAGGACACCATCCGCCGTGCGCTGGCCGACGAGCTGCTCTTCGGCCGCCTGACGGAAGGGGGCCGCCTGACGGTCGACATCGAGCTCAAGACCGATGACAAGGGCGTGGAAACGTCCGAGGTGCTGCTGGACATCCAGCCCTTGCCCAAGAAGGAGCGCTCGGCCAAGTCCGAACCTGCCGAGCCGGAAGAGGCCACGGCGGACTGACACGCGGCGGCGCGGCCGCCCTGGCCGCGTGCGTGCCGGCCAGGTAAAAGCCCACGGTGTATGCCGTGGGCTTTTTTTTGGCCGGATTCGCGGAAGCTTGCGCTTTTCGCGCTGTCCGTGGGGGCGTGCAGCCGGGCGGGGCCCTGCGGGGTCAGGGCGCCTGCAGGCGCTGCAGCATCTCCAGGGTGGGGTAGCCGTCCGCCACGCTGCCGGTGCTGCGCTGGAAGGCGCGCAGCCCTGCGCGGGTGGCGGGGCCCATCACGCCGTCCGGGGTGCCGGCCGCGAAGCCCTTGCGGTTCAGTGCCTCCTGCAGGGCCTGCAGCTGGGTGCGCGACAGGGGCTCCAGGTCGCGTGGCCAGGGCGCGGCGATGGGGCCGCCCCCGCCGATCTGCTGGGACAACAGTGCGACCGCCAGGGCGTAGTTGACGGAGTTGTTGTAGCGAAGAATCGCCCGGAAGTTCGCCCCCACCAGAAAGGCGGGCCCGCGCGCTCCGGCAGGGGTCGCGATGGAGGCCGTGCCCAGGGGGGGCAGCGGCTGGCCCCCTGGCGCGCGCACGCCCTCGGCCTCCCATTGCGCGCTGGTCTGGCGCACCGCCGGGTCCGCGCGCGCGTGGTCGAAGGCCGCCGGCAACTGGACCTCGGCGCCCCAGGGCTCGCCGGGTTGCCAGCCCGAGCGGGACAGGAAGTGGGCGGTGGATGCCACCACGTCCGGGATGCTGCCCCAGATGTCGCGGTGTCCGTCGCCGTCGGCATCCACGGCATAGGCCAGGAAGACGGAAGGAAGGAACTGCGTGTGCCCCATGGCGCCGGCCCAGGAACCCAGCATGCGCTCCGCCGGGATGTCGCCCTGGTCCACGATGCGCAGCGCCGCGAGCAGCTCCGCCTGGGCCCAGGTGCGCCGGCGCCCTTCGTAGGCCAGCGTGGACAGCGCGTCCACGGTGCGAAACGTGCCGAAATTGCTGCCGTAGTTGCTCTCCATGCCCCAGATCGCCGTGATGAGGGTGGCCGGCACGCCGTAGCGGGCGGCGGCCGCCTCGAGCGCGGCGCTGTGTTCGGCCAGCTTGGCCTGGCCCTGGGCGATGCGCTGCGGGGAGACCGCGTTGTCGAGGTAGGACCACGGCGTGCGGGTGAATTCGGGCTGCGCGCGGTCCAGTTCCACCACGCGGGGCTGCCATTGCGCCTGGCCCAGCACGCTGCGCACCGTGCCGGGCTGGATGCCGGCCTCCAGGGCCTGCGCGGAAAAGGCGGCGCGCCAGGCAGCGAAGCCCGCTGCGTGGTCCACCATGTCGGCGGCGGGGCCGCCGGGGGAGGATGCGGGGGTGTCCGGGCCGGTTGCAGCGGGGGGCGCCACGCGGGCGGCTGCCGCCTGCGGCGCCGTCCCTGCGCTAGGGCGGTGGGAGGGGGACGGGGCGGCGGCGCAACCCGCCAGCGCCAGGGCGGCCGCCCAGGCCGCCAGCGGGAGCCGGAGCGGGGACGCGAGGGAGATAGGGCGCCGCAAGAACGGGAAAGGTGCTCGGTGGGTGCTGTGCATGCGCCATTGTCCCGTGCCGCAGCGCGGGAGCCGGGCCACAGGTGTATCACGGCGTGAAGCGGCCGCGGAGGCGGTGGCCTTCGATTACTACTATTTTGATAGCTGCCAGCGCTTGAACGGTATGCGCTGCGGGCTAAAAATGCCTGCAAATCAGGTTACAGTTCGCTGTTTCCCCTGCCTTGTTCCCGTCCCGCCCCTGTTTGCCCACCGACCATGGCCCCCCACACCTTCCTCTGGCACGACTACGAAACCTTTGGTGCCAACACGCGCCGCGACCGGCCCGCGCAGTTCGCGGCCATCCGCACCGATGCCGAGCTCAATGAAATCGGCGAGCCGCTGATGTTCTATTGCCAGCCTGCCAGCGACTACCTGCCGGATCCGCAGTCCTGCCTCATCACCGGCATCACGCCGCAGCTGTGCCTGGAAAAAGGCGTGCCCGAGCACCAGTTCGCTGCCCGCATCGAGGCCGAATTCGCGCAGCCCGGCACCATCGGCGTGGGCTACAACACCATCCGCTTCGACGACGAGATCACGCGCTTCATGTTCTGGCGCAACCTCATCGATCCGTACGCGCGCGAATGGCAGAACCAGTGCGGGCGGTGGGACCTGCTGGACGTGGTGCGCATGACGTACGCGCTGCGGCCCGACGGCATCCAGTGGCCCCGGAAGGAGGACGGCTCGCCGAGTTTCAAGCTCGAGCATCTCTCGAAGGCCAACGGTCTGGTGCACGAGGCGGCGCACGATGCGCTGTCGGACGTGCGCGCCACCATTGCGCTGGCGCGGCTCATCCGCGAGCGCAACGCCAAGCTCTTCGACTTCGCGCTCTCGCTGCACAAGAAGGACCGCGTGGCCGCCGAGCTTCGCCTGCCGGCCACCGCCATCACGGCCCGGCCGTTCCTGCACGTCTCGGGCATGTTCCCGGCCGAGCGCGGGTGCCTGGCCGTGATGTGGCCGCTGGCCAGCCATCCCACCAACAAGAACGAACTCATTGCCTGGGATCTCTCCCAGGATCCGGCGGCTCTCGCCACCATGGGGGCCGACGAGATCCGCCTGCGCATGTTCAGCAAGGCCGACGCGCTGCCCGACGGCGTGACGCGCCTGCCGGTCAAGACCATCCACCTCAACAAGTCGCCCATGGTGGTGGGCAACGTGAACACGCTCACGCCCGCGCTGGCCCAGCGCTGGGGCATTGACCTGGCCCAGGCCGCCCAGCATGCCGAGGTGGCCCGCGGCCTGCCCGACATGAGCGGCATCTGGCCCGCCGTGTTCGCCCGCCCGCCCGAGGCCACGCCCGATGTGGACCAGGACCTGTACGGCGGCTTCGTCGGCAACAACGACCGCCGGCTGCTCAACGACCTGCGCACTATGAGCGGCGAGAAGCTGGCCCGCTCCCGCGCCGCGTTCGACGACCCGCGCCTGGCCGAGCTGCTGTGGCGCTACCGGGCGCGCAACTTCCCCGCTACGCTGTCGCCTGAAGAAGCGCAGCAGTGGGAGGCGCACCGCGCAGCCTGCTTGTTCGACGGGCAGGGCGGGGCACGCACGGTGGAGCAGCTGTTCACCGAAATCGACACGCTGTCGGAGACCGCCGAAGACGACCGCACGCAGGACATCCTGGGGGCCCTGTACGATTACGCGGAGCACATCGCGCCTGAACGATGACTCCCCCTGAGGCGCTGCGCGCCTTCCCCCTGAGGGGGACGCACCCGGTGGCCTGGCGGAGCCAGTTCCACGGGTGCGCTGGTATGGGGTGCTCCGGTTTTTGCCGCTTTGGGGCTTGCAGATAGACATCGAGTTTTTATGACGACACCGCAGAACCACCATTTCACGACCGAGATCCTTCATGCTGACCGCCATGGCGGCGCGGAGCATGGGGCCATCCACAAGGCGATCCACACCTCGGTGCAGTACGGCTACGACAAGGTCGAGGACCTGATCGCCGTGTTCCAGGGCACCGCCAAGGGCGGCTTCAACTACGCGCGGCAGGGCACGCCCACCACGGCGGCGCTGGAGGCCAAGATCACCCAGATGGAAAAAGGGCAGGGCACCATCGTGTTCGCCACCGGCATGGCGGGCATCTGCGCGATCTTTCTCACGCTGCTCAAGGCGGGCGACCACCTGGTGGCCAGCCAGTTCGTGTTTGGCAACACCAACAGCGTGTTCGGCACGCTGGCCGACCTGGGCATCGAGGTGACCCTGGTGGACGTGACGGACGCCGCCCACGTGGCCGCCGCGGTGCGGCTCAACACCCGCATGGTGTTTGTCGAGACCATAGCCAACCCCGGCACGCAGGTCCCCGACCTGGACGGCGTGGGCACGGTCTGCCGCGAGCGCGGCCTGCTGTACGTGGTGGACAACACCGTGGCGTCGCCCTACCTGTTTCGCGCGTCCACGGTGGGCGCGGGGCTGGTGCTCAACTCGCTCACCAAGAGCATCGGCGGGCAGGGTGCGGCGCTGGGCGGCGCGGTGACCGACACCGGCCTGTTCGACTGGAGCACGTACCCCAACATCTTCGCCCCCTACCGCAAGGGCGACGCCAAGGGCTGGGGCCTTCAGCAACTGCGCAAGAAGGGCCTGCGCGACATGGGGGCCACGCTGTCTTCCCACGCCGCGCACCAGATCGCGCTGGGCGCTGAAACCCTGTCGCTGCGCATGGACCGCACCAGCGCCACGGCCCTGGCCCTGGCGCAATGGCTGGAGCAGCACCCGGCGGTCTCGCGCGTGCTGTACCCCGGCCTGCCGTCGCACCCCCAGTACGCGTTTGCCCAGAAGCACCTCAAGGCCGGTTCGTGGCTGCTGTCGTTCGAGCTGCGCGACCCCGGGCAGTGCCTGCCCGTGTGCAACCGGCTGCAGCTGCCGATCAAGGCCACGGGCCTGGCGGACACGCGCACGCTCATCATCCCGGTGGCCCACACCATCTTCTGGGAGGCCGGCCCGGCCGTGCGCGCCGCCATGGACATCGCCGACAGCATGATCCGGCTGTCGGTCGGGCTGGAAGAGGTGGAAGACCTGCTCGCGGACTTCGAGCAGGCCCTGGCCGGCTGCTGAGGCGGCACCCCGCAACCTGTCAGCGCGCCATGGCCACCACCACCTCGGCCCCGCCCGCCAGCATTGGCAAGTACCGCATCGAGCGCGAGCTGGGCCGGGGCGCCAGCGGCATCGTGTTCCTGGGGCTGGACGGTTTTCGGGGCCGCAAGGTGGCCATCAAGCAGACCCACGCGCACCTGCTCAGGCAGCCCGAGCAGGCCGAGCGCTACCGCAAGCTGCTGCGCAACGAGGCCGCCTTGTCCGGCCGCCTGCGCCACCCCAACATCGTGCGCCTGCTCGATGCGGACGAAGAGGCGCTGCCGCCGTACCTGGTGCTCGAATACGTCGACGGACAGCCCCTGTCGGCGTTTGCCACGCCCGACGCGCTGCTGCCCGTGCCCCAGGTGCTGGATATCGCGTTCAAGTGCTGCAACGCGCTCGAATACGCCTACCGCGAGGGCCTGGTGCACCGCGACATCAAGCCCGCCAACCTGATGCTAGCCCAGGGCGGCGACGTCAAGCTCACCGACTTCGGCGCGGCGCTGTCGCTGCGCAGCGATGCCACGCAGCTGTCGGGCCTGGTGGGCTCGCCGTCGTACATGTCGCCCGAACAGGTGCGCGAGCAGGACCTCACCCACCACAGCGACATGTTCTCGCTGGCCGTGGTGGTGTACGAACTGCTCACCGGCCGCCGCCCCTTCGACGGCGACACGGATTTCGCGACCCTCTACAAGATCGGCAACGAAGCCCCCACGCCGCCCAGCCTGCTGCGCGCCTCGCTGCCCGGCCATGTGGACGACGTGCTGCTGCGCGCCCTGGCCAAGCAGCCCGCAGACCGCTTTGCCACCTGGCAGGATTTCGCCCAGGCCCTGCTCGCCGCCCACCAGGGCCTGCCGCGCCAGCGCTCGCAGGACACCGAGGCCGAACGCTTCGCGCGCCTGCGCGCACTGCCGTTCTTCGCCGACTTCCACGACGTGGCGCTGTGGGAGCTGATGCGCCTGGGCAGCTGGCGCCGGCTGGAGCGGGGCACCGTGCTCATGCGCGAGAACACGCCTGGCGACTCCTTCTGCATCCTCATCGAGGGGCAGGTGGCCGTGAGCCGCCAGGGCTGGACCCTCAGCACTCTGGGCCCGGGCGTCACCCTGGGCGAGATGACCTACCTGCGCCCGGAGAACAGGAAGCGCACCGCCACCGCCGTGGCAGAGACCGAGGTGCTGGTGCTCAAGGTGCGCAACCCGGCGCTGCGCGGAGCGTCGGAAGACCTGCAGTCGCACTTCGACAAGGCGTTCATCAAGCTGCTGGTGGGGCGGCTGATTGCCACCAGCGAGCAGCTGGCGGAGTGGGAACAGGGCCTGAGCGGGCCGGAGTGAGGCCGCCGCTCATCGCACCGCTGGTTCCCGCGCCGCGCGGCGCCGGCTCCACCCGGCGCCCGCTGCCGCCACGCCCAGCGACAGGGCCAGCAGCGCCGGGAGGGACAGCGTGGGGATGGCGGCGGGCCCGGCGGGTACCGCGCCGCTGTCGGTGATGCGCAGCAGCACGCTGTTCGTATCCGCCACCCAGCTGGCGCCAGCGTCGACGGTGTAAAACGTGTCACCGGCGTCCGCCGCCGTGCCCCAGCGGAAGGTGTCCCCGGCCACGGCGGCCTTGGCCACCACCCAGAGGTGCTGCCCGGCCGGCGCGGCGTAGCTGCCCGTGAACTGTACGGGTTCCAGTGACGACGAGATCGGACCGACGGGTGTGAACGCCGCGCACGATGGCCCGGGCGCCGTGCCGCCAGGGCCATCGTCGCAGACCTGCAGGTTCACCGTGCCGATCGCGCTGACGCCGCCGCCGTTGCTGAGCAGCAGCGTGACCTCGGCCACGGAGAAGCCGGCACCTCCGACGGGGATGCGCACGGCGGTGAACTGGGTGAAATTCAACCCGTTGAACCAACCCAGTCCCCCCATCCCCAGGTTGTCATGCAGCGTGGCGGCGCCAGCCGCCAGGGGGGTGGCTGCCAGCGCGGCAGCGGCGGCTGCCAGGGCCACGCGCCAGCGGCAGGCGCGCAAAAGGGACCGGGGTCGAAGCAGCAGGGGCGAAAAATGCATGGCAAACAGTGGTGGAACGATGGAGGGGGTCCGGGCGGGGTCTCTGACGGCACCACGGCGGCGACGGGTTGAGCGTAGGCGGAGTGCGGGCGGCGGATTGACTGGCTATCCCGCCGGCCTTTGACCCGGCGTTTCCGGGATGGCGTCCCATCTCGACAATATGAATGAGAATCAGTATCATTTAAGTGCCTGAGTACGCCACACCCGTCCACCGCAAAAGGCTTGTCCTTCTTCAAGGAGCATTGCCATGGACACCGGCGTACACACCAACTCCCACCAGAGCGCAGCCGTGCACCACGCGCCCGCCACGCTGGCGCGGTGGCAGCATGCCGTGCAGCGCGCACGGGCAGCGCAGCAGACGGGCCAATGGCGCATGGCGACCGCCTATCAGCACCAGGCCCTCGCGTTGTCGCTGCGGCTGCTGGAGCACACGCCGCCACCGGGGCGCGAGGACGACTGCGTGGCGGCGGTCGTGGTCTCGCACCTCAATGTGGCCGACCTGCAGGTGCAGGCGGGCGCCGTGGACGACGCCACCCAGATCCTGTGCCGCGCCCATGCCGTGCTGCTGGGCCTGATGGCCGATGCACGCCACGGCGCGGGCCTGCAGCAGGCCGCGTGGCGCCACAGCCGCGAAACCCATGCCGCCTTGCTGCGCCATGTGCAGGCCCATGGCGCGCACCCGTCCGTCACGCAGGCCCTGGCCTCGGCCCATTTGGCCCACGGCCCGGGGCCGCACTGAAGGGCGTGCCGCTTCCTGGCCGTGGGGTGCCATGGCCCGAAGGACGACGCGCTCCGGCCTTTCTATCCACTCCGTTTCCGATCCAAGGACACCATGCCCCATACCTTGCCCGCCTTGCCCTATGCCTATGACGCGCTCGAGCCCCACATCGATGCCCGCACGATGGAGATCCACCACACCCGGCACCACCAGACCTACATCAACAACCTGAACGCCGCGCTGGAAGGCACGCCGCACGCCCACCTGCCCATCGATGAGCTGGTGGCGCGGCTGGTGCTGCTGCCCGAGAACCTGCAGGGCCCGGTCCGCAACAACGGCGGCGGCCATGCCAACCACAGCCTCTTCTGGAGCGTGATGTCGCCCCGGGGCGGCGGCCAGCCCCAGGGAGAGCTGGCGCGGGCCATCGATACGGATCTGGGCGGGTTCGGCGCCTTCAAGGAGGCCTTCACCAAGGCCGCGCTCACGCGCTTTGGCAGCGGCTGGGCCTGGCTTTGCGTGACCAAGGCGGGCCAGCTGGTGGTGGAAAGCACGGGCAACCAGGACAGCCCGCTCATGGCGGGCCCGATGTCGGGCCACACGCCCGTGCTGGGGCTTGATGTGTGGGAACACGCCTATTACCTGCAGTACCAGAACCGGCGTCCCGAATACATCGCCGCGTTCTACAACGTCATCGACTGGGCCGAGGTGGCCCGCCGCCATGCGCTTGCCCGGGCCTGACGGGCCATCGCGCCCGCTCCACCACCCGCATTCTGAAAACCGCCCCTCGACAACAACCCCAGGAGCCGCCATGCAGACCCCGCCCGCTTCCACCCATACGGTTCTCGAACCGCTGGCGCGTTCCGCCTCGTCGGCCCGCCGCGTCGCCACCCTGCGTGGGCGGCAGTGGCTCGGGCTGGGCATCGTGCTGCTTGGCATCGTGGCGGGCTCGGCGCAGGCATGGGCCTGGATCGCCGGCCAGCCGGTGGTGCGGGGTGCGCTCTGGGCCGGCCTGGCGGCAGCGCTGGCCACGGCGCTGGGCACCGCGCCGGTGCTGCTCTCGCAGCGCCTTTCCGAGCGCACGCAGGACACGCTGTTCGGCTTCGGCGCGGGCGTGATGCTCGCCGCCTGCTCGTTCTCGCTCATCATCCCCGGCATCCAGGCGGCACGCGCGGGCGGCGCCGGTGCCTGGGCGGCCGGGGGCACGGTGGGGGCGGCCATCCTGCTGGGCGCGCTGGTGCTGCTGATGATGGAGCGGCTGCTGCCGCACGAGCACTTCATCAAGGGCGTGGAGGGCGGGCAGGCCTCGCGCACGCTGCGGCGCACGTGGCTGTTCGTCTTCGCCATCGGGCTGCACAACCTGCCCGAGGGGCTGGCGATCGGGGTGGCCTACGCGGGCGGCGATGCCCTGCGCGCCAGCGCCCTGGCCACCGGCATCGCGATCCAGGACGTGCCCGAGGGCCTGGTGGTGGCCGTGGCGCTGCTCGCCGCGGGCTACCGGCGCTTGCTGGCCGTGGTGCTCGGGATGGCCTCCGGGCTGGTGGAGCCCGTGGGCGCCGTGCTGGGTGCGGCCGTGGTCAGCTACTCCGCAAGCCTGCTGCCCTGGGGGCTGGGTTTCGCGGCCGGGGCCATGCTGTTCGTGATCAGCCACGAAATCATCCCCGAGTCGCACCGCAAGGGCCACGAGGCCTGGGCCACCGGCGGCCTGATGCTGGGCTTCGTGATCATGATGCTGCTGGATACGGCGCTGGGGTGAATTTTGCTATCGAATTAATAGCTTTCAGCGCTTTCCTGTCAAGGGGGAGGTGCCGATTTGATCCGTAGTGCAGGGAATGCAGGACTGGCACCGCCCCCGCTGCCTCCGCCCGGCGCGGTCCGCACCCGTGCCACCGCGAAGCCGGCTTGCCGGGGGGAGGGGCAAGACATGCCGGGGGACCTTTTTCCCTACCCAAAGAACCGGTAGCACACCACGATGGCCGCCACCACGCCCGCCAGCTCGGCCAGCAGCGCGCAGCTGACGGTGTGGCGGGTGCGCTGGATGCCCACCGCGCCGAAGTACACCGCCAGCACGTAGAAGGTGGTCTCGGTGCTGCCCTGGATGGTGGCCGCTGCCAGCGCGGCAAAGCTGTCCACGCCCTGGGCTTGCATGGTCTCGATGAGCATGGCGCGCGCGGCGCTGCCGGAGAATGGCTTGACCAGCGCGGTGGGCAGCGCATCGACGAACCGGGTGTCCGCGCCCAGCACCTGCACGCACCAGCGGATGCCGTCGAGCACATAGCCCAGCGCCCCCGATGCCCGGAACACCCCCACGGCGCACAGCATGGCCACCAGGTACGGCAGCAGGCCCTTGGCCACATCGAAGCCTTCGCGCGCACCCTCGATGAAAGCCTCGTACACGGCGACCTTGCGCCAGGCGCCCAGGGCCACGAACAGCACCACCAGCATGAACAGCGTGAGGTTGCCGAGCAGGGAAGACAGCTGCGACAGCGCCGCCGCGCTCAGCGTGGTCAGGAGTGCCATGAAACCGCCGAGCACCAGCGCCACGGGCAGCAGGTAGGCCAGCACCACGGGGCTCCACAAGGGCAGGCGCTGCACCACCGCCACGCTGAGCAGGCCCACGAGGGTGGATGCGGACGTGGCCAGCAGGATGGGCAGGAAAACGAGTGTCGGGTCGGGCGCGCCCTGCTGCATGCGGTACATGAAGATCGTCACCGGCAGCAGCGTGAGCGAGGAGGCATTGAGCACCAGGAACAGGATCTGCGCGTTCGTGGCGGTCTCTGGCTCGGGGTTCAGCTCCTGCAGGGCTTTCATGGCCTTCAGGCCCATGGGGGTGGCCGCGTTGTCCAGCCCCAGCGCGTTGGCCGCGAAGTTCAGCGTCATGAGACCCAGGGCCGGGTGGCCGCTGGGCACGCCGGGCATGAGGCGGCGGAACAGCGGCGCCAGCCAGCGCGCGAGGGCGTCCACGATGCCCGCCTTCTCGGCGATGCGCAGGAAGCCCAGCCAGAGCGTGAGCGTGCCGAACAGCAGCACCATCACCTCGACCGAGAGCCTGGCCATGGCGAACAGCGCCTCGACCATGGCGGCGAAGATCTGCGCGTTGCCCGCCACGAGCCACTGCGCCAGCGCCGCCACCGCGGCGGTCAGGAAAAAGCCCAGCCACAGGGTGTTGAGCATCAGGGGGTACCGGGAAGAGTGGGGGGATCAGCCTGCATGCCGCCAAGGTTACCCGGCTTGCCGCGCAACACCCGCCGATACCGTGGCTGGCAGGCAACGGATGGGTCAGTGGTACCCTATAGGGTTCGGTTTACCGCCGTGCGGGGGCTTTGGGAAGCGCTTTTCCCGCGCCTGCGGGGTCCGCACCACACATCCTCAGGCGCCTGGCGCGCCGCAACACCAACGAAAAGAGATCCAACATGGGCGCGCAGTGGAAAGCAAAAGGCAAGGCACAGGTGGCGGATGCCAAGGGCAAGCTGTTTGGCAAGCTGGTCAAGGAAATCACCGTGGCCGCGCGCGGCGGCGCCGATCCGGCCAGCAATGCGCGCCTGCGCCTGGTGGTCGAGCAGGCCCGCAAGGCCTCGATGCCCAAGGACACGCTGGAGCGCGCCATCAAGAAAGGCTCGGGCACGGGCGCCGACGCGGTCAACTACGAGCGCGTGATCTATGAAGGCTTCGCGCCCCACCAGGTAGCGGTGATGGTCGAATGCCTGACCGACAACGTGAACCGCACCGCGCCCGAGATGCGCGTGCTGTTCCGCAAGGGCCAGCTGGGCACTTCGGGATCGGTGGCCTGGGACTTCAATCATGTGGGCATGATCGAAGCCGAGCCCGCCACGCCCGATGCCGATCCCGAACTGGCCGCCATCGAGGCGGGCGCGCAGGATTTCGAGGCTGGCGACGAGGAAGGCACCACCACCTTCTGGACCGACCCCACCGACCTGGACCTCGTGAGCCGCGCGCTGCCCGCCCATGGCTTCAATGTGCTGTCGGTCAAGCTGGGCTACAAGCCCAAGAACCCCGTGAATCCCGCCAACCTCTCGCCCGAGCAGCTCGAAGAGGTCGAGAACTTCCTGGCGGCCATCGACTCCAACGACGACGTCCAGAACGTGTTCGTGAGCCTGGGCGGCTGATGCCGGTGCGCCGGCTTCGCGGCCGGGCCCGCTCCCTGCATCGCCCTCGCAATTGACTTGTCCATGACCGCAGACCATTACGCAGCCCTCGGGCTGGCGGCCAACGCGTCGCTCGCCGACATCAAGAAGGCCTTTCGCCAGAAGGCGTCGTTCTACCACCCGGACCGCAACGACGCGCCCGACGCCGCCCAGCGGTTCCAGGCCGTGCAGAAGGCCTACGAAGTGCTGTCGGACGACACCGCCCGCCAGACCTACGACGACAACCGCCGCCGCAACCTGCTGGACGACCCGCTGCAGACCGCGCAGGAGATCTGGCAGGCCTACTCCTCGCGCATCCTTTCCTCTCCTTCTTCCGCTTCGTGAAACTATCTCCCTACTTCTACGATCTGCGCTCCGCCTACCAGGCCGAGCTGGATGACCTGGTCTCCGACTCCGAGGGCAAAGACGTCCTGCGCAAGCGCCTGGCGGAAAAGCGCAACGAGATCGCCTTTCTGGTGCAGATGATGGAGCTGGCCCCCGAGATGGTCGCAGTGGTCTTTCACCACGGCTTTCGCTTCACCAAGCCCGGCGCGGTGGAGCACCTGCTGGGCCTGCCGGTGGACGAACTGCCCGACTGGCACAGCCTGGCCCATGCCGTCACGCTCGAGCCCTGGGCCCAGAGCCTGGCGCAGACCGTGCTGCGCGAGCCGCAGGGCGCCCGGTTCATGGCAGTGGCGGCCGGGCTCGAGTACCTGCACCTGCATGCCCGCATGGCCCCCGCGGCGCACGCGGCCGAGGGCGACGGCGACCAGGGCGAAGACGCTGCGGATGCGGCGGAACACGATGACGATTTCAGCGCCCTGAGCGCCGACGACGCCGTGGACCCGCAAAACAGCCGCACCCGCGAGGAAGCCAGCTCCAACTGGCTGGCCGATGTGGGGTTCGACAGGAAGGACTGAGGCCCTCCCGAGGCGCTGCGCGCCATCCCCGCGAGGGGGACGCCTGCGGCGGACCGGCCACGCCGGACCAAGGCAAGGCGGCGCTGGCGACGGCGGCGCGCCAGTTTTTAGCGGTCTGCGCCCAGCGCAGCGACACACCAAGGAATACGCATGAGCAGCAACAACACCCACCTCGCCCTGATCACCAGGACCACCAGCCTGATCGCGGCCGGCGACATCGTGGGCGCCGAGTCGGCGCTGGCCGAGCTGGCCGATACCGACGGGGACGGCGCGCTGATGGTGGTGCTGGACCAGCTCGCGCCCAAGGACATCCTGGCCGTGATGCGCGAGTACGACGACTCCAAGGCCTCAGTGGTCAACCTGCTGGTCACGCCCGAGCAGTTCGCGCGCGCGATGGTGCTGGAAAAGCAGTACAAGGACCTCACGCACACGCACCTGCGCAATATGGTCAATGCCGTCATCTTCCGCGACGACGCCGATCCCGTCGAGTTCCTCACGGCCATCGGCGACCTGGAAGGCGGCGCCGAGGCACTGGCCAACTACTTCGCCGAAAAGTGGAGCCGCATCGAAGCCTTTGCCCGCACCGGCACGTTCGACGCGGTGGAAGACTACGGCCCCACGCTGACCGACGACGAACTCCTCGCCTCGGGCTATGTGCAGCCGCGCATCGACCAGGACGAGGTGGCGGACCGCGACTGGATGCAGATGGCCTGGCTGCTGCGCTACGAGTGCCGCGACCTGTTCATCGAAACCTTGCTGGTGCTGCGCGCCAAGGCCCGCGCCTTTGACCTGGGCCTGGAAGAGGGCGACGAATCGCCCGCCGAGGAAGACGACGGCAAGTTCGAAACCAGCGAAACCGACCGTGGCAAGGCCACGCCCGCCGCCCGCACGTCCGACGAAGAATCCGCGATTTAGATGACAACCCCCTGTGGCGCTTCGCGCCTTCCCCCTTCTCTCGAATGGCTGCGCCATTCGGGAAGGGGGACACCGCCAGCGCGGCGGGGCGGCCCTTGCGCGGCGGTTCTGGCCTGGAGCGTGCCAGTTTCATGGCCCATGAGCACTGCGAAGCGCGATAGATACTGATATGACTGTGCCCAACACGCCTTCTTCAACGACTGACGAGATTGCAGCCGCCAACGCGCTGCAGCTCCACGACGCCCGCCCGTTCTTTGAAAAGGCGCTGGCGCATGGTGTCCAGCACGGCGTGATTGGCGCCGACAAGCTCGCGGCCATCAATGCCGATGCGCCCAAGGGCATGGTGCAGATCGCGCGCTACTTCGGCAGCGAATTCTTGCGGCCCGAGCTGGAGAAGGCGCGCGACCGCATGGTCAACCTCATCAGCCTGTACCTGCTGGACACCACCGGGGGCGACCTGCACGAGGCCGCCGTCTCGCTGCGCGACCATTCGTTCCTGTCGCGCTCCAAAGGGGGCTCGGATATGCTCAAGCGCCTGATCGCCATGCCCGAGAGCAGCAATTTCGGCATGGCCGGCTATGCCGATGCCGAAACCCCGCTGCTGGCCGTGTGGTCGCTGCGCAGCCACGCCGACTACCGGGCCGAGCTGGCGCGCCGCACGCAGATTGCGCAGGCCATCCAGGCCGCCCAGTGGCTGGCCGGGCAGTTCGACCTGGATCCCGACGAGCTGGAAGCCGCGGGCGCCGACGCGGAAGCCGTCATCCGCGCTGGCTTGCTCATGGTGGCCCTGGCGCCCAAGGCCATGGACCTCGGCGAGTGGCCCAACACCGTGTCGTTCGAAAAAGTGCTGATAGCACAGCGCAAGAAGAAGCTCGCGCCGCCCGTGCAGCTGCGCCTGCCTGCCGGCTTGCCTGCCGAACTGCGCGAGGTGGTGCAGGCGCATTGCGCCAGCGTGCTGGCCGACCTGCCCAAGCTGCTCGACGCGGCCACACCGGTGCGCACGCTGCTGCGCCCCACCGGCGCTTTCCGCGCGCGCTACTTTCTGCTGGACGACCCCTTGGCCGAGGTGGACAACTTCCACCGCAGCCTGGATGCGCTGGAGGAGGGTGAGGAACCCCCGCTTCCCGCGAGCAAGATCTGGACGAGAACGGTGCAGGGCAACGATGACGAACATTCGCTGCTCACGCTGTTCCTGTGCCTGGCGGCCGGGGCCCCCAAGAAGACGCTGCTGACCGAGAAGACCGCCGCGAGCCTCGTCCGAAAGATCCGCAAATCGGGCCTGCAGCCCGCGCTGGCGGCCGACTTCATCCGCGCCCATGCGCCCGGCGTGCACCAGCAGGACTACATCGCCCTGTGGACCGGCTTCGTGCAGGACGCGGAAAAGACCCTGCTCAGCGACATGGACTACCAGATGCACGACGCCCTGGCACTGCTGCGCCGGGAGTGCAACGTGGTGGGCGACTGAGCACCAAGGAAGAGGTGGCCGGCCGCGGCCTGGGGCATGGGCGCTGGCACCGGCGGCCCGCGCCCGTGGCGCCGCCGCGTGGCCCCGCGCGATAGTTCCTGCATTTCGCAACGGCTCGGTTAACATTCAGCGCGTTTCTTGTCCTGCCGCAATCCCTTCATGCCCGCCCCGCGGGGCTCCCTTACGCCGCTGCCCCGTTCCGTCTCCGTGCACAGCCCCACACTCGTCATTCTCGCGGCCATCCTGTCGGCGCTGGTTACCGCAGTGCTGTATGCCGTGTGGCATTTCAACAAGAACATCCCGGGCCTGCGGCTGTGGACGCTGTCATTCCTGGGCGCGTCGGTGTTCTGCGCCACGCTGCTGGCGCGCGAGCGGATGCCCGAAGTGCCGGCCGTGGTGCTGGCGCAGGGGGCCAATGCGCTGGCGGCCTACCTGTGCTGGCTGGGCAGCCGCGCCTACATGGGGCGCCCGCCCATCGCCCACCGGTATGCCGCGGCCGCCATCGTGTCGCTGGTGGCGCTGTCGGTGTATTTCACGGTGGCGCAGCCCCATCCCGGCGCGCGGTTCGCCCTGGCGGGCTGGTTCGCGGGCGTGTGCTTCCTGCTCACGGCGCGCACGCTGGCGCAGGGTGGCTTTCGCCGTGTGCCGGCGCGTTACCTGCTCGCGGGCGTCATGGCCTTCCATGGGGTGTGCGTGCTGGTGCGCCCCGTGATCTTCCGGCTGGCCGCCCCTTCGGATGCCGGCCTGCTGACGCAGCTGTCGCAGTTCGTGGTGCTGGAGGCCACGGTGGCCCTCGTGATGATCGCGTTTGGCGTGCTGATGCTGACCAATGAATTCGTGACGAGCGAGCTGCGCCACCTCGCCGAGATCGACCCGCTCACCAGCGTGTTCAACCGCCGCGCCTTCATCACGCTGCTGGACAAGGGCCTGAGCAATGCCCAGCGCACCCGGGCCGCGCTGCCCGTGCTGGTGATGGACCTCGACCACTTCAAGAAGATCAACGACACCGGCGGCCACCAGTGCGGGGACGACGCGCTGCGCCACTTCGTGGACCTGGCCCACCGCTGCCTGCGCCGGGAGGATGTGATGGGCCGCCTGGGTGGGGAGGAGTTCGCCATCTTCCTGCCCAACGCGGACGGCCCTGGTGCCGCCGGCGTGGCCGAACGCCTGCGGGCGCTGGTCGAGTCCGAGCCCATGGATGCCGAACGGCGGCGCGTGGCCCTGACCGTGAGCATCGGCATCACGCTGTCCACCAGCGGGGATTCGGCCGAGGCGGTGCTGCAGCGGGCGGACGAGGCGATGTACCTTGCCAAGGCGCGCGGGCGCAACCGGGTGGAGGTCGTGGCGCTGCCGGACGATCCCGTGCCGTTGAAGTGGCCGCGCCCCGCGGAGCGGCCCGGCACGGCGCGCAGCGCGGCGGTGCTGTAGCCAGCTTCCACCAGGCGCGCGTGCGGTCGCGCCGCCGGGCCCTGCCGCTTGCCTGATGGGCCTGAAACGCTGCCTGTGTCGGCTGCCCGACCTTCGGGCGTGCCGCCGCGCAGCGCGCCGCCGCACAATGGTGGCCTTGCCTCGTCCCGTCCATTCCCAGACCACCACCATCCCCCATGGCATTGAATCCCCACGGCAGCAACCCGCTCGGCGGCGCGGGCCCCGGCACCGCGCCCGGTGCATCGCCGTCGGCGCCCGCAGCGCAGCGCAGGGCGTTCCTGGCATCCGGCACGGGGCTGGCCGCCCTGGGTGTGGCGGCGGCCGCCGGGGCCGGCTACCTGCTGTACCGGGGCAACGACCGGCAACTCGTCTTTGGCACCCTGGCGCGCGCCATGCAAGAGGTCGAGCGCCTTGCGGGCGCTGCGGTCCAGCCGCTGGCGCCCGCCACGGCCTGGAACTGGTCGCAGACGCTGGAGCACTGCGCACAGAGCATCGAGTTCTCGCTGCGGAGCTTCCCGGCGCCCAGGTCGGCGCTGTTCCAGAACACCCTGGGTGCGGCTGCTTTCAACGTGTTTGCCCTGCGCGGCCGCATGAGCCACGACCTGGCGGAGCCCATCCCGGGCGCGCCCGCGCTGGATGCGTCCACGCCCGGGGCGTCGGCGGCCCTGGCCCGGCTGCGCCAAGCCGTGCAGGACTTCTCCGTGCACGCGGGGCCGCTGCACCCGCACTTCGCCTACGGGGCGCTGGACAAGGCGCAGTACGAGCAGGCGCACGCCATGCACCTGGCCAATCATCTGTCGGCGTTTGACGCAGGGGGCTGAGCGCGGGCTGCGCGGCCCTGTGCAGTTCCATGCCATGCGGATGCCGGCTGGATGCTATTGAAGTTATAGCTTTTGGCGCTTGTCCAGCAAGCGCCAGAGGCATATTTCACCCGAATGTGCCCATTCTCTCTCAGCCCAGATCGTCAAAATCCCATTGGGCGCAGAGGGCGTCGAAGCGCAGGGCGTCCAGCACGCTCAGGAACACACCGGGTTCCGCAAGCTCCCCCTCGGAGTGCAGGTACCACACCAGCGCCTGCGGGCCCACGGTGAAGATGCGCAGCCCCGCCATGTCCACGACGGGCCGCGCCCGCAGGGCGTCCAGCAGCGACGCCAACTCGCCGGGCGTTGAGAACGCCCCGCACGTGCGCATGCCGCAGAACGGATAGCCGCCTTGTGCCATCTGGTAGTAGGCGACGGTGTGCAAAAACGCCTCCAGGCCCACGGCTTCCTCGAACCAGTCCGGGGAATCCAGGTCGGTGGTCTGCCACACCCGCTGCCGGGCATCGGTGGCCCACCAGCACACGCCCTGGTTCTCTTCCAGAAACAGCAGCTTGTCGCCCAGGCACTCCCAGTCTTGCGGCGGCGCAAACCGCTGAAAACCGGCCATCAAATCGGCACGCCTGCCCACGGCGGCGTAATAAGCGTGCAGGGCAGGGGGCACTGGGCCACCCAGGCGATGGCTTGCGGCGGCCAGTTCATCTTCCGGCAGCCCGTCTTCGGGGCTGACAGGGCGGCCCAGCAGCCAGGCCAGGGTGTCTGAAAGGGGCGGGGTGGTGAGGGCAGTCATGGGTGTCGGTTCAAGGGGCCGCCACGCGCGGCAGGTGCAGGCCGGATGTTCGGGTGGCGATTGATGCAGGTCAAGGGAGGGCGTGCTGCGGCTTGGGGTAACGCGGGGTGCAAAGCTACCATCCCCCGACGGGCCCAAGTGCCCACAAGGATGGACCATGAGCAAGCAATGGAAGATCGCTGCGGCTTTGGCCGTGGTGCTGCTGGGGGGAGGGCTGCTGCTGCGCTGGGCGCCCTGGCAGGCCAAAGGGCCAGGCCCCGGCTTCGTGAGCGGCAACGGCCGCATCGAGGCCACCGAGATCGCCGTGGCCACCAAACTCGCGGGCAAGGTGCTCGATGTGCTGGTGGCCGAGGGCGATTTCGTGAAAGCCGGGCAACCCCTGGCCCGCATGCAGATCGACAGCCTGCAGGCCCAGCGTGAAGAGGCGGTGGCCCGGCTGCAGCAGGCGCAGCTGGCCATCAGCAGTGCCCAGGTGCAGGTGGCCCAGCGTGATAGCGACTACCAGGCCGCGCTGGCCGTGGTGGCCCAGCGCGAGAGCGACCTCGACGCCGCCCGCCGCCGCCTGCCGCGCTCCGAGCAACTGGCGCGCGAGGGCTTTTTCTCCAGCCAGTTGCTCGACGACGACCGCGCCAAGGTGCGCAGCCAGCAAGCCGCTGTGACCGCTGCAAAAGCCCAGGCGAAGGCCGCGCAGGCGGGCATCGGTGCGTCGCGCACGCAGGTGACCAGCGCCGAGGCCAATGTGCGCGCGCTGCAGGCCACGCTGGCCCGCATCGATGTGGAGCTGGCCGACAGCGAGCTCAAGGCGCCGCGCGATGGCCGCGTCCAGTTCCGCGTGGTGCAGCCCGGCGAGGTGGTGGGTGCGGGTGCGCGCGTGCTGCAGCTGGTGGACCTGAGCGACGTGTACATGACCTTCTTTTTGCCCGAAACCGTGGCGGGCCGCGTGGCGCTGGGCAGCGAGGTGCGCATCGTGCTCGATGCCGCGCCGGGCTTCGTGATCCCGGCCACCGTGTCGTTCGTGGCCAGCACAGCGCAGTTCACGCCCAAGACGGTGGAAACCGCGAGCGAGCGCCAGAAGCTCATGTTCCGCGTGCGCGCCCAGATCGACAAGGCGCTGCTGCTGCGCCACCAGGAACAGGTCAAGACCGGACTGCCCGGCGTGGCCTGGCTGCGGGTGGACCCTGCGGTGGAGTGGCCCGCAGAACTCGCCGTCAAGGCTGGCCAGTGAACCCAGCGGCCGGCGCTGCACCCGTGGCCCGCCTGCGCGGCGTGGGCCAGCGCTACGGGCGCACGGTGGCGCTGGAGGGCATCGACCTGGAGGTGGCCGCCGGCCGCATGGTGGGCCTGATCGGGCCGGATGGCGTGGGCAAGTCCAGCCTGCTGGCGCTGGTGGCGGGTGCCCGTGCGGTGCAGCAGGGCAGCGTGGAGGTGCTGGGCGGCGACATGGCCCAAAGCCGCCACCGCAGCCGGGTGTGCCCCCGCATCGCCTACATGCCCCAGGGCTTGGGCAAGAACCTGTACCCCACGCTGTCGGTGGAAGAAAACCTGCAGTTTTTTGGCCGCCTGTTCGGGCACGACGCGGCCGAGCGGCGCCGCCGCATTGACCAGCTCACGCGCAGCACGGGGCTGTATCCATTCCTGGCGCGGCCAGCGGGCAAGCTCTCGGGCGGCATGAAGCAGAAGCTGGCCCTGTGCTGCGCGCTCATCCACGACCCCGACCTGCTCATCCTGGACGAGCCCACCACCGGCGTGGACCCGCTGGCGCGCGCGCAGTTCTGGGATTTGATCGGCCGCATCCGCGCCGCGCGGCCGGGCATGAGCGTGATCGTGGCCACGGCCTACATGGAAGAGGCGCAGCGTTTTGAATGGCTGGTGGCCATGGACGAAGGGCGCATCCTGGCCACCGGCACACCCGCCGAGCTGATGGCCCGCACCGGGCACGATGCGCTGGAGCAGGCCTTTGTGGCCCTGCTGCCCGAGGCCAAGCGCCGGGGCCACCGGGCGGTGCAGATTCCGCCGCTGGACCGGTCGCAGGCAGACGACGCTGCCAACGTCGCCATCGAGGCGCGCGACCTCACCATGCGCTTTGGCGACTTTGTGGCGGTGGACCATGTGAGCTTTCGCATCCAGCGGGGCGAGATCTTTGGCTTTCTGGGCAGCAACGGCTGCGGCAAGTCCACCACCATGAAGATGCTCACCGGCCTGCTGCCCGCCAGCGACGGGCAGGCCTGGCTGTTTGGCCAGCCGGTGGACCCCAAGGACATGGCCACGCGGCGGCGGGTGGGCTACATGTCGCAGGCGTTTTCGCTGTACAGCGAGCTGTCGGTGGAGCAGAACCTGGTGCTGCATGCCCGGCTGTTCCACGTGCCCGAGGCCGAGGTACCCGCGCGCGTGACGGCCATGCTCGAGCGCTTTGACCTGCAGGCCGCGCGCGGCTCGCTGCCCATGAAGCTGCCCCTGGGCATGCGCCAGCGCCTGTCGCTGGCCGTGGCCATGGTGCACCAGCCCGAGCTGCTGATCCTGGACGAGCCTACCTCGGGCGTGGACCCCATGGCGCGCGACAACTTCTGGCGCCTGATGGTGGAGCTGGCGCGGCGCGACAAGGTCACCATCTTCATCTCCACCCACTTCATGAACGAGGCCGAGCGCTGCGACCGCATCTCGCTGATGCACGCGGGGCGTGTGCTGGAGAGCGCCGCGCCGCAGGACATCGTGGCAAAGCGCGGCGTCGCCACGCTGGAAGAAGCCTTCATCGGCTACCTGGAAGATGCTGCAGGCAATGCACTGGTCCAGGCCACCGTGGACGCTTCCGAGCGCCCCGCGCCACCCCCGGCGCCCATCCCCAACGCTCCCACCTGGCGCACCCGCCTGCGCCAGAGCCTGGCCCGCATCCACAGCACCCAGTGGCGCGAATCTCTGGAGCTGCGCCGCGACCCCGTGCGGGGCGCCATGGCGCTGCTGGGCTCGCTGATCCTGATGTTCGTGATGGGCTACGGCATCAGCATGGACGTGGAGAACCTGCGCTTTGCCGTGCTGGACCGCGACCAGACCGCGCTGAGCCGCGCCTACACCCTGAACCTGGCGGGCTCGCGCTACTTCACCGAGCAGCCGTCGATTGCCACCTACGCCGAGCTGGACGCGCGCATGCGCTCCGCCGAGATATCGCTGGCGCTGGAGATCCCGCCCGGCTTTGCGCGCGACGTGGCACGCGGCCAGCCGGTGCAGATCGGTGCCTGGGTGGACGGGGCCATGCCCCAGCGCGCCGAAACCGTCATCGGCTACGCCCAGGGTCTGCACCAGCAATGGCTGGTGGAGCAAAGCCGCAGCCGCACGGGCGTGGTGCCCCGGGGCCTGCTGGAGGTGGAGCCGCGCTACCGCTACAACCCCGACGTGCGCAGCCTGCCGTCCATGGTGCCTGCCGTGATCCCGCTGCTGTTGCTCATGCTGCCCGCCATGCTCACGGCCCTGGCCGTGGTGCGCGAGAAGGAACTGGGCTCCATCATCAACCTGTATGTCACGCCCACCACGCGCACCGAATTCATGCTGGGCAAGCAGCTGCCCTATGTGCTGCTGGCGCTGTTCAACTTTGGCTTGATGTGCCTGGCGGCGGTGACGGTGTTTGGCGTGCCGATGACGGGAAGTTTTGCCACGTTGACGCTGGCCGCCGTGGTGTTCAGCCTGTGCTCCACGGGCATGGGCCTCTTGGCCTCCACCGTCACGCGCAGCCAGATCGCGGCGATGTTCTTCGCCATGGTGGGCACCATCATTCCCGCCGTGCAGTTTGCGGGGCTCATCAACCCGGTGTCGTCCATGACGGGGTTTGCGCGCTGGGTGGGCGAGGTCTACCCGGCCAGCCACATGTTCACCATCAGCCGGGGCGTGTTCAACAAGGCGCTGGGATTGCAGGACCTGCAGGCCGAGTTCTGGCCCATGCTGGTGGCGGTGCCGGTCATCGTCGGTGCCGCCATTGCCTTGCTGAAGAAGCAGGAGACCTGACATGGCGCTGCGTGGACGGTGGTCCAACATCTTTCGGTTAGGCATCAAGGAGCTTTGGAGCCTGTGGCGCGACCCGGCCATGCTGTTCCTCATCGTCTACACCACCACACTCGCGGTGTACTCTGCGGGCATGGCGCAGCCCGAGACGCTGCACCACGTGCCCATTGCCATCGTGGACGAGGACGACTCGGCCTTGTCCCAGCGCATCGCCACCGCGTTCTACGCCCCCCAGTTCACGCGCCCCGCCATGATCACCATGCGCGAGGTGGACCCGGGCCTGGACGCCGGCCGCTTCACGCTGGTGCTGCACATCCCCGCCCACTTCCAGCGCGACGTGCTGGCAGGCCGGGTGCCGCAGGTGCAGCTCAACATCGACGCCACGCGCATGGGGCAGGCGTTCGCGGCCAATGGGGCGGTGCAGCAGATCGTGCAGCTGGAGGTGGCCGAGTTCGTGCAGCGCGACCGCACCGTGGCCGAGCAGCCCATCGAGCTCACGGTGCGCTCGCGCTTCAACCCGGCGCTGAACCCCGCGTGGTTTGGCTCGTTGATGGAGCTGATCAACATCGTGACCATGCTCTCCATCATCCTCACAGGCGCCGCGCTGATCCGCGAGCGCGAGCATGGAACGGTGGAGCATTTGCTGGTGATGCCCGTCACCCCGGGCGAGATCATGCTGGCCAAGGTCTGGGCCATGGCGCTGGTGGTGCTGGTCGCCACGTGGATTTCGCTCACGGCGGTGATCCGCTGGGCGATTGGCGTGCCCATCGAGGGTTCGGTGCCGCTGTTCCTGCTGGGGGCCACGCTGCACCTGTTTGCCACCACGTCCATGGGCATCTTCATGGCCACGGTGGCGCGCAGCATGCCGCAGTTTGGCTTGCTGATGGTGCTGGTGATGATGCCGCTGCAGATGCTGTCGGGCGGTGTCACCCCGCGCGAGAGCATGCCGCTGTGGGTGCAGTACGGCATGGCGCTGGCGCCCACCACGCACTTCACCGAACTGGCCCAGGCCATCCTCTACCGGGGCGCGGGCTGGGCGGTGGTGTGGCCGTCGCTGGTGTGGCTGCTGGGGATTGGGGCCGTGCTGTTCAGCCTGGCGCTGGCGCGGTTTCGCAAGACGATTGCGCGCATGGCGTAGATGCTTGCAATGCTATTGAATGTGTAGCTGCCTGCGCTTGATACATAAGCGCGAGAGGCTAATTTGATGTGAAATTCACGTTGTCGGGCCGCCCCGGCAGGTGCAGTTGGGCCACGGGGGGCGGGCTGCTGGCCAGTAGCTTGCCGCGCCGCCACACGCCCAGGCGCGCTGCGCGCAGGCGGATTGCTTCCACGGGATTGCGTGCGTGCAGCAGCACGAAGTCGGCATATGCGCCCGGCTCGATGCCGTAGCCCTCCAGCCCCAGCAGCTTGGCGGGATTCACCGTCACTGCATCAAAACACTGCCGCATCGCGGCCTGGCTGGTCATCTGCCCCACGTGCAGGCCCATGTGCGCGGCTTCCAGCATGTCGGCGCTGCCGCCGCTGTACCAGGGGTCCAGCACGCAGTCGTGGCCAAACGCCACGGTCAGGCCCGCGGCCATCAGCTCGGGCACACGGGTCATGCCCCGGCGCTTGGGGTAGGTGTCGTGGCGGCCCTGCAGCGTGATGTTGATGAGCGGGTTGGCCACCACGCCCAGGTCGGCCTCGGCCATCAGCGGGATGAGCTTGCTCACGTAGTAGTTGTCCATGCTGTGCATGGAGGTGAGGTGCGAACCCGTCACGCGGCCCTGCAGGCCCAGGCGCTGGGTCTCAAAGGCCAGGGTTTCGACGTGGCGTGACAGCGGATCGTCGGATTCGTCGCAGTGCATGTCCACGCGCTTGCCCTGGCTTGCCGCCAGTTCGCAGAGGACCTTCACGCTCTCGGCGCCCTGGGCCATGGTGCGCTCGAAATGCGGAATGCCGCCCACCACGTCCACGCCCAGGTCCAGCGCACGTTTGAGGTTGTCGAGCCCGCCGCGCGCGCGCAGCACGCCGTCTTGGGGGAAGGCCACCAGCTGCAAATCCAGGTACGGCGCCACGCGCTGCTTCACCTCCAGCAGGGCCTGCACGGGCAGCAGGCTGGCGTGGCTGGTGTCGACATGGCTGCGAACGGCCAGCAGCCCGCGCGCCACGGCCATGTCGCAATACCGCAGGGCGCGCTCCACGATGGCATCGTGCGTGAGGGTCGGCTTGAGTTCGCCCCACAGTGCAATGCCTTCGAGCAGCGTGCCGCTCTCGTTCACGCGCGGCTGGCCGTAGCTCAGGGTCGAATCCATGTGGAAATGCGCGTCCACGAACGGCGGGCTGACGAGCAGGCCGCCCGCATCCACTGTTTCGTGCGCGGGGGCTTGCAGGCCCTCGGTCACCTCGGCGATGCGGCCGTCCTGCACGGCAATCGACATGTTCTGGCGGCCGTCGGGCAGGGTGGCGTGGGTGATGAGCAGGTCGAGCATGGTGGGGGCGTCTGGTGTCGGGGTGTCGGGTTTTTTCAAGACCGTGGCGGGCTTTGTGCCTAAGCTGGGTGTCTCACAGGGCGCATCTATTTCAGCGCATTTTTGCAAAGGCAGTCTTCATGCAATTTGGCTACACCATTCTCTACGTCGAAGATGTTCCCAGGACCATCGCTTTTTATGAGGCCGCCTTCGGCTTCACCCGCCGCTTCGTGCACGAGGCCGGCGACTTCGGGGAGCTGGACACGGGCGCCACCGCGCTGGCCTTCTCGTCGCTGCGGCTGATGGCCGAGCTGGGCAAGAACCCGCAGCGCGCGTCGGCAGAGGCGCCCAGTTTCGAGATCGCGTTCACCACCACCGACGTGGCTGCTGCCGTGCAGCGCGCGGTGGATGCCGGTGCCCGGCTGGTGCAGGCGCCCGGGCAGATGCCCTGGGGCCAGACGGTGGCCTATGTCGCGGACATCAACGGCGCGCTGGTGGAGCTGTGCACGCCCATGGGGCCGCCAGCCGTTTGAACGGTCGTGGTGGCGCAGGCGTAGACGGTGGTGCCGGCCCCGGGGCGTGGGTTTCACATGAAATTCAGCCATAGCCCGCCTGCGCCACCGTGGCCAGCAGTTGTGGTGTGCGGCGCAGCGCTGCAGGCGTCTGCCCGAGCCAGCGCAGACAGTCGCGGTTGAAGTGGGCTTGGTCGGCGTAGCCGTTGTCGGCTGCAATCTCCGCCAGCGGTTTGGCCGTGCCGAGCGCCTGCGCTGCACGGCGCACGCGGGCCAGCGCGCGCCAGAAGCGGGGCGATTGGCCGGTGGAGCGTTGGGTCAGGCGCTCCAACGTGCGTTCGGACACCCCTAGGCCGTGTGCTGCCGCGCCCACCGTGGCTGCATGCGCCAGCGCGTGTAGCGCCTCTTGGACGCGTGGGTCCCTATCGGTGTGGTGGTCGATGGCCTCCAGCAGCAAGGCTTCCAGCGCCGTGGTGTCGTGGCCCAGGCCGCAGGAGCGTGGCCCAGCGCGGCGCCTGTGCTGGTGCCAGATGGCCCGTGCGGACTGCAGCAATGCTGCTGCATCGATGGTGGTGCCGGGACACAGGCGGTAGCCCAGCCACTGCTCGCCAGCGCGTCCGGGCACCTCCATGGCAGCGTCGGCCAGTGGTGAGATATGCCAGGCGGAGTGCCCGCAAGCGTCCACATGCAGGATGAGGTCGCTGCAGCCATCGGGCAGCACCGTGGTGGCACTGGCATCGGTGGTGTCGAACTGCCAGCGCGCCAGCACGGTCAGTGGCAGCCAGGGGCTGGTGCTGAGAGAAGGCGGCACGTCTGGCATGGCAGGCCCGCCGTCAGCGCTTTTGTGTGGTGCGAAAGCGCACCTCGCCCGGGTTGTGTCCTGCGTCGATGGTGATACGGAACACACTGTCGTCATGGCCAGACTGCGCCCGCGCTGTGAAGCGAATGCCCCGGCGCGTGGGCAGGCAGTTCATCTGGCTCAGGGTGATGGCGGCATGGTCGTTGTTGATCTGCGCAAAACCCTCGGTGTGAACCGCGGCGGCGCTGTCGGTGCGGTCCCGCGCGATCCACTGCAGGTAGAGGAAAGACTGCGCGTAGCGCGTGGCGTGCACGATGCGGTACGTGCCGCCGCCTTCACCCGGATGCACCGGGGCGGGCCACTGACCGCAAACCTTGACCCAGTCCACATCGGGCGCGGCGGTGAAGGATTCATACGGCATGTCTTGCCCCAGCGCGTGGGCATGCCCCGCACAGGCCAGCAGCGCGGCCGCCAGCCAAGGCGCGATGGGGCTGGGCGCGCGCCTCACCGCTCGCCCTTGCGGTAGGGCTTCATCAGCGCCTGCGGGTACGCTGCCTTGCGCGCCACCAGCACCAGGGCCAGTATGGAGAGCAGGTAGGGCAGCATCAGATACACCTGGTACGGAAGCCACGCGCCGCCCGCCTGCTGCAGCCGAAGCTGCAGCGCATCGAAAAAAGCGAACAGCAGCGCGCCCAGCAGTGCCTTGCCGGGGCGCCACGACGCGAACACCACCAGCGCGACGCAGATCCAGCCGCGCCCGTTCACCATGTTGAAGAAGAAAGCGTTGAACGCCGACAGCGTGAGGAAGGCCCCCGCCACACCCATCAACGCCGAGCCCGCCACGATGGCCCCCGTGCGCGTGGCCGCCACCGGGATGCCCTGGCCCTCGGCGGCCTGCGGGTTCTCGCCCACCATGCGCACGGCCAGGCCCAGCGGCGTGCGCATGAGCACCCAGGCCAGTATCGGCACCAGGGCCAGCGCCAGCAGCGTGAGTGGCGTCTGCGCTGAGAGAATGGGCACGCCCAGCCAATCCATGGCGGCGAAGGGCTCGATGGTGGGCGGCGTGTTCACCTTCGGAAAGCTCACGCGGTAGCCGTAGTAGCTGAGCGCCGTGGCCAGCAGCGTGATGCCCAGGCCCGAGACATGCTGCGACAGCGCCAGCCCCACCGTGAGCCAGGCATGCAGCAGCCCGAACACGCCCCCCGTGAGCGCCGCCACCAGCACCCCGGTCCACAGGCCGTGCCCGGCGTACACCGTGAGCCAGCCCGTGAAGGCGCCCGCCACCATGATGCCCTCGATGCCCAGGTGGAGCACGCCGGCGCGCTCGCACAGCAGCACCCCGAGCGTGCCCAGGATGAGCGGCGTGGCCACGCGCAAGGTGGCGATCCAGAAGGCCGGATTGGCCATGATGTCGAGGAGTTCGGTCATTTCCACCTCACCCGGTACTGCGTGAGCAGGGTGGCGACGAGCACCGCGATGAGCGAGGTGGCCACGATCACGTCGGCGATGTAGGTGGGCACGCCCACCGCGCGGCTCATGCTGTCGGCACCCACCAGCACGCCGGCCACGAAGGTGCCCGCCGCGATCACGCCCAGCGGGTGCAGCCCGGCCAGCATGGCGATCACGATGCCGCTGTAGCCATAGCCCGGCGACATGTCGAGCGTGACGTAGCCGGTGCGGCCCGCCACCTCGATGGCACCGGCCAGCCCCGCCAGCCCGCCCGAGAGCAGGGCCACCAGCACCACGGTGCGGGTGATGGGCACGCCGGCAAACGCGGCGGCCCGCGCATTGGCACCGGCCGCGCGGATGTCGAAGCCCGGCACCGTGCGCCGCAGGATGGCCCAGAGGATCAGTGCCAGGCCGATGGCCCACAGCAGTCCCGTGTGCAGGCGCGTCTGCGGCACCAGCCTGGACAGCTCCAGGTCTCCCTGCAGCGCCACGCTCTGCGGCCAGCCCATGGACAGCGGGTCTTTCATGGGACCGTCGAGCAGGGCCGAGACCAGCAGCAGGGTGATGAAGTTGAGCAGCAGCGTGGTCACCACCTCGTCCACCCCCAGGCGCGACTTCATGAGCGCCGGGCCCAGCAGCAGCAGGGCGCCGGCCAGGGCCGCCGCCAGCATCATCGCCGGGAACAGCAGCCAGGGCGACCATTCCAGCCCCGTGCCGCCATGCAGGCCGCCCACGGCCACGGCGGCCAGCGCGCCGGCATACAACTGCCCCTCGGCACCGATGTTGAACAGCCGTGCGCGAAAGGCCACGGCCGCGGCCAGCCCGGTCAGGATCAGCGGCGTGGCGCGCGTGAGGGTTTCGGTCAGCGCGAAGACCGAGCCGAAGGCGCCCTTGACGAGCAGTGCATAGGTCTGGCCCACGGGCGCGCCGGCCCACAGCACCAGCAGGCCGCTGATGACGAGGGTGAAGACCACGGCGCCTACCGGCGCCGCCACGTAGGCGGCGGGGGAGATGTGGTTGCGTTTCTCAAGCCGCATGGGTCGGCGCTTCGTGGGGAATGGAGGGCATCGGATTACCATCCGCGGCGGAGAGGTTCGGCTTGCACCACGCAGGCCGCCAATAACGGGAGAGAGAGATCATGCAAAACCTGGTGTGGGGATGGCTTGGGCGCCTGTTGCTGTGCGGCGCGCTGGCGCTGGGCTGCGCAGGTGCCATGGCACAGGCATTGACCGGCGATGGCCCGGCAACGGCTGCGCCGGTCGCCCCGCCGGACCTGCCGCTGAAGAACGAAGCGGAATACACCGCCGACATCAACGAATGGCTGGACCACACACGCAGGCTGCAGGAAGAAGGTCGGGTGCGGCACAGGCGCATCACCATCGGCGTGGTGTCGGCCCTGGTGGCAGGCTTTCTCGGCCTGCTGCTGCATACCTGGCGCAGCGGCCGGCCCATGGCCTTCAAGATCAGCCGCGTGCTGCTGTGGGCGCCCCTGTTCCTGTTGGCGGGGGTGTGGTTCTTTCCATCCATCATCCTGATGGTGATGGGGTGTGCGCCCGTGATGCTCGGCGTGTGGTGGCGGCGCGCCCTGTCGTGGTGGGAGCTGTCCATCGCCTCCGCGCTGTACCTGCCGGCCCTGGTGTTCACCTGGCTTGTCTTCAGGACACTGGCTGGCATGGGCGGCGGGTAAGGGCCCGGGCGCTGAATCGGCGCCTGCGCAGTCACGGGGTTTCCTCCGCGCTGCTGGCGGCGCCCGCCATCGCCAGGCCGATGGCCTCGCGCGTCCAGCCCTCTGCGGGCCGCGCTGCGCTCAGGTGCCCCTCGTGCATCACCGCCACGCGGTCGCCCAGGGCCAGCACCTCGTCGAGATCGTCCGAGATCAGCAGCACGGCGGCACCGCCGTCGCGCGCGTTGATGAGCTGCTGCTGCACGAAGGTGACGGCGCCGATATCGAGCCCCCAGGTGGGCTGGTGGGCCACGATGAGGCGCGGCGCAGGGGCGCTCTGGCTGGCGTCGTAGGGCGGCAGCAGGGCGCGGCCCAGGATGAGCTTTTGCATGTTGCCGCCCGAGAGCGCGCGGGCAGGGGTGTCGGGCCCGCCGCCGCGCACGTCGAAGGTCTCGGCCACGCGCTGGGCATGCTGGCGCGCGGCGCCGCGCTTGACCCAGAAGGCCCGGAACCAGGGGTGGGCGAACCAGTGGCTGCGCAGGCGTTCGGACACGGCGTTCTCCCACACCGGCAGGTCGCCCACCACGCCCACGGCATGGCGGTCCTCGGGGATGCGGGCCACGCCCTGGTCCACCACCCAAGCCGGGCGGGCCTGCAGCGGCGTGCCGAGCAGCGTCACCTGGCCTGCGGTGGCGGCGCGCACGCCGCACAGCACATCGGCCAGCGCCACCTGGCCATTGCCCGAGACACCGGCGATGGCGACGATCTCGCCGGCGTTCAGGGTGAGCGATACGCCCTGCAGTCGGTCGCGCCCGGTGGGGGCGGTGGACACATCGGCCAGCGTGCACACCGGCGCACCCACGCTCCGGGCGGGGCGGCGTTCGCTGGCCTCGATGGCATGGCCCACCATCCATTGGGCAAGCTGGCCCTGCGTGGTGCCCTGCGCGGGCGCCTCGGCCACGAGCTTGCCCTGGCGCAGCACGGCCACGCGGTGCGATACGCGCAGCACCTCGGCCAGCTTGTGGCTGATGAAGATGATGGACAGGCCCTGCGCCACCATCTGCGCGAGCGTGTCGAACAGCGCTTCGCTTTCCTGCGGCGTGAGCACGGCGGTGGGTTCGTCCAGGATGAGGATGCGCGCGCCCCGGTACAGCGCCTTGAGGATCTCCACGCGCTGGCGCTCGCCGACCGAGAGGCCACCCACCAGCGCCTCGGGCCGCACGGGCAGGCCGAACTGGCGGGACACCGCCAGCAGGCGCTCGCGCGCACCCGCGCGCCGTGAGAAGGGCTGCCACAAGGGTTCGGTGCCCAGCAGCACGTTGTCCAGCACCGTGAGGTTGTCGGCCAGGGTGAAATGCTGGTGCACCATGCCGATGCCCGCCGCCAGCGCCGCGCGTGGCTGGCCGGGCGGCAGCGGCTGGCCGAAGACCTCGATGTGGCCCGCGTCGGCCACGTAGTGGCCGAACAGGATGGACATCAGCGTGGACTTGCCCGCCCCGTTCTCCCCCAGCAGTGCCAGCACCTCGCCGCGCTGCAGCGCAAGGCTGATGCCGTCGTTGGCCACCAGCTTGCCGAAGCGTTTGGTGATGCCCTGCAGGCGCAGGACGGGGCCGGAGGGGTCCGTCATTTCCAGTTCGAGAGAAAGGCCTGCAGCACCTTGGCGGAGTTGGCCGCCGCCAGGCCCATGAAGGTGCCCATTTCATTCTCGCCTTCGCCACCACCGGCCAGATCGCTCAGCGAGCGAAAGGCGATGTAGGGCACGCCGTTGCTGTGGGCCACCATGGCGGTGGCGGCGGTCTCCATGTCGAGCACATTGGCCTCGAAGGTCTTGAACGCGTATTCGCGGAAAGCCTTGTTGTCCACGAAGGCCTGGCCCGACACGCCGTTGCCGCCCACCACGAGCTGCGGGCGCTGTTTCAGGCAGGTGCTGGCCAGGCAATGCGCCAGACCCACGTCCTGCAGGCCGCGCGCGGTGGCCAGCATTTGGGGGTCCGCCTCAAACCAGAACTGTCTGGTGATGCCGGGCTTGGCCGCCGACCTCACCTCGACCGGGCGCGGGTGCATCATGCCGAAGGCGGGCATCGTCAGTTCGCTTTTCATCCACGCGGGGGCGCTGTACTGGCCGGGCTGGTCTTCACGCGCCATCAGCCATTCCATGTACTGTCCCCACTGCGCGGGCACGGTCACGTCGCCAATGTGCAGGCCGGGGTTCACGCCGCCGGCGATGCCGGAAAAGACGATGTGGCTCACGTTGAAGCGGTCCAGCACCAATTGCGTGTTCATGGCCGCGTTGGTCATGCTGATGCCCGACAGGAACACCACCACGGGCTTGCCCGAGAGCGTGCCGGTGGTGAATTCCACGCCGTTGACGCTGTGCCTGGCCGGCTGCTGCACCTGGGGCAGCAGCACCGTCAGCTCGGGTGCAAAGGCCGAGATGACGGCGATGCGCGGCGTGCTGTCCAGCCGTGCCGCCTGGCCCGGCGCGACCGCGGCGCATCCCGCCACCAGCGTGGCCAGGGCCAGGGCGCCCAGCAGGCGCATGCAACGCGCGGCCAGGGCGGTTGTCTCGGGGCGGTGGGAAAGCGGTGCGGGCATGGCGCTCCTTGTCGGGAAAAAGAAGAAAAGGAAAAATCGTACAGCGCAGCGCACGGCGGCGCAGGCCCAGCGCAGCCGGTGCCCGCGCGCCGGGGTGCCTACCTGGCCGTGGACTTGGGCTGGCTGTCGTCCACCTTCACGCTGAACTTGCCGGCCAGGATGTCGGCCTCCTTGGCCTTGACCTTGGCCACGATGTCGGCGGGCACCTTCTTCTCGAACGTGCCCAGCGGCGCCAATTCAGAGCCCTTGTGCTTCATCATCGAGTAGGGGCCGTAGTCCTCGGCCGTGAACTTGCCGTCCTTGACCAGCTTGAGGGCGCGTTCGATGCTGGGCTCCATGTGCCACAGCGCGGAGGCGACCACGGTGTCGGGGTACTTGTCCTGCGTGTTGATCACGTTGCCGATGGCGAGCTTGCCCTTTTCCTTGGCCGCGTCGGACACGCCAAAGCGCTCGGCATAGAGCACGTCGGCGCCCTTGTCGATCATGGCGAAGGTGGCTTCCTTGGCCTTGGGCGGGTCGAACCAGCTGTTGATGAAGGTGATGGTGAACTCGACCTTGGGGTTGGTCTCCTTCGCGCCGGCCATGAAGGCGTGCATCAGGCGGTTGACCTCGGGAATGGGGAAGCCGCCCACCATGCCGATCTTGTTCGTCTTGGTCATGCCGCCCGCGACCATGCCGGACAGGTAGGCGGGCTCCTGGATGTAGTTGTCGAACACGCTGAAATTGGGCGCCTGCGGCTTGCCCGAGGAGCCCAGCAGGAACGAGGTCTTGGGGAAGTCCTTGGCCACCTTGCGGGCGGCGGTCTCCACCGCGAAGGCCTCGCCCACGATGAGCTGGTTGCCGCCGGTGGCGTACTCGCGCATCACGCGCTCGTAGTCGGCGTTGGAGACGTTCTCGCTGGCCTTGTATTCGATCTCGCCGCGCGCTTCGGCGGCCTTCAGTGCCTTGTGGATGCGGCTCACCCACTGCTGCTCGTAGGGCACCGTGTAGATCGCCGCGACCTTGAGCTTGGACTGCGCGTGGGCCAGAGAGGGCGCCAGGCCCATGGCGGCCGAAAGGGCCATGGAAGTGCAGAGCAGGCGTCCGGTGAAGATGCGGCGAGTGGTCATGGTGGGGTCCTTCAGACAGGCAAACAAGGAGGAATGGGTGTCAGCAGCCAAGCAAGGAGCGCGCCAATGGGCAGCCGCCCGGTGGCACGAGGCCGGAGGCAAGTCTGCCAGAGGAAAGCCACCAGTTGGTAAAAAAATGACGCGCCAAAAAAACCACCGGAGGGACTGGCCCCGCGGTGGCTGGTTCGCGATGGCGTGCCGTGCGCCTACTTGGTGCCGAAGATCCGGTCCCCCGCATCCCCCAGCCCCGGCAGGATGTAGCCGTGGTCGTTCAGTTCGCGGTCGATGGCGGCGGTGAAGATCGGCACGTCGGGGTGGGCCTTCTGCAGCGTGGCCACGCCTTCGGGGGCGGCCAGCAGGCACACGAACTTGATGGAGCGGGGGTTGAGCTTTTTCAGGCGGTCCACGCAGGCGGCGGCCGAGTTGCCGGTGGCCAGCATGGGGTCCACCACGATGATGTCGCGCTCGTCCATTTCGGACGGCATCTTGAAGTAGTACTCCACCGGCTGCAGCGTGGCCGGGTCGCGGTACAGGCCAATGTGGCCCACGCGGGCGCCGGGCACCACGTTGAGCATGCCGTCGAGGAAGCCGTTGCCCGCGCGCAGGATGGAGACCAGTACCAGCTTCTTGCCGTCGATCACCTGGCCGGTCATGGTCTCCAGCGGGGTTTCGATCTGCACGTCCTGCAGGGGCATGTCGCGCGTGACTTCGTACGCCATGAGCGTGCTGAGCTCGCCCAGCAGGCGGCGAAAGCTGTTGGTGCTGGCGTCCTTCTTGCGCATCAGCGTGAGCTTGTGCTGGACGAGGGGGTGGTTGATGACGGTGACGTTGCTCATGGCTGGGCCTGTGTTTTGGGGGATGGAAAGAGGCGCGCCCGCATTTTTACCTGACAGAGGCGCTGGCGGCAGGCACTGTCAGGGTTGCGGGCTGCCGTGCTGCCGTGTGGCTGGCCGTGGCGGGCCGCTGGCGTCGCCCTCTGGGGCTGGTGGCGGCGGCGCGGCGCATGGGTGAGTCTAATCCGACAGGAACCGCGCATAGCGCGCCAGGTCCACATTGCCGCCGCTGATGATGACACCCACCCGTTCGCCCTGCAGCAGCTTGCCGCCGTCATCGACACCCGAGAACGCGTGCGCGCCCGCATAGGCAAGGGCGCCCGTGGGCTCCACCACGATCTTCATGCGCTCCGCGAAGAAGCGCAGGGACTGCATGAGCTGGGCGTCGCTCACGCTCAGGATGTCTTCCACCCGCTCGCGGATGATGGGAAAGGTGAGCTCGCCCAGCGCCTGGGTCTGCGCGCCATCGGCGATGGTGTGCGGCGTCGGGATGCGCACGATCTGCCCCGCCCGCAGCGACTGCTGGCCGTCGTTGCCGTTTTCGGGCTCCACGCCGATCACGCGGCAGCGCGGTGCCAGGGCGCCCGCGGCCAGCAGGCTGCCTGCCAGCAGGCCCCCGCCGCCCACGCACACGAACAGGTAGTCGAGGTCGGGCACTTCTTCAAAAAGCTCCAGCGCCGCGGTGCCCTGGCCCGCGATGACGTGGGGATGGTCGAACGGAGGCACCAGCGTCATGCCGCGCTCCAGCGCCAGGCGGCGGCTGATGGCCTCGCGGTCCTCGGTGTAGCGGTCGTAGGTGACGACCTGGGCTCCATAGGCGCGCGTGGCCGCCATCTTGGAGGCGGGCGCGTCTTCGGGCATGACGATGGCGACGGGCATGTCCAGCAGGCGGGCCGACAGCGCGATCGCCTGCGCATGGTTGCCGGCCGAGAAAGCCAGCACGCCGCGTTCGCGCTGCTCGTCGGTGAACTGGGCGAGCGTGTTGAAGGCGCCGCGGAACTTGAACGCGCCCGTGCGCTGCAGGTTCTCGCATTTGAAGAAGAGCTGGGCGCCCAGCATTTCGTCGGCGGTGGTGGAGCGCAGCACCGGCGTGCGGTGCGCGATGCCCTTGAGCCGGTGCGCGGCGGCGGCCACGTCGTCGTAGGTGGGCGGGGTCAGACTGGGCAATGTCATGGCGGCGTCCTCGGGGCAGGGGCGGGCAGGGGGTTGCCCGTGTTCGCCACATGATAGCCCCAGACGCGATCGCCGCGCGCCGAAAAGGCCTCTGCCGGTTGTCCTGTCAGCGCGGGCAGCTATCAATTTTGACTTTTCGCGCCGGTCTCGCGGCGCGGCGCTCTCAGCCCAGTTCGCTGAACCGTACCAGCGGCGCCAGGGCCGGGAAGTCGCCCGCGCGCTTTTGCTTCATGGCCGTGACCGACTCGCGCACGTGCTGGTTGCTCCAGATGGCGCCCTGCAGCCAGCCCATCTGGCGCAGGCTGTCTTCCACGCTGTGGTCGCGCGCGTAGTTCACGGCCTGCTTGGTGCCCCAGATGGCGACGGGGGGCTTGGCGGCGATCTCCTGGGCGCATTGCAGGGCGGCGGCCAGCATGGCCTCCTGCGTATCGAACACCTCGTTGACCAGCCCGTGGCCCAGGGCCCTGGCGGCGTCCAGGCGGCGGCCGGTGTAGGCCAGTTCTTTCACCACGCCCAGTGGGATGAGCTTGGGCAGGCGCTGCAGCGTGCCCACGTCGGCCACCATGCCGATGTTGATTTCCTGGATGCAGAAGAACGCATCCGCCGTGGCGTAGCGCACGCAGGCCGCCGTCACCATGTCCACCGCGCCGCCGATGCAGCCGCCGTGGATGGCCATGATCACGGGAATGCGCAGGTTCTCGATGCGGGTGAAGGTGGCCTGCATGTCGGTGAGCAGGTCGAAGATGGCGGCGCGGCCTTCGGGGCTCTGGTCGTCCATGGTGATGGCGCCGCCGAAGGTCTCCAGCGCCATGCCCGCGCTGAAATGCTTGCCCGTGCTGCTGATGACCAGCGCGCGCGCCTCGCCCGCCTGTTGCAGGTGGGCCAGCACCTCGTCCAGCTCGCGCCAGAACGTAGGGTGCATGGTGTTCATGGCCTCGGGCCGGTTCATCACCAGGTGGGCGACATGCTGGGAGATGCCGAGGCTGAAGCAGGTGAGGGTCTTGTTCATGGGGTGCCACTGTAGACCCGCTGGCCCCGGCAGTGTCGTCGCCTGGGTGACTTTGGATGATTCTGGCTTCAAACCCTTATCTATCAAGCGCCGATAGCTATCAAATAAGGAGCATTTGCACGAGGGTGGCAGACGGCCGTGGCATGGCCCGTCAATCGCCGCCCCCGCCGCCGCAGCCGCCGCCATCCCCTGCGCCGTCGCTCCCGCCTCCATCCGAGCTGTCGGCGCCGCCGAAGTCGCCCGAGCTGCCGCTGTAGCCGCCGTCCGAGAAGCTGGTGCCGCAGTAGCTGTCGCCGCCGCTGCCGCCCGCATCGCTCTTGCGGGCGATGTCGGAGCAGTCAGGCACGTAGGCAAAGCCGCCCGGGATGGCGAACTTGGCATCCAGCGCGAACAGCAGGGGCAGGCGGCTGGGAGCCTTGGGGTCGATGGATTCCTCCTTGCACACCCAGTACCAGCAGCGGCGCAGGCCGTCGTTGTGCCGGGCCTTCGCGCCCAGCGCCTCGGCGGGCGTGTGGTGCAGGAAGAAGCCCAGCGCATGGTGGCACCAGTGCTTGTAGGCCTGGGTGTGCAGGATGAACTCATGCCACAGCACATCGACCGCCCTGGAGGGCATGGCCACGAACTGCTTGTTGCCGCGCAGGCAGGCCATGAAGAACTGGCGCAGGCCCCGCTCCACCAGCTCGCAGTCGCGCGTGCTCAGGTGGGGGTAGGTTTCGCGCAGCTTGCGCTGCAGAAAGCGGGGCAGGGGGGCTTCGCGGATGGTGCGCTGGCGCACCGCGCGGGTCCACTGGATCGCCAGGGCCGTGATGATGACCGTGGCAAGGAAATACAGGAGCCAGGGCCAGCGCAGGCGCCAGGCGCCGCCCAGGAGCCCGGCGATGGCAACCACCCACACGGCAATCGCCAGCGGCACGACCTTGCTTGCCCACCACAGCAGCATGTTGTCGATGCGTTTCATCGTCCCTCCTTTTTTGTTGTTGTGTGGCGATTTCACGGCGGTTTTGTGACCGATTGATGACACTTCGGGTGGTGTCGCCAGGGGGGCACGGCTGGTGTGCCCGCCGCACCATCACCACCCTGCTGCAGCTGCGGCGACAGTGCCGCGCCGGGGACGCAGGGCAGGGGCGGGAATCTGCGCTCCGCCCGTGGTCAACGGCGCTTGCTGCCGCCGAAGATGCTGCCCAGCACTCCGCGCAGGATCTCCTTGCCCAGCGAGGTGCCCATGGTGCGCACGGCCGACTTGGCCATGGTCTGGGCCAGGCCATCGCGTTTGCCGCCGCGCGGGCCTGTGGTGCCAAACAGCACGTCGTTGAGCCCGCCCATCAGGCCGCCGCCGCTGTCTTCCGTGTTGGCGGGCGTGCCTTTGCTGCCATTGGCTGGCGCCTGGGCACTGGCTTCGGCCGCGCGGCCCTTGAGTTTTTCGTAGGCCGACTCGCGGTCCACCACCTTTTCATACACGCCCGCGACCAGCGAGTTGGCCACCAGCATCTGGCGCTGCTGCGGCGTGATGGGACCGAGCTGGCTGCCGGGCGGCAGCACGAACACCCGTTCGGTGATGCTCGGGCGGCCCTTGGCATCGAGAAAGCTCACCAGCGCCTCGCCCACGGCCAGTTCGGTGATGGCGGTCTCGATGTCGAGGCCCGGCTTTTGCCGCATGGTGGTGGCCGTGGCCTTCACGGCCTTCTGGTCGCGGGGCGTGAAGGCGCGCAGCGCATGCTGCACGCGGTTGCCCAGCTGGGCGAGCACGCTGTCGGGGATGTCCAGCGGGTTTTGCGTCACGAAGTACACGCCCACGCCCTTGGAGCGCACCAGGCGTACCACGAGTTCGATGCGCTCGATGAGCACCTTGGGGGCCTCGTTGAACAGGAGGTGGGCCTCGTCGAAGAAGAACACCAGCTTGGGCTGCTCGGGGTCGCCGATCTCGGGCAGTTGCTCGAACAGCTCCGACAGCATCCACAAGAGGAAGGTGGCATACAGCCGCGGCGAATTCATGAGCTTGTCGGCCGCCAGGATGTTGACCACGCCGTGGCCGTCCACCGTCTGCATGAAGTCCTGGATGTTGAGCATGGGCTCGCCGAAGAACTCGCTGCCGCCCTGCTGCTCGATCTGCAGCAGCCCGCGCTGGATGGCGCCCACGCTGGCGGCGCTCACGTTGCCATATTCGGTGGTGAACTCCTTGGCGTTGTCGCCCACGTACTGCAGCATGGCGCGCAGGTCCTTGAGGTCCAGCAGCAGCATGCCGTTGTCGTCGGCGATCTTGAACACCAGGTTGAGCACGCCCAGCTGGGTTTCATTGAGGTTGAGCATGCGGCCCAGCAGCAGCGGGCCCATGTCGGACACGGTGGCGCGCACCGGGTGGCCCTGTTCGCCGAACACGTCCCACAGCGTGGTGGGGCAGGCCAGGGGGGCGGGCAGGGGAAGGCCCCGCTCCTTGAGCACTGCCGCCAGCTTGTCGCCGATCTTGCCGGGCTGGCTGGCGCCGGTCAGGTCGCCCTTCACATCGGCCATGAACACCGGCACGCCGATGCGCGAGAAGTTCTCGGCCAGAGTCTGCAGGGTCACGGTCTTGCCCGTGCCGGTGGCGCCGGTGATGAGCCCGTGGCGGTTGGCCAGCCCGGGAAGCAGGTGGCATTCGATGGTGTCGTGCTTGGCAATCAGCAGGGGGTCGGCCATTTGGGGTTTCCTCGGGGGTACAGGTTCGGCAAAAAGTAAAATCGCGCTCAGTAGATTAAATCAATACAAAAGGATCTCTCGTGGCAGGACACAGCAAATGGGCGAATATCCAGCACCGCAAGGGGCGGCAGGATGAAAAACGCGGCAAGATCTGGACCCGCATCATTCGCGAAATCACCGTGGCTGCCCGCTCGGGCGGCGGCGACCTGTCTGCCAACCCCCGCCTGCGCCTGGCGGTGGACAAGGCCAAGGCGGCCAACATGCCCGCCGACCGCATCAAATACAACATCGACAAGGCCACGGGCAACGCCGAAGGCCTGACCTACGAGGAAATCCGCTACGAAGGCTATGGCATTGGCGGCGCGGCCATCATGATCGACACCATGACCGACAACCGGGTGCGCACCGTGGCCGAAGTGCGACACGCGTTCAGCAAACACGGTGGCAACATGGGGACCGAAGGCTCGGTCGTGTTCCAGTTCAAACACTGCGGCCAGCTGATCTTTGCCCCTGGCACCAGCGAGGACAAGGTGATGGAAGTGGCGCTGGAGGCGGGCGCCGAAGACGTGGTGACCGACGACGATGGCGCCGTGGAGGTGCTGACCGCCCCGGCCGACTTCGAGGCCGTGAAGAACGCGCTGGAGGCGGCGGGCCTCACTGCCGAGGTGGCGGGCGTGACCATGCGGCCCGAGAACACCATTGAACTGACCGGCGACGACGCCGCCAGGATGCAAAAGCTGCTGGACGTGCTGGAAGACCTGGACGATACGCAAGAGGTCTACCACAACGCCGCGCTCTGACCTCGGCGCCGCTGGATCGCCGATTTTTTCTTGCGCTGACCTGTTTTCCGACTGATATTTCCCCGAACCCCGCCACGCAGCCCGGTGCTGTGGGCCGGGTTCACCAAAGGCTCCTATGAAAGTACTTGTGATTGGTGGCGGCGGCCGTGAACACGCGATGGCGTGGAAACTGAGCCAGTCCCCCAAGGTGACCAAGGTGTATGTGGCGCCCGGCAACGGTGGCACCGCGCTGAACTCCAAGCTCGAGAACGTGGCCATCACCGACGTGCGCGAACTGCGTGTGTGGGCGCAGGCCGAAAAGATCGCACTGACGGTGGTGGGCCCCGAAGCGCCACTGGCGGCGGGTGTGGTCGATGAGTTCCGTGCCAATGGCCTGCGCATCTTCGGCCCCACCAAGGCTGCTGCCCAGCTCGAAAGCTCCAAGGCCTTCTCCAAGGCCTTCATGCGCCGCCATGGCATTCCCACGGCCGACTACGACACCTTCACCGACCCGGCCGCCGCCCACGCCTTCGTGGACCGCCTGGGCGCCCCCATCGTCATCAAGGCCGACGGCCTGGCCGCTGGCAAGGGCGTGGTCGTGGCCATGACGCTGCAGGAGGCCCACGATGCCGTGGACTTCATGCTCGTGGACAACAAATACGGCGTGACGCACAACGAAGGTGGCGCGCGCGTGGTGATCGAGGAATTCCTCGAAGGAGAGGAAGCCAGTTTCATCGTGCTGTGCGATGGCAAGAACGTGCTGGCGCTGGCCACCAGCCAGGACCACAAACGCCTCAAAGACGGCGACGAAGGCCCCAACACCGGCGGCATGGGGGCTTACTCGCCCGCGCCCGTGGTCACGGCCGACGTGCACGCCCGCGCCATGCGCGAGATCATCCTGCCCACCATCCGGGGCATGGAAAAGGACGGCATTCCCTACACCGGTTTTCTGTATGCCGGGCTGATGATCGACGCCAAGGGCCACCCCAAGACGCTCGAATTCAACTGCCGCATGGGCGATCCCGAGACCCAGCCCATCCTGATGCGCCTCAAGAGCGATTTCAGCGATGTGATGGCCGCCGCGGCCGATGGCAAGCTCGACCAGATGGAGCTGCAATGGGACCGCCGCACCGCGCTGGGCGTGGTCATGGCAGCCCACGGCTACCCGGAGAACCCGCGCAAGGGCGACCCCATCACCGGCCTGCCCGCCGAGGCCGACGATGCCGTGGTGTTCCATGCGGGCACGCAGCTGAAAGACGGCGTGGTCAGCGTGACCGGTGGCCGGGTGCTGTGCGTGACGGTGCTGGCCGACAGCGTCAAGCAGGCGCAACAGCGTGCCTACGACGTGGCGCGTGGCATCCAGTTCGATGGCGCGCAGTACCGCCGCGACATTGGTTTCCGCGCGGTGAAATAGCCCCCTCCTGAGTCGCCTGCGGCGCCTTCCCCCGCAGGGGATGACGCCCTCGCGGAGGCGGCCCTTGCTGGGCGTCCCTGGCCTGGGCCGCGCCAGTTTTACCGGCAGCGCATGGCGCCGATGGCAATGGACAACTGAAATGCAACAACCTGGATTGAATCCGGCCACGACCGTGGCGACCGTACGCAGCTACTTGCAGGGCCTGCAGGCGCGCATCACCGATGCGCTCGAGGCCGTGGAAGGAGAGGGCGGTGCACGCTTTCTGGCCGATGCCTGGAGCAAGCCGCCCGGCGAGCCGCTGCAGGGCGATGGCATCACCAAGATCCTGGAGGGCGGCCGGGTGTTCGAACGCGCGGGCTGTGGCTTCAGCCATGTGCGCGGCCCGCAGCTGCCACCCTCGGCCACGCAGCACCGGCCCGAGCTGGCCGGTGCGCCGTTCGAGGCCATGGGCGTGTCGCTGGTCTTCCACCCGCGCAACCCGTATGTGCCCACCGTGCACATGAATGTGCGCATGATCGCGGCGGGCCATCCGGGGCAGGCGCCGACCTGCTGGTTTGGCGGTGGCATGGACCTCACGCCGTACTACGGCTTCGAGGAAGACGCGGTGCACTTTCACCGCACCTGCCGCGATGCGCTCAGCGCCTTTGGCGACGACAAGTACCCACGCTTCAAGCAGTGGTGCGACGAATACTTCTACCTCAAGCACCGCGGCGAGCAGCGTGGCGTGGGCGGGGTGTTCTATGACGACTTCTCGGAGCTGGGCTTTGACCAGAGCCTGGCCATGACGCAGTCGGTGGGCGACGCCTTCCTCAAGGCCTACCTGCCCATCGTGGAGAAGCGCCAGAACCTGCCGTTTGGCGAGCGCGAGCGCGACTTCCAGCTCTACCGCCGGGGCCGCTATGTGGAGTTCAACCTGGTGTGGGACCGGGGCACCCACTTTGGCCTGCAGTCGGGGGGGCGCACCGAGTCCATTTTGTTGTCCATGCCGCCGCTGGTGTCGTGGTCGTACCAGCGCTCCGATGCCGCCGATTCGGCCGAGGCGGCGCTGTTGCAAAGGTTCCTGGTGCGCCGCGACTGGCTTGCCGAAGGTGCCGCCCCCACCGCCTGAAAGCCGGGTCCAAGGGTGTGAACACCGCAAAAGCTATAATTTCAATAGCTGCCCGCGCTTTTCACACCAGCGCAAGAGGCCAAAAACACCTCAAACTGCTGCAGCGCCAAAGCACAACACCAGCGCAACACCCAAGGCTCAGCCCGCTGGCTGTGCGCTGCGTTGCACGCTATATTGATTCCATTCCCTCTCTATTCACCGCCTGATGACCACCTCCACCAAATCGGAAACCGCCGCCAAGAAAGACGTCACCAAACTCCAGCGCGCCATCGTCGATGGCCTGGAGGACGTCAAGGCGCAAGACATCCAGGTCTTCAACACCGAGCATCTCTCGCCGCTGTTTGAACGGGTGATCGTGGCATCGGGCACCTCCAACCGCCAGACCAAGGCCCTGGCCGCCAGCGTGCGCGACGCGGTGAAAGAAGCGGGCTTTACCAAGCCGCGTATCGAAGGCGAAGACAACGGCGAATGGATCATCGTGGACTGCGGCGCCGCCGTGGCGCACATCATGCAGCCCGCCATCCGCCAGTACTACCGCCTGGAAGAGCTGTGGGGCGACACGCCCGTGCGCCTGAAGCTCGGCGCGGCCAAGCCGGTCTCCAGCGCGGCCACCGAGCTGGCCGAGAAGAAGTCGGCCCAGAAGGCGGCGAAATCCGACGCCAAGGCCGCTGGCAAGGCGCCTGCAAAAAAGACGGCGGCGCCCACCGTGGCGGCCCGTTCCGGCAAGGCCACGGTGAAGGCCGTGGCCAGGACCGCCGCCAAGACTGCCGCGGCTGCGCCGGCCAAGTCTGCTGCCGCCAAGCCGGCTGCGAAGACCCACGTTGGCAAGCCCGCCGCCAAAACCGCCAGCAAGACCGCGGGCAAGGTTGCCGGCACGGCAGCCGCCAGGAAGCCCGCAGCGCCCAAGACCCCCGTCAAGACCGTGGTCGTGAAGCCAGGCGGCGCGAAAAAGCCCGCAGCCAAGAAATCATCGGCCCCCGTGGGCAAGGCGCCTGCGCGCGCGGCGGCTAAGCCGGCGTCCAGGACCGCTGGCGCCGCCGCAGCGGCCAAGCCTGCGGCCAAGAAGGCTCCAGCCCGCAAGGGCTGATGCGTGGGCGGGGCTGTGTGCTGGCCGCTACGCCTGCGCACGGCGCCCCCCTCTGAACCCCAGGTGCACATCAAATGAAGCTGCTTATCGTGGCGGTCGGGCAGCGGGTGCCTGACTGGGCGCAAACGGCTTACGACGACTACGCCAAACGCTTTCCGCCCGAACTCAAGGTCGAACTCAAGGCCGTCAAGACCGAACCGCGCGGCTCCAAGACCCTGGAGACGCTGTACGCCGCCGAGCGCGAGCGCATCGAGGCGGCCATCCCGCGCGGCACGCGCGTGGTGGCGCTGGACGAGCGCGGCACCAGCCTCACCACCAAGGCCCTGGCCGAACGGCTCAAGGGCTGGCAGCTGGGTGGCGACGACGTGGCACTGGTCATCGGCGGCCCGGACGGGCTCGATCCGGCGTTTCGCCAGGGCGCGCACGAGCGCATCCGCCTCTCGGACCTGACTTTGCCCCACGCCATGGTGCGCGTGCTGCTCATCGAGCAGCTGTACCGCGCCTGGTCGGTGAACGCCGGGCACCCCTACCACCGCGAGTGAGGGCTGGATCGGCGTGCGGGCGAAATACTATATTTTTTATAGCTGCTAGCGCTTGATGGATAAGCGCTAGAGCCGGTTTTCTTCTCAAAATCCGTTCATGCCCGACTTCATCTACCTTGCCTCCCAGAGCCCCCGCCGGCGCCAGCTGCTCGAACAGCTGGGCGTGCGCCACGAACTGCTGCTGCCCAACGTGGACGGCGACGAGCCCGAAGACGCCGAGGCCATCGAGGCGGTGCTGCCCGGCGAGGCGCCCGCGGCCTATGTGGAGCGCGTGACCGGCCTCAAGCTGGATGCCGCCGTGGCCCGGCGCGCGCGCCGGGGTTTGCCGGATGCGCCCATCCTGTGCTCCGACACCACCGTGGCCCTGGGCCGCGCGATTTACGGAAAACCCGACGACGCACAACACGCTGCGCGCATGCTGGCCGAACTGGCAGGGCACGAGCACCGCGTGCTCACCGCCGTGGCGCTGCAGGTGGGCCCCAGGCGCCTTTCTGCGCTGTCGGTGTCGCGCGTGACCTTCGCCGCCATGACGCCCGCGCAGATTGATGCCTACGTGGCCACGGGTGAGCCACTGGGCAAGGCCGGGGCTTACGGTATTCAGGGCCGGGCTGCTGCCTATGTGGAGCACCTGGCTGGCAGCTATTCGGGCATCATGGGGTTGCCGATGTACGAGACAGCGCAACTTCTGCGCGCCGCCGGGTTTCAGATATGACCCTCCTGAGTCGCTTGCGGCGCCTTCCCCCCAGGGGGACGCTGCCAGGGGCCTGGCAAAGCCAGTTCCCCGGCGGCCCCGGCGTAGCGCCTCGGTGATTCCAACAGCAGCAAGAACGCGACCGATTTCAGAAAAGAAGAAGCCATGCAACAAGACATCCTGATCAACTGGTCGCCCCAGGAAACCCGCGTGGCCGTGGTGGAGCATGGCGCCGTGCAGGAGCTGCACATCGAGCGCACGCTGGAGCGCGGCCTGGTGGGCAACGTCTACCTGGGCAAGGTCTCGCGTGTGCTGCCGGGCATGCAGTCGGCCTTCATCGACATCGGGCTGGAGCGCGCGGCCTTTTTGCACGTGGCCGATGTGTGGCAACGCCAGCCCGATGGCGAGCCGCCGGCATTCGCCCGCAAGAACGAGCCGCAGGTACCCATTGAAAAGCAGGTGTTCGAAGGCCAGTCGCTGATGGTGCAGGTCATCAAGGACCCGATCGGCACCAAGGGCGCACGCCTGTCCACGCAGATCAGCGTGGCCGGGCGCCTGCTGGTGTTTCTGCCGCAGGACGACCATGTGGGCGTGTCGCAAAAAATCCCCGGCGCGGAGCGCGATGCGCTGCGCGCGCGGCTGCAGGCGCTGGTGGGCGACAAGGCCACGGGCGGTGGCGGCGGCTTCATCCTGCGCACCAACGGAGAGGATTCGACCGACGCCGAGCTGGCGGAGGACATCGCCTACCTGCGCAAGACCTGGGCGCGCATCAAGGAGGCATCGCTCAAGCTGCCCGCGATGTCGCTGCTGCACCAGGACCTGGACCTGCTGCAGCGCGTGCTGCGCGACCTGGTGGGCGACCACACGCAGACCATCCGGCTCGACTCGATGGAGCAGTTCCAGCGCCTGCGGGCGTTTGGTGTGGAGTTCATGCCCGCCGCCGCCGGCAAGCTGCAGCACTACAAGGGCGAGCGCCCGATCTTCGACCTGTACTCCATCGACGAGGAAGTGGCGAAGGCGCTGGGCCGGCGCGTCGATCTGAAATCCGGCGGCTACCTCATCGTGGACCAGACCGAGGCGCTGACCACCGTCGACGTGAACACCGGTGGCTACGTGGGCGCGCGCAATTTCGACGACACCATCTTCAAGACCAACCTGGAGGCCGCGCAGGCCATTGCGCGCCAGCTGCGCCTGCGCAACCTGGGCGGCATCATCATCGTGGACTTCATCGACATGGTGCGCGAGGACCACCAGCAGGCCGTGCTGGCGGAGTTCCGAAAGCAGCTTGGCCGCGATCGCGTGAAGACCATGGCCGGCGGCTTCTCGCAGCTGGGCCTGGTGGAGATGACGCGCAAGCGCACCCGCGAATCGCTGGCCCACATGCTATGCGAACCCTGCGAGGCCTGCCAGGGCAAGGGCAGCGTGAAGACCGCGCGCAGCGTGTGCTACGACATTCTGCGCGAGATCCTGCGCGAAGCCCGCCAGTTCAACCCGCGCGAGTTCCGCGTGGTGGCCTCGCCGCGGGTGGTGGAGCTGTTCCTGGACGAGGAAAGCCAGCACCTGGCCGGTCTCTCGGACTTCATCAAGAAGCCGATCTCGCTGCAGTCCGAAAGCGCGATGGGGCAGGAGCAGTACGACATCGTGCTGCTCTAGCCCTGGCCGCCTTTTTCGCCGCCAGCTCAGCTTTCGATCTGCATCGCCGGACGCGCCTGCACGCGCGCCAGCCAGGCCTGCACGTGGGGGTGTGCGTTGAGGGGCGCACCCAGGTACACGCTGTAGCCCAGGACCGAGCCCACCACCAGGTCCACCAGCGAGTAGTCCGCGCCCAGCATCCAGGGCTGCGCGGCCAGCCGTTCATCCAGCAGCGCCAGCAGTTCGTTCAGCCCCCGGGTGGCGGCCTCGGCGTGCGCGGGGCTGCGCAGGGCCTCGTCGCCTTGCGTGGCCACCTGCAGGCGCACCAGGACCGTGCCGTAGGTGACATACGCCCAGACGCACCACGACAGGGCCTGCAGCGCCTCTGGCGTGCCCGCGGCGGGCCACAGCCCCCGCTCGATGCCGTAGCGGTGGCCCAGCCACAGGTGGATGGCCAGCGCCTCGAACATGGGGGCGCCGTCCACGGTCAGGGTGGGCACCTTGCCGTTGGGGTTGAGGGCCAGGTACTCCGGGCGGCGCTGCTCGCCAGTGCGGATGTCGATCTTCACGCGCTCGTGGGGCACGCCCAGTTCGGCAAGGGCGCAGGCAATGGGGCTGGCGCTGGACATGGGGTGCCAGTAGAGGACGATGGACATGGAAAACTCCTTGGTGGTGGTGGAAGAAAAGGTGGTGCCACTGTAGATTCCATTGCGGACAGTTTCGGTCCTCAATAAAAAGTACAGTCGCACCATGCTCACGTCATCGACCCGCCTTTTGCGCCTGCTGTCGCTGCTGCAGACGCGCAACCACTGGATGGGGCCAGAACTGGCCGAGCGCCTGGAGGTGCACCCGCGCACCCTGCGGCGCGACATCGACCGCCTGCGCCAGCTGGGCTACCCTGTGCATGCCAGCAGCGGGGTGGCCGGCGGCTATGCCTTTCGCGCCGGACAGGCGCTGCCGCCCCTGCTGCTGGACGACGACGAGGCCCTGGCCGTGTCGATCGCGCTGCGCACCGCCACGGCCGGCGCGGTGGGCGGCATCGAGGAGCCCGCGCTCCGGGCGCTGGTCAAGCTGGAGCAGGCCATGCCCGCGCGCCTGCGCAAACGCGTGGACGCGCTGCGTTCGGCCATCCTGCCGCTGGACCGCACCGGGCCGGTGGTGGAAGCATCGCTGCTGGCCACGCTGGCGTCCGCCTGCCGCGACCAGCTGCGCATCGAGTTCAGCTACGAGGACGGCAAGGGCCGCAGCGCACAGCGCCAGGTGGAGCCGCAAGGCGTGGTGCACACCGGCGAGCGCTGGTACCTGGTCGCCTGGGACCGGGTGCGCACCGACTGGCGCACCTTCCGCATCGACCGCATCGTGGGCGACCCCCAGGTGGGCGCGCATTTCGCGCCCCGGGCCTCGCCTGACGGCGGCGATCTGAAGGGCTACGTTGCGCGCTCCATCTCGGCGCCGCACCACGCCGAGCAGGCGCGCGTCGTGCTGCATGCGCCGTATGCGGTGATGTCGCGCCGCATTCCCAAGTCCGCAGGCGTGGTCTCCACCCTGGGCAAGGGGCTGCGGTGCCAGCTGGAGTGCGCGGCCAATGACTCCCTGGTCTACTGGCTGATGGCGCTCGATGTCGAATTCGAGGTGCTCGCGCCGGCATCGCTGAAGGAGCGGCTGCGGGTGGCGGGCGAGCGGGCGTTGCGCTGCACGGCATGAGCCTTTGGGGGGCTGTGGCAGGCATCGATGGCCGATCCCGCCCCGGCCACCAGAGCCGGGCCCTTCCTGGCAACTGCTGCACCCGTTGCAGGAGTCAACTGCATGCCCCCCGATTGCTGGATACGGCACCACAATTTACGCTCTGTGCATGGAATCAACCGACAAGGAAAAACCCATGCACCACCGCGTGCGGATCGATGCAGCCGGAGGGCCCGATGTCCTGCGGCTGGAAGGGGTGGAGCCCCAGGCGCCCGGCCCAGGCCAGGTATGGCTCGCACAGGCGGCCATCGGCGTGAACCCGCTGGATGTGAGCCAGCGCAAGGGCGCGGTGCCCATCCCGTTCCCGTCCGGCCTGGGGCTGGAAGGCGCGGGGCAGGTGGCGGCCGTGGGGCCGGGGGTGCTGAATGTGGCGGTGGGAGATCGCGTGGGCTACGCCACCGGGCCGCTGGGGGCCTATGCTAGCGCGCGCCTGTTCCCGGCCGAGCGGCTGGTCAGGCTGCCCGATGCGCTGGGGTTGGACGAGGCGGCGGCGGTGCTCTTCAAGGGCATCACGGCGCAGTACCTGCTCAAGACGACATATTCCGTGGCCCCGGGCTCGAAGGTGCTCATCTATGGCGCGGGCGGCGCGCTGGGCCAGCTGATGTGCGCCTGGGCCCGTCACCTGGGCGCCTTTGTGATGGGCGTGGTCTCCCGGCCCGAGAGCGTGGAGCGCGCCCGGGCGGCGGGCTGCGACGCGGTGTTCGTGTTCGACTCCGCCACGCTGGCGGGTCAGGTGCGCGAGGCCACGCACGGCAGCGGGGCCGACGTGGCGTACGACCCCATCGGGCGGGCCACGCTGGAGGCCTCGCTCGACAGTCTGCGCCCGCGCGGCCTGCTGGTGTCCTTTGGTGCCACCGCGGGCGTGCCGGCGCCCATCGCGGTGGGCACGCTCAATGCCAAGGGCTCGCTGTTCCTCACGCGCCCCTCGCTGGCCGCGCACACGGCCACGGCGGCGGAGTACCAGGAGCGCGCCCAGGACGTGCTGCGGGCCGTGGCGGACGGCGTCATCACGCCGCGCATCTGGCGCCGCTACGCGCTGGCCGATGCGGGCACCGCGCACACCGACCTGGAGCAGGGGCGCTCGCAAGGTGCGATCATCCTGGCTCCGTAGCCCCTCGCGCCATGCCATGGCGCTTTTGATACCCGATGGACCTGCTCGACAGCCAGCACGCCGATGAACTGGCCACCCTTATTGCCCTGAGCGACGCGGGTTCGTTCGCGGCGGCGGGCCGTGCGCTGCAGCGCCACCCCTCGGTGCTGTCCAAGCGTTTGAACGCGCTGGAGCGCCGCTTGGGCGTGAGGCTGGTCGAGCGCACCACCCGCCAGTTGCACCTGACGCACGAAGGCCAGCGCCTGGTCGAGAAGGTGCGCGAGGCGACGGATTTGATCGCACAGGCCCAGAAGGAAGCGGCCGATGGCGCGGCGCAGGTGCGCGGGCGGCTGCGCGTGTCGGTGCCCGCCGCCATGGGGCGGCGCCTGCTCAGCCCGATGGTGGCCGAATTTGCGCTGGCCCATCCGCAGGTCACGCTGGAGCTGGAGTACGCCGACCGGCTGGTGGACATCGTGGGCGAGCGCTTCGACGCCGCGATCCGCATCGGCCAGCTGGCCGACAGCCGGCTGGTGGCCACGCGGCTGTGCAGCCACCGCCGCATCATGGCGGCGGCGCCGGGCTACTTGGCGAAGAACGGCACCCCGCAGGTGCCCGCGGACCTGGCGCAGCACAACTGCCTGGGCTTCACCGGCCTGCAGTCCTACCCTGAATGGCAGCTCACGCAGGCGGGGGCGAGCCACAGCGTGGTGGTGCGCGGATCGCTGGTCAGCAACGACAACGAAGCGCTGCTCGCGGCCGCCATCCTGGGCGTGGGCATCCTGGCGGGCGGCGACTGGCTGATCGACCCCGGCATCGCATCGGGCCAGCTGGTGCAGGTGCTGCCGCAGTGGCAGCTCAACACCGACGCGGGGATCTATCTGGTGCGGCCCTCGGCACGCTTCAGCACGGCGGCGATGGCGGCCTTTCGCGCCTGGGTGGTGGACTGGTTTGCCGCGCGGGCGGACAACGGTCAGGACCAGGCCACCGTGGATGTGCCCCCGTGAGCTTGGCGTCCTTGTGTTGTCAACTTCGTCTTGTTTCGGCTGCGATGCCGGTCCGCGCTTTTTCCTCTATTGACATTCCATGACCCAGGCAACGCCCCAGCCCCAGCAGCACCCCACCGCCACACCGGGCACGCTCGACGCGCTCATTCCCCTGCTCTTCGTCGCGCTGTGGAGCACCGGCTTCATCGGCGCCAAGCTGGGGCTGCCATATGTGGAGCCGCTCACCTTTTTGGCCATTCGTTTCGCGATCGTCGCCGTGCTGATGCTGGCGGTGGTGACGCTGGTGCGTGCTCCTTGGCCGCCATCGGGCAGGGCCTGGCTGCACATCGGCGTGTCAGGCCTGCTGGTGCACGGGGTGTACCTGGGCGGGGTGTTCATCGCCATCGGCCACGGGCTACCGTCGGGCATCACGGCGCTGGTGGTGGGGCTGCAGCCGCTCTTGACCGCGCTGGTGGCGGGCGCCCTGCTGGGCGAGAAGGTACGGCCCGCGCAATGGGCGGGCCTGGCGCTGGGTTTTACCGGCGTGGCGCTGGTGGTGGCCGGCAAGGTGGCCACCGTGCCGGGCGGCGCGCTGGTGGGCATGCTGCTGCCGGCCGTGGTGGCGCTGCTGGGCATCACGGCCGGCACGCTGTACCAAAAGCGCTTTTGCCCCGCGTTCGACCTGCGCACCGGCTCGGTCATCCAGTACCTGCCGTGCGTGGTGGCCATGGCAGTGCTGGCATACGCGACGGAAACCATGGCCGTGCAGTGGGGCGGCGAGTTCCTGTTCGCGCTGGGCTGGCTGGTGCTGGTGCTGTCCCTGGGCGCCGTCAGCCTGCTGAACCTGCTGATCCGCCGTGGTGGCGCGGTGAACGTGGCCAGCCTGTTCTACCTGACCCCGCCCACCACCGCGCTGATCGCCTGGGCCGTGTTTGGCGAGACGCTCGGCGGCTGGGCGCTGGCGGGCATGGCGCTAGCGGTTCTGGGTGTCTGGCTGGCCCGGCAGACCCGGTAGGGCCGGGGGCCGTTGCCTGGTCAGAGCTTGCGCAGCCGCTCCAGCGCGGCGCGCAGCGTGTCGTCCTTCTTGGCAAAACAGAAACGCACCACGCGCTGGTCAAACCCGTCGCCGTAGAACGCCGACAGCGGAATCGCCGCCACGCCCACCTCGCGGGTGAGCCACTGGCAGAAGTCCGATTCGTTCAGGTCGCTCACGGCCGAGATGTCCACGCACTGGAAGTAGCTGCCGGTGCTCGGCAGCAGCTTCAGGCGCGAGCCCTCCAGGCCCTGGCGGAACAGGTCGCGCTTGGCCTGATAGAACGCGGGCAGCTGCAGGTAGGGCGCCGGGTCCTGCAGGTAGGCGGCCAGGCCGTGCTGCATGGGCGTGTTCACGGTGAACACGTTGAACTGGTGCACCTTGCGGAACTCGGCCGTCAGCGCTGCGGGGGCGGCCACGGTGCCGACCTTCCAGCCGGTGACGTGAAAGGTCTTGCCAAAGCTCGACACGATGAAGGCGCGTGCCGCCAGGCCGGGAAAGCGCGCGGCGCTTTCATGCTCGGCGCCGTCGAACACCATGTGCTCGTACACCTCGTCGCTGATGAGCAGGATGTCGGTGGGCGCGAGCAGGTCTTCCAGCTGGCGCATCTCCTGGGCCGTCCAGATGGTGGCGCTGGGGTTGTGCGGGCTGTTGATGAGGATGGCGCGCGTGCGCGGCGTGATGGCCGCACCGATCTTGCCGAAGTCGGGGCGGAAGGTGCCCGGCGTGAGCGGCACGCGCACCGCCTTGCCGCCCGCCAGTTCGATGTTGGGCACGTAGCTGTCGTAGCAGGGGTCGAGCACGATGACTTCATCGCCCGGGTGCACGATGGCCAGGATGGTGGTGATGATGGCCTGCGTGGCGCCGGCCGTGATGGTGATCTCGGTGCCCGGGCTGTACCGGCGGCCGTGCAGCGCCGCGATCTTGCTGGCGACCGCCTCGCGCAGGGCCGGGATGCCGGGCATGGGCGGGTACTGGTTGTGGCCGGCCTGCATGGCCCGCGTCACGGCGTTCACCAGCTCCGGGGCGCATTCGAAGTCAGGAAACCCCTGGCCCAGGTTGACCGCGCCGTGCTCGGCCGCCAGGGCCGACATCACGGTGAAGATGGTGGTACCCACCTGAGGCAGCTTGCTGGGGAAGGCGGGTGTGCGGGCGGTGTCGGTGGTCTCAGTCATGGCGCTGTGGCGGAAGGTCAGGCTGGGAAGCAATGGGGTGGTGGAATGGGCAATCGGGCGGGTGCCGGTGTCAGAGTTCGTAGTCGTTGACGTGGCCGGTCATCGCGCGGGCGATGAGCTCGCGGCTCAGCCGGTCGCTGAGCAGTTCGGCGAACTTGTAGACGAAGTTGCGCAGGTACGCACCCCGCTTGAAGGCCACCCGCGCCACGCTCTGGCCGAACAGGTGCCCCACGGGACGCACGGCAAGGTCACCCACGGGGTCGTCGCGCATGGCCATTTCGGCCACGATGCCGATGCCCAGGCCCAGGCGCACGTAGGTCTTGATCACGTCGGAATCGATGGCCTCGAGCACGATGCGCGGCTGCAGCTTGCGTGCGGCAAAGGCATGGTCGATCTTGCCGCGGCCGGTGAAGGAGGGGTGGTAGGTGATCAGCGCCTCGTGGGCCAGGTCGTCCAGCCCGATGCGCTCCTTCTGCGCCAGCGGGTGGTCGTTGGGCACCACCAGCACGTGCTGCCATTCATAGCAGGGCAGGGTGACGAGTTCGGGGTAGTCGGCCAGGGATTCGGTGGCCATGCCGATCTCGGCCACTTCATCGATCACCATGCGCGCCACTTCGTGCGGTGTGGCCTGGTGCAGGCTGATGTTGACCTTGGGATAGGCCTCGCGCAGGCGCGCCACGGGCACGGGCAGCACGTAGCGGGCCTGGGTGTGGGTGGTGGCGATGCTGAGGGTGCCGCTGTCCTGGGCGCTGAACTGCTCGCCGATGCGCTTGAGGTTGCCCACCTCCCGCATGATGACCTCGATGCTCTTGAGCACGTGCTGGCCGGGTTCGGTGATGCGCTTGAGGCGCTTGCCATGGCGCGCGAAGATGTCCACTCCCAGTTCTTCTTCGAGCTCGATGATGGCCTTGGACACGCCCGGCTGGGAGGTGTGCAGGGCCTTGGCCGCTTCGGTCAGGTTGAGATTGCGGCGCGCAGCCTCTTGAACGAAGCGGAATTGGTGCAGATTCATATCTGATATCGCCTAAAGAGTTGCATCATTATGCTGCAGCTATCTAAGGGATTTCAGCGGAAGGCACCTCACAGGCAATTTCTGCCATCAAAGCCGTCATGCGCGGGTCTTCGCCAATGGCGGGCTGCACATGGAACCGCACGGCGGGATGGGCCGCTCGCAACTCCTCCACCAGCAGCGGCAGGTCGTTCCGCGCATGCTTGCCCGTGCCAAGGAACATGGGCACGACCGTGACATGGGCCGCTCCCTGCGCGACGAGCTGGTCCGTGGCCTGTGCCAGCGTGGGGGTGCACAGCTCCAGGTACGCGCAGGCCACAGGGCGGTCCGGGTGCTGCCCGCCGATGCGGGCAGCCACGGCTTCCATGGGGGCGCGCCACAGGGGGTCGCGCGAGCCGTGGGAGAACAGGACGATGGCGCGGTGGTTCATGGGTTGCAGATCGGGGCAGGGTGACAGCCGGGGCTAGCGCCGGAGCACCAGCCATCCAAAAGCCGCGAGCGAAAGCACGGAGTAGATCAGTCCGGGCGCGGCCGCCGTGAGCCACGGCGACCAGTTCTGCAGGTTGCCCGCATAGCCAAACACGTTGTTCAGCAGGAAGAAGCTGATGCCGGCCATGACGCCGCCAAACACATAGCCCGCGATGCCGCCCGAGCGGAAGTGCAGGTAGGCAAAAGGCAGGGCCAGCACCACCATCACCAGGCAGCTGAGGGGATAGAACACCTTGCGCCAGAACTCGATCTCGTAGCGCTGGGCGGACTGGCCGTTGGCGTCGAGGTGGCGGATGTACTGGAACAGGTCGATGGTGGCCATGCGGTCGGGTTTGAGCAGCGAGGCGGCCACCATGTCGGCGCTGATGCGGGTGGGCCATTGCAGGGTGGGGGCATCGAGGTGCTCCACGCGCGCTTCGTCGCCGCCGCGCTGCTCGAAGCGGCTGCGCTGCACCTTCTCCAGATTCCACGCGCCGTCCGGCCCAAACTGTCCCGCCGCCGCCCGTGTCTGCGATGCCAGCCGGCCCTTGGCATCGAACTCGAAGATGCGCACGTCCAGCATGCCGCCGTTGGTCGTGAGCGCGCGCACGTTCACCGCATAGGAGTGGTCGTCCTGGCGCTCCTTGAGCCAGGCGCCGGTGGCGCCCGTGGTCAGGCGCCCGAGGTACCGCACCTTGACCAGCTGGGCGGCGCGGTCGGTCAGCGGCGCAATGTAGTCGCCCACGGCGAAGGTCAGAAGCACGAAGAAGCCGCCCAGCGCCACCAGCGTGCGCAAGGCACGCCAGGGGCCCATGCCGCTCGTGCGCATGATGGTGAACTCGGAGCTTTGGGCGAGCCGCGCCATCACGAAGATGGTGCCGATGAGCACTGTGATGGGCAGCAGCTCGTACAGGTGGCTGGGAATGCTCAGCACCACGAACAGGAACGCGTGCGAGAGCTGGTAACCCTCGGCGCCGGTGCGGCCCACCCAGCGCAGTTCGTCCACCAGGTCAAAGAAGAAGAAGAGCGCCAGAAACCCGGCGGTGACGAAAGCGACCGCGAACAGGGCTTCGCGGTGGATCAGGCGGCGGATGGTTTTCATGCGGGGCTCCCTGGCGGCGTGGGCTGCCAAAGCCGCCGCAGCGTCCAGTGGTTGTGGCGCGCGGCCAGTACCAGCAGCGACATGAGCAGCATGCCGCCGTGCAGCAGCACCATGAAGCTCACCAGGCCGAGCCGGCCCGCGCCCACCCAGCTTTGCCCCAGCGTCATGAGGTTGTAGTACACGATGAAGGCAAAGAGCGCGAACACTAGGCTGGTGCTGCGCGCGGCGCGCGGGTTGACGCTGGCCACGGCCAGCCCCAGCACCACGAAGTTGAGCGCCGCCAGCGCCAGCCCCAGGCGCCAGCCCAGCTCGGCCCTGTAGGCGGGCAGGGGCTGCATGAGCAGCTCGTGCGTGGCGCGGGTCTTGACGGAGAGCTCTTCGGCCGAGCCCGCGGGCGCGGAGCCAATGCGGGTGCCGTATTCGACGAACTCGCTGATTTTCACGCCGGGTTTGTCGCGTGAGGTCTCCAGCCGCTGGCCCTCGCTCAGCACGGCCATGCGCTCGCCGCCCCGTGTCTCCAGCCGGGCGCTGCGCGCGGAGGTGACGGATTCGCGGGCACCGTCGGTGGCGGCGATGAAGATGTTGTTGCCGGCCTGGGTGTCCGGGCTGTCCTTGTCGATGAAGAACACCCGGCTGCCATTGGAGGATTCCTGGAACTCGCCGGGTGCGATGCGGTCGATGTCGCTGCGCTGTTCATAGCGCGTCTTGAGTTCCTGGATCTGGGAATTGGCCCAGGGCCAGACCAGCAGCGACAGCACGGCGATGATGACCATCACCGGCCAGGCAAAACGCAGCAAGGGCCGCAGCAGGCTGACCAGCCCGCGGCCGCTGGCGAACCAGATGACCATTTCACTGTCTCGGTACATGCGCGACAGCGTCCCGACCACGGCGATGAAGAGGCTCAGGCTCAGGATGGTGGGCAACTGGCCCAGCACCGTGAACCCCATGACCAGCATGACATCGGAAGGGCTCACGCTGCCCCGCGATGCCTGGCCCAGCGTGCGGATGAGCATCATGGTCATGACCACGGTCACCAGCACCACGAGGGTCGCACCGAAGCTGCGCGCCAGCTCCTTGCGGATGGATGAATCGAATAACATTGGCTAGGAGCGCGCTATGCACTTTTGCGTGCATGTCAAAGTGCATAGCACGCTCAAAAGGAAAACACCGATTATGAACTTTGATCTCAAGACCCTTGACCTTGCTGCGGCAGCTTCGGAAAAATGCGACCTGCTGGTCGTCCTGCTTCCCGAGGGCTTCAAGCCTGGCAAGGATGCGCTGTCTGCCCTGGCGGCGCTGGCGCTCAAGAACGGAGATCTGTCCACCAAGGCAGGCAAGCACCTGCAGCTGTACCAGGTGCCTGCCGTTGCCGCCCGCCGGGTGGTTCTGGTCGGGCAGGGCGACGGCGCGGCCCGCGCCACGCGCCAGGCCCTGCAGGCGGTGGGATCGGCCATCAAGGCGCCGCAGACCAAGCGGGTGGCGCTCTGTTTTGCGGGTGCTGCGCAGCCAGCGGCCGTCAGTGCCGCCGTGCAGGCCGTGGCCGAAGCGAGCTACGTCTATACGACCACCAAGACAAAGGTGGAGGCGCGCAGCCTGAACCGCTGCGTGGTGGGCGTGCACAGCGTCCCCGAGGTGCGCGAGGATTTCGATGCCGGCGTGGCACTGGTCGCCGGGGTCGAGTTCGCGCGGGAATGGGGCAACCGCCCCGCCAACCACGCCACGCCCAGCCTGCTCGCCGATGCGGCCAAGACACTGGCCAAGCTGCCCCGCATCCAGTGCAAGGTCCATGGCCCGGCCGAGGTGGCCCGCCTGGGAATGGGCGCCTTCCTCGCCGTGGCGAGGGGGTCCGAGGAGCCTTTGCGGTTCATCGAGCTGCGCTACAGCGGCGCGGCCAAGGACCAGGCGCCTGTCGTGCTGGTGGGCAAGGGCATCACGTTCGACACGGGGGGCATCTCGATCAAGCCCGCGCCGGAGATGGACGAGATGAAGTTCGACATGTGCGGCGCCGCCAGCGTGCTGGGAACGTTCCGCGCGCTGGGCGAGCTGCAACCCGCCATCAACGTGGTGGGGCTGATCCCCGCCTGCGAGAACATGCCCGACGGCCGTGCTGTCAAGCCCGGCGACGTGGTCACGAGCATGAGCGGCCAGACCATCGAGATCCTCAACACCGACGCCGAAGGCCGGCTGGTGCTCTGTGATGCGCTCACCTATGCGTCCCGCTTCAAGCCCGCCGCCGTGGTGGACATCGCCACGTTGACCGGCGCGTGCGTGATTGCGCTGGGTGGCGTGCGCAGCGGGCTGTTTGCCAACAACGATTCCCTCGCAGCCGCGCTGCAGGAGGCCGGGGAGTCCGCGCAGGACCCCTGCTGGCGCATGCCGCTGGACGACGATTACGCGGATGGCCTCAAAAGCAATTTCGCGGACATGGGGAACGTGGCGGGCCGCGCGGGCGGTTCCATCACCGCGGCCAAGTTCCTGCAGAAATATGTGGGTGACCTGCCCTGGGCCCATCTGGATATCGCCGGGACGGCCTGGAAGGGTGGGGCCGCCAAGGGGGCCACGGGGCGGCCGGTCGGGCTGCTGGTGCATTACCTTCTGGGGCAGGCGGCCAACACCAAGCCCGCCTCCAAGGCATCTTCGGCCGCGCGTGCGGCCTCCCCCAGGCCGGCGACGGTGAAGGCGCCGCGCGCCAAGCTCGGCTGATCACGCCATGACCGAGGTCGCGTTTCACTTCAATGCGCCGGACAAGCTGGCCTATGCATGCCGCTTTGCGCGCAAGGTGCAGCGCAGCGGTGCACGGCTGGTGATTGCAGCACCGGCCGAGACGCTGGCGGTGCTGGACCGCATGCTCTGGGTGCTGGCGCCGCAGGATTTTGTGGCCCATTGCCTGGGCGGTGCCGACGAAGAACTTGTCCATGCATCGCCCGTGCTGCTGACGGCCGACGCGCGTTCCGCCGCGCACCACGAGGTGCTGTTGAACCTGCACGCCGAAGTGCCGGAAGGGTTTGGCCGGTTTGATCGCCTAGTCGAGGTGGTGAGCGCGCAGGATGAGGCCGATCGCGGCGAGGCGAGGTCGCGCTGGCGCCACTATGCCTCACGCGGGTATGAGATCACCCGCCACGACCTGGTGCTGAAAGCCGGCTGATGGCGCTGCCCCCCAAGACGCCTCCGCGCTTTGTCCCCACCCTCACCGAAGTGGTGCGGGCGCCGGATTCCGCCCCATCGCAGGCCGCGGCCGCTGCACCATCGCGCACCACGGTCATGCATCCCTCCATGCTGCCCGAGGCGCGGCCGGCGGCGAACGCCGTGCACCAGGCGGCGCAGCCGCCGGGTTCCTTCGTGCATGGCGCCCATCGGCCCGCCGTGGCCCCGCCAAGGCCCGCCGCTCCGCCGGGCATCGTGCCCGCGCCGGCCCGCAATGCTCCGGCAGCGGGCACCGTGGCGCCGCCCGTGTCCGTGGGGGCCGTGAGTCCGGTTGCGCTGACCCGACCATTGCCGGAGGGCATGGAGGAATACATGGTGCACAGGGTCATGCAGCGCGTGGACGTTGTGCTGGATCAACGTTTGCGCGAAGCGATCGCCACGGTGGTGCAGGAGCAGACACGATCGGTGCTGCCACGGCTGCGCGAAGAGATTGAATCGGTGGTCCGGCACGCTGTGTACGAGGCGGTGGCGGATGAGCTGGCCAGCGGGACACCCTTGGTGCCAAAGGGATGACAGGGTATTCCCCTGTGGTTTCTCTCGCTTTTAATCGTGTTCCCTAATGATCTGGCCCGTAAATTGCGATATGTTCGCCTGCGTTGAGACACAAGAATATTCTCAGCGTTTATCTTTACTGGAGATTGATATGCAATTGAAGTTGAAACTGACCGTGGTTGCTGCTATCGCGGCTGCTGCTGGTGTGGCCTCTGCACAAGAGCAGGTGGTCAAGATCGGCCACGTGGCTCCGGTTTCCGGTGCCCAAGCCCACTACGGCAAGGACAACGAAAATGGCGCCCGCATGGCCATTGAAGAGCTGAACGCTCAAGGCGTCACCATCGGCGGCAAGAAGATCAAGTTCGAACTGCAGGCCGAAGACGATGCAGCCGATCCAAAGCAGGGCACGGCCGCTGCACAAAAGCTGTGCGACTCCAAGGTCGCAGGCGTTGTCGGTCACCTCAACTCCGGTACCACCATCCCAGCATCCAAGGTCTACAACGACTGCGGCATTCCGATGGTGACGGGCGCTGCGACCAACCCCAACCTGACCAAGCCAGGCTACAAGACCACCTTCCGCATCATCGCCAACGACAACGCCCTGGGCGCTGGCCTGGCTTTCTACGCGGTCGACACGCTCAAGCTCAAGACCGTTGCCATTATCGACGACCGTACCGCTTACGGCCAAGGCGTGGCAGACGTGTTCAAGAAGACGGCCACGGCCAAGGGCATGAAGGTGGTGGACGAGCAGTTCACGACCGACAAGGCCACCGACTTCATGGCCATCCTGACCGCCATCAAGTCCAAGAACCCTGATGCCGTGTTCTACGGCGGCATGGACCCACAAGCCGGCCCCATGCTGCGCCAGATGGAGCAGCTGGGCATGGGCAACGTGAAGTACTTTGGTGGTGATGGCGTCTGTACGTCGGAAATCGCCAAGCTGGCCGCCGGTGCCAAGACCCTGGGCAACGTGATCTGCGCCGAAGGCGGTTCTTCGCTGGCCAAGATGCCTGGCGGCACGGCCTGGAAGGCCAAGTACGACGCCAAGTACCCCAACCAGTTCCAGGTGTACAGCCCCTACACCTATGACGCCACGTTCCTGCTGGTGGACGCCATGAAGCGTGCCAACTCCGTGGACCCCAAGGTGTACGTGAACGAACTGGCCAAGGCCAGCTTCAAGGGTGTGACCTCCACCATCGCCTTCGAACCCAACGGCGAAATGAAGAACCCCGCCATCACCCTGTACGTCTACAAGGACGGCAAGAAGACCCCGCTGTAATTAGTCAGCGCGGTACCGCGCTGCAGGGCCCCTGTGCCCTGCAGGGCTCAAAAAAGGCTTCCCTCGGGAAGCCTTTTTTATTGGGCACCCGCGCCGTCGATGGCGCAAGCGGCCCGGTTGTTGCCCTGCTGGCTAGCGTCTTACCTGAAGCGAGCCTGGATTCACGATATTGGTGGGCGTGCCCTTGATGAAATTCACCACGTTGTCGAATGCCGCGCCAAAGTACAGCTCATAGCTGTCCTGCTCGACATAGCCAATGTGGGGCGTGCAGATGCAATTCTCCAGCCGCAGCAAGGCGTGGCCCTGAAGGATGGGTTCGCTCTCGAACACATCGACCGCCGCCATGCCGGGACGGCCCCGGTTCAACGCTGCGATCAGCGCGTCGGGCTCGATCAATTCGGCCCGCGATGTGTTGACGAGAAGGGAGGTGGGCTTCATGCAAGACAGGTCTTCCAGCGAGACGATGCCGCGCGTTTCATCGTTGAGGCGCAGGTGCAGCGAGATCACGTCACACTGCGAGAAGAACTCCTCGCGCGTGGTCGCGGCCTGGTAGCCGTCCGTCAAGGCCTGGGCGCGGGACGCTTCGCGGCCCCAGATGCGCACGTTCATGCCGAAAGCGCGTCCGTAGCCAGCCACGAGCTGTCCGATGCGGCCATATCCCCAGATGCCCAGCGTTTTGCCGCGCAGCACGTTGCCAAGGCCGAAGTTGGCGGGCATGGATGCGGTCTTCAGCCCGGACTGCTGCCAGGCGCCGTGCTTGAGGTTGGCGATGTACTGCGGCAGCCTGCGCATGGCTGCCATCACGAGGGCCCAGGTCAGTTCGGCCGGGGCCACCGGGGACCCTATGCCCTCGGCCACGGCAATGCCCCGCTCCGTGCACGCCGTCACGTCGATGTGACTGCCGATCTTGCCGGTTTGCGCGATCAGTTTGAGGCGGGGAAGCTTTTCCACCAGTTGGCGCGTGATCTGTGTGCGCTCCCGCACCAGAACGATGATGTCGGCATCCTTCAGGCGGACAGAAAGCTGCCCAAGTCCTTTGACGGTGTTGGTGTAGACCTTGGCGGTGTACGCGTCGAGCCGGGATGCGCAGTGCAGCTTGCGGACTGCGTCCTGGTAGTCGTCGAGAATCACAATGTTCATCCCGATATTGTGCCTTGGTGGCGCCACCGGCATTCACCGGGCCGCCGTCCTGGGGCATCAAAGTACGGGGCTTTTGGTGACGGAGTGTTGGCGCATCCCGCAAAACGCTGCCGCCCATGGCAGGACGGGGCGGGGCCGTGCCATCGCTCCCCGGCCGTTTTTCTCACGCCCGCAGATCCATCTCTTTCGAGAAGGAACGCCACACGCCAACGAGGACCGTGCCGTTGGCGCCGTTGGCCCGTGATGAAGGAAGTATCTTGGTCTCAAGAGGCCTGCAGGGCTCCCTCGCAGGCCACCATGCGGTCCAGTTCCGCGCACACGTCAGCCATCCTGCCGGTGATCACCAGCCGGCCTGTGCCGGGGGCTGAGATCCTGCGCAAGACCTTGGCGGTCCGGCGGCCCGATCCATCGGTGGGCCGCGGTGCTGCGCAGGCGCTGCGGCTTCCTGCGGGCGGTACCGGCATCGCGGGCGGTGCTCTGCGGGTGGCGGCCTGCCGCCCGGGGCTTTCGGCGGGGGGCGTCTGGGGCGTGTTGACCGTGAAGGGCCAGTTGCCGCGCAGCGGACGTGGGCCAGGGAGACCCTGCGGGCGGTGGATGCTCCTGGAGCCGGCCGTGCCCCGGCCGTCGCTGCGGTCCGTGCCATCGTGGTGGGAACGGGGTGGGGGCGAACCTGCCGCAGACGGCATCGCGAGCGCGGCGGTCGAGTGAAACCAGCGCGTCAGCGAGCGCAGCGGCACGGAGAAGGCGGAAAAGGTGGTCAAGGCAATTCCCATGTGAAAACTCCGAAGGTCGGGGGTTGGACATAGGCAGGATTGCAAATTGAACCCGCACCGCAGGGCTGGCGTGCCGGTTTGCCCGGCACACCAAACGCCCGCCACCTGCAATGCGGTAGTGAATGGACCAGCAGCCGGGACCGGCTACATCAGCATGGTGTTGCGAATGAGGCCTACCGCGAGACCTTCGATTTCGAAAGGTTCGCCAGGCTGTACCACGATGACCGGGTAGTCCGGGTTTTCAGGCAGCAGCTCGATGGCCGTGGCGGTGCGCCGCAGGCGCTTGACCGTCACGTCGTCTCCCAGGCGGGCCACGATGATCTGGCCGTTGCGCGCCTCGCGGGTGGACTGCACGGCCAGCAGGTCGCCGTCCATGATGCCGGCATCGCGCATGGACATGCCACGCACCTTGAGCAGGTAGTCGGGCTTGTGCTGGAACAGGCTGTTTTCCACGCTGTAGGTCTGGTCGACGTGTTCCTGCGCGAGAATGGGCGAACCCGCCGCCACCCGCCCCACCAGGGGCAGGACCAGCTGGGAGAGCCCGGGAATGGGCAGGTGGAACTGGCTGCCGCGCGCTGCATTGATGGAGCGCAGCGTGTCGCTGCGCAACCGGATGCCCCGCGATGTGCCGCTCACCAGTTCGATCACGCCCTTGCGTGCGAGGGCCTGCAGATGTTCTTCTGCCGCATTGGCCGACTTGAAGCCCAGTTCAGCCGCGATTTCGGCGCGGGTGGGAGGCGCCCCTGTGCGTGCAATGGCGGTCTGGATGAGGTCCAGGATCTGTTGCTGGCGGGCCGTGAGTTTCGGGTTGTCGAGCATGGTGGTTTCCGGTGGAGGCGGCTACAGTGAAGGACAACTGTTTTTTAATCCAGTAACTGTATTTTTCACCAGTTTTTCGGAGTATGCAAGTGAGTGGGCAAAAAATTGTGGTTTTGGGCACTGGAGGAACCATTGCCGGCACGTCGGCACAGGCGGGTGACAACATCGGGTACACCGCCGCGCAGGTCGGGGTGGAGCAGCTGCTGGCAGCGGTCCCCGGATTGCAGGAGGCGGCCGGTGGCATGCTCGTGGCGGAGCAGGTGGCTCAGATCGACAGCAAGGACATGGATGGCGGGGTGTGGCAGGCCCTGGCGCTGCGCTGCGCCCACCACCTCCAGGATGCTTCCGTGCGCGGGGTGGTCATCACCCACGGCACCGATACGCTGGAGGAGACGGCCTGGTTCCTGAACCAGGTGCTGGATACCCGGCTGAAACCCGTGGTGCTGACCTGCGCCATGCGCCCGGCCACGGCGCTCACGCCCGACGGGCCGCAAAATCTCCTGGATGCCGTGGCGGTCGCGGTGGCTGCGGGTGCCCGCGGCGTGCTCGCAGTGGCCGCTGGCGAGGTCCACGGCGCACAGCAGGTCCAGAAGGTGCATCCGTACCGTGTCCATGCGCTCAGTTCGGGCGAGGCCGGGCCTTTGGGGTGGGTGGAGGAGGGCGCCATTCGCCTTGCGCAGGATTGGCCGATACCGCCCGCCAAGCATGCGTGGGGTGCTCTGCAAAATATAGCAAATGCAGCGGCCTGGCCCCGCGTGGAGGTGATCATGAGCCACGCGGGCGCCACGGGCGCCATGGTGGATGCGCTGGTGCGTGACGGCGTCCAGGGGCTGGTGGTGGCATGCACCGGCAACGGCACCATCCACCACCTTCTGGAAGCCGCATTGCTGCGCGCGCAGGAGGTGGGCGTGCGGGTGGTCCGGTCCACGCGCTGCGCCGAGGGGCGGGTGCTGCCCAAGCCTGGTGACGTGCTGCCTGATTCCGGCGGGCTGCCGCCCCTGAAGGCCCGGATCTCGCTGATGCTGGACCTGATGCGCTGAGCGCGAAGGCTGTCCAGTGTTGTTTGCAGCCCTCAAGACACACGCCTGGGCCTACCCGGCGCTGGAAGTGGTGCACATCGTTGGCATTGCCCTGCTGCTGGGCAACCTGGTGCTGCTGGAGTTGCGCGTGTTTGGCCGGGGGGCGGCGCTGCCCGTCAAGGACCTTGCGCGGCTCAGCCTGTCGCTGGCATTGTGCGGCTTTGGCCTGGCGGCGGCATCGGGCCTGCTGATGTTCGCCACCCAGCCTTCCGAGCTGCTCGCCAGCCGCGCATTCACCTTGAAGATGCTGCTGTTAATGCTTGCGGGCTGCAACGCCGCGTGGTTCCATGGGCGTGGATCGCTGGCGCGCCTGGACGCCCTGGCCCGGGTGCAGATGCTGGCGTCCACGCTGATCTGGCTGGCCGTGGTGGTCTGTGGCCGCTGGATCGCCTATCTGTGACCTGACAAGGAGAGAACCGATGAGTCTGCAACGCCGCCGCCTGCTCCTGGCCACTGCGATGGTTCCGCTCTGGGCGCGCGCCCACCATGGCTGGAGCAGTTTTGATGCCGAGCGCCCCATCTATCTGGAAGGCACGGTGCGCAAGGTGCGCTGGCAAAACCCCCATGCCGAGCTGGAGCTGGAGCTTCCCGCGCAGCTGCGGCTTCCCGCGGACCTGGCGCAGCGCGCGGTGCCCGCCCAGGCCTCGCCCGTGGACGGCAAGGCCTTGCTGGCCAAGGCGGTGCTGCCCACCCGCAAGGACCGCCGCTGGGAGATCGAGCTGGCGCCCCTGACACGCATGCAGGCCTGGCAGGTGCAGGAGATCAAGCCCGGCACGGACCTGTCGGTGGTGGGCTTTACCCTGCGCGATGAGAAGGGCGATGCGGTGCTGCGCGCGGAATACCTTTTCGTGGACGGCAAGGCCTACGGCCTGCGCTCCAGTCCGGCCTGAACAAAACCAGGATGGGTGGCAAGGCCGGGGCCATGAGGGCCTGGCACCGCTGGTGCCACGGCGCGCCTGAAGGGGCCACCGGCACCTCCCAAAAGAAAAGCGACGCCCTGGTGCCCCATGGCGTCGCTGGTCCTAGGGCGTGACCCTCGCGCTCAGCTGGCCAGCGCCTGGAGCGCGCGCGCGGTGATTTCTTCCACGCTGCCCGTGCCGCTGATGGCGCGGTACTTGGGGGCGGCGTCGGGCTCGGCCTGGGCCCAGCTGCTGTAGTAGTCCACCAGGGGGCGCGTCTGGTCGCTGTAGACCTGCAGGCGCTTCTTGACGGTTTCTTCCTTGTCGTCTTCGCGCTGGATCAGTTCCTCGCCCGTCAGGTCATCCTTGCCTTCCACCTTGGGGGGGTTGAACTTGACGTGGTAGGTGCGGCCGCTGGCAGGGTGCGAGCGGCGGCCGCTCATGCGTTCGATGATGGCGTCAAAAGGCACATCGATTTCGAGCACGTAGTCGAGCTTGACGCCCGCCGCCTTCATGGCGTCGGCCTGGGGAATGGTGCGGGGAAAGCCGTCGAACAGGAAGCCGTTGGCGCAGTCCGCCTGCGTGATGCGTTCCTTCACGAGACCGATGATGATGTCGTCGCTGACCAGGGCACCCGAATCCATCACGGCCTTGGCCTGCAGGCCCAAGGGCGTGCCCGCCTTCACCGCCGCCCGCAGCATGTCGCCGGTGGAGATTTGCGGGATGCCGTATTTCTGGCAGATGAACGTGGCTTGCGTGCCCTTTCCGGCGCCAGGCGCGCCCAACAGAATCAGTCTCATGGAAGTCCTCGAAGGTTAGAAATCGGTTGGCGCCGCTGGCGGGGACGTTCGAAGGGCGCCTGAAGCCGTTCTGTGCGCCCGGGATGCGGTGCTCTCGTTGCGGGCGAGGATAGCATGCGACCACCTTGCGCTGACTTACACGCCGTACCGCGCGGCGGCCAGGGTGTCGCGGTGCGGATAGTGCCCTGCACGGTGGCGCGGGCAGGGCCCCGCGCCGTGGGGCCGCGGGCCGTCCGTCAGCGGAAAAGGTTGCGGACCCGCTCCAGATCCTCGGGGGTGTCCACGCCAGGCCCCGGGGCGGTGCTGGCCAGGTGCACCGCGATGCGGTGGCCGTGCCACAGCGCGCGCAGCTGCTCCAGCGCTTCCACGGCTTCGGTGGGGGCTGGCGCCAGCGCCGGAAATTCCCGCAGGAAGCCGGCACGATAGCTGTAGATGCCCACATGCCGCAAAGGCGCGAACCCCGCCAGGGCGGCGACGCCGGGTGCGGCCGCCTGGGCGGCGCCTTGCCACCAGGGCGTTGCGGCATGGTCGCGGGCGAAGGGGATGGGCGCCCGGCTGAAGTAGTGCGCCAGGCCCCGCGCGTCCAGCACCACCTTCACCACGTTGGGGTTGGCGTAGTCGGCTTGCGACGCAATGGCGTGCGCGGCCGTGCCCATGCTGGCCTCGGGGCGGGCCGGCAGCAGTTGCGCCACGGCATGGATGAGGCCGGGGTCCATCAGGGGTTCATCCCCCTGCACGTTGACGACGATGTCGGCGCCATCCAGCCCCAGATGGACGCAGGCCTCTGCCAGCCGGTCGCTGCCGCTGGCATGGTCGGCGCGGGTCAGGATCGCCTCCACGCCGTGGGCCGCGCAGGCCTGCAGGATGCGGTTGTCGTCGGCGGCCACCACGACCCGGGTGGCGGCGCTCTGGGCCGCGCGGCGGGCAACCCGCACCACCATGGGCAGGCCGGCGATATCGGCCAGGGGTTTGTCGGGCAGCCGGCTCGATGCCATGCGGGCCGGGATCAGCACCGTGAAGCGGCAGTCCGGTGCCACGGCGCCGGGGGCGGGCACAGCGCTCACTGCTCCAGTTCCTCGTCGGTGAGCGTGCGGGCTTCGTTTTCGAGCAGCACCGGGATGCCGTCGCGCACCGGGTAGGCCAGCCGCGCGCTGCGGGAGACAAGTTCCTGCGCCTCGCGGTCGTAGGTCAGCGGGCCTTTGGTGACAGGGCAGACCAGCAGTTCAAGCAGTTTGGGATCCATGGTGGCGGTGCTTCCGGGAGGTTCGTTCGGGCAGGCAGCGATGATAGCGGCGGCCAGCCCCGCGGGACCGCCGGTGCGCGCTAAAGATCACCTGGTGCCGGCAGGCGCGCATCCAGGGCCGCGAAAAAGGCTGGATCCATGTGCAGTTGCAGGGGCACGGCCAGTGCGTCCGGGTGGCGGGGCCACAGCTTGACGGCATCTTTTTCAGTGCAGATCAGCGTGTAACGGTTATCTGGTGAGCGGTTCCAGCTATCAAAATCATAGTGATCCGGCAGGGCCTGCGCGTGCGCCAGTTGCAACGCCTGGGCCTGCAGCATCGCAAAGAAGTCCCCGGGGCGTGCGACGGCTGCCACCGCGTGCAAAGGCTGCCCCCGCAGGCTGGACAAGGGCACGCGGGTGCCGTCCGAGCGCACGGCCCAGGGGGCCAGGCGCCGTTGCAGCGCATAGGCCTCGAAGTCTCCCCGGGGCGGCACGCCACCCGCATGGAGCACCAGGTCCACCGGCCGCGGCCAGGGCTCGCGCAGCGGGCCCGCAGGCAGCAGGAAGCCGTTGCCGACGCCCTGGTCGTTGAAGATGCAAACCTCCACATCGCGCGCCAGGGCCAGGTGCTGCAGCCCGTCGTCGCAGACGATCACGTCGGTGTGCGGGTGCGCCGCCAGCAGGGCGCGGGCCGCGGCGATGCGGCGCGGCGCGACGAAAACCGGCACCCCGCAGCTGCGCGCGATCAGCGCGGGCTCATCGCCCACCTCGCGGGCGGGGCTGTCGGGCGCCACCGCCCGGCAATCGGTGGTGCTGCGGCCATAGCCGCGCGAGATCACCCCGGGGCGCAGGCCGCGAGCCTGCAGGTGTTTCACCACGGCGATGACCACGGGCGTCTTTCCGGCGCCTCCGGCGATCACGTTGCCCACCACGACGACGGGACGGCCCGGGTGTTCGGCCTTGAGCACGCCAGCGCGGTAAAGCCCCCGGCGCAGGGCCACCAGCGCCCGGTACAGCAGGGAGACGGGCCACAGCGCCCAGGCGGCCGGGCCGCGTGCCTGCCAGATCTTCTGCAGCCCGGAGGCCGGGGAAGGGGCGCCGCCGCGCGCCGCGGACCGGGGGGGCGGCTGCGGCCCGGGGCCAGCCATGCCGTGTCAGCGGCCGGTGCTGCGCGCCGCGGCCGACGACTGCGTGGCAAACGTGATCTGCGTGAGGCCCACGCGGCGCGCCGCCTCCATCACCGAGACCACGGACTGGTGCGGCGACATGGCATCGGCGCTGATGATCACGACACTGTCGCGCCCGGCGGTGGCGGCGCCGCGCAGGGCCTGCGCGATGGCGTCCACGCTCTTGCCGTCCACGCCGTTCTTGTTGACGGCATAGCGGCCGTCGGCGGCCACCGAGACGATCACTTCCTTGGGGTGGTCGCGCTGCTGCTCGGCGTCGGCCACCGGCAGGGTGAGCTGCAGCTCCGTGAACTTGCTGTAGGTGGTGGTCAGCATCAGGAAGATGAGGATCACCAGCAGCACATCGATGAACGGGATCAGGTTGATCTCCGGCTCTTCCTTGGCGCGGGGGCGAAAATTCATGTCGACGATCCAATGGGCGGTACGCGTTGCCCGCGAAGTTTGGAAACCGGCGGCCTCAACGCGGGCGGGCGTGGCGCAAGGGCCGCCCCACCGCACGGGCGGCGTCCCCCTGCCCGCGGTGCATGGCGCTGCGAGAAGCAGGGAAGGGCGCGGCCGCGCCTCAGGGGGGAGTTCACTTCTTCCTCAGGCGCAGGATGTGGCGGACGAACTGCTCGGAAGCCAGCTCCAGCGTGAGCAGATAGGCATCGACGCGGGCGCGGAAGTAGCGCCAGAAGATCAGCGCCGGGATCGCCACGATCAGGCCGAAGGCCGTGTTGTACAGCGCCACCGAGATGCCATGCGCCAGCTGCGCGGGGTTGCCGCCGCCCATGGCCTGGCCCACGCCGCCGCTGCCGGCCTGCGAGCCGAAGATCTCTATCATGCCGATCACGGTCCCCAGCAGGCCCAGCAGGGGCGCGGCCGATGCGATGGTGGCCAGCGCCGCGAGGTACTTCTCCAGCCGGTGGGCCACGGCCCGGCCGGCGCCTTCCATGGCCGAGCGCAGGTCGGTCTCGCTGCACTGAGGGTTGCTGTTGAGGGTGCGCAGGCCGCTGGCGAGCACCTCGCCCAGGGCGGAGTTCTGCGCGAGCTGGTTCACCACGTCGGGGGTGGGCACGGCCTTGGAGGACACCGTGATGGCTTCATCGAGCAATTTCGGAGGAGCGACGCGGGCCGTCTTGAGGGCCACGAACCGTTCGAAAATCAGCGCCATTCCCAGGATGGAACACGCAATCAGGGGCCAGATCGGCCAGCCTGCGGCTTGTATGATGGACAGCAAATCTCTCTCCGCGCAGATGAAAGCAATCGGCGATTATGGCCCAGCTTCCTGCCGCCTCCGCGTCACAAACAGTTACCTTGCCGGGTGGCCGCCGCATCGGCGGTGTCACCCACAAAAACTGTGGATAACTTTGTGGGAAACCCGGTTCGTGCGCCGCGCAAAGTGGCGTCCCGCCGTGCTTGCAACAGATTGATGAAAAATTGCGCAGTGAAAAAATCATATAAATCAATAACTTGCACGTGCAACCGTGTTTTGCGGCCAGTTTTGCCGGGCGCGCTGCCGTCCTGGGTCGCTCGGGCGGTTCTGTGGAGTACTCGCCCCTGGAGCGCGCCGCGAAAGCCCGCCGTATCTCATGTTTGAGCGCCCGGGCCTCGCGGCGGCGCCGCGCGTTTGGGAAGTTGGCGCGCTATGCCGCGCCATTGCTGATGCGCTGGAGGCGCGGTTCAATCCTGTCGCGGTGCGCGGGGAGATCACGGGCTTCTCGCGCGCTTCCAGCGGTCATTGCTACTTCTCGGTCAAGGACGCGAATGGCCAGTTGCGCTGTGCCATGTTTCGCCGCGCGGCCAGCCTGCTTGACTTTTCTCCACGCGATGGCGAATTGGTGGAAGTGCGCGGCCGTCTTGGCGTGTACGAGGCGCGTGGCGACCTGCAGTTCATCGTGGAAAGCATGCAGCGGGCGGGGCAGGGTGCGCTGTTCGAGCAGTTCCTGCGCCTGAAGGCCCAGCTGGAGGTCGAAGGCCTTTTCAGCGGCGACCGCAAGCGTCCGCTGCCCCTGCAGCCGCGCGGCATCGGCCTTGTCACCTCCACGGGGGCGGCGGCCCTGCACGACGTCGTCACCGCCTTGCGCCGGCGCGTGCCACACATCCCGGTGGTGCTGGTGCCCGCGCAGGTGCAAGGGGGCGCCGCACCGGCGTCGCTGGTGGCGGCGCTATCAAAACTGTATCTGCTGGCGCAGGCTGGACAAGCGCCAGGGGCTGATCTGACCTGCAACCCGCCGATCGACGTCATCCTGCTGGTGCGGGGCGGGGGTTCCATCGAGGACCTCTGGGCCTTCAACGACGAGCAACTGGCCCGCACCATCGTGCGCAGCCCCGTGCCGCTGGTCAGCGGCGTGGGGCATGAAACGGACTTCACCATCGCCGACTTCTGCGCCGACCTGCGCGCGCCCACGCCCACCGCGGCCGCCGAGCTGGTGGCCCAGCCCCGCGACGTGTGGCTGGGCGCCCTGGGCCTGCTGGGCGGGCGCATCGGCGACGCGGTGCAGCGCCAGCTTGATGCACGCCACCAGCGGCTGGACCAGGCGGCGGCGCGGCTGGGCCGCCCGTCCGGCCTGGTGGCGCGCCAGCAGATGCAACTGGCGCGCCTGGCCCAGCGCATGCGGCATGGAGTGCTCCTGAAATTGCAGCGCCTGGCGCAGACACAGAAAGCGCTGGAGGCCGATTTACCCAACAAGCTGCAGCGCTGCGCCGCGCGGCAGTCGGACCGCCTGGACCGCGCGGCCCTGCGGCTGGAGTTGCTGGATCCGCGCCTGGTGCTGCAGCGCGGGTACGCGCTGCTGACCGATACCGGGGGCCAGGCCGTGACCAGCGCGCGGCAGGCGCACCCCGGCGACGCCTTGCGCGCCACGCTGGCCGACGGCGTGGTGGATGTGACGGTGTCCCAGCCGCGCCTGCTCTGACGGGGGTGCCTGTAGGACAGTGGCGGGTTGTGGCGCTTCGGCACCGATCCGTGTGGCCTCACGCTGCACAGGTCACCTGATCTTCCTACAATGCCCCCTTTGTGCTGTGTCCGACTGCATTGCTCAGGAAAGATCGCGGTGCAGATGGCATCCCAGAATTTCAAACCACGAGGAAACCACCATGGAACATACCCTTCCCCCGCTGCCTTACGCCATCGACGCCCTGGCGCCGCACTACAGCCAGGAAACCCTGGAGTACCACCACGGCAAGCACCACAACGCCTATGTGGTGAACCTCAACAACCTGCAAAAGGGCACTGAATTCGAATCCATGACGCTCGAAGAGATCGTCAAGAAGTCCAGCGGCGGCATCTACAACAACGCTGCCCAGATCTGGAACCACACCTTCTTCTGGAACTGCATGGCACCCCAGGGTGGCGGTGAGCCCTCCGGCGCGCTGGCTGCGGCCATCAACGCCAAGTGGGGCAGCTACGCCGCCTTCAAGGAAGCCTTCGTCAAGAGCGCCGTGGGCAACTTCGGCTCGGGCTGGACCTGGCTGGTGAAGAAGGCCGACGGCAGCGTGGACATCGTGAACACCGGCGCCGCCGGCACGCCGCTGACCACGGCCGACAAGGCACTGCTGACGGTGGACGTGTGGGAACACGCGTACTACATCGACTACCGCAACATGCGCCCCAAGTTCGTCGAGACCTTCCTCTCCAGCCTGGTGAACTGGAAGTTCGCGGAAGCCAACTTCGCCTGACGGATTGCTTGCGCGGTGCCGTGGCAGCCACCTGCCGCGGACAAGAAAAAACGGCCCCGCGGGGCCGTTTTTCTTTGCGGTCCCTCTGGCCCAGGGGCGGACCTAAGGGCGGCGAAACAGCGCGCCCGAGAGCTTGGCCCCAGCCTTGATGCCCTTCTGGGCAAACCAGCCCTGGTTCATTTCCAGCACATAGCGCACGGGCTTGGCGGAGCAGTGGGAGTCCAGTGTCTGCGGCTTCATGTCCGCCAGGTTCACGATGGTGCCGTCATCCTCCACGAAAGCCGCGGTGAGGGGCAGCAGGGTGTTTTTCATCCAGAAGCACTGCTGTGCCGGCTGCTCGAACACGAACAGCATGCCTTCGTGCTGCGGCATCTCCTTGCGGTGCATGAGGCCGGTCTGGCGTTCCTGGGGTGCAAGGGCGACCTGGGCGTCGATGCGGTGCATGCCCGCCGTCAGTTCGACGCGCCGCAGATTCAGCTGCGGTCCTTCCTGGGCGGCAACCCCGCCTGCATGCAGCAGGGCGGTGGCGGCCACCAGGGCGGCGGCGGCCAGGGCGGCGCGGCGCGCGAGGGACATCACGCGGGCGGTGCGGGCCTGCGGGGCGCGGGCCGGGTGAAGATCGGTCATGGGCAGGGCTTTCATGAAGGCAACACGGACGATGGCAATGAATGGGCAGCGGAAAAATCACGCTGTGGACGATGGCAGATTAGCGCAAACATGCGGGCATGGCGGCACAACGGGGCATTGCACGGCCCCCATCAACAAAAACGCCCGCGGCAGCGGGCGATCTTGAAGCGGTGGGCCCTGGCCCCGCGCGGGCCTGGCGCCCGGCGTTTCAGGCCACCTTCTTGGTGGTTTTCTTCTTGGCGACCTTCTTGGTGCTGTGCGTCTTCTTCTTGGCCGTGGTGGCGGCCTTGTGGGTCTTGGCTACCGGTGCGGGAGCCGCGGCGGGCGCAGCCATGGGGGCTGCGGGGGCAGCAGGGGCGGGAGCGGTTGCTGGCGCTTGCTGTGCGAAAGCACCCGCAGCAAACAGACCAGCCACCAGTACAGCGAGGAGTTTTTTCATATGTGCCGTTTCCAGTGTGAACAAGGGTTGAGGGCCATGCGAAACCCCGCATGGCTCCACCCCCAACGATAGCAGCGGCAGCCGCGTTGACAGGGTCTTGGCCATAAATATTTGTCATTAGAATTGACCGGCTTCAGAGCGCTTTGCCCAATTCGCTGAATCCTGTTTCAGCCACCCCAGGAGACACCCGCCCATGACCAGCTACCAGCACATCAAGGTGCCCGCCGAAGGCCAGAAAATCACCGTCAACGCCGACATGTCGCTGAACGTGCCGGACCAGCCCATCATCCCTTTCATCGAAGGCGACGGCACGGGCCTGGACATCACGCCGGTGATGATCAAGGTGGTGGATGCCGCGGTGGCCAAGGCCTATGGCGGCAAGAAGAAGATCCACTGGATGGAGGTCTACGCCGGCGAGAAATCCACCAAGGTGTATGGCCCCGACGTGTGGCTGCCCGAAGAGACCCTGCAGGTGCTGCGCGAGTATGTGGTTTCCATCAAGGGCCCGCTGACCACGCCCGTGGGCGGCGGCATCCGCTCGCTGAACGTGGCGCTGCGCCAGGAGCTGGACCTGTATGTCTGCCTGCGCCCCGTGCAGTATTTCAAGGGTGTGCCTTCGCCCCTCAAGGAGCCCGAGAAGACCAACATGGTGATCTTCCGCGAGAACTCGGAGGACATCTATGCCGGCATCGAGTTCGAGGCCGAGTCCGACAAGGCCAAGAAACTCATCAAGTTCCTGCAGGATGAGATGGGCGTGAAGAAAATCCGTTTCCCCAACACCTCGGGCATCGGCGTCAAGCCCGTGTCGCGCGAGGGCACCGAGCGCCTGGTGCGCAAGGCCATCCAGTACGCCATCGACAACGACAAGCCCAGCGTGACCATCGTGCACAAGGGCAACATCATGAAGTACACCGAAGGCGGATTCCGTGACTGGGCCTATGCCCTGGCGCAAAAGGAGTTCGGCGCGCAGCTGATCGATGGCGGCCCGTGGTGCAAGTTCAAGAACCCCAAGTCGGGCAAGGACATCACCATCAAGGACAGCATCGCCGATGCCTTCCTGCAGCAGATCCTGCTGCGCCCCGCCGAATACTCGGTGGTGGCCACGCTCAACCTCAACGGCGACTACATCTCGGACGCGCTGGCGGCCCAGGTCGGTGGCATCGGCATCGCGCCCGGGGCCAACATGTCCGATTCGGTGGCCTGCTTCGAGGCCACGCACGGCACGGCGCCCAAGTACGCCGGCAAGGACTACGTGAACCCGGGCTCAGAGATCCTCTCGGCCGAGATGATGCTGCGCCACATGGGCTGGATCGACGCTGCCAACCTGATCATCCGCTCGCTGGAAAAGTCGATCGCCTCCAAGAAGGTGACCTACGATTTCGCGCGCCTGATGGATGGCGCCACGCAGGTGAGCTGTTCCGGTTTTGGCCAGGTGATGATCGACGCGATGGATTGACCGCCGCCGCGCCGCGCGGGGCCGCGCGGCACGGATGGAGCCCCTGATCTCCGTGAGAATTTCAGGGGTTTTTGTTTTTTCGGCCTCCCACGGCGGATGGCGAAGATGGGTCGGGGTATGGCGCATCGCGGCTTGGGCCGCGCGGTCCCGGGGCGGCCCGCGCCCAGGCGGCCGGGGCGGGTGATCCGCGGGGCAGTTGAGTGTTGGCTATTTGGAGATTTCCCGCCTAAGATGGGATCAGCCATTGGCGAGGGCAATGAGGGCGAAGGCCGCTGCCGTCTGTGCGCGTGGGACGCGCTGCGCAGGGAGATGGCCTCACACAGGGAGGGCTGCATGGCATCTGATTTTTCCGCCGCATACTGGGAGCAAAACCCCGATGCGCTGCTGGTGCTGTCGCCCGAGGGCATGGTGCTCAACTGGAACCCCGCCGCCGAAGCGATCTTTGGCTACGCGCTGGCCGAGGTGCAGGGCCGGTCCCTGATGGATCTGATCGTTCCCGAGGGGCGGGCCCATGAGGAAGACGAGATCCGCGCCGAGGCATTGCGCGGTGTGACGGCGGTGCACGAGTCGGTGCGCCGCCGCAAGGACGGCTCGCTCGTGCACGTGAATGTCTCCACCAAGGCGGTGCGCGATGACGGCGGGCAGCTGCTGTACTTCCTGTCCAGCAAGAAGGATGTCACCCAGCTCAAGGTCCAGCGCGAGGCCAAGTTGCTGGAGGCACGGTTTCGCGACCTGCTCGAATCCACGCCGGATGCCATCGTGATGGTCAATGTGACCGGCCGCATCGTGCTGGTGAATTCGCAGGCCGAGCGCGTGTTCGGCTACGAGCGGGCCGAGCTGCTGGGGCAGGCGGTGGAAGTGCTTCTGCCCCACCGCTACCGGGGCGCGCACCTGGGGCACCGAAGCGGCTTCTTCGGGGCACCGCGCACGCGCACGATGGGAGCGGGCCTGGAGCTGTATGGCCTGCGCAAGGGGGGCACCGAGTTTCCGGTGGAGATCAGCCTGAGCCCGATCCACACCGAGGAAGGCGAGATGGTGATGAGCGCCATCCGCGACATCACCGACCGCAAGCGGGCCGACCAGAAGTTCAAGGACCTGCTTGAAGCCGCGCCCGACGCCATGGTCATCGTCGACCGGGATGGCAGCATCGTGCTGGTCAATTCCCAGGCCGTGAAGCTGTTCGGCTGGAGCCGCACCGAGTTGCTGGGCCAGAAGATCGAATTGCTCGTGCCCGAACGTTTCAATGCCCGGCATCCCGAGCACCGCCACCGCTTCTTCGTCGAGCCACGCACCCGCTCCATGGGGGCGGGCCTTGATCTGTACGGACTGCGCAAGGACGGCTCCGAGTTCCCGGTCGAGATCAGCCTGAGCCCGCTGCAGACGGAGGAAGGCCTTTTCGTCTCGAGCGCGATCCGCGACGTGACCGAGCGCAAGCGGATCGAGCGGGTCTTGCGCGACAAGAACCTGGAGCTTGAAAATGCGGCCTTGGTCAAAGACCGCTTCCTGGCCAGCATGTCCCACGAACTGCGAACCCCGCTCAACGCCATCATCGGTTTCACGGGCACATTGCTGATGAAGCTGCCGGGCCCGCTCAATCCCGAGCAGGACAAGCAATTGCGCATCGTGCAGACGGGGGCGCGGCACCTTCTTTCCCTCATCAATGACCTGCTGGATGTGGCCAAGCTCAGCGCCAACAAGGTGTCGCTCAACATCGAGGCGCTCGACTGCCGGAGCATCGTCGCGGAAGTCGCGGCCACGCTGGAGCAGGAGGCCGGGCGCAAGGGGCTGGCGTTCAGCGTGCGCGCGCCCGCCCAGGCCGTCACCCTGCACACCGACCGCCGGGCGTTCAGCCAGATACTCATCAATCTGGTGGGCAATGCCATCAAGTTCACGCCGGAGGGGGCCGTGGAGGTGGTGCTGGAAGAGACCCTGTCGCCGCAAGGCCGCACCGTGCAGGTCCGGGTGCGGGACACGGGGCCCGGGATCGCGCCGCAGGAGCAGTCCCGGCTGTTCGAGGCGTTCTCGCGCGTGGAGACCGCCGACCGGCGCCACCACGAAGGCACGGGCCTGGGCCTGCACCTGAGCCGCAAGCTGGCCGAGGCGCTGGGCGGCAGCGTCGGCTTTGAAAGCACCGAAGGGCAGGGCAGCACGTTCACCGTGGAATTCCAGGAGACCAGCGCATGAAAGCCACCATCCTCGTCATCGAGGACGATGACGCGAGCCGGGAACTCGTCACCTACCTGCTGGAGGCCGCGGGCCACCGCGTGCTGGCCGCCGAGAATGGCGCGCTGGGCATGGGGCTCGCGCTGGCGGAATCTCCCGACCTGATCCTGTGCGACCTGCAGATGCCCGTCATGAACGGCTACGAGGTGGCGCAGAGCCTGCGCTCCCACCACGCGTGGCGCGTGGTGCCGCTGGTGGCCGTCACGGCATTCTCCATGCCGGGCGACCGCGAAAAGGCGCTCGACGTGGGTTTCGACGAGCACCTTTCCAAGCCCATCACGCCCGAGACTTTCGTGAAGCAGGTCGAGGCATTTCTGGGCTCCTCGTTTCACGCGCCGCCTGCGGCGGCCTGAAGCAGCTACGGCGGCAGCATGGCCAAGATCCTTGTCGTGGATGACCTTCCGGCCAACCGGGCGCTGGTGGCCACGCTCATAGGACACAGCGGCCACCAGGCGCTGGAGGCGGCGGACGGCGCCCAGGCGCTGGACGTGGTGCGGGCAGAACGCCCGCAGCTGGTGATCTCCGACATCCTGATGCCCACGATGGACGGCTATGAGTTCGTGCGGCAGTTGCGTGCCGACCCCCAGCTCGCCGACACGCAGGTGATTTTCTACAGCGCGCATTTCCGCGAGCAGGAGGCGCGCAACCTGGCCCTGGCCTGTGGGGTCGCCCAGGTGCTGGTGAAGCCCTGCGAGCCGCAGGACATCATCGCGGCCATCGAGCAGGCGCTGTCGCAGGTTCCGCCACAGCCCGTGCTCCCGCTGGAGCACAGCTTCCAGACGCGGCACCTGCAGCTCATGGCGGACAAGCTCACCGGCAACGTGGCCGAGCTGGAAGCCATGAACCGCCGGCTGGCGGCGCTGACCGACCTGAACCTGCAGCTGGCGTCCGAGCGCGACCCGCAGGTGCTGCTGGCCAGCGTCTGCCGGGGTGCGCGGGACCTGGTGGGCGCGCAGTACGTGGTGCTGTGCGCCGTGCGCAAGGATGGCCATGCGGCCCTGGTCTGCACCAGTGGCATCGATGCCGCCGCGACGGGGGTGCTGGACCTGCCCGTGGTGTCGCACGGCCTGCTGGGCAGCGTGCGCGCCGAGCGGCGGGCGCGGCGGGTGGCCAACGCCAGCGGCGACCCCCGCGAGGTGGGCTTGCCGGCGGGCTATCCGGCGCTGCACTGCGGCCTGATCGCGCCCATCACATCGCTGTCGTTCTCCTATGGCTGGATCTGCCTGGCCAACAAGCCCGGGTCGCACGAGTTCAGCGCCGAGGACGAGAAGATCCTGTCCATCCTGGGCGCCCAGGTGGGGCGCATCTACGAGAACGGAAGCCTGTACGCGGAGGTGCAGCGCCATGCCGACCAGCTTCAGTTCGAGGTGATCGAGCGCAAGCGGGTCATCGAAGAGCTCCGGGCCAGCGAGGCGGGCCTGCACCGCGCGCAGGTGCTGGCCAAGATCACCCATGTGATCAGCAGCCAGGACGGCGTGTTCGAGAGCTGGCCCGACACCTGCCCCCAGATGCTGGGCGTGGAGCCGTCGGCGATGCCCCGGTCCGCGCGCGAATGGCTGGCCCTCGTGTATCCGGACGACCAGCCCTTGTTCCGTGAGCGCGCGCTGGAGGCTGCCACCGAGGGCGTGCGCCTGGATTTCAACTACCGCCTCGTGCGCGCAGACGGCGCGGTGATCCACCTGCGCCAGGTCATGGAGCCTTTGCTGGCCGACGATGGCGTGGGCAGCGACACCGTCCGCTGGTTCAACACCATCCAGGACATCAGCGTGCAAAAGCGCGCGGAGGAGGAACTGCGCGAGAGCGACCGCCGCTTCAACGACATGCTGGACAAGGTGGAGATGATCTCGCTGATGCTCGACTGCGAGGGGCGCATCACCTATTGCAACGACTACCTGCTGCGCCTGACCGGGTGGCGGCGCGACGAGGTGTCCGGCCAGAACTGGTTCTCGCTGTTCGTGCCGCCCGAGCAGGTGGATGTGCGCGACGTGTTCGCCGACCTGCTGGCCGACCGCCCCTCTGCCTGGCACTACGACAACGAAATCATCACCCGCGGCGGCGAGCGCAGGCTGGTGCACTGGAACAACACCGTGCTGCGGTCGGCGGGTGGCCAGGTGACCGGCGTGGCCGCGCTCGGGGAGGACATCACCGAGCGCAAGGAGGCCGAGCACAAGATCAAGCGGCTCAACCGCGTGTACGCCATGCTCAGCGGCATCAACACGCTGATCGTGCGCGTGCGCAAGCGCGAGGAGCTGTTTCACGAGGCCTGCCGCATCGCCGTGGAGGAAGGGCAGTTCAAGATCGCGTGGCTGGGCAAGGTGGACGCGGCCCGCCAGCAGCTGGTGCCGGTGGCGCTCTCTGGCGCGGGAGAGGACTTCCTCGCGCACATCCGGGACCGGCTGCGGCTGCACGACAAGCCCACCCCGGGCGAGAGCCTGAGCGCGGAGGTGGTTCGCACCGGGCTGCCCGCCGTGTGCGACGACGTGGTGGGCGACCCCCGGATCTTGCTGCCCGGCCTGCTGGCGCAGCGTGGCGTGGCGTCGCTGGCCATGCTGCCGCTGGTCGTGGCCCACGAGGTGGTGGGGGTGCTGGCCCTGTTTTCCGAAGAGGTGGGTTTTTTCGACGAGGCCGAGATGAAGCTGCTGACCGAGCTGGCCGGCGACATCGGCTTCGCGCTCGACCACCTCGACAAGGAAGACCGGCTGAGCTACCTGGCCTACTACGACGAGATCACCGGCCTGCCCAACCGCACGCTTTTCCTGGAGCGCGCCGGCCAGCACCTGCGGCCCCGCGAAGGGCCGCGGCCGCTGCTCGGGATCGCGCTGATGGACATCAGCCGGTTCCGGTTCGTCAATGACACGCTGGGGCGGCAGATGGGGGACGAGCTTCTCAAGCAGGTGGCGCAGCGGCTGCAGCATGCGGCGGCCGATGTGCACGGCGTGGCGCGCATCGGGATCAACAGTTTCGGCATGGCCGTGGCCGGCGCCCGCGATGCCGGGGCCGTGGCGCTGGTGGTGGACCATCTCATGCGCAGCTGCTTTGATGCGCCCTTCCTGCTGGGGCAGACCGAGCTGCGCATGGCCGCCAAGGCAGGGGTGGCCCTGTACCCCATGGACGGCGTGGATGCCGAAGCGCTGCTGCGCAACGCCGAGGCCGCGGTCGGCAAGGCCAAGGCATCGGCCGACAGCCTGCTGTTCTACACCTCTGAAATGAACACCCGCGTGGCCGAGGCGCTGAGCCTGGAAGGCCGCCTGCGCGAAGCGCTGGAGCAGGGCCAGTTTGTTTTGCACTACCAGCCCAAGCAATGCCTGGCCAGCGGCGTCGTGGCGGGCGCCGAGGCGCTGATCCGCTGGAACGATCCGCACCGGGGCCTGGTGCCACCGGGGCTCTTCATTCCCATCCTGGAGGAGACCGGCCTGATCTACGACGTGGGCCGCTGGGCCCTTCGCCAGGCGCTGGCGGACAACCGGCGCTGGCGGCAGGCGGGCCACGCGCCGCTGCGCGTGGCGGTCAATGTGTCGTTCCTGCAGCTTCGGCACCGCAACTTCGTGGCCGAGGTGCGCGAGGCCCTGGCCCTGGACCCGGGGGCGGGCAGCGGGCTGGAGCTGGAGATCACCGAAAGCATGGTGATGGAGGACGTGGAGCACAGCAGGCGCAGCCTGCACGCCCTGCGCGAGATGGACATCACGATCGCCATCGACGATTTCGGCACCGGGTTCTCATCGCTGAGCTACCTGGCCACGCTGCCGGCCGACACGCTCAAGATCGACCGCTCCTTCATCCTGGGCATGGACACCGGAGCCCAGGGGCAGGCGCTGGTGTCCACCATCATCAACATGGGGCACTCGCTGGGGCTCAAGGTGGTGGCCGAGGGGGTCGAGACGGACGACCAGTGCCGCCGGCTCGCACTGCTGGGCTGCGACGAGATCCAGGGCTACCTGCTCAGCCGGCCCCTGCCCGCGGACGTGTTCGAGGCCCAGTTCCTGGCGGGTTCCGCCGGCGTGCCCGCGCATTGAGTCCGGCGGCGGTCCCGTGGCGGGCCCCGCCGCCGCGCCGCCGCGTGGTGTCAGTGTTTTTGCACCAACTTGATGATGCTGGAGAAATCCAGCGCGCCATGGCCCGCCAGGCTGTGTGCGGCATACAGGCTGCGCGCCAGGCCGCCGAGCGGGGTGGAGGCCTTCACGGCCGCGGCGTTCTCCTGCGCCAGCCCCAGGTCCTTGAGCATGAGGTCGGTGCCGAAGCCGCCCGCATAGCCCTTGCTCGCCGGCGCGGTCTCCATCACGCCGGGCATGGGGTTGTACTTCTCCAGCGCCCAGTTGCCGCCCGAGCTGCGGCGCATGATCTCGGAGAGCACCTTCGGGTCCAGGCCATTGGCCACGCCCAGGGCGATCGCCTCGCTGGTGCCGGCCATCAGGATGCCCAGCAGCATGTTGTTGCAGATCTTGGCCGTCTGGCCCGCGCCCACGGCGCCGGCGTGAAAGATGTTGGCGCCCATCTTCTCGAGCACGGGGCGCGCGCGTTCCAGTGCCGGGGTGTCGCCGCCCACCATGAAGGTCAGCGTGCCGGCGATGGCCCCGCCCGTGCCGCCCGAGACGGGCGCGTCGATGAAGTCCATGCCCCGTGCCTTGGCGGCCTCGGCCACCTTGCGCGACGTGGCGGCGGCGATGGTCGAGCAGTCGATCACCAGCGTGCCCTCGGCCAGCAGCGGCAGCAGGCCGGGTTGCCGGTCGCTGCCCAGATAGAGCGTTTCCACGTGCTGGCTGGCGGGCAGCATGCTGATGACGACCTCGGCCCCTTGCACGCAGGCGCCGGCGTCCGTCGCGATGCGCACGCCATCGGCGGCGAGCTTGTCGCAGGCCGGCTTGGAGAGGTCGAAGGCGCCCACGTCGTGGCCCGCCTTGTGCAGGTTCAGGGCCATGGGGCCGCCCATGTTGCCGAGGCCGATGAATGCAATCTTCATGGTGTGTTTCTCCTGGATGTCGTTGTGGTGGTGAATCGGGTTGGTATGAAATTGATAGCTGCCAGCGCTTGTTTTCAAAGGGCTACCGGCCGAAAAGGCTTGAAAATCACTCGGCGAAGTCTGCGCCGCGGGCTTTCAGCTCCGCGCGCAGCACCGAGCGGTGGCAACGCGATTCGTCCTCGCAGTAGCAGCCCAGCGACATCGCGGCGTGGCGCGAGAGCGCGGCCAGCAGGTCCAGCGTGCGGCTGGCCTCGGGCTGGGCCAGTTCCTTGCGGAACTGCTTGACGAACGCGTCCCACTCCTTGTCCGTCTGCGCCTGCTGGCCCTGGGCCATGAGTTCGGCCGTGGGGGACAGCAGGGGGTACCACACGTCGTAATAGTCGCGGCTGGCGAACTCGGTCTTGGGCACGCCACGCGGCGGGCGGCGCACGGTGCCGATGCGGGTGCCTTCCCCGGCGGCGCGCGGGGAGCCGAGGCGGACGATGCGAAGGGGCATGGTGGTGGGCTCCAGGGAGGGTGGGGCAGATCAGTCGTCGGCTTCGAAGATGCTGTGCTTCTTCGCGGCGGTTTTTTTGGCGGGCGCTTTCCTGGCCGCGGCCGGGGTGTTGGTTGTTTTCTTCTTGCGCGGCGATGCCTTGGCCAGCGGGTTGTAGGCCAGGGCTGCTTCGAGCCAATGGTTCCACTGTGCGCGCGTGGCGTAGCCATTGGGCTCCACCCAGAAGTAGCCCTTCATGCCGCCGCCGGGCGACAGCTCGCGGGTGTTCTGCATCTCCTGCACCTCGCCATGGCGCTCCGGCGGCAGGCGCACCAGCAGCTCTTCGCCCTTGACGGCGATGCACATCTTGCCGTCCACAAAAAACGCATGGGTGCCGAACAGCGGGCGCTCCTCCACGTCGCTGCGGTGCGCGAGCGCCGTGCGCACGGCGTCGATCAGGTGCAGGGTTTCGTCGGAGAGGGGGCGGGCGGGCATGGTTTCAGGTTAAATAGGCCGCTAGCGCTTGATGGATAAGCGCTGGCAGCTATAAAAACAGGAGTTTTTGCCTAGCGGATGGCCTCCGTCGCATCCCCGTCCAGCATGCGCCGCGCAATGATCACGCGCATGATTTCGTTCGTGCCTTCCAGGATCTGGTGCACGCGCGCGTCGCGCAGCAGGCGCTCCAGCGGGTATTCGCGGATGTAGCCATAGCCGCCGTGCAACTGCAGGGCGTCGTTGATGACGGTGAAGCCCGCGTCGGTGGCGAAGCGCTTGGCCATGGCGCAGTAGGTGGAGGCGTCGCGGGCCCCCGCGTCCAGCTTGCTGGCGGCCAGGCGCACCATCTGGCGCGCGGCCACGAGTTCCGTCGCCATGTCGGCCAGCTTGAACTGCAGGGCCTGGAAGCTGGCGATGGGTTTGCCAAACTGCTTGCGGTCCTGCATGTATTGCTGCGCGGCGTTGAGCGCGCCTTGCGCCGCGCCCACCGAGCAGGTGGCGATGTTGATGCGGCCGCCGTCCAGGCCCTTCATCGCGATCTTGAAGCCTTCGCCCTCGCGGCCCAGCAGGTGGTCGGCCGGGATGCGCACGTTGTCAAAACTGATGGTGCGCGTGGGCTGGCTGTTCCAGCCCATCTTGTGTTCCTTCTTGCCGTAGGTGATGCCGGGTGCATCGGCTGGCACGGCAAAGGCGCTGACGCCGCTAGCGCCCGAATTCGCGTCGCCCGTGCGCGCCATGAGCACCAGCACGTCGGTGCTGCCTGCGCCGCTGATGAAGGCCTTGCTGCCGTTGATGACGTAGTCGTGGCCCACCAGTTCGGCACGCGTCTTGAGCGAGGCGGCGTCGGAGCCTGCGCCGGGCTCGGTGAGGCAGTAGGACGCGAGCTTCTCGCCCGTGGTCAACAGCGGCCCCCAGTGGTCGCGCACGACGGGGGTGGCCCAGGTGCCCAGCATCCAGGTGGCCATGTTGTGGATGGTGATGAAGGCGGTGGTGCTGGGGTCGATGGCGGCCATTTCCTCGAACACCAGGGTGGCGTCCAGGCGGGGCAGGGCGAGGCCACCGGCGTTCTCGGGTGCATACAGGCCACAAAAGCCCAGCTCGCCCGCCTTGGCGATGGCTTCCTTCGGGAAGATGCCCTCGGCGTCCCACAACGCCGCGTGGGGCGCGAACTCGGCTTGCGCAAAGTCGCGGGCCGTCTGGGCAAAGGCGCGTTGTTCTTCGGTGAGTTCAAAGTCCATGGTGTTCTGTCTCGTCGTCGGTTCTTGTTGTTCTGGGCGCCCGGTTCAGGGCCTGGCGGATGGGTGGTCCAGCGTCAGCCAGCGCATCAGGCCCTTGCGGCGGGTCTCGGTCTCCGTCGTCAGACACTCGTGGTACAGGCGCGGCCACTGGGGCTGCGACTCGGCACTGCGCGTGGCCTGCTTGCAGCGCGTGGTGCGTTCGCGCTGCCAGGCTGTGTGCTCCTGCCGCAGCTGGGGCCGCTCGTGGGCCGACAGGGCGCGCATCACATCGCCGTAAAGGATGCCAATCTGCGTGTCTGCCGCCTGAAAGGCCTGCACCGCGCAGGCATTGGTTTCCTCCACGCTGCCGCCGGGTTTGCAGGCGGCACCGGCCTGCGCGTGGGCATCAGCTCCCACCAGCATCACGCAAGCCGCACCGAAGACCATGGCCCATCCCCGCATCATTGTCAGATCAATTTGCATGCCCCGCTTTTACCATCGACCACAGTGGTCACGACTGGCGCGGCCTAAGGCCAGAGCCACCGTGCAAGGGCCGCCCCGCCGCACGGGTGGCGTCCCCCTTCCGCATCGCGCAGCGATGCAAGAGAAGAGAAGGGGGAAGGCGCGCAGCGCCTCAGGGGGATGTCACTTCAAGCTAATCGTCGTGTTCACACCATGCGACGTGGTGCTGTCATCAAACCAGCGGGCCGTCACCGTCTTGGTCTGCGTGTAGAACATGACGACCTGCTTGCCGTAAGGGCCCAGGTCGCCTAGCTTGGACGCGCGCGAACCCGTGAACGAGAACAACGGCACTGGCACGGGGATTGGCACGTTGATGCCGACCTGGCCCACGTCGATTTCTTCCTGGAACTTGCGCGCTGCCGCACCCGACTGCGTGAAGATGGCGGTGCCGTTGCCGTTGGGGTTGCTGTTGATGAACTCGATGGCTTCGTCGATGTCGGCGGCGGGCACCAGGGCCAGCACGGGGCCGAAGATTTCCTGGTCATAGATGGCCATGCCGGGCTTCACGTTCGAGAAGATCGTCGGGCCCACGAAGTTGCCCTTTTCATAGCCGGGCACCATAGGCTTGCGGCCGTCCAGCTCCAGCGTGGCGCCATCGGCGATGCCGCGTTCGATCAGGCCTTCCACACGCGAGAGCGCCGCACAGGAAACGAGCGGGCCCACGTCCGTGCCCTTTTCAGTGCCGCCGTTGACCTTGAGCGTCTTGGCCTTGGCCACCAGATCGGGAATCCACTTTTGCGCCTCGCCCACCAGCACCACCACGGGCAGGGCCATGCAGCGCTGGCCGGCGGCGCCAAATGCGGCACCGGCGATGGCGTTGAGCGACTGTTCCTTGTTCGCGTCGGGCAGGATGATCGCGTGGTTCTTGGCGCCCATCATGCATTGCGCGCGCTTGCCGGCCAGGGTGGCGCGGTTGTACACATGGGTGCCCACCTTGGTGGAGCCCACGAAGGAGACTGCCTTGATGTCCTTGTGGTCGCAGATCGCGTTCACGGCCATCTCGCCGCCGTGGATCACGTTGAGCACACCGGGTGGAATGCCGGCTTCCAGCGCCAGCTCCACCAGGCGCATGGTCACCATGGGGTCCTGCTCGGAGGGCTTGAGCACGAAGGTGTTGCCCGTGGCAATCGCCATGGGGAACATCCACAGCGGGATCATGGCCGGGAAGTTGAACGGGGTGATGCCCGCGCACACGCCCAGGGGCTGCAGCAGGGTGTAGGTATCGACGCCGCCGGCCACGTTGTTGGCCAGCTCGCCCAGTTGCAGGTTGCCGATGCTGGCGGCGTGTTCCACCACTTCCAGGCCACGGAACACGTCGCCTTCGGCGTCGGGCAAGGTCTTGCCTTGTTCGGCCGTGAGGATGGCGGCCAGCTCGGCCATGTTTTCGCGGATGAGCTGCTGGTACTTGAGGAAGATGCGGGCGCGCGTGCCGATGGGCGTCTTCTTCCAGGTCTTGAACGCTTCCTTGGCCGAGGCCACGGCGGCATCGATTTCTTCGGCCGTGGCAAAGGGCACGCGGGCCAGCACCTCTTGCGTGGCGGGGTTCACCACGTCGCGCCACTCGGTGGTCTTGGACTCGACGAACTGGCCGCCGATCAGCAGCTTGACGGTGGGGGCCAGTGCGGCCACGCGGGTGGGTGCGTTCATGGTTTTGTCTCCGGGGGGTTGCAAACGGCCCGCGGTGCAGGCCAACCCGTGCATGTTATGCGTGCAAATATGTAATTACAAGGCGTTGCTCTGCAATGTGTATGTGCTTATTTGCACATGAAAACAGCAAGCCCGAACCCCAGCGGATCAGGGGATGAGCAGCCGAAGGCTCCTGTCCTCAGGGTGCGGTTTTTTGTTCAGTGAAGCAGAAATGCAAAAAGGGGCAAACGCTGCCGTCGGCCCCTTTTTTCCGCCGCTCCGTGGCGGGTTGGTCCATTCAGTTTCTGGACGGGTATATGCCCTCCACGGCAATGATGTAGTTCATCCCCAAATACGGGGGCATGATGGAAAACGGTTGACTGCCACCTGCAATACCGGTCGTCGCGCTGCTCATGGGCAATTGGGTATCGGCAGTGCCGCTGGCAGCATATTGGGCATTGCGCTGATTGGACGCTGCCGGCATCGCCCCGGGACCGGGTGCCTGCAGGGTGCCCAGGGTGGTGGATGCAGGAATGGTGGGCGCTGCATGGGTGTGTGCCGGCATTTCCGTGCTGATCAGCGTGTGGGTGGGGCTGCCGCCAATTTCACCCATGGTGACTTCGGGAAGTCCCGGCCCTTGGCCTGTGCCGACGGGAGCCCGGCCACGCAGGTCTGGCAAGGCAAAGGTGGTTTGTCCATTGCCGCCGTAGGTGGTGCCCAGCAGGGAAAACAAGGCCGTATTTTGGGCAATGCTCATAATTTGACCCTGGCAGAAAGCCCACCCACGGGGGGCGAAATTGCCAGCGAACATTTTGATTTCGGCAATAAACGGTTCACTCATAGCGATTCCTCATCAAGTCAAAAAGTAGCCAGTGATCCATCCACCCTGGGCGGCAGCGGACGCACCGAGGTGGGAGTAAGCCTGGTGGCGTTGGAGCCAGGTGCCGGTGACGGAGGTCGAGCGCTCCCACAACGGCCCTGCGCTGTCGCTGGCGGAACTGGCCCAGTACCGTTGTCCGCGAGGGCCCGCCAGCGGTTTGCTCGTCAATGCCGCCCAGACGTCCTTGGTGCTGGTTCCCGGGGGAGCGGCCGCCAGGGCGCTGCCCAGGCTGGCGCCGGCCTCTGCACCCAGCAGCGCAGCGGCGGTCCACGCAAGGCCTGCCTGTGCGAATCGAGTCTTCCAACCAGTCTCTGCGATGTCTGCGGTGGGCCAGCTTGCCACGGTCCATGGACGAACGCCCGAGGTGCCATCGGAAAGCCATGGGAACCCGGCCAGTTGGGTGCGCAGCAAGGCCGGCTGGGCTTGCCACCATTGGCTGAAACGGTGCGCCTGGGGGCCGGAGAACAATGCAATCACCGCATCCGGTTGCTGCGAAACAATCGCCTGCTTCAGATCATCAAATTCCGGTGAACGCCCTGGAGCGCCTGCAATGTGGCGGCCCACGATCTGCCCACCCAATGAGCGCCAGCGGTGCTGGAAGGCCTGGACAAAGTCATACCCCGATTCGTGCCAGCCCATCGACAGGAAAGCGCGTGGACCACATTGCGCGTGCACCTTGTCGGCCAGCGCGGATGCCATGGTGCACAGTTCGAGGCTGTGGCGAACCTGCAGGGGGTGCTGTTCCGAGGGAGTGGCGATGTCGGCGCCGCTGTCGCTGATCCAGAGGGGCACACCGGCCTTCTCCGTCAAGGCAGACACCTTTTTCGCTAGCAAAGGGGGTATCCACCCCATCACGGCATCGATCTTGCCGTCCTGCAGGGCGGACCCGATGGCCTTGGCAGGGGCTCCAGGCAAGGGGCCTGCCGACAGCCAGGTCAGCCCGACCTGCGAGGCGCCAGCCTGCGCCAGGCCCAGCTCCACGCCGTGCCGGTAGTCGTGTGCAAGCTGCGGCAGCTTTTCCGACATCGGCGCGATTCCCAGGATGTGCCAATGGGGGCTTGACGGGCCGGCGGACGCGAGAACAGGCGTCGAGAGCTGGACGCCGGTGGCCGCCACCGCACTGCCCGCGGCCAGGAAATGGCGTCGATGCAGGGGGGCGATCATGGCAGTGCCTCCTCGGCGAGATGCGGGGAGGCTGCAGGATGGTGGGACTGGCGCAGGTCCTGAAGCCTCAGGTGGTGAGGGGCGATCCATTGCGCGGTCAGGGATTGAAGATGATCGCTTGCCATGCTGTGTTTGGATTCCGTGTCTGAAACATAGACTTGATGGGGGTGCTTGCCGTGCCGTGTGACACGCTCGCGCATCCGCTCTTGATCGGTCGCCGAGGCATTCCAGCCCATGTGGGAAAGCACCCGGGTTTCAATGGCGCCGGGCAGTTCGGCGTGGTCGAGCAGCAGTGTGCGTGCGGGGTCGAACTCCTGGGTCATGGCCGCATAGATGTTCCCCAGCACGCGCGCGCAGTAAAGCTCAGGGTGCATGACGGCCAGTTCATGGACGCTGAGACCGTCCAGGCATGCGCCCAGCGTGCCCGGCACAAGGAAGAAGGCGCGTTCTCGCATCTGCGAGACCAGCACCGCCAGGGGTTCCCGGGTCAGGAATACCCAGGGCGTTTCGGGCCAGGCTTCCGCCACGAGCGGGGCCTTGTCTGTGTTCCAGGCGTCTAGCTTGATGCTGAAGGACTCCAGCCCTGGGCTGGCCTCGTCGCAGCGCTGCCCCCAGGCACTGGCCCACGCCCGCAACGCCCGGACGACCTGGGTCCTGTCCAGCCACCCGCCGGGCAAGGCCTGGCGCAGCAGAAAGTCCACCGGAGCGGGCTCCGACAGTTGCAGATGGTGCGGGCTTTCCGCCAGCGCCTGCGTGATGAGCGTGGAGCCACAGCGCGACACGTGGAAGATGACGAGCGAGGGGTCCAGGCCCGGCGACCGTTCATGCCAGGCCAGCAGGTCGTGAAGCGGCGTCTGGCGCCGGAACGCCAGATGGAAGGGGTGCTGCATCTGGCTCTGGATGCCGTGCTGGAAGAAGGGCTCGCGCAGCGGCTCGTCGAGCATGCGGATCCAGTCCACCATCACCTGGCCCTTGGCGATGTAAAAACGGATCGGGCGCCAGCCGCTGAAGTTCACAGAATCCATTGTTCCACCCACGCGCGGCGCCCGGCCTTCATGGCCGACTCCACATCCGATGCGTCAAATTGAAAGCCGGCGTCCTGCCCCATGCGCACCGATTCCTGCACGAACTCGGCGGTGTTGGTGATGGCGCTGAGTCTTGCAGAGTGTTCCGCATCCGCTCCCACGAAGTCGCGAAACCGGATGAACTGGCTCCACGGGTCGCTGGGGTCGGGCAGGGGCTCGCCGGCATCGCTGGCGCGGAAGGCCTCGAACAGGCGCATGTCCACCGAGGTGTCCGCCACCAGGTGGACCCGGGTCTGGCTGCCACGGTTGCGAACCCGGTGCGGGCGCGATACGTCGACGTACCAGCACTCGCCAGCCCGCAGCGGGATGCGCTCGCCATCGACATGGAAGAACACCTGCTCGCCCGTCTGCAGTGGCACGTGCAGGCGGGCCTCGCCCCGCGCCGCGCACACGCCGGCATCGGTGTGCTCCTTGATTTCGCAGCCCGGCAGCAATTGCATGAGCCGCACGGACTTCCAGGGCAAGGCCATGGTGTCCAGCATGGCGCGCAGCGTGGGGCACTGTTCCAGCGCGGGCGTGTCGGCATAGCCCGATGCCGGCACATCAACAGGAACGACATCGATGGGGGCCTCGGGCGCGGAACGCAGCGCGAGGGCCTGCCAGCCGCCATCGTGGCGGCCCTCGTTGAAATGGGTGCGCCACAGCGAGGAGGGCAGGGCGTTGACTTCGGCCAGGGCCGCAGCGGCGTCGAACCGCCAGGGCAGCCGGGCTGTTTGCATGCCCTGCACCATCAGGCCCTGGGGCTGTGCTTGCGCAGGTGATTCCAGAGGCGTCATTGCGCGCAGATGGCGTAGGCGATGCAGGCCGACGTCAGGGTGGGAACGCGGTAGGAGTTCAGAAGCCGGATGCTCCAACTTTGCACCGAAGCGCCGCAAGCGCCGCCCGCCGTGGGGTAGTTGGCGGCGATGAACACGCCGCCCGTATCGATCCCGCCAGCCCCGCTGGCACCCTCGTACCCTCCCCCTACAACCTTCTCCCCGGGCAGGCAGCAGGCGGTCGCATTGCAACTGTCCGTGGTGCCGGTGCCGGTTGCGGTCCGCACATTGACACTGAGCGAGCCCGCAGGGCCTGGGAGGCCGGTCGCGCCCGTGGCACCCGTGGCGCCCGCAGGGCCTGTAGCGCCCGTGGGACCGGTGGTTCCCGCCACGCCCGGAGCGCCGTTGCTACCCGCCGCGCCCGTGGCGCCGGCGGGGCCTGCCGTTCCGGTCGCGCCGGTCGCGCCAGTGGGGCCGGCGGCCCCGGTAGCGCCCGTGGTGCCTGCCGGGCCGGTGGCGCCGGTCGTTCCGATGGCTCCCGTCGCGCCGGTCGGGCCGGTCGCTCCCGTGGCTCCGGACGCCACGCCGGGGGCGCATTGCCCCAGCCGCCCGGACGGGCCGTCAAAGCACAGGACGCTGGTGTTCGTATTGGGCGTGCCCGACAGGCTGGGGACCAGCACTTCGCCGGAGCCTTGCACGCGCAGCCTGTCGGTGTTGGAGGGGCCTTTGATCACAAAGCCGCCACCGACAGGCGGCGTGATGCTCACATCCGCCGCATGGGCACCCAGGGTGGCCAACGCCAGGCAGGCCTGGCCGGCCCAAAGCGACTTGTATGAGAGAGTGGTGCGTGTCATAGATGTCTGAGGCTAAGGAAGCGGGGAGGCAAGGAAAGCGGGGCGTGGCCCGGGATGCGCGGAAAGGAAGCCCGCCGTGCGCGGCTTCCCGAAAGATGCAAGGAATGGGCACGGAGCGCGGAGGCTGGCGCGGAGAAGCCCGGCACGGGCTTGTTTCTGGCGGGCAGCCGCGGGGGGCTGCACGAATGCATTCATCCTGTCCTCCCTGTGTATCGGCGGCCTTTGGGAATCCCTGGGCTCTTGTGGCTGTGCGCGGTCCCGCTGCTCGGTGCCGGGCGCGGCTGGAGTGTGCAACAAAAAACACAGAGTGTAAATTTTTAACAATCATCGCGTTTACAGCGAAAGGCGCCTGGTGCAGGAAAGGAGGAGGGCGAGCCCGGGGGCGTGCAGGCGTCGCATCCTCTTCTTCCAGGCAACGGGCTCCGAGGGCGCCACAATCGGCCCATGGATTGGGATCATTTCCGCTACTTTCTGGAGCTCGCGCGCGCCGGCACGCTGGTGGGCGCCGCACGCCGCCTGGGCGTGGAGCACACCACCGTGTCGCGCCGCCTGCAGGCGCTGGAGAAACAGGTGGGATCGGCCCTTTTCGCCCGTGAAGCCGGGGGCCACCGGCTCACGGAAGCAGGGCGGCAGCTGATGCCCAAGGTGGAGGCCATGGAGGCCGCGTTCCTCGCGGTGGAGAGTGCGGCGCCTGGTGTGCGGCAAGGGCTGCACGGCCTGGTGCGCATCGGCACCACCGAGGGTTTTGGCAACCTGATCCTCGCGCCGCAGCTGGCCCGCTTCGCACAGAACCACCCGGGCCTGGTGGTGGACCTTCTGGCGCTGCCCCGCCTGGTGCACCTGTCGCGGCGCGAGGCGGACATCGTGATCTCCCTGGAGCGCCCCGTGCGGGGCGCGGTGCTGGTGGTCAAGCTCACCGACTATGTGTTGCAGCTCTACGGCGCACGCGACTACCTCGCCGGCCATGCGCCCGTCCACACGGCCGACGACCTGCGCGGCCACACCTTCATCAGCTATGTGGACGACCTGCTGTTCAGCAAGGAACTGCAGATCCTCGACGAGCTGCACCGCCCCGCGCATTTCGTGCTGCGCAGCACGAGCATCCTCGCGCAGTACGAGGCGGCGCGCGCCGGTGCCGGGCTGGCGGTGCTGCCCGCGTTCGTGGCGGCCCAAGATCCCTCGCTGGTCCCGGTGCTGCCCGGGGTGGCGCGGTTCCAGCGCACGTTCTGGATGTCGATGCCCGCCGAGAACAAGCACGTGGCGCGCATGCAGGCCACCTGGGCGTTCTTGCGCGAGGCCGTGGCGGCCCGGCAAGGGTTGCTGCTGCCTTCCATTGGTGCTATTGATTCGGGAGCTGCTGGCGCTTGATGAAAAAGCCTTGCAAGCGCTTTTCATGAATTTTTTGCAGTGCCGCGTGTCCCGGCACCAGTGATTGCGCCGCGGGGCCCTGGCACGGCGGCATCGCCGATGAAGGAGACCTGTGATGGCCAAGTACCGGATATTGAGCCTGGACGCCATCGCCACCCCGTATCCGATCGATGCCACGGTGGCGTGGATCCGCACCATGCGGCAATAGGCGGCAGGGCTTGCAGGCCTTCAAGCCGGCTGTGCGGTTGCGATTGCTTGCAACCTGGCCAGCCCGGCTGCACTGAAACCCGCCCGTGGTGGATAGGATCGCGTCCCCGCCTCGCACGGCGCCGCCTGGAGCCCGCCTTTTGGCCACATGCCATGACCACCACCCCGACAGCCGCCGACCCGCCAGCCTCCGCCCGGCCCGGCGCCCCCGTGCCCCGCGTGCGCCAGCGCGCCGCCGCCATCGTGGTGCGCCATGACGGCAAGGTGCTGCTGCACCGCCTGGAGCACGACACGTTCTGGGCCCTGCCGGGCGGGGCCATCGAGCCCGGTGAAAGCGCCTGCGAGGCCATCGCGCGCGAACTGCATGAAGAGCTGGACACGGCGGTGGCGTTGGGCGCGCTGGGTTTTGTGGTGGAGAACTTCTTCCACCACGCGGGCCAGTCATTCCATGAAATCGGGCTGTACCTGCATGCAAGCCCTCTGCCGGGGTCTCTGCTAGCCCGCTCGGATGGGCCCTATGAGGGTGTGGAGGGCATGCACAAGCTCATTTTTGCGTGGTTTTCCGCGGATCAGCTCGCCAGCCTGGATGTGCGGCCCAGCTTCCTGCGCGCCGCGCTCGCGCAGGACCTGGCGCGGGGACCGCGTTCAGGCGTGGCCCAGGTGCGGCACATCGTGCACCGGGACACGCCGCAGGCGGTGGCTGCCATCGTGGACAGGCAGGCGCAGCGCCCTTGTGCAGCCCGTCCACCCCTTGCGTGAGGCTGCCCATGCGGGCCGGCCCGGCCTGAAAGCGGCGCCCCTGCGGCCCGCCGTGGCAAAGTGGCGGCTTGCGGCGAGCCACACTTCCGCCACCGCTTCCCCGTGACCCATTCAGAATGCACGCCGTGACTCCCCTTGACCTCCAAGCCTATCTGCACCAGCACATTCCCCTGTCCCACGCCATGGAGGTGACGGTGGTCGACGCCACGCCGCAGCAGGTGGTGCTGGCCGCTCCGCTGGGGCCCAACATCAACCACCGCGATACGGTGTTTGGCGGCAGCGCATCGGCCGTGGCGATCCTGGCCGCCTGGTCGATGCTGCACCTGCGCCTGTCGGCCGAGCAACTGGGCAGCCGCCTGGTGATCCAGCGCAACACCATGGACTACCTCGCGCCCATGGCCGGCGCCTTCACCGCCGTGGCGCAGGCGCCCACGCCGCAGGCCTGGCGCTCTTTCACCCGGATGCTGCAGCGCAAGGGGCTGGGCCGGATCGTGCAGGCGTCGGCGCTGCACTGCGATGGGCGGCCAGCGGGGCGGCTGGAAGGAGAGTTCGTGGCGTTCGGGCCGGGTTACCCGTAGGGCAGGGCCCTGGGCGCACGCCGACTGCGGCGGGCCGCCGGGGCATCCAGCCCCCGGGTTTGTCCCCGCGCTCCGGGCAGGCGAGACGCCGGCGTGCTCCAACGCTGGGGCACGGAGCGCCGCATCGCAGCCGGGATGTGCCTGACAGGTGCCGGACAGGTGCCGAAATGGGGTCCAAAGGGTGCTTTCATCCTGCCACTGCGTCGTGGGGCGCGGCGTACCCTTCATGTCCTGGGCGAAGCGGTGATCACGGTGGCCTTGTCCTTTTGTCTTCTCCAAGCAAGGACCAGCAGGAAGGGCCAGGACACCGGGCTTTGCCCCACAGGAGTCCATGGCGATGTCACCTCTTATCTCCGGCCTTGCGTCCGTAGCCTCTCTGATCTTCAACGCAGCCTCCAGCGGGCCGGGCAAGTCCGCCGCATCGCGGCGCGGCGCTGGCGCGACCGAGCCTGAGCCCTCCACGGTCCTCACCCTGAGTCCGCAGGCCGAGGCATTGGCGGGGTTTGCAGAAAAAGGCATTCTGGTCTCGCAGGGCAAACTCGACGGCCCCGCCGTGGGCGCGGTGGGGCGGGGCGGCGGTTCGGTGCCGGCGGGGGCTTCCGGCGCACCGGGCGGCCGGTCGGTCTCCAGGGAGGATTTTCGGGACCTGCTTGCCCGCTTTGGTGCCACCGAGGCCCAAACCGAGCAGCTGACGGCAGGCTTTGACACCAACAAGGACGGCTCCATCTCGCAGGATGAATTCCTCAAGGGCCTGGCCAGTACCAAGGGCGCCCAGGCGGGCAGTGGTTTTTCGCAGGCGGTGATGCAGCTCATGGACCAGGGCGGCAACGCGGATGGCACGGTGGCGCAGAAGGAGTTCGCGGCGTTCTCGACAGCCTTCGCGGCAGCGGGTCAGCGCCGGGCGTGAAAAGCCAGGCCGCAGGGGCATCGAACCCGGTGCCGCCAACGGGCATAAAAAAACGGCGCTTCCAAGGAAGCGCCGTTCTCTTGCGGGGCCGACAGGTGCCGCCACCCCTTGCGGGAGCAGGGCCCCCGGCCTCAGCCGGGCGTCGTCGTCGTCATATCCTGCCCATCAGCAGCAGGATCACGAGAATCAGCACCACCAGCCCGATCCCGCCGCTGGGTCCGTAGCCCCATGAGCGGCTGTGGCCCCAGGTTGGCAGTGCGCCAACCAGGATGAGGATGAGGACGATCAGCAGAATCAGCGAGAGCGACATGGCAGTTCCTTGTTGTGTGTTGCGGTGACTGCATTGTTGGGGCGCCCCCCGGGGGCCGGCCGAAGGTGCCACGCCCGCCTGGAGGTCAGGTTTTTCCGACGTGGCCTGTGGGAGGCCGCGCAGTGCCGCAGGGCGCGGCAGGTGGCTTGAGTGCTATAAAAAAAATAGCTGCCAGCGCTTTTTGTTAAAGCGCTGCAGCCATTTTCCGGTGTTATTCAGCTGCTGCCGGCCCGCTGGCCCTCAATGCGCTCCGGCCGCGTCGGCGGCGCCCGGGCCCTGGGCCCTGGGCGGCCGCCTGGTCAGCCAGATCAGCCCGATCAGCAGCAGGAACAGCCCGGCCGATCCGAGGAAGATGTCGTTGGCCGCGCGGGTGAATGCCTGCTGGTCGATCAGCCGGTTCACCTGCGCCAGCGCCTGCAACTGTGTCAGGCCCGATGCCATCAGGTTGTCCAGCGTGATGGCGAACACGCCCTGGCCCTGCACCAGGCCCTCGGTCAGGTGCGCATGGTGCATGGCGGCGCGGCTTTCCCACAGCGTGGTGGCGATGGACGTGCCCATGGCCCCGGCGGTGATGCGCACGAAGTTGCTCAGCCCGGCGGCGGCCGGAATGCGCTCGGGGGCCACCCCGGCCAGCGTCAGCGTGGTCAGCGGGATGAAGAAGAACGCCATGGCCGCACCCTGCAGCAGGGTGGGGATCAGGATGTGGATGAAGTCGGTCTGCACGGTGAACTGCGAACGCATCCACAGCACGATGCCGAACACGATGAACGCGCCCGTCGCCATGCGCCGGGGGTCCCATTGGCCCACCTTGCGGCCCACCAGCGGCGTGAGCAGGATGGCGAAGATGCCCACCGGGGCCAGCGCCATGCCGGCCGAGGTGGCGGTGTAGCCCATCCACTGCTGCAGCCACAGCGGCAGCAGCACCACGTTGCCGAAGAACAGCGCATAGGCCACCGACAGCGCGAGCGCCCCGAAGGTGAAGTTGCGGCCCTTGAAGAGCTTGAGGTCCACCACCGGGTGCTTGTCGGTGAGTTCCCAGACCAGGAACACGGCGAACGCCACGACCGCGACGACGGCCATCACGATGATCTCGTTGGAGGCGAACCAGTCGAGCTCCTTGCCCTTGTCAAGCATGAGCTGCAGCGCGCCCACCCACAGCACCAGCAGGGACAGGCCGACGGTGTCGATCGGCAGCTTGCGGATGGGTGTCTCGCGCTTGCGGTAGATGCCCCAGGTGAGCACGCCGGCGAGCAGCCCCACGGGCACGTTGATGTAGAAGATCCACGGCCAGGAGATGTTGTCCGTGATCCACCCGCCCAGGAGCGGCCCCACCACGGGCGCGACCAGCGTGGTCACGCCCCACAGGGCCAGCGCCGTGCCGGCGAGGGCACGCGGGTAGCTGGCCAGGAGCAGCGTCTGCGACAGCGGGATCATCGGCCCGGCGACCAGGCCCTGCAGCACGCGGAAGAAGACCAGCATCTCCAGCGACGAGGCAAAGCCGCACAGCCACGAGGTGAGCACGAACAGCAGCACGCTCATGGTGAACAGCCGCACCGCGCCGAAGCGCTGCGTGAGCCAGCCCGTGAGCGGCACCGAGATGGCGTTGGCCACGCCGAAGCTGGTGATCACCCAGGTGCCCTGGCCCGGGCTCACGCCCAGGTCACCGGCAATGGCGGGGATGGAGACGTTGGCGATGGACGAGTCCAGCACGTTCATGAACGTGGCCAGCGACAGCGACAGCGTGCCCAGCAGCAGGGCCGTGCCCTGCAGCGGGGGGTAGGCCGTGGGCGGCCCGGGCGGGGCGGCTGGCGGCGGCGCGGCGGGCAGCGCCGAGGCGCCGGCCTGGTCCGCGGTGGGGGTGGCGGCAGTCATGGAAAAGACTCCGGCTTACTGCACCACAGGGGCGCGCACGGGGGCGGAGGCGTGGTTCTGTGCCTGCCCGGCGCTGCCGCCCGGCGTCTGGACCACCTTGGGCGAGGCCACGGCCAGGGCCTTGCGGCCCAGGTTGGCGGCGATGATCTGGGCCACCTCGTCGTCGGCGGCCTTGAACTGCGCGTCGAACACGGCGGTGGCGGCCACGGGCGTGGTGCGCTGCGTATCCGACAGGGTCTTGCCGCTCTGGTCGGCCGTGTCCACCTTCACGTCCATCGACAGGCCCACGCGCAAGGCGTGCTCGCTGACTTCCTTGGGGTCGAGGGCAATGCGCACGGGCACGCGCTGCACCACCTTGATCCAGTTGCCCGTGGCGTTTTGCGCGGGCAGCAGCGCGAAGGCGGCGCCCGTGCCGGCACCCAGGCCGGCGACCTTGCCGTGGTAGACGACCTTGGTGCCGTATACGTCGGCCACCAGCTCGGCGGGCTGGCCGATGCGCAGGTTCTGCAGCTGGCTTTCCTTGAAGTTGGCGTCCACCCACAGGTCGTTCAGGGCCACCAGCGTCATCAGCGGGGCACCGGCCTGCACGCGCTGGCCGACCTGCACGCCGCGCTTGGCGACATGGCCGTCGAGCGGCGCCACCAGCTGGGCGCGCTGCACGGCCAGGTAGGCCTCGCGCACGCGGGCCGAGGCGCGCTGCACGTTGGGGTGCTGCTCGATGGAGGTGCCTTCGGTCTGCGTCTGGCTGGCGGCCAGTTGCTCCTGCGCGGCCACCACGGCCGCCTGGGCGGCGGCCACGGTGCTCCTGGCAGCCGTGACCTGGGCATTGGCGTGCTGGAACTCTTCCTTGCCCACGGCGCCGCTGGCCATCAGCGGGGCGCGGCGGGCCACGTCGTCCTGCAGGCGCGCGGCATCGGCCTGGGCGCGCGCCAGGTCGGCGCTGCGCAGGCTGACCTGGGCCTTCAACGTGGAGTTGTTGGCGAACAGGGTGCGCACCTCGCGCACGGTCTGGGCCAGCTGCGCCTCGGCCTGCTCCAGCGCCACGCGGGCATCGGCGGGGTCGAGCTTGACCAGCAGCTGGCCGGCCTTCACGTAATCGGTGTCGTCCGCGCCGATGGAGACCACGGTGCCGCCGATCTGCGGCGTGATCTGCACCACGTTGCCCGCCACGTAGGCGTTGTCGGTGGTCTCCACATGGCGGCCATTGGCCCAGTGCCAGCCGCCCCAGCCGATGGCGGCCAGGGCCACGGCGGCGGCGATCAGGGTCAGGCCCCGGCGGCGGGCGGTGTTGGCTTCTTGGGAGGTGAGGGGTTCGCTCATGGCTGTGATCTTTCGGTAGGTGTTTGTTGTATGTGTTTTTCGTGTGCCAGGAATCAGCGCGCGGCGGTGCGCAGCGTGTCGGTGTCGTCCGTCCAGCCGCCGCCCAGGGCCTTCATCAGCATGAGGCGGGTGTCGAGCTGGCGCGCGCGCAGGTCCACGGCCAGGCGGCGCTGGGCGAGCACCTGGCTTTCGGTGGACAGCACCACCAGATAGTTGCCCAGGCCCGCGCGGTAGCGCTCCTGCGCGAAGCGGTAGGCCTTCTCGGCGCTGGCGGCGGCATCGTCCTGCAGCGCCTGCTGGCGCGTGAGCGACTGCACCGAGGCCATGGCGTCGCCGGCTTCCTTGACCGCGTCGAGCACCATGCCGTTGTACTGGGCGATGGCGGCGTCGAGCTCGGCCTGGCGGCCGCCCAGCTGCGCGCGCAGGCGGCCGCCGTCGAAGATCGGCAGGCGCAGCGCGGGCGTCACGCCCATCTGGCGCGAGCCGGCGTTGAACAGGTTGTCCAGACCCAGCGAATTGAGGCCGATGAAGGCGCCGATGTTGATGTTGGGATAGAACTCCGTGCGTGCGACCTTCACGCCCTGGGTGGCGGCTTCCACGCGCCAGCGCGCGGCCACCACGTCGGGGCGGCGGCCCAGCAGGTCGGCGCCCAGCGCGTCGGGCACGGGCGTGGGCTGCAGGGATGCCAGTTGCGGGGTCAGGGTGGTGAGTGCATCGGGCGCCTGGCCGGTGAGCACGGCCACCTGGCGGCGTGCCAGGGTGATCTGCTCGTCCAGCGCCTCGATCTGCGTGCGCGCATCGGGCACGGCGGCCTGGGCCTGGGTCAGCTCGACCTGGCTGTCGAGGCCCGCGGCCACGCGGTCATTGGTCAGGCGGCGCTGCTCTTCGCGCTGCTCCAGCGCGCGCACCGCGACTTCGCGTTGCGACACCAGGCGCGCCAGGGCCACGTAGCTGCGGCCCACCTGGGCAGCCAGGGTGTTGGCTGCCGCGGCAGCATCGGCCTGGGCGGCGCGCGCCTGGCCCAGGGCGGCCTGCAGCTCGGCGGCGTGCTGGCCAAAGAAGTCGGGCGACCAGCTGAACGTCGCCTGCACCGTGCCACTGTTGTAGGTGTTGCCGGCCACCGGGGCGGGCACCAGGCCGTGCGCGGTGTAGCGCTGGCGCGTGGCGTCCACACCCAGGTTCACCTGCGGGCCGCTGGCGGCTTCGCGCACCTGGCTCAGCGCCACGGCCTGCTCCAGGCGGGCGCGGCTCACGGCCAGGCTGGGGCTGCCCTGCAGGGCCTTGTCGACCAGGGCATTGAGCTGTGCGTCGCCCAGGGTGGTCCACCACTGCGACGGGGCGGCCGATTCGCTGGCCGAGGCGTTCAGGCCCGCCCCGGCGGGCGTGGTCTGTGCCAGCGGCGTGTGCGCCGGCCCGGGGCTGGCGCAGCCGACCAGGAACAGGGCGGCCGCCAGCGCGACGGCCGAGACGGCGAAGTGGGCCGCCACGGCGGCGCGGGTTGAAAAGAGGGTGGGTTGGGACACGTCAATCTCCAGGGATTCGAAAAAAGTACGGGGCACCGCGATCAGGGCTGCGCGGGCGGTTGCTGGCGCAGCGTTTCGCCATTGGCCAGCATGCGGCGCAGCATGCGCAGCAGCAGCTGCCATTCGTCGTGGGTGAAGTCGCTCAGGTGGCCGTTGAGCACGTCGGCCAGCACGGCGGGCACCTGGGCGGCCACGGCCTGGCCTTCGGCCGTGAGCGCGAGCTGCACCACGCGGCGGTCCGTGGTGGAACGCTCGCGCAGCACCAGGCCCTTGGCTTCGAGCCGGTCGAGTGCCCGGGTCATCGACGCCGGATCGGTCTCCAGGTCGCGGGCGAGGCTGGCCACCGTGGTCTTGTCGCAGCGCGAGATCTTGTACAGCGGCAGCCACTGGGCGTAGGTCAGGTCGCGCGGAGCCAGCTGCGCATCCGCCTGGGTGCGGATGGAGGACATCACCTTGCGCATGAGGTAGCCCACGCTGTCCTCGGGCTGGAGGTGGTCGGGGCTGTAGAAGCCCTGGATCGAGGGGGTGGGGCGCGCGGAAGTCATGGGCAGGAATTTAATTGACTAGACAATAATTGTCTTTGCAATCAACTGATTCCCGAGTTGTTGCCAGGGGTTATTGCAACTTCCGGCCCTGGGTGAGATGGCCGTGCCACGGCCTTTGGGCTATGGTGCTGGCACATCCCATCGAGAGCAGGGCACACCCTTGAATCCTTCGCCACCCCCGTCTGCGCACGCCGCGCGCCCCACCCCGGCCGAAAGGCGGGCCACCTTTTCCCTTGCACTGCTTGTCTGGTTCGCCGTGCTGCTCCAGCTGGTGCTTTCCCTGCGGCTTGCATTGGCCGGCGGCCAGTCCGCCCTGCAGGGCCTGGTGGCCTATCTGGGGTACTTCACCGTGCTCACGAACATCCTGGTAGCCCTGGTGCTGACCTTGCCGGCGGTGGCCGCAGCCTCCTCCTGGGGGCGGTTCTTCGCGCGCGCGCCGGTGCAGGCGTGTGCCGCCATCAGCATTGTTCTGGTGGGCCTGGCCTACCACTTCCTGCTGCGCAACATCTGGGATCCCCAGGGCTGGCAGTGGCTGGCCGATGTGCTGCTGCACTACGCGGTGCCCGTGCTGTTCGGCCTGTACTGGCTGGGGGCCGCGCCCGACAAGCGCGGGTTGCGGTGGTGGGTGCCGCTCGCAGCCTGCGCCTACCCGCTGGCGTACTTTGCCTATGCGCTGGTGCGCGGCGTGTGGCTGGGCAGCTACCCGTATCCGTTCATCGATGTGAACGCCCTGGGGTATGCCACGGTGCTGCGCAATGCGGCTGGCCTGCTGGGCGGCTTCGTGCTGGTGGGCTTCCTCTTCCTGGGGGCGGGCAGGTGGGCGGAGCGCGTGCTGCGCGGCGCCTGAGCGTGCGCGCGGGCGGCCGATCGCCCGATATAGTCTCAAGGCCCATCGGCCCAGCCTTCTTTTTGTGTCCCCCGGACTTTCCATGACCACAGCCGTTTCCTCCAGCGCCCCGCCCACCCCCGGCCCCTTGCTGCGCATCGCCGTCATGGGCGCGGGGGCGGTGGGCTGCTACTACGGCGCGCTGCTGGCACGCGCCGGGCACCCGGTGACGCTCATTGGCCGGCCCGCCCATGTGCAGGCCGTGCGCGAACGCGGGCTGCGCCTGCAGACAGCCGTGCTGGATGTGCAGGTGCCGCTGGCGGCCAGCACCGAGGCCAGCGCGGTGCTGGGGGCCGACGTGGTGCTGTTCTGCGTCAAGTCCTCGGACTCGGAGGACGCCGCGCGCGGGATGCGCCCGCACCTGGCGCCCGGCACGCTGGTGCTGACCCTGCAGAACGGCGTGGACAACGACGAGCGCGTGCGCGCCGTGCTCGGCGCCAGCACCCCCGTGGCCGCCGCCGTGGTGTACGTCGCCACCGCCATGGGCGGCCCGGGGCATGTGGTGCACCATGGCCGGGGCGAGCTGGTGATTGCGCCATCGCCACGCAGCGGCGAGGCCGCCCGCCAGCTCACGGCGGCGGGCATCCCCACCCAGGTGTCAGACAACGTGCGCGGTGCGCTGTGGGCCAAGCTGGTGCTCAACAGCGCGTACAACGCGCTCTCGGCCCTGTCCCAGCAGCCCTATGGCCCGCTGGTACAGGTGCCCGGCGTGACGCAGGTGATTGCCGACATCGTGGCCGAATGTCTGGCGGTGGCGGCTGCTGACGGAGTGACGATTGCGGGCGACGTGCAGGCCGCCGTGCGCGGCATCGCTGCCACCATGCCCGGCCAGTTCTCGTCCACCGCACAGGACCTGGCGCGGGGCAAGCCCACCGAGATCGACCATCTGAACGGCTACGTCGTCAGGCGCGGGGCCGCCCTGGGCGTGCCCACGCCCCTCAACCACGCTTTGCTGGTCCTCGTGAAATTGGCGGAGATGAAGGGCGCTGCGGGCTGAGTGGGCGGCCAGCCGATCTCGCGGCCGGGCCTCCGTCATGCCAGGGCCGCTTCCTCCAGCAGCCGCTCGCGCACTTCCTGCGCGGCCTGCACCATGTGGCGCAGGGCGGCTTCGGTCTCGGGCCAGCCCCGGGTTTTCAGGCCGCAGTCGGGGTTCACCCACAGGTGCTCCACGGGCACGACCTCGGCGGCTTTTTCCAGCAGCGCGGCCATCTCCTGCACGCCGGGCACGCGGGGGGAGTGGATGTCGTACACGCCGGGGCCGATCTCGTTCGGATATTTGAAGTCGCCAAAACCCTGCAGCAGTTCCATGTCCGACCGGCTCGTCTCAATCGTGATCACATCGGCGTCCATGGACGCGATGGCGGGCAGGATGTCGTTGAACTCGCTGTAGCACATGTGGGTGTGGATCTGCGTGTCGTTGCGCACGCCGCTGGCACTGATGCGGAAGGCTCGCGTGGCGCGCTCCAGATAGCTCTTCCACCCCGCGCGGCGCAGCGGCAGCCCTTCGCGGATCGCGGGCTCGTCGATCTGGATGATGGCGATGCCTGCGGCCTCGAGGTCGCACACCTCGTCGCGGATGGCCCAGGCGATCTGGTCGGCCGTGGTGGCGCGCGGCTGGTCGTCGCGCACAAAGCTCCATTGCAGGATGGTGATGGGGCCGGTGAGCATGCCTTTCATGGGTTTGGCGGTGAGGCTCTGCGCATACTGCGTCCAGGCCACAGTCATGGGCGTGGGGCGGGCCACGTCGCCGTAGATGATGGGCGGCTTCACGCAGCGCGAGCCATAGCTTTGCACCCAGCCGTTGGCGGTGAAGGCAAAGCCGTCGAGCTGCTCGCCAAAGTATTCGACCATGTCGTTGCGTTCGGCCTCGCCGTGCACCAGTACATCAATGCCCAGCGCTTCCTGCTTGCGCACTGCGAGTGCAATTTCGGCCTCCATCTTCTGTTGGTAGTGGGCCGCGTCGAGCGCACCGCGCTTGAAGGCGGCGCGGGCTGCACGGATCTCGGCCGTCTGCGGGAACGAACCAATCGTGGTGGTGGGCAGCAGCGGCAGCTTCAGGCGTGCGCGCTGTGCCTTTTGCCTGGCGGGAAAGACGTCGTGGCGCTGGTCGGCCCCCGGCGCAGCGGCGGCCAGGCGGGCGGCCACGGTGGCACGGTGAACGCGGGGGCTGGCGCGGCGGGCGGCCAGGGCGATGCGGGCGGCGTGCAATTCATCGTCCACCGCAACCTCGCCTTGCGACAAGGCGGCGGCAAGCACACGCAGCTCGTCGAGCTTTTCGACGGCAAACGCCAGCCAGGATTTCACTTCGGCATCCAGCTGCGTTTCGGCCTCTAAGCTGAACGGCACATGCAGCAGAGAGCACGACGGTGCCAGCCACAGCTCGCCCTGGTGCTTGTCGGCCACGGGGCGCAGCTTGGCCAGAGCGGCATCGAGGTCGGTGCGCCAGATGTTGCGGCCGTCCACGATGCCCACGGACAGCACCTTGTGCGAGGGCAGCCAGTCCGCCACGCCCACCAGCTCGTCGGGGGAGCGCACGGCGTCCACATGCAGGCCGGCCACGGGCAGCTGGCAGGCCAGGCGCAGGTTCTCGGCCAGTGGCGAGAAGTACGTGGCCAGCAGCAACTTGGGCGCGCTGCGCGCCAGTTGCCAGTAGCTGGGTTCGAACGCATGGCGCCAGGTGTCGGGCAGGTCCAGGCCCAGGATGGGTTCGTCGATCTGCACCCATTCCACGCCCTGGGCTTTCAGGCGCGCCAGCACGGTTTCGTACACCGGCAGCAATGACTCCAGCAGGCTGAAGCGGTCAAAACCCGCCGTTTTGGATTTGCCCAGCCACAAAAGGCTCAGGGGCCCCAGCAGCACGGCCTTGACGCGGTGGCCCAGCGCCTGGGCCTCGGCCACTTCGGCGAACAGGCGCTCGCTGGCCAGGCGGAACTGGGTGTGGGCGCTGAACTCGGGCACGAGGTAGTGGTAGTTGGTGTCAAACCACTTGGTCATCTCCAGAGCGGGCTGGCCTGCGGTGGTGTGCTTTGCCTGGCAACCGGCGCTGCAGCCCTGATGGTCTTCGGCGGCGTGGGCCGACACGCCCCGCGCCATCGCAAAGTAGCGCGCCAGCTCGGGCGTGTGGGCGTCAAAGCCAAAGCGCGCAGGCTCGCAGCCCAGCAGCTGGATGTGGTTGGCCACGTGGTCGTACAGCGCAAAGTCGCCCACCGTCACACAACCCAGGCCCGCATCGGCCTGCGCCTGCCAATGCAACTGGCGCAATTGGGCGGCGGTGGCCTGCAGCTCGGCCTCGGTACTGTCGCCGCGCCAGAAGGACTCGAGCGCGAATTTCAGTTCGCGCTGCGCCCCCATGCGCGGAAAGCCCAGTGTGTGCGTGAGCACAGGGCGAGAGGAGGATTGGGCGGCGAGCGACATGGTGATTTCCTTCTTCTGAATGGAGCAATGCAATGAAGGCACCGATGGTCGCGCGGGCTCGTTTATTATTCAAACGAAAGTTTTATGCGATCAACTTGAAAATTAGTAATGAACCAGTCGATTCTGGAAGTGCGCCACCTGCGCACCCTGGTCGCCCTGCGCGACAGCGGCAGCCTGGTGCGGGCCGCGCAGCTGCTCAACCTCACGCAGTCGGCGCTGTCGCACCAGATCAAGCTGTTGGAGGACCGCTATGGCCAGCCGCTGTTTGAGCGCAAGTCCGTCCCGCCGCAGTTCACCGCCGTGGGCGAACGCCTGCTGGCGCTGGCCGATGCGATGCTGCCGCAGGTGGAAGGGGCCGAACGCGACATTGCCCGTCTGGTGCTGGGGCAGGGCGGGCAGATGCGCATTGCGGTGGAATGCCACACCTGCTTTGACTGGCTCATGCCCGCCATGGACGCGTTTCGCACCCGCTGGCCCGAGGTGGAGCTGGACATCGTGAGCGGCTTTCACGCCGACCCGGTGGGCCTGCTGCACCAGGGCCGGGCCGACGTGGCCATCGTGTCGGAGGTGGATGCCGACGAGGCGGGCGTGGACTACCACGCGCTGTTTGGCTTCGAGATCCGCGCGCTGCTGGCCAAGACGCACCCGCTGGTGGCCAGGCCGCACCTGGTGGCGCAGGACTTTGCCGACCAGACCATCATCACCTACCCCGTGCCCGACGAAATGCTGGACCTGATCCGCCAGGTGCTGGAGCCCGCCGGGGTGCGCCCCCCGCGCCGCACCACCGAGCTGACGGTGGCCATGCTGCAGCTGGTGGCCAGCGGGCGCGGCGTGGCGGCGCTGCCGCTGTGGGCGGTGCAGAGTTACCTGGACCGGGGGTATGTGACGGCCAGGCCCATCGGAGCCCGGGGGTTGCGTGGCGAACTGCACGCCGCCTGCCTGCCCAGCCTGTCGGCCAAGCCGTACCTGCAGGACTTTGTGCAGGTCACGCGCGAGACGAGTTTTGTCACGCTCAAGGGCGTGGAGTTGTTGTGATAATCGGATCCGGCGCGTACTTGTCGCCCACCTCTTCGCGCAGCGGGTGGGTGTCGTAGACGATGTTCATGTCGCGGATGCGGGTGCTGCCCGCGTCGAACGTGAACACATCCACGCAAGTGAAAGTCACCTCGCGGCCATCGTTCAAGGTCCAGTCGTAGCGGAAATAGGCGGCGACCCGCATGGCGCCGCCGCTTTCTGGTTGGGCGGAGGCGAACAGATCCAGCACGGTGATCACGCTGCGGCTGGAAGCCTGGGCGAGCTTTTGGAAAAAGCCCCTCGCGCGCATGGTGCCCAGAAAGGGCGAATGCACCATGCCATCGTCTTCAAAACAGGCAATCAGCCCGTCGGTATGACTGGCATGCAGGTGGGCGAGGTAGGTGCGGACGGTGTCGATGGGGGAATGGCTCATACGTGGCGATGCAAAGGGCGTGGAGTGGAGTGCGTAGCTTCGCCAACTCCGCGCCGCACGACAAGAGACAATGGTGGCTTGTACATAAAAGGTGTTTATGTATCTGCGCTACCTGCAATACCTCCGTGCGGTCATCGAACAGGGCTCGTTCGCCTTGGCGGCCAAGGCCTGCGGCGTGTCGCAGCCTGCGATCAGCCATGGCATGAAGGCACTGCAAGTCCACTTCGCGAAGCCCTTGCTGGTGCAGGAAGGGCGCCGCCATGTGCCCACCGACCTGGCCCGGGCTGTAGCCGCGCAGGCCCTGCACCTGGCGCAAGGGGTTGAGGCGCTGCCCCGCGCGTCAGTGGCTGCGGCAGACCGCTACCTGCTGCGGGTAGGGCTCACGTCTTCAGCGGCGCTGGTCTGTGGCCCGCTGCTGTATGCCAGCTGGTGCCTGCCCAACGCCCGGCGCTCGCTGGAGATGGCGACGGCCGATGAAGGCAGTCTGCTGGAGGGCCTGCTGCAGCGGCGCTTTGATGCGGTCATTGCCCCCAAACCGCGCAAGTTTGCGCATCCCGATGTGACGGAGCGCCCCCTGTACGAGTTGCATCCCCAGGTCTATGCGCGCAAGGGCCACCCATGGGTCCGGGCCCAGTCGCTGGCGCAACTGCAGGGCGCTGCGTGGGCCTGTGTGGGGCCCAGTGTCAGCGGGCCGGTGGATGTGTTGACGGAAGCGCACCGTGTGCGCCGCATGCCCGCGCCCAAGATGTCCGTGCGCTGCCCCGACTTTGCCAGCCTGCTGCACCTGGTGGCGCAGTCCGACCTGCTGGCTGTTGTGCCGCACCCTGCGTTGCTGGGCGGTGCGTCCACGCTGGTGGCGCCCCTGCGGCTGGCGGAATCTCTGCCGCTGTATGGCATGTGGCTGTTTGAACCCCGGGGCCACAAGTCACGGCTGAGCCCCGAGGTGTTTGCGCCTGCGGGCTGAGTCTGGCGCGCAGGCGCTGACCGAAGCATTGCAAGGAGGATCAGTGTTTGAAATTGGTGTTGCAAGACTCCATAATCGCTTTCCTCATCCCTTCACCGAGCCTTTGCACCATGCACCATCCGCAGCGCCGCCCACACTCAGCCCCTTCGTTCGTCCGCCCCCTGATGGCCTCGCTGGCGCTGGCGTTTGCCGCCGCCGTGGCCCACGCTGCGCCGGTGGCTGACGTCCATGCACTGGCTCAGAAGGAGCAGCAACCCCTGCTCGACACCCTGCGTGACCTGGTGCACATCGAGTCGGGCAGCAAGGACATCGAAGGCCTGAACCAGATCGCCGAGCGCATTGCCGGCCAGCTCAAGCAACTGGGCGGTACGGTGGACGTGCTGCAGACCAGCGACATCTACCGCCTGGACGACACGCCCGAGAAGGTGGGCCCTGCCGTGCAGGCCGTGTTCAAGGGCACGGGAAGCAAGAAGATCATGCTCATCGCGCACATGGACACGGTGTACCTGAAAGGCATGCTCAAAGGCCAGCCGTTCCGCATCGATGGCGACAAGGCCTATGGCCTGGGCATTTCGGACGACAAGCAGGGCATCGCGCTCATCATCCATACCGTGGCCTTGCTGCAAAAGCTCAGCTTCAAGGACTACGGCACGCTCACCGTGCTGATCAATGGCGACGAGGAAATCAGCTCGCCCGGCTGGCGCAGCACCATCACCCGTGTGGCGTCCGAGCAGGACGTGGTGTTGTCGTTCGAAGGCGGCGGCACCGACGGCACGCTGCGCCTGGCCACCAGCGGCATTGGGGCGGCCTACCTCACGGTGCAGGGCAAGGCGTCGCATGCCGGGGCCAAGCCCGAGGATGGCGTGAACGCGCTGTATGAGCTGTCGCACCAGCTGCTGCAGATGAAGGATTTGTCCAAAACGGACGAAGGCCTCAAGCTGAATTGGACGGTATCCAAGGCAGGCACCAACCGCAACGTGATCCCCGCCGAGGCCACGGCCCAGGCCGATGCGCGTGCGCTGCGCGTGTCCGACTTTGATGGGTTGGAAAAAAGCTTGCAAGAGAAGGTCAAGAGCAAGCTGCTGCCAGCCTCCAAGGTGGATGTGAAGTTTGAAGTGCGCCGCCCGCCGCTGGAGGCCAGCGACGCATCCCGCCGCGTGGCCGGTTACGGCAAGGTCATCTACCAGGAGTTGGGCCTGCCGCTCAATGTGGTCGAGAAAGCCACCGGGGGCGGCACCGATGCGGCCTTTGCGGCGCTCAAGACCAAGGGCGCGGTGGTGGAGGGCATGGGCCTGTCGGGCTACGGCGCCCACTCCAATGATGCGGAGTACGTGCAGATCAACACCATCGTGCCGCGTCTGTACCTGGCCACGCGCATGATCATGGACATCTCGCGCGACAAGCTGAAGTGACTCCCTGAGCCGCTTCGTGCCTCCCCCCTGCGGGGGCGTCTCCGGTGCTGCAGGGCGAGGAGCCAGGCACGGAGGCGCTGTTTACGGCTTACTCAAGTACCAAGGTGCCAGGCACCGGCGCCAGCACGGCACCGGTGGTGTAGAACGATTCCAGGTTTTCCAGCACCAGGTCGGCCATCGCGCGTCGGGTTTCGTGCGTGGCGCTGGCGGCGTGGGGCGTCAGCACCACGTTGTCCAGCGCCATCAGCGCGGCGGGCACGGTGGGCTCGTTCTCGAACACGTCCAGCCCGGCACCGGCGATGCGGCGTTCGGTCAGCGCTTCGATCAATGCGGCTTCGTCCACCACGCTGCCGCGCGCCACATTGACGAGGTAGCCGTTCGGCCCCAGGGCATCCAGCACATCGCGGTTGACGAGGTGGCGCGTGCCAGCGCCGCCCGCCACGGTCAGCACCAGGTAGTCGGCCCACTGCGCCAGTGCGGTCGAGGACGCGAAGTAAGGGAGTGCGCAGCCCTCGGCCTGCCGACGGTTGTGGTAGCCCACCTCCATGCGGAAACCGCTCGCACGATCGGCCACCGCCTGGCCGATGCGGCCCATGCCCACGATGCCCAGGCGCTTGCCCGACACGCGGCTGCCGAGCGCATACCTGGCCTTCGGCCATTCGCCACGGCGCACAAAACGGTCGCTGTCGGCAAGGTTGCGCGACACATCCAGCATCAGCGCAAACGCCATGTCGGCCACGCAGTCGTTGAGCACGCCGGGCGTGTAGCCCACCTGCACGCCACGCGCCTTGGCCGCATCGATGTCCAGCGCGTCAAAGCCCACGCCAAAGCTGCTGATGACCTGGAGGTGGGGCAGCGCGGCGATGACCTCGCCCTTGAGGCCGATGGCGGCGGTGGTCACCACCCCGGTGAACTCCGCACCGTGTGACGCCAGAAAAGCCGCTGGATCGGGCTGTTCGGCCAGGCAGGCGACGCTGTAACGGGCCGCCAGTTCGGCCTCCAGCGCGGGGAGGGGCAGGCGGCCGATTTGCAGGATGCGAGGGGGAGTCGTGGTCATGGTTTCGTGGGGCAACAGTGCCAAAAAATGCAACGGGCGGCATACGGCGGCACACTGCCGCCCCGATGTGTCTACATCATGCCGCGACGCGCACGGCCTGGCGTGCCAGCAGCTTCCACTGGCCGCCTTGCTGCTGCCACACGCCCAGGATCTTGATCTGCACCTTGCCGGGCTTGCCCGAGTCATTGGTATCGGCCGTGAGGGTGTGGCGCACGATGGCGGTGTTGCCCACGACCTTGATGGTCTGGTCGGAGATGGCGATGGTGACGAAGTCGGATTTTCCTGCGATCAGGTCGCCGATGAAACTGTCCTTGGTGTCCACGCGGCCCCCCGAATGGCCGTAGCTCAGGTCGTCGGCGACGAGTTGGGCGAGGGCCGTGGGCGTGGGATCGATCATGGCCACGCGCAGTTTTTCCGCAGCCGCGGCCACCGATTGCTCGGACGATGCCGAAGATGCAGCGGGCGCGCTAGTGGCGCAGCCCGTGAGCGCGGCAATGGCCAAGGCGGCGGCCGTGGCGAGAACGATTTGCTTGAACATCTTGTCTGTCTCCGTTGTGGTGTTTGAGATGTGTGTGCGTGCCACGGCTGCACCACGCGCCCGTGCACGGCCAGGCGCGTGGTGGAATGCAACCAAAGAAAAGGGGCCTGGCTTGCCAGGCCCCTCGGCGCGCTTACTGCGGGCCGAGCTTGTCGATGAGCGCCTTGAGCTCTTCCATCTCGCTGGGCTTCAAGTCCGTCAGCGGCGCGCGCACCGGCCCACCGTCATGGCCCACGATCCTGGCGCCCGCCTTGATGATGCTCACGCCATAGCCTTCCACCCGGTTGCGGATGGCCAGGTAGGGCATGAAGAACTCCTTGAGCAGCCTGTGCTGCGTGGCCGTGTCGTCGGCCGCCACGGCCTTGTAGAAGTCCATCGCCGTCTTGGGAATGAAGTTGAACACTGCCGAGGAGTACACCGGCGTGCCCAGCGCCTTGTAGGCCGCCGCATACACCTCGGCCGTGGGCAGGCCGCCCAGGTAGGAGAAGCGGTCACCCATCTTCATGAAGATGGAAGACATGGTCTCGATATTGCCCACGCCGTCCTTGAAGCCGATCAGGTTGGGGCAGCGGTCGGCCAGGATGGCCAGGGAATCGGCGGTGAGCTTGGTGCGGTCGCGGTTGTAGACGATGACGCCGAACTTCACGCTGTTGCACACGGCGGCCACATGCTCGATCAGGCCCTCCTGGCCGGCTTCGGTCAGGTAGTGGGGCAAGAGCAGGATGCCGTGGGCACCCAGGCGCTCGGCCTCCTGGGCATGGGCGATGGCGGTGCGGGTGGGGCCGCCGGCGCCGGCAATGATGGGCACCTTGCCGCGGCAGGTGTCCACGGCGGTCTTGATGACCTGGCCGTACTCGGGGCCCGAGAGCGAGAAATACTCGCCCGTGCCGCCGGCGGCGAACAGGGCGCTGGCGCCATAGGGGGCGAGCCACTCCAGGCGCTCGATGTAGGTCCTGGGGCGGAATTCACCCTGCTCGTCGAAGTCCGTGATGGGGAAGGACAGCAGGCCGGAGCCCATGATGGATTTGAGGTCTTGCGGGGTCATGGTCATTGCAACGAGGGAAAAAGGTGAATGAAACAGGGGGTGTGAAGTGCTCAGTCGAGCTTGATGTTGGCGGCCTTGACCACGCTGGCCCAGCGCGCACGCTCCTTGACGAAGAACTGGTCCTGCTCGGCGGAGGTCATGGTCACCACCTCGGCGCCCTGGCCGGCCAGGCGCGAGCGGATCTCGGGTGCGCGGATGGCGGTGATGAGGGCCTTGTTGAGCTTTTGCACGACGGCATCCGGCGTGCCGCGCGGCAGCAGCACGCCTTGCCAGGTGCCGGACTCGTAGCCGGCCACGCCCTGCTCGGCAATGGTGGGCACGTCGCCGATCAGGGGCATGCGCGTGGACTTGGACACGCCCAGCACCTTGAGCTTGCCGCTCTGCACCTGGGGCAGGGTGGCCAGCATGCCGTTCATCAGCACCTGGGTCTGGCCGGCGACGGTGTCCTGGATGGCGGTGACGCCGCCCTTGTAGGGGATGTACTGCCAGCGCGCGCCGCTGGCGCGCTCCAGCGCCACGCCAGCCAGGTGGGGAGCGCTGCCGGTGGCCGTGACGGCAAAGTTCAGGTCGTTCTTCTTGGAGTAGGCGACCAGCTCCTTGAGGTTGCTCACGGGCACCGAAGGGTGCACCACCAGCAGGTGGGGCGAGTAGGCCAGCATGGTCACGCCACGCAGGTCCTTGGAGGGGTCGAACGACAGCTTGGTATAGACCGAGGGGCTGATGGCCAGCGCGCCCACGTCGCACAGCAGCATGGTGTAGCCGTCCGGCTCGGCCTTGGCGACGAAGTCCGCCCCCAGGTTGCCGTTGGCCCCGGGCTTGTTCTCGACGATGACGGTCTGCTTGAGCGCCTCGGACAGCGACTGGCTGATCGAGCGCGCAATGATGTCCGAGCTGCCGCCTGGAGGGTAGGGCACCACGATGCGCAGCGTCTTTGCTGGCCATTCCGCCGTCTGGGCGGTGGCGGAGGCTGCGGCCAGGGCGGCGGTACAGGCCAGGAGGATGGCGCGTCGGTTCAAGGTCATGGAATGTCTCCGTTGCATGGGTTGTTGTTAGTCATCGTACAACTAGACGCCATCCAAAACAACCGACCAGCCTGGAAATATAGGGTTTACCCTTAAAAAATCAGGGTAAGTACCAAGGTTTTGGGAGGCTGTTTCCTTATGGTGGCAGGGGTTCGGCGCACCAATCGACTGTCAAGAACTTCGGGTAATCCCTTTAGGGTGCCAGGTGGGAGTGGCTCCACAATTGCCTCTTTGTTGTATGACGACATATGACAAAAGACTCCCACCCCGCGCCCGGCAGGCCGTGAAATCGCCCGGCGGGAAACGACCACCATGGCAACGCGAGTGCGCTGTTCCCCAGCCTTCGCCGCCATCTGCCCAAGGAATACGGATGATTGCAGCACTTCGCTCCCGCCGCAGGGCCGCACGGCTGGCGCATGTGGCCGTTGCCGTGGCCGCCGCACTGGCCACGCCGGGCGCCTGGGCCGCTACCTGGGTCTATGTCTCCAACGCGGACAGCCAGGACGTGTCGGTGTTCGAACTGGACCGCAGCGCCGCCGCGCTCAAGCCGGTGGACACCACGCCGCTGGGCGGTATGGCGATGCCCATGGCCGTGAGCCCGGACAAGAAGATGCTGTACGTGGCGCTGCGCTCACAGCCGTTCAGGGTGGTGAACCTGGCGATCGATCCCGCCAGCGGCAAGCTGCGCAAGCTGGGCGAGGCGCCGCTGGCCGACAGCATGGCCAACATCGACACCGATGCCACCGGGCGCTGGCTGTTCGCGGCCTCGTACCCCGGCCACAAGATCACGGTCAACAGCATTGGCAAGGACGGCGCGGTGGGGGCGGTGCAGCAGCTCATTCCCACGGCGCCGAATGCGCATGCCATCCATGCGGATGCCGCCAACCGCCATGTGTTCGCCACCAGCCTGGGCGGAGACAACCTCTCGGCCTGGCGCTTCGATGCCGAGACGGGCAGGCTCAGCGCGCACGAGCCCGCCCTCACCACCGTCGCCCCTGACAAGTCGGGCCCGCGCCACTTCGTGTGGGACAAGGGCCAGCGCTTCATGTATGTGCTCAACGAACTGGACGCCGCCGTGCACGTGCTGGCCTACGACTCGGCGCGGGGCACGCTGCGCCCAGTGCAGCGCGCCACGGCGCTGCCCGCAGGGTTTGCGGGAAAGCCTTGGGCCGCTGACATTCACCTGTCGCCCGACGGCCGCACGCTGTATGCGTCGGAGCGCACTTCCAGCACCCTCAGCAGCTTCCGCGTCGACGCGGTCACGGGCCAGCTGCAGCCGCTGGGCCAGGTGCCCACGGAAAAGTCCCCGCGCAGCTTTGCGGTGGACTCTTCGGGCCGCTTCCTGGTCGCGGCGGGGCAGGAGTCCCACCAGGTGTCGCTGCACCCCATCGACCCCGCCACCGGCGTTCCGGGCACCCCCACGCGCGTGCCGGCGGGCAAGAACCCCAACTGGGTCGAGATCGTTGACCTGCCTTGAGACGGACTGAACCGTGGAAATGCCTGAACGGTTCTTCCATTCGGTCCCGCCATCCACCATCCACAAACCAGGAGACCCTTCATGCAACGCAGAACCCTCATCCACACAGCGGCCCTGGCTGCCGCCATGGGCCTCATCGGCCTGCCCACCGCCGCCCAGGGCCCCTGGCCCACGGGCAAGCCCATCAGCTACGTGGTGCCGTTTGCCGCTGGCGGCACCACCGACACGCTCGGCCGCCTGATCGGCCAGCAACTGGGCACCGCCCTGGGGACCACCGTGGTGGTCGAGAACAAGGGTGGCGCGGCCGGCAGCATCGGCTCGGAAGCCGCGGCGCGCGCCGCGCCCGACGGCTACACGCTGCTGGGCGGCACCGTCAGCTCCCACGCCATCAACGTCAGCCTGTACCCGAAGCTGGGCTACGACCCCATCAAGTCGTTCAGCCCCGTGACGCTGATCGGCACCAATCCGGTGGTGCTGGTGGTGTCGGCCAACAGCCCGCACAAGACGCTCAAGGACGTGCTGGCCGCCGCCAAGGGCAAGGAGGGCGGCCTGTCGTCGGCCTCCGCCGGCACCGGCAGCTCGCAGCACCTGGCCGTGGAACTGCTGGCCTACAAGTCGGGCGTGAAGTTCACGCACATCCCGTACAAGGGCAGCGGCCCCGCCATCCAGGACGTGATCAGCGGCCAGGTCGACATGATGTTCGACACCACCGTGGTCGCCGCCCCGCACATCCAGAGTGGCAAGCTGCGCGCCATCGCGGTGACCTCGCCCAAGCGCCTGGCCTCCATGCCCGACGTGCCCACGGTGGCCGAATCGGACGTGAATGGCCTGGCGGACTTCCAGGTGCAGTCGTGGCAGGCGATCTTCGTGCCGGCCGGCACGCCCGCGCCCACCGTCACGCGCCTGCACGACGAGATCCGCAAGATCCTGGCCCAGCCCGACATGCAAAACCGCCTGAAGGGCTTTGGCATGGAGCCGGCCGACATGACCACCGCCCAGATCGCCAGCTTCCAGAAGGCCGAGGTGGACAAGTGGGCCCAGGTGATCAAGGCCGCCAACATCAAGGTGGACTGAGCCACCCGCTGTTTCGGCAATCTCCCTGCAGGCAGTTGGCGGAAGGGTCTTTGGACCGTTCCGCTTTTTTCATGGGGCGACGGCGGATGGGGCCGCACCGGAGCGCTGGGCCAGCACGTAGTCGGGATGCTGCCCCGTGAGCAGCAGGAACATCGCGTAGACGGGCCCCTGCATGTTGCGCTCGTCGGTGGTGCTCTCCAGCGCCTGCCAGGTGCGCGACTGCACGCCCCCCCGGCTGCCGGTCTGCAGCGGATAGCCCATCAATTCCGCGGCCTGGGCCTGGCTGAGCCCGGCAGCGGCGCGGCTGGCCTTGAGCTGGTCGCCGGTGGGCGCGGGCATGTCGAGTGGGATGGGGGTGCTGGTGGTCATGGAGCTGCGGCCCGGAATGTATGTTGCTATTAAATTTATAGCTTGATGCGCAATGCAAACCTGCGCAAGGGCCTATTTTTATCCATGTGGGGCCGGGCGGCGCTGCCGGTTGCCTTCCCCGGGCCTTGGACTGGCCGTCCACCGCGTGCCACGTGCTGGCCGCCGTGCCGGGGCCGGGCAGGGCGGTGTGCGCGCCTGCTGCCCAAGGCCGTGCGCGAGCGGCGGATCGACGCGCTCTCAGGCCGTTGCCACCTCGTGCGCCAGCATCTGCGCGAAGTAGGACTCGGGCGTGATGTTGGTGTAGTTGGGGATGTCCGCCGTCAGTTGCGCCGCCGTTTGCCTGGCTGCGGCCTGGGCCTGCTTCAAGTCGCTGAAGAACGCGTTGGTCAGCGCCACCACCTGGCCGGGGCGGGGCTCGCCGGGGTAGAGCACGCGGTCGCTCTCGAGCCGCACCAGGCCCAGGGGCTGAAGCGCCGCGCGGGCGATGCGCATGTGTTCGCCGTGGTAGTAGTCGTGGTTGAACGTGGCGCCTTCGCGCCAGCGGTACACCGCCGTGACCTTGATCATCGGATCGTCTCCTTCGGTTGGCCAGGCCACCATGGCCCGTGCAGGGCTGCAACGGTAGAACGTGCGCGGGCCGCGCACAGCCGCCTGGGCGACAGGCCGGTGTCGTGCTGTCGCGTGGGTGGCAGGCAGCCCGGCTGGCTGGCTGGGCGGTTGGGCGGCGAGGCAGTGGCTGTCAGTCTTCTTCCGATTCGCCCAGGAATCCGCCGCTCTGGTGCCCCCACAGGCGTGCATACACGCCGCCCTGGCCCAGCAGCTGCGCGTGCGTGCCTTCTTCCACGATGCGGCCCGCGTCCATCACGATGAGGCGGTCCATGGCCGCGATGGTGGACAGGCGGTGCGCAATCGCGATCACGGTCTTGCCCTGCATCAGGCTGTCCAGGCTTTGCTGGATGGCGGCCTCCACCTCGGAGTCGAGCGCGCTGGTGGCTTCATCGAGCAGCAGGATGGGCGCGTCCTTGAGCATCACCCGCGCGATCGCGACCCGCTGGCGCTGGCCGCCCGACAGCTTCACGCCGCGTTCGCCCACATGCGCCTCGTAGCCCGTGCGGCCTTGCAGGTCGGTCAGCGTGGCGATGAAGTCCGCCGCCTCGGCGCGCTCGGCCGCCTTGTGCAGGTCGGCCTCGCTCGCGTCGGGGCGGCCGTACAGGATGTTGTCGCGCATGGAGCGGTGCAGCAGCGAGGTGTCCTGCGTCACCATGCCGATGGAGCGGCGCAGGCTGTCCTGCGTGACGTGGGCGATGTCCTGGCCATCGATGAGGATGCGGCCCGAGCTGACGTCGTGAAAGCGCAGCAGCAGGTTCACCAGCGTGGACTTGCCGGCGCCCGAACGGCCGATGAGCCCGATCTTCTCGCCCGGCCGGATGACCAGGTTCAGCCCGTCGATCACGGGCCGGCCGTTGCCATAGGCAAAGCTCATGTTGTCAAAGCGCACCTCGCCCTGGGTCACGGCGAGTGGCTGGGCATCGGGTGCATCCACCACCGTGCGCGGCCTGGTCAGCGTGTTGATGCCGTCCTGGATGGTGCCCACGCTCTCGAACAGGGTGGTCATCTCCCACATCACCCAGTGCGCGTGGCCCGACACGCGCAGCGTCATGGCGGTGACGGCGGCCACGGCGCCCGCGCCCACCTCGCCGAGCGACCACAGCCACAGCGCCGTGCCGCACGCACCCAGGATCATGACCACCACCAGGATGTGATTCACGATCTCGAAGAGGCTCACCAGGCGCATCTGCGCATAGCCGGTGAGCTTGAAGGCGTCCATGGCCGCGCGCGCGAATTCGGATTCGCGGCGCGTGTGCGAGAACAGCTTGACGGTGGCGATGTTGGTGTAGGCATCGGTGATGCGCCCGGTCATCACCGAGCGCGCATCGGCCTGGGCCTTGCCCACCTTGCCCAGGCGCGGCACGAAATACCAGCAAGCCAGCCCGTAGGCCACCATCCAGGCGGCGAACGGGGCCAGCAGCCGCACGTCAAACCCGGCCAGCAGCACGAGGATGGTGACGAGGTAGACGCCCATGCCGATCACCACGTCGGTGGTGGTGAAGATCATGTCGCGCACGGCCAGCGCGGTCTGCATGATCTTGGTGGTGATGCGGCCCGCGAACTCGTCGGCATAGAAGGCCATGCTCTGGCCCAGCATCAGGCGGTGGAAGTTCCAGCGCAGGCGCAGCGGGAAGTTGATGGCCAGCACCTGGTGCTTGATGGCCGTCTGCAGCGCCACCAGGCCCACGGAGCCCAGCAGCAGCGCGGTGATGCCGAGGATGGAGCCCTTGTGCTGCGTCCACAGCGCACCGGGCGCGACGGTGGAGAGCCAGTCGACCACATGGCCGAGCACGGCGAACAGCAGGGCTTCGTACACCGCGATGGCGGCGGACAGCCCCGCCATCGCGGCGACGTAGCCACGCAGGCCACGCGTGCCATCCCAGACGAAGGCCATGAAGTCCTTCGGGGGCAGGTGGGGTTCGGCGGGGGGATAGGGGGGAAGGCGGTTTTCGAAAAACTTGAACACGTAGCGCGGCTCCTCTTCGCCCGATGGTAGAGGACCGGGGCGCGGCGCGCGCGCCGGCGGGCCCTTGTCCGCAACCCAAGTAGGTGAACCGGCGGCCGGAGCCTGCGGCTATGCGCCCGCCCACTGCCGCCACAGCAGCAGCACGCCCGAGCACAGCACCACCCCGTGGACCACGCGCAGAAATTGTTCGCGCGACAGGCGCAGCGTGATGCGCCGCCCGATGGCCGTGCCCAGCAGCATGGCCGGCACCAGCGCGGCCGCCAGCACCAGCACCGGCGCCTGCGCGTACACACCCGCCAGCAGGAACAGCACCGCGCGGGTCAGCGTGCTCAGCCCGATCAGGGTGGACTGCGTGACGCGGATACGGTCCTTGTCGTCCAGCCGCCCCGCCAGGTAGATGGCATAGAGAAAACCGCCGCTTCCAAAGAGGGCCGAGAAGATGCCGCCGATGAAGCCAAAGGGGAGGGCCGCGCGCGGGGGCAGCGCCGACCGGGGCTTGTGGCCGCTCAGCGCATGGAGCGCATAGCCCGTGGCGAATGCGCCCAGGGCCCACTGCAGTGCATCGGGCCTCCCCCAGAGCAGCAGCGCGGCCCCCGCGAGGCTGCCCGCGGCCAGGAACGGGACCAGGCGGCCCAGCTCGGCGCGGTCAGCCGCATGGCGGTCGCGTGCGATGTTGGTGGCGGCGGCGAAAAAATCGAGCAGCGCCAGCAGCGGCACGATGGTCGCGACGGGGATGAAGTGGGCCAGCACCGGCCCGGCCACCAGGGCGGTGCCGAAACCGGCCATGCCGAAGATCACGTAGGCGGCGGTCACCCCCGCGCAGATGAGGGCCAGTTGCCACGGCTGGACGGCGGGCAGAAAGTCGGCAAGGGTGGAGAGCGGCATGGTGGCGGGGGCAACAGGCACGGTGGACGAATGCGATGCACTCTACCGGCGGTCCCCCTGCACATCCAATACCGAATGGGGCGGGTATCTATCTCGAAATCAGCTGGGTTCAGCCCGCAGGCGGGTGGGAGCCGGGGGCCTGTGGCAGCGGGGCGAAGCTGCGCACCATGGCATCCGCGAACTGCTGCACCAGGGGCGCTGCGTCCTGGCGCCACAAGACCAGCACCGCCGTGCGGTGACCCGTGCTCCCGGCCAGTGGGCGCACGGGCACACCCGGCGGTGCCCATGCCGCCAGCGATTCGGGCATCACCGCCACGCCAAAACCTCCCTGCACCAGGGCCAGCTGCGACCATTTGCGCGAGCGTACCCGCGCGCTGCGCGGCTCGAACCCGGCCGCCCGGCACAGCTGGGCCACGTGGTGGCTGAGGCCGCCCCGGTCCAGGTGGGGCGTGGCCACGAAGGACTCCCCGCGCAAGTCGCCCAGTGCGATCTCGGGCGCTTGCGCCAGCGCATGGCCGGGGGGCAGGGCCACCACCAGGCCCTCGGTGTACAGCGGCTCATAGTGCATGCCGGGGTAGCGGCGCAGCACCGGCGCGCGCGCCAGGCCCATGTCGGCGCGCGCCTGGGCGATGTCGGGGGCCTGGTGCTCGGACGAGGATTGCGATACCTCGACCGACACCCCCGGGTGCTGCGCCAGATGGCCGCGCAGAAAGGACTGCAGCGCGGGCGTGAGCGGCACCGAGCTGGCATGCAGCAGGTGCACCGTGCCCTCGATGCCGCGCTGCGCATCGCGCGCGTTGACGGCGGCCTGCTGCAGGTCGGCGAGGATGCGGCGCGCGTCGGCATACAGCGACCGCCCCGCGGGGGTGGCCTGCAGGTGCCGCGTGCCGCGCTCGAGCAGGGGTACCTGCAGCGCCTGTTCCATGTCCTTGACCTGGCGGCTCAGCGCCGACTGGGCGATGAACAGCCGCTCGGCCGCCAGGCTGAAGCTGCCCGCGTCCACGATGTCCACGAAGTAGCGCAGTTGCTTGTGCGTGAGCATGGGCAGGAAGCGGCGGCGCGCCGTCAGGCCAGCAGGGTGACGACGATCGTGACCACGCCCAGCGCCAGATTGACGCCCACCCAGCTGCGGATGCTGGCGAGGGCCTGGCCGCCGGCAGGCCAGTCCGAGGCGGCCACCGCGCGCTGCAGGCGCCTGAACAGCGCGAAGCGGATGTGGCCGAAGATGGCCATCATCACCAGGCCCAGGGTGGCCATGACGGTCCAGTCCAGCGGCATGGAAAACGAGCCGCCGGCCTGCACGGCCTGCCTGGCCACGCGGCCGATCATCCACAGCCCGCTGGCCAGCACGACCACGACGGCCACCGACACCGCCGCGAGAAAGCGCTGGAGCACGTCGTGCATCAGCCGCACGCGCTGCGCGGGCTCCAGCGACTGCGCGGCGGGGCGCAGGAAGAAATGCGCGAACACCATGCCTCCTATCCACACCACGATGGACAGGACATGGGCGAGCTTGAGGGCGTTGTAGAGCATGGGGGCGGGGCCGTAGGCCGTGGGTGAAGGGCGCGGGTGCGAAAGGCGCATTGTGCAGCGACATCGCCGCCCGCCGCCGGGGAGGGGGCGTGGCGCAGCGGCTTGCCGGGCGGTGGCTAGTGCCCCGCCCGGTGGCCAGGTAGCACCAGCTGGCCGGGCCTTCGCGGCCCATGCTTTCGATGCCGGTCGTGCGCTCCAGCCACGACCAGAACGGAAAGGCCGCGAACGTGAGGACCATCGCCACCGGCAAGGCCAGCACGGCAAGGCCCAGCCGCTTCAGGAGCTGCAGGGCCGCCGCGCGGCGGCGGGGCGTGGGCGCGGCGCAGGTGTCGACGGGGCGTGGGGCGTGCATGGCGGTCCGGTGGTGCGGGCGGCCCAGGCCGCTACGGGCCCCTGTCCGCGCGGGGCTGCGGCGCAAGCCGCACCTGGTTGCCCCCGTTTTTCTTCGAGAGGTACATGGCGGCGTCGGCGTGGCCCAGCAGGTGGTGCACCTCGCTGCCGTGCTCGGGGTGCAGGGCCACCCCGATGCTGGGGTGGATCGCCAGCCTCGTGCCCTCCAGGTCGAAGGCCTGGCCGAATGCCGCCAGGATCTTTTCGGCCACCGCCGTGGTGTGCCCTTGCGCGGGGCCATGCTCGAGCAGCACCACGAACTCGTCGCCGCCCAGGCGGGCCACGGTGTCGGAGCCGCGCACGCATTCCAGCAGCCGCTGCGCCACCCGCTGCAGCAGCAGGTCGCCCATGGCATGGCCCAGGGTGTCGTTCACGTCCTTGAAATGGTCCAGGTCGATGAACAGCAGCGACAGCTGGCCCTGGTCCCGCCGGGCGCGGGCGAGGGCGGTCTTCAGTCGGTCCAGGAACAGCTGGCGGTTGGGCAGGTGCGTGAGCTGGTCGTACTGCGCCATGTGCTCCAGGCGCTCGTGCATCTGCTGGCGTTCGATGGCGGCCGCGACCTGGGTGGAGACGAACTGCAGGAGCTCCTTGTCCTTGTCGGTGTAGCGGTACTGCCCGGTATGGCTTTGCAGCACCAGCGCGCCGATGGCGCCCTGCGGTGTCTGCAGCGGCACGCCCAGCCAGTACAGCGGAAGGTGTTCGTGCGGCACCTCCACGGGCAGCCCGGCCCGCGTGGTGGGCGTGAGCAGCAGGGTGCTGCCGTTGCGGATGACCTCGGCGCACAGCGAATCGCGCACCAGCGCCATGGGGGCGGGCATGGGCAGCCCGTCGCTCACGTGGTAGGGAAAGCTCAGAGCGCCGTTCTCGCGGTCGTACAGCGCCACCGAAAAATCGGTGGCGGGCAGCAGCTGCCCGACGGTGTGGTGGATGCGCCCGAACAGCGTATCCAGGTTGGGCGCTGTCTGCGCCGCTTCGGAGATCGCGTAGATCGCCCCGCGCATGGACTCGGTGAACTTGCGTTCGGTGATGTCGTGGGCCACGGCCAGCCGCAGCTGCCGGTCGGGCAGCCAGCGCGCCGTCCAGCGGATGTGCGCGACGGTGCCGTCCTTGCGCACATAGCGGTTCTCGAACTGAAGCTGCAGATGGCCCTCGGTCACGCTGCGCGCCTGGCGCTCGGTGGCCTCGAGGTCTTCGGGGTGGACCATGTCCAGCATGCGCCGCCCCACCACCTCCTGGGGCGCATAGCCAAAGATGCGCTCGAAGGCAGGGCTCACGAACACGATCCGGCTGTCGGCTTGCACGATGCAGACGGCATCCAGGAGCAGGTCTACGATGTTCGCGGAAGAAATGCTTTGCATTGGCAGGGCGCGCACAAGGTACGGAAAACCCATTGTGCAGCGCGGCCCGCGGCTGTGCCGTGGCGTGTGCGTAAAACGCTACGCCGTCGCGCGCTGGCTTGACGCCCGCGGATTGGCCGCACCGCGTGGCGTCAGGCTGTTTGATTGCTATTGAATATGTAGCTGCTTGCGCTTTTGCAGCAAGCGCCAGGACTGCTTTTTATTGGTATTTGCGCTCCAGCGCATCCCATTCGGGCTTGCGCACCAGGCGCTGGCGTTCTGCAAAGGGCGCGACCAGGGCGGGGTCTTCGTCGATGCGCCGGGCTTCGCGCAGCACCGCCAGCGCCTTCTGCATGCCGGCCACGGCACCTTGCAGCGCGGCATTGGCGTACAGCACGATGCCGTAGCCCAGGCCCGCCAGTTCCTCGGCGCTGACGATGGGGGTCTTGCCGCCGATCACCATGTTCATGAGCTGGGGCCTGTCGGCCAGGCGCCGGGGCAGGGTGCGGATTTGCTCGGCCGTGGTCACGGCCTCCACGAACAGGATGTCGGCGCCGGCCTCGCCGTAGCGCTGCGCGCGCTCCACGGCGGCTTCGAAGCCCTGGGTGGCGCAGGCGTCGGTGCGGGCCAGGATCAGGGTGTCCGGGTCGCGGCGCGCGTCCACCGCCGCCCGGATCTTGCCCAGCATCTCCTCGGTGGAGATGACCTCCTTGCCGTTGAAATGCCCGCAGCGCTTGGGGCTGACCTGGTCTTCGAGCTGGATGCAGTCGGCGCCCGCGCGCTCCAGCGTGCGCACCGCATGGTAGGTATTGAGCGCGTTCCCGAAGCCGGTGTCGGCGTCCACGATGAGCGGCAGCTCCACCGCGTCGCGGATGCGCGCCGTGTGGTCGGCGATGTCCGTGAGGCCCATGAAGCCCTGGTCGGGCAGGCCGAACCACATGTTGGTGACGCCCGCGCCGGTGACGTAGAGGGCCTCGAAGCCCAGGTCGGCCACGACGCGGGCGGAGAGGGCGTTGAACGCGCCGGGCACGAGGATGCCGCGGCGGGCTTCGGCCAGGGACTTGAGTCGCTGCTTGGTGTTCATCATTTTCTTCTTCGCTGTTGGTTCAATGGCGGCACGCAGGCGTGCCGCACTTTTCCTGAAACCGCGCCGCCGCTCAGGGGGCGGGCACCCTGACCCAGCCTTCCATGAGGATGCGGGCGCTGCGGCTCATCACGGCCTTGGTGACCTGCCACCGGCCGTCGACCTGTGCGGCCTCGGCGCCCACGCGCAGCGTGCCGGACGGGTGGCCGAAGCGCACGGCACCGCGCGGGCCGCCGCCCGCCGCGAGGTTGACCAGCGTGCCCGGGATGGCGGCGGCGGTGCCGATGGCCACGGCCGCCGTGCCCATCATGGCGTGGTGCAGTTGGCCCATGGAGAGCGCCCGCACGAGCAGGTCCACGTCCTGCGCCTCGACGCGCCTGCCGCTGGAGGCCGTGTAGCCGGCGGGCGGTGCCACGAAGGCGATCTTGGGCGTGTGCTGGCGCGTGGCGGCCTCGGCCAGCTCCCGGATCAGGCCCATCCTCAGCGCGCCGTGCGCGCGGATGGCCTCGAAGCGCGCGAGCGCCTGCGCGTCGCCGTTGACGGCGGCCTGCAGCTCGGTGCCGGTGCAGCCGATGTCCCGGGCATTGAGGAAGATGGTCGGTATGCCCGCGTTGATCAGCGTGGCCTGGAAGCTGCCGACGCCCGGCACGTCCAGGCGGTCGACCAGGTTGCCGGTGGGGAACATCGCGCCGCCGTCCTCGCCCTCGTCCGCCGGGTCGAGGAATTCAAGCTGTACCTCGGCGGCCGCGAAGGTCACGCCGTCCAGCTCGAATTCGCCCGTCTCCTGCACCTGCCCGGCGGCCATCGGCACGTGCGCCACGATGGTCTTGCCGATGTTGGCCTGCCAGATGCGCACGGCGGCGGTGCCGTCGCGCGGCACGCGCGCCGCATCGACCAGCCCCATGTGGATGGCGCAGGGCCCCACGGCGGCCGAGAGGTTGCCGCAGTTGCCGCTCCAGTCCACGAAGGGCTGGTCGATGGAGACCTGGCCGAACAGGTAGTCCACGTCATGGTCGGGGCGCGTGCTGCGGCTGAGGATCACGGCCTTGCTGGTGCTCGACGAGGCATTGCCCAGGCCGTCGATCTGCTTGCCATAGGGGTCGGGGCTGCCCAGCACGCGCAGCAGCAGGGCGTCGCGCGCGGCCCCGGGCTGCCGGGCCGCCTCGGGCAGGTCCTGCAACTGGAAAAAAACGCCTTTGCTGGTGCCGCCTCGCAGGTAGGTGGCGGGGATCCGGATCTGTGGCGCAAAGAGTGTCGTCATGTCGGATTTTTCAAATTTGATAGCAGCCAGCGCTTGTAATGACTGCGCCAGCGGCTGTTTTTGCGTGAAATTCTGGGCCAGGAAGTCCTGGGCGAAGCGCTGCAGCACGCCGCCCGCTTCGTACACGGAGACTTCCTCGGCGGTGTCCAGGCGGCAGGCCATGGGCACGTTCACCACCTCGCCATTCTTGCGCCGGATGACGAGCATGAGCGTGGCGCGTGGCTGCGGCTGGCCTTGCACTTCGTAGGTTTCGGTGCCGTCGAGCCCCAGGGTCCGCCGCGTGGTGCCGTCCTTGAACTCCAGCGGCAGCACGCCCATGCCGATCAGGTTGGTGCGGTGGATGCGCTCGAAGCCCTCGGCCACCACGGTTTCGACGCCCGCCAGGCGCACGCCCTTGGCGGCCCAGTCGCGGCTGGAGCCCTGGCCGTAGTCGGCGCCGGCGATGATGATGAGCGGCTGGCGGCGGTGCAGGTAGGTTTCGATGGCCTCCCACATGCGCATGACCTGGCCTTCGGGCTCCACCCGGGCGAGCGAGCCCTTGCGGACCTGGCCATCCACCACGGCCATCTCGTTGACGAGCTGCGGGTTGGCGAACGTGGCGCGCATGGCGGTGAGGTGGTCGCCGCGGTGGGTGGCGTAGGAGTTGAAGTCCTCCTCGGGCAGGCCCATGCTGTGCAGGTACTCGCCGGCCGCGCTGTCGGGCAGGATGGCGTTGGAGGGCGAGAGGTGGTCGGTGGTGATGTTGTCCGGCAGGAGGGCCAGCGCCCGCATGCCCTTCAAGGTGCGCGGGTTCGCGGCCAGCGCGCCCACGCCTTCGGTGTCCCAGTAGGGCGGGCGGCGGATGTAGGTGGACTGCGCCCGCCAGCCGTACTGCGGCGATACGCGCTGGCCGTCGTCGTGCCGGATGGCGAACATCGGTTCGTACACGGCGCGGTACTGCGCGGGCTTCACGGCGGCCTTCACGACGGCGTCGATTTCCTCGTCGGCGGGCCAGATGTCCCTCAGGCGCACGGGCTTGCCGTCCACCACCGTGAGCACGTCGTTCTCGATGTCGAACCGCACCGTGCCCGCGATCGCATAGGCCACGACCAGCGGCGGCGAGGCCAGGAACGCCTGCCGGGCATAGGGGTGGATGCGCCCGTCGAAGTTGCGGTTGCCCGAGAGCACGGCGGCCGTGTGGAGGCCGCGGCCGATGATCTCCTGCTGGATGGCCGGATCGAGCGCACCGCTCATGCCGTTGCAGGTGGTGCAGGCGAAGGCCACGATGCCGAAGCCCAGCTTTTCGAGGTCCTGCAGCAGGCCGGCTTCCTTCAGGTACAGCTCCACGGCCCTGGAGCCGGGGGCCAGCGAGGTCTTGACCCAGGGCTTGCGCGCCAGGCCCAGCCGGTTCGCATTGCGGGCGAGCAGGGCGGCGGCGATCACGTTGCGCGGGTTGGAGGTGTTGGTGCAGCTCGTGATGGCCGCGATGATCACGGCGCCGTCGGGCATCGTGCCTTCTTCCGGCGTGGGCATGCGCCAGGCGCCCGCGATGCCCTTGGCCGCCAGATCGGCGGTGGCCACGCGTGCATGCGGGTTCGACGGGCCCGCCAGGTTGCGCACCACGCTGGACAGGTCGAACTCCAGATGGCGTTCGTACACGGCCTCCCTGAGCGAGTCCGACCACAGGCCGGCGTGCTTCGCGTAGGTCTCGACCAGCCTGACCTGCTCCGCCGCGCGGCCCGTGAGGGTCAGGTACTCCAGCGTCTGCGCGTCGATGCTGAACATGGCGGCGGTGGCGCCGTATTCGGGGGCCATGTTCGAGATGGTCGCGCGGTCGCCAATGGTCAGCCTGGCCGCGCCTTCGCCATGAAACTCCAGGTAGGCACCCACCACCCTGGACTTGCGCAGGAACTCGGTCAGGGCCAGCACCACGTCGGTGGCGGTGATGCCGTCCTGGCGCTGGCCGGTGAGCTTGACGCCCACGATCTCGGGCAGGCGCATCCAGCTGGCGCGGCCCAGCATCACGTTCTCGGCCTCCAGGCCGCCCACGCCGATGGCGACCACGCCCAGGGCATCCACGTGCGGCGTGTGGCTGTCGGTGCCCACGCAGGTGTCGGGATAGGCCACGCCGTTGTCCGCATGGACCACGGGCGACATTTTCTCCAGGTTGATCTGGTGCATGATGCCGTTGCCCGCGGGGATGACCTGGACGTTGGAAAACGCTTTTTTCGTCCACTCGATGAAGTGGAACCGGTCCTCGTTGCGGCGGTCCTCGATGGCGCGGTTCTTTTCGAACGCATGGGGGTCGAAGCCGCCGCACTCCACGGCCAGCGAGTGGTCCACGATGAGCTGCACGGGCACCACGGGGTTCACCTGGGCCGGGTTGCCGCCCTGGGCCGCGATGGCGTCGCGCAGGCCCGCCAGGTCCACCAGCGCGGTCTGCCCGAGGATGTCATGGCAGGCCACGCGTGCCGGAAACCACGGAAAGTCGCGTTCGCGCCTGCGTTCGATGATCTGCACCAGGCACTCGCGGACGATGGCCGGGTCGGCCCGGCGCACGATGTTCTCGGCGTGCACGCGCGCGGTGTAGGGCAGGCGGTTCCAGGCGCCGGGCTGCAGCGCCTCGACGGCTTGGCGGGCGTCGAAATAGTCCAGATCGGTACCGGGCAGGTTCTTGCGGAAGAGGGTGTTCATGGCGTGGGGCGGGCGCGGACGGTGGCACCGTCCGTCGCCGTTGGGGGGGGCGAATTTACTTGCGGTCCTGAATGGGCACGAACTGCAGGTCGTCCGGGCCGGTGTAGTGCGCGCTCGGGCGGATGATCTTGTTGTCGATGCGCTGCTCGATGATGTGCGCCGCCCAGCCGCTGGTGCGCGCGATGACGAACAGCGGCGTGAACATCGCGGTGGGCACGCCCATCATGTGGTAGCTCACGGCGCTGAACCAGTCGAGGTTGGGAAACATCTTCTTGGCCTCCCACATCACCGACTCCAGCCGCTCGGCGATGTCGAACATCTTGGTGCTGCCGGCCTCCTCGGAGAGCTGGCGCGCCACGCGCTTGATGACCTCGTTGCGCGGGTCGCTCACGGTGTAGACCGGGTGGCCGAAACCGATCACCACTTCCTTGGCCTCCACCCGGCGGCGGATGTCGGACTCGGCCTCGTCGGCGTTGTCGTAGCGCTTCTGGATCTCGAAGGCCACCTCGTTGGCGCCGCCGTGCTTGGGCCCGCGCAGCGCGCCGATGGCGCCGGTGATGCACGAGTACATGTCGCTGCCGGTGCCGGCCACCACGCGCGCGGTGAAGGTGGAAGCGTTGAACTCGTGCTCCGCGTACAGGTTCAGCGAGGTGTGCATGGCGCGCTCCCACGCGGCGGGCGGCTTTTGGCCGTGCAGCAGGTGCAGGAAGTGCGCGCCGATGGAGTCGTCGTCCGTCTCCACCTCGATGCGCTTGCCCTGGGTGGACCAGTGGTACCAGTACAGCAGCATCGAGCCGAGCGATGCCATCAGCCGGTCGGCGATGTCACGCGCGCCGGGCGTGTGGTGCCCGTCCTTCTCGGGCAGCACGCAGCCCAGGGCCGACACGCCCGTGCGCATCACGTCCATGGGGTGGCTGCTGGCGGGCAGCTGCTCCAGCGCCTCCTTCACATTGGCCGGCAGGCCGCGCAGCGCTTTCAGGCGTGCCTTGTAGCCGCGCAGTTCGGCGGCGGTGGGCAGCTTGCCGTGCACCAGCAGGTGGGCGATCTCCTCGAACTCGCAGACATCGGCGATGTCCAGGATGTCGTAGCCACGGTAGTGCAGGTCGTTGCCCGTGCGGCCCACGGTGCACAGCGCCGTATTGCCGGCGGTCACGCCCGACAGGGCGACGGATTTCTTGGGCCTGAAGCCCGCGGGTGCGCTGGTGCTCGGGGTTGCGGTATCGCTCATGGTGTCTCCATCGGGGAAAAAGGGGTGGGGCGGCCCGTGGCGTCCACGGCCACCATTTCAAACGTGCCGCACAGGGCGGGCAGGTGCCGCCCCGAGGCCAGGTCATGTGCCGCGCCTTCGACCTGCACGGTCATCGAGCTGGCGCCGGTGCGCACCACGCGGGCCTGGAGTTCCAGCGCCTGCCCCTGGGGCACGGGCGCCAGAAAGTCCACGCCGCCGCAGCGCGCCATCACCACGGCGCTGCGCGCATGCCGGCTGGCTGTGACGAAAGCGGCCTGGCCCATGAGCAGCAGTGCCTGGCCGCCAAACAGGGTGCCGTAGTGGTTGGTGCGTCCGGGGAACACCATTTCGGTGAACGCCTGGGTGCCGGGGGGCTGGTGCGGGTGGGTCGCTTGGTGCATGATTCGCAATGTACGCATCCGGGATTTACCACGCCACCCCTGAATCGGCGAATGATTGCGAAGTATTTCTGGATGATTTGCAAATATTGCGAATATTCGTCTTCTTGACCCCTGGACCTTGCGATGAGAAAAACCTTCATGGGCGTGCGCCTGCGCCGCCTGCGCGAAGAACGCGGCATGACGCAGGTCGCGCTGGCACGCGCGCTGGACCTGTCGGCCAGCTACCTCAACCAGCTGGAGCAGAACCAGCGGCCCCTCACGGTGCCGGTGCTGCTCAAGATCAACGCGGTGTTCGGCGTGGATGTGCAGCGCTTTTCGGACGACGACGAGGCGCGCCTCATCACGGGCCTGCGCGAGGTGCTGGCCGACCTCCCCGCGGGCCTGGGCGGGGAGGGGGCGGGCGATGCCGTCTCGCTGGCCGAAATCCGGGAGCTGGCGGCCGGGATGCCCGCCGTGGCCCGCACCTTGCTGGCATTGCACCAGCGCCACCGGCAGGCCCTGGAGCGGCTGGAAGCCCTGGGCGCGCTCAATGCGCAGTGGGGCCTGGGCGACGAGCGCGGCATGCCGCCGCTGCAAGGCCATCCCCCCATGGCATACGAAGAAGTGCGCGACTTTTTCTTTGCCCGGCAGAACCATATTGCCGAGCTGGACGACGCGGCGGAGCAGTGCGCCGCCGATTGGTCGCTGCAGCCCGGGCGCTCGGACGAGGGCCTGGCGGAGCGGCTGCTGGCCGCCCATGGCGTGCGGGTGGGCAGCGCGGCGGATGCACTGCCGGGCAATGCGCAGCGCGTCTTCGAGCCCGGGACGCGGGTGCTGAAGCTCGCCGCGGGGCTGGAGCCGGGCCAGCGCGCCTTCCAGATGGCGACGCAGCTGGCGTTCCTGGAGCAGGGGCCGCTGCTGCGGCGCATCGCCGACGGCGCGGGACTGTCCGGCGACCAGGCCCGGGCGCTGGCGCGCATCGGCCTGGCGAACTACTTTGCGGGCGCCCTGGTGCTGCCGTACACGGCCTTCCTGCGCGCGGCCGAAGCCGTGCGCTACGACCTGGACCGGCTGGGCCACCAGTTCGGCGTGGGGTTCGAGACGGTGTGCCACCGCTTGTCCACCCTGCAGCGGCCCAGCGCGCGCGGGGTGCCGTTCTTCTTCGTGCGGGTGGACCGGGCGGGCAACATCTCCAAGCGCCAGTCGGCGACGCACTTTCACTTCAGCAAGATCGGGGGCACCTGCCCGCTGTGGAACGTGTACGAGGCGTTTGCCCAGCCCGGGCGCATCGTGCCCCAGCTGGCGCGCATGCCCGACGGCCGCGCCTACCTGTGGGTGGCGCGCACGGTCTCGCGCGGCGGCGGCGGCTGGGGGGCGCCGGGCAAGGAGTTCTCGGTGGCGCTGGGCTGCGATGTCCGCCACGCGCCGCAGCTGGTGTATTCGCAGGGACTGGATCTCGCGAACCCGCACGGGGGCGTGCCCATCGGCATGGGCTGCAAGGTGTGCGAGCGCGACGCCTGCCCGCAGCGCGCGTTTCCTCCCATTGGCCGGGCGCTGGACGTGAACGAGAACTGGAGCCGGTTCGCGCCGTACCCCGTGGCCGACAGCCGCACGGGGCCGGCGTCCTGACGCAGGTTATGAAATGTGCTCATCAATTCATAGCTGCTGGCGCATGAGGGTGTTGCGCTGACGGCACTTTCCACCAAATAACTCATTGGTAACCAGTTGTTCTGCCGCAGGTTGCTCCAAAGGGCTGCGGATTGCCGCTATCCTGCGCCTTGCGGCCGGGCCCTGGCGCGGCCAACGACCCACCGCAACACCACCCACCACCACGGCCCAGACGCTGTTCTGATTCTGCATGCCCACCCGTTTCCTGCCATGGCTTCCTTGACGCCAGACGGTCGCTATCGGCACTGGCTGGCCGGGCTGGGCGTGGCCGTGCTGGGCGTGGCGGTCAGCCTGTGGCTGGCCTGGCAGCAGGCCGACTCGGTGGCCCAGGCCGGGCAGACCCGGTTCATGCAGGAGGCCCGCGCGTTCGCCGACGCGCTGAGCCAGCGGATCGAGGGGCATACCGAAGTGGTCAACGGCCTGCGCGGCCTGTTCACGGCCAATCCGCACCTGACCCGCGCGGAGTTCGAGCGCGCGGCGAGCGACCTGGAAGTGGGCCAGCGGTATCCCGGCGTGCGCAACCTGTCGTTCACCCGCTGGGTGCCGGGCGCCGAGCGAGCCGCGTATGAAGCCCGGGTGCGCGCCGACACCTCGCTGTCCACCCACGGCTACCCCGACTTCGCCATCCGGCCACCGGGCGAGCGGGCCGAGTATTTCGTGGCCGAGTACCTGTGGCCCATGGCGGGCAATGAAAGCGTGCTGGGCCTGGACATCAGCGCCCAGCCCACCAACCTGGCCGCCATGCAGTACAGCCGGGACAGCGGCCACACGGTGGCCTCGGCCCCGTTCGACCTGCTGCAGGAGGACAAGCACCGCGCGGGCTTCGTGATCCGCGTGCCGGTGTTCGACTACACGGCGGGCACGCCGGAGCCGCGCTTCCTGGGCGCGGTGGCGTCCACCATCCGGGTGTTCGACCTGGTGCAGGCGCTGGGGAGCCAGGGCCTGCTCAACGGCATTGCCGTGTCGATGGAGGACCATGGCTCGGTGCGCGCGGGCTCCACCGACACCACCGTCCGGCCCCTGCTGGCGCAGTCGTCGGCGGCGCTGCCCGATGCGCAGCCGTTTGTGCGCGACCTGCTCGTGCACGACCGGCGCTGGCGCCTGACCTTCCATCCCGCGCGCTCGTTCCTCTCGCCGTCCGAGGCGCGGCTGCCGGTCCTGGCGGGGCTGGGGGGCATCCTGGTGTCCCTCCTGCTGGCTTCCACGGTCGGGCTGCTGGTGCGCCAGCGCACCATGGCACTGGTGCGCGCGCAGGCGTCGGACGAGGCCCGCCACGAGAGCGAGGAGCGTTTTCGCGCCCTGTTCAACCAGGCCAGTGTGGGGGTCGCGCTGCTGGACACCTCCACCGGCCGGTTCCTGCGCGCCAACCAGCGCTATGGCGACATCGTGGGCTACAGCCCCGAGGAGATGCAGGAGCTCAACATCCGGGCCATCACGCACCCCGACGACCTGGAGACGGACGCGCAGCACCTGGAGCGCCTCAAGTCAGGGGAGGTGCCCGAATACCGGCTGGAAAAGCGCTACATCCACAAGCGCGGCCATTCGGTGTGGGTCGACCTCACCGTGTCGCCGATGTGGGTGCCCGGGGCCACGCCCGACCACCACATCGCCGTGGTGCAGGACATCACCTCGCGCAAGCGCATGGAGGACACCCTGCGCACCAACGAACACCGGCTGCGGGGCATTCTGGAGCGCCTGCCCATGGGCCTGTGCCTGGTGCAGCCCGACGGGCGCATCAGCTTTCGCAACCAGCGCTACGTGCAGATCTGCGGGTACACCGAGGCCGAGGTGCCCGACGTGGACACCTGGTGGGAGCGCGCGTTCCCGGAGCGCGAGGAGCGCGAAACCGTGCGCCAGGGCTGGCGCGAGGCGGCGCAGAGCGCCCAGGCCGGCGACGGCGTGATCCCCGGCGCCGAGTACCTCATCCGCTGCCATGACGGGCAGCTGCGCCCCGTCGAAGTCTCGGGGGTGCAGGTGGAAGGCGGGCACCTGGTCACCATGCAGGACCTGAGCCAGCGCAAGGCGGCCGAGGAGGAGATCAACCACCTGGCCTACTACGACCCGCTCACGCGCCTGCCCAACCGCCGCCTGCTCATGGACCGGCTGCAGCAGGCGCTGGCCACCAGTGCCCGCCACGGGCGCAGCGGCGCCTTGCTGCTGCTCGACCTGGACAACTTCAAGACACTCAATGAAACCCGGGGCCATGACAGCGGCGACCACCTGCTGCTGCAGGTGGCGCACCGCCTGCGTGGCTGCGTGCACGAGGACGACACCGTCGCCCGCCAGGGAGGCGACGAATTCGTCGTGGTGCTGGAAGACCTGGGCGACAACCCCGAGGAGGCCGCGGCCCGCAGCGAAGAAGTGGGCCAGCGCATCCTGGCCACCCTGCGCGAGCCCTACATGCTCAACGGCACCGCGCACCACAGCTCGCTGAGCATGGGCGTCACCATCTTCAGCGGCATGCGCGAGACCGTGGACGAACTGCTCAAGCGCGCCGACCTGGCGCTCTACCAGGCCAAGAACGCCGGCCGCGACACGCTGCGCTTCTACGACCCCCAGATGCAGGCCGCCGTGAGCGCACGGGCTGCGCTGGAGCGCGACATGCGCATTGGCCTGGCGCAGGGCCAGTTCGAGCTGTACTACCAGCCGCAGATCGACCGGGGCCGCATCACCGGTGCCGAGGCGCTGCTGCGCTGGCGCCATCCACGCGACGGTTTTGTCTCCCCCGCGCATTTCATCCCGCTGGCGGAGGAGACAGGCTTGATCCTCCCGCTGGGCGAATGGGTGCTGCAGGTGGCCTGCGGGTGCCTGGCCCGCTGGGCCGCGCAGCCCGAGCTGGCCGTGCTGAGCCTGGCGGTGAACGTGAGCCCGCGCCAGTTCCACCAGGGCGATTTCGTGGCCCAAGTCCTGGCCGCGCTGGCCAGCTCGGGCGCCCAGGGGCACCAGCTCAAGCTGGAGATGACCGAGGGCCTGCTGCTGGACGACGTGGAAGACACCATCGAGAAGATGGGCCAGCTCAAGGGCTACGGCGTGGGCTTCTCGCTGGACGACTTTGGCACGGGGTACTCGTCGCTGGCCTACCTCAAGCGCCTGCCGCTGGACCAGCTCAAGATCGACCAGAGTTTCGTGCGCGACGTGCTCACCGACCCCAACGACGCCGCCATCGCCCGCACCGTGGTGGCGCTGGGCACCAGCCTGGGCCTGCGCGTGATCGCCGAAGGGGTGGAAACCGAGGCCCAGCGCGAGTTTCTGGAGCGCCACCACTGCCACGCCTGGCAGGGCTACCTGTTCAGCCCGCCCGTGCCGGTGGCCGAGTTCGAGGCGCTGGTGCGCAAAACGAATGGGACGGGCGCGCAGCACGCGTAGCCCTGGCACACCGGCCCGCACCAGCCCGCCCGCCACCCTGCCGGTACAGAGTTTGTCAAAATAGATAGCATGAAATCAAGGCGGGATAAGTGCAATAGCTGGTTTTTGCCAAATGTTTGCGCTGCACCCCGGCCGTGTGCCCCTGCCCGTCAGCCGGGGGCCGGGGGGCTGCAGGCGGCGCGGTATCATTCCGCCCTTGCTGCGGCCTGGGTGTTCCGGCCTGGAACGTCCGCCTGGCGCCACTTTTGCACCCCCGCCTTCATTCTCTTTTTGCCCGTTCCCTGACCCGTGCGTCTTACCTCGATCAAGCTTTCCGGTTTCAAGTCGTTCGCTGAACCCACCAATTTCATGCTGCCCGGGCAACTGGTCGGTGTGGTGGGCCCGAACGGCTGCGGCAAGTCCAACATCATGGACGCGGTGCGCTGGGTGCTGGGCGAGAGCAAGGCCAGCGAGCTGCGTGGCGAGTCCATGCAGGACGTGATCTTCAGCGGCACCACCACCCGCAAGCAGGCCAGCCGCGCCAGCGTGGAGTTGGTGTTCGACAACTCCGACCACCGCGCGGGCGGCCAGTGGGGCCAGTACGGCGAGGTCGCGGTGCGGCGCGTGCTCACGCGCGACGGCACCAGCAGCTACTACCTGAACAACCAGCCCGTGCGCCGCCGCGACGTGCAGGACGTGTTCCTGGGCACGGGCCTAGGGCCGCGCGCCTACGCCATCATCGGCCAGGGCACCATCAGCCGCATCATCGAGTCGCGCCCGGAGGAACTGCGCCTGTTCCTCGAAGAAGCCGCTGGTGTCTCCAAGTACAAGGAGCGCCGCCGCGAGACGGAAAACCGCCTGTCGGACACGCGCGAGAACCTCACGCGGGTCGAAGACATCCTGCGCGAGCTGAACGCCAACCTCGAAAAGCTCGAAAAGCAGGCCGAGGTGGCCGCCAAATACAACACCCTGCAGGCCGACGCCACGCTCAAGCAGCACCAGCAGTGGTTTTTGAAGCGCGCCGAGGCCGAAGAGCAGCAGAACAAGGTGCGCCTGGACGGCCTCCAAGCCGTCAACGACCTCGAATCCCGCATGGCCGACCTGCGCGCCGTGGAGTCCGACCTTGAAACCATCCGCCAGGCCCACTACGCGGCCGGCGACCAGGTGAACCAGGCCCAGGGCCGGCTGTACGAGGCCACGGCCGAGGTCGGCAAGCTCGAAGCCGAGATCCGCTACGTGATCGAAGGGCGCCAGCGCGTGGAGCAGCGCCTGGTCACGCTGGCAGAGCAGATCGCCCAGTGGCAGGCCCGCAAGGAAGAGGCCGATATCGAACTCGAAAACCTGGCCGGTGCCGGTGTGGACGCCGAAGAGCGCGCCGAGATGCTGGCCGCCCAGGTCGAAGAGCAGGCCATGCAGCTGCCCGACCTGGAAGAAGCCCTGCGCCAGGCCCAAAGCCGCACGGCCGAGCAGCGCAGCAGCGTGGTGCAGGTGCAGCAGCAGATTGGCGTGCTGGCCGCCGAGCAGCGCAGCATCGACGAACAAAGCCGCCAGCTCGACAGCCGCTTCGAACGCCTGCGCACCGACCGCAATGCGCTGGCCGCGCCCGATGAAGCCCGCCTGACGAACCTGCGCGAGCAGCTCGAAGAGGCGCAAGAGATCGCCGAGACCACGGCAGCCCGACTGCACGAGCTGCAGGAGTCCGTGCCCCAGCTGGATGACGACCGCCGCGCCCGCCAGCAGGCCGTGAACACCGAAAGCGCGCGCCAGGCCGACCTGTCGGCGCGCATGGAAGCGCTCAAGGCGCTGCAGGAAAAGGTCAAGACCGACGGCAAGCTGCGCCCCTGGCTGGCCAAACACGGGCTCGACGGCCTGCAAGGCCTGTGGAGCCGCATCCACATCGAGCCCGGCTGGGAAAACGCGCTGGAAGCCGCGCTGCGCGAGCGCCTGGCTGCGCTGGAAGTGGGGCGCCTGGACATGGTGCGTGGCTTCCTGGGCTCTGGCGGCACCGACGCGCCGCCCGCGCGCCTGGCCTTCTACAGCGCTCCCGCCGCGGGCCACCCCGAAACCTCGTCACCCCACGCCCGCCTGTCGGACCTGCTGCGCCTGAACGATGCCGGCCTGCGTGCCGTGCTCACCGACTGGCTGCAAGGCTGCTACACCGCGCCCACGCTGGACGAAGCCCTGGGCCGCCGCGGCACGCTGCAACCCGGGGAGGTGGTGTTTGTTCCTACCGGCCATGCGGTCAGCGCCCACAGCGTGAGCTTTTACGCGCAGGACTCCGAGCAGTCCGGCATGCTGGCCCGCGCGCAGGAGATCGAGCACCTCGAAAAAGAATTGCGCGCGCAGGCGCTCATCGCCGAAGAATCGCGCACGGCCCTGGTGCGGGCCGAAGCCGCGTACGCCGATGCCTCGCAGCGCCTCGTGGTCGCGCGCCGCGAAGCCACCGAAACCCAGAGCCGCGCCCACGAGCTGCAGGTCGAGACCCTGCGCCTGACCCAGCTGGCCGAACAGACCCGCGCGCGCAGCCAGCAAATCGACGGCGACCTGGCCGAGGTGGAGGCCCAGCTGGCCGACCTGCAGGAACGCCGCGTGGCCGCCGAGGCGCGCTTTGAAGAACTCGACATGCAGCTGGCCGACAGCCAGGAGCGCGAGGCCCAGCTGGGCGACCGTGTGATCGAGGCCGAGCGCAAGCTCACCGGCTGCCGCGAACAGCAGCGCACGCTGGAGCGCCAGGCACAAGAGGCCACGTTCTCGCAGCGCAGCCTGGAGGCGCGCCGCGCCGAACTCAACCGTTCCATCGAAACCGCCACGCAGCAGGCCACGGCCCTGGCCGACGAGCAGCAGCGCGCGCGCGATGAGCTGGCCCGCCTGTCCGACGCCGCCGCGCAAGGTGGCCTGCAGGCCGCCCTGGAGGTGAAGATGGAGCGCGAAAAAGCGCTCGGCGCCCAGCGCAGCGAATACGACGACCTCACCACCAAGCTGCGCGCCAGCGACGAGCGCCGCATGCAGCTCGAACGCGCGCTCGACCCGCTGCGCGCCCGCATCACCGAATTCCAGCTCAAGGAACAGGCGGCGCGCCTGGGCCTGGAGCAGTACACCACCTTGCTGGCCGACGCGCAGGCCGACCTCGAGGCCGTGGCCCAGTCGATCACCGACGGCAATGTGCGCGTGGGCGGTCTGCAAAGCGAAATCGACCGCCTGCACCGCGAGATCGCCGCCCTGGGCGCTGTGAACCTCGCCGCGCTGGACGAACTCAAGCTCGCCAGCGAGCGCAAGGTCTTCCTCGATGCGCAGACGGCCGACCTGACCGAGGCCATGAACACGCTGGAAGACGCGATCCGCAAGATCGACGGCGAAACACGCCAGCTGCTCTCGGGCACCTTCGACACCGTGAACGCGCACTTTGGCCGCATGTTCCCCGAGCTGTTCGGCGGCGGCCAGGCCAAGCTCATCATCACCGGCGACGAAATCCTTGATTCCGGCGTGCAGGTGATGGCGCAGCCGCCCGGCAAGAAGAACCAGACCATCCACCTGCTGTCGGGCGGCGAGAAGGCTCTCACGGCCATCGCGCTGGTGTTCGCCATCTTCCAGCTCAACCCGGCGCCGTTCTGCCTGCTGGACGAGGTGGACGCGCCGCTGGACGACGCCAACACCGAGCGTTACGCCAAGCTGGTGTCCAGCATGAGCAAGGGCACGCAGTTCCTGTTCATCAGCCACAACAAGATCGCGATGGAAATGGCCGAACAGCTGATCGGCGTGACCATGCAGGAGCAGGGCGTGTCGCGCATCGTGGCCGTCGATATGGAGTCGGCCCTCTCCATGGCGGAAATATGAGCACCCCCCTGAGGCGCTTCGCACCTTCCCCCCAGGGGGACGACGCCCTTGCTGCGGGGCGGCCCTTGCTCGGCGTCTCGCGCACAGGCCGCGCGCATTTTCACCGCGGCGGCCCTTGCGCCATGCAGCGGATAGCCGTTAGCCGAGAATTTCTTTTATGAGCACATTGCAACTGAGTCTGGCCATCATCGGCGGCCTGGTGCTGGCCCTCATCGTGGCCTACAACACCTGGACCTCGCGCCGCAACGCGCCCAAGCGCGCCTTGCCGCCAGAGCCGGAACGCGAGCGCGCGGCCGAGCCCGCGCTGCGCCAGGAGCCAGGTTTCGAGGCGGGCGCGGCCGCCGACCTGCCCCCCGGGGACTTCCACGGCCTGGACCGCGGGCCCGAGCCTTCCGAGCACACGGTGGATGCCAGCGAGGCCCTGCAGATGCCCGTGCCGCCGTTCTCGCTGGAGCGCCGCCCCGGGCTGGACCCGCTCATCGACGTGATCGCACCGCTGCAGCCGGAGGTGTCCGTGTCCGGCGATGCCGCGCTGGCGGCGCTGCCTCCCACGCGCCGGGCCGGCAGCAAGCCGTTTGCGATCGAAGGCCTGAACGAAGCCACCCAGCAGTGGGAGACGCCGGCGCCCGGCCAGCGCTACCAGAGCTTCCAGGCGGGCGTGCAGCTTGCCAACCGCATGGGCGCGCTCAACGAGATCGAGTTCTCGGAATTCGTCGTCAAGGCCCAGGCGTTTGCGGACGCCATCAATGCCGCCCCCGATTTTCCAGACATGCTGCAGGAAGTGGCCCGCGCCCGCGAGCTGGACCAGTTCGCCAGCGACCACGACGCGCAACTGGCCTTCATGCTGCGCGCGCGCCAGGCCGCCTGGAGCCCCGGCTACGTGCAGCAGAACGCCGCGCGCGTGGGCTTCGTGCCGGGCGCCATGCCCGGGCGCCTGGTGCTGCCGGCCGGCGCGCAAGGCCTGCCGCCATTGCTCACGCTCGGCTACGACACGCAGGCGGCACTGGCCGAAGACCCGGACCAGTCCGCCATCCGCGACATCACCCTGAGCCTGGACGTGGCGCAGGTCCACCGAACCGAACAACCCTTTGCGCGCCTGCGCGAGGCCGCCGCCGCGCTGTGCGAGGCCATGGACGGCGTGCTCTGTGACCAGAATGGCCAGCCGCTGCCTGCCATGGCCATGGACCCGATCGCCTCGGACCTGGAGCTGCTGTACGACCAGCTCGACGGGCGCGACCTGTCGGCGGGGTCGGTGCTGGCGCGCCGGCTGTTCAGCTAGGCCGCCGCATGAGCGCAACGCTGGTCCGGCTGGCGCACGAGGCCGATCACGGCGCCGTCAGGGCGCTGTACCGCGAACTGCGGCCCCAGGACCCTGTGCTGGGCGACGATGCATCGCTGGACAGCTTTCGCGCCGTGTTGCGGTCCCCCAGCGCGCGGCTGGTGGTGGCGCTGCGGCATGGCGAGGTCGGCGCGACCTGCATGCTGGCGCTCGTGCCCAATTTCGCCAGCGCCGGGATGCCCATCGGCGTCGTCGAGCATGTCATCACGGGCGGGCGCTTCCGGCGCCAGGGGCTGGCCCGGGCAGCGCTGGAGTTCGCCCTGGACGCGGCCTGGGCCCTGAACTGCTGCAAGGTTTTCCTGCTGTCGGGCGCGCAGCGCGCGCAGGCCCACCGGCTCTATGAATCCGTGGGCTTCGCGGGCGGCAGGGAACTGGGGTTTGTCAAAAGGAATCCCAGCTTGGGCCACCATGACTGAACAATCAGAACTTTTTTCGGCCGCAGCGCAGACCAGCCAAGCGCAGGCAGCTATCAAAATCAAAGCGCTGCGCGAGCAGCTCCACCGCTGGGCGCACCAGTACTACGTGCTGGACGAGCCCACCGTGCCCGATGCCGAGTACGACCGCGTGTTCCGGGAGCTGCAGGCCCTGGAGACGGCGCACCCCGACCTCATCACGTCCGACTCGCCCACGCAGCGCGTGATCGGGGCGGTGATGGAAGGCCTCACGCCCGTGCGCCACGCGGTGCCCATGCTCAGCATCCACACCGAAACCGACACCGAGGCCACCGGCGCGCAGGCGTTCGATGCGCGCGTGCGGCGCGAGCTGGGCCTGGCGGAATCGGACCCCGCCATCGAGTACGTGGCCGAGCCCAAGTTCGATGGCCTGGCCATGAGCCTGCGCTATGAAAACGGCCGCCTCGCGCAGGCCGCCACGCGGGGCGACGGCGAGGTGGGCGAGGACGTGACGCATAACATCCGGACCATTCGCCAGATACCCCTGACCTTGCCCGAGGGCGTGCCCCCGCTGCTCGAAGTGCGTGGTGAGGTCTACATGCGCCGCGCTGATTTCGATGCGCTCAACGAGCGGCAGCGGGAGCAGGGCGGCAAGACCTTCGTGAACCCGCGCAACGCCGCAGCCGGCGCGGTGCGCCAGCTGGACTCGAACATCACCGCCCAGCGCCCCTTGAGCTTTTTTGCGTATGGCCTGGGCGCCGTCACGCCGCCCGGCGAGGGAGGGCCGGTGTTCCGCACGCACTACGAGATGCTGCAGACCCTGAAGTCATGGGGTTTTCCGGTGGCGGCGCAGGTGCAGATTGCGGCGGGTGCTGCGGAATTGGTAGCATTTCACCAGCAGGTGGGCGGCAGCCGCGATGCGCTGCCCTACGACATCGATGGCGTGGTCTACAAGGTCAACTCGCTGCAGCTGCAGCGCGACCTGGGCTTCAAGACCCGCGAGCCGCGCTGGGCCGTGGCGCACAAGTACCCGGCGCAGGAGATGGCCACCAAGATCGAAGGCATCGACGTGCAGGTGGGCCGCACCGGCAAGATCACGCCCGTCGCGCGCCTCGCGCCCGTGTTCGTGGGAGGCGTCACCGTCACCAACGCCACGCTGCACAACCTGTTCGAGATCCGCAAGAAGGGCGTTCGGGTGGGCGACACCGTCATCGTGCGCCGCGCGGGCGATGTGATTCCCGAAGTCGTGGGCGTGATGCCGGGCAACCGGACCGGCTATGTGCCCAACTTCAAGATGCCCGAGGCCTGCCCCGTCTGCGGCAGCGCCGTGGTGCGCGAAAAGGGCGAGGCCAACCACCGCTGCACGGGCGGCCTGTTCTGCGCCGCGCAGCGCAAGGAGGCCATCCTGCACTTCGCCGCGCGCCGCGCCATGGACATCGAGGGGCTGGGCGACAAGCTGGTGGACCAGCTGGTGGACACCAATGTGATCCGCACGCTGCCTGACCTGTACCGCCTGGGCCTCACCTCCCTCATCGCGCTGGAGCGCATGGCCGAGAAGTCGGCCCAGAACGTGCTGGCCGCGCTCGAAAAATCCAAGCAGACCACCTTGCCGCGTTTTCTGTTCGGCCTGGGCCTGCGCCACGTGGGCGAGGCCACGGCCAAGGACCTGGCGCGGCACTTTGGCACGCTGGATGCCATCATGGACGCCAGCGTGGAGCAGTTGCTGGAGGTGAACGATGTGGGCCCGGTGGTGGCGCAGAGCCTGCACACGTTCTTCCAGCAGCCGCACAACCGCGAGGTGGTCGAGCAGCTGCGCGCCTGCGGCGTGACCTGGCCCGAGGGCCCGGTGGCCGAACGCGCCCCGCAGATCCTTGCCGGCAAGACCGTGGTGCTGACCGGCACCCTGCCGACCTTGAGCCGCGACGCGGCCAAGGACATGCTGGAAGCCGCTGGCGCCAAGGTGGCCGGTTCGGTCAGCAAGAAGACCAGCTATGTGGTGGCGGGCGATGAAGCCGGCAGCAAGCTGGCCAAGGCCCAGGAGCTGGGCGTGCCCGTGCTGGACGAAGCGGGCATGCTGGCGCTGCTGTCGGGCCCGGGCGCCTGAGGCGCTCTCCCCCTTACTCCGAGTTCTTGATGCGCACATTGCTGCTTTCCTTCCAGGCCCGCGCCGCGGCCCTGTTCCGCTGGCTGGCCGGCCTGTTTGCCTGGATGCCCCGCCCGCTGCGCCGCGCGCTGCTGTGGGGCGCCCTCGCGCTGCCTGCCGCGGTGCTGGCATACACCCTGGTCCTGATCCCGTTCACGCCCTCCATCAGCGACATCCGCAAGGCCAAGAGCGAGCTGCCCGCGCAGCTCATGTCGGTGGACGGAAAGCTGCTGGCCGAGTACCGCTGGGCCAATCGCGAATGGGTGGAGCTCGACAAGATTTCTCCGCATGTGGTGAACGCGCTCATCGCCACCGAGGACCACCGCTTCTACGACCACTTCGGCCTGGACTGGAGGCGCACGGTATCGTCGGTGGTGCACACGCTGCGCGGCGCCCCGCAGGGCGGCTCCACCATCACGCAGCAGCTGGCGCGCAACCTGTTTCCGGAGGAGATCGGCCGCTCGCGCGTGTTCCCCCAGGCCCTCACGCGCAAGCTCAAGGAGGCCATCACGGCGCTCAAGATCGAGTTGTCGTATTCCAAGGACGAGATCCTGGAAACCTACCTCAATACCGTGCCCTTCCTGTACAACGCGTTTGGCATCGAGATGGCCGCGCGCACGTACTTCGACAAGTCGGCCGACAAGCTCAATGTGCTGGAAAGCGCCACGCTGATCGGCATGCTCAAGGGCACGGCCTACTACAACCCCGTGCTCAACCCCGAGCGTGCGCAGGCCCGGCGCAACACCGTGCTGTCGCAGATGGTCAAGCGCGGCAAGCTGGAGCAGGCACAGTTCGACACGCTGCAAAAGCGCCCGCTGCGCGTCAACTTCGAGCGCCAGACCGAGGTCATGGGGCCCGCGCCGCACTTTGCGATCCAGCTGCGCAAGCAGCTCATCGACTGGGCCGACAGCAAGGGCTACAGCCTGTATTCGGATGGTCTGGTGATCCGCACCACCATCGACTCGCGCCTGCAGGCCTATGCCAATCAGGCCGTGGCGCGCCAGGGCCGCCAGCTGCAGGGCGTGGCCGATGCCGCCTGGAGCAAGCGCGATGGCTGGGGGCCCCAGAACGAACTGGTGCAGACCCTGGTGCGCGAAAGCAGCGAATACCGCGCCGCGCTGGACAAGGGGGAAGAGCCCGCCGAGGCGCTCAAGGCGCTCCTGGCCGACGACGCCTTCCTGCAGAAGCTGCGCCTCGAGAAAACGCGCGTGCAGGCGGGGTTTCTCGCGCAGGATCCCGTCACGGGCCATGTGCTGGCCTGGGTGGGCAGCCGCGACTTCGCCCAGGACCCCTTCGACCACGTGCAGGCGGCCCGGCGCCAGCCCGGCTCCACGTTCAAGCCCTTCGTGTACGGCGCGGCCTTTGCCAAGGGGGCATCGCCCGGCGACACGCTGATGGATGCCGCGGTGGAGATACCGCTGGGCGGTGGCCGCGTGTGGCGCCCCACCGACGGGCGCCCGCCCAGCGACGAGCCCATGACGCTGGCGGATGGACTGGCGCTCTCCAAGAACACCATCACCGCGCAGGTGATGCAGCAGGTCGGCCCCGCCCGCGTGGCCGAAGTGGCGCGGGCGCTGGGGGTGCGGCAGTCGCCGCTCGAGGAAGTGCCATCGCTGGCGCTGGGCACGAGCCCGGTCACGCTCAAGGAGATGATCTCGGCCTACAGCAGCATCGTGAACCTGGGGCGCTATGTGGAGCCGGTGCTCATCACCAGCATCGAGGACCGCCACGGCAAGGTGCTCGAGACCTTCGCGAAGCCGGTGCCCGAGGCGGTCTTCGAAGGCCGCGCGGCCCAGACGCTGCGCAACACCATGCGCGGCGCGGTGGACAGGGGCACCGCCACCGCGATCCGCTCACGCTATGGCATCCAGGCCGATGTGGCGGGCAAGACCGGCACGACGCAGGACAACACGGATGGCTGGTTCATCCTCATGCATGCCCGCGTGGTGGCGGGGGCCTGGGCGGGCTTCAACGATGGCCGCATCACGCTGCGCAGCGACTACTGGGGGCAGGGCGCCCGCAGCGCGCTGCCCATGGTGGGCGAGTTCATGCAGCAGGCGATCCGGGCCAAGGTGATCGACGGCCAGGAGCGGTTCTTCGATGAGTTCGACACCACCCCACCGCCCCCGCCGGCGGATAGCTCGCTCGGCGTCATGCGCGACTGGATACGCGGGCTGTTTGGCAGCGACACGGCACCGCCAGCACCGGTGCCCTCCGCGCCAGCAGCGTGGCCCCTGGGTCCTGCTGCGCCCCGGCCGCCTGGAGGCCAGGGCCTGCCTCCCGTCACGACCGATCCGGGCTATCCCCCGGCACCCGCCGAAGAGCGCGTGGGCGGCTGAGCACGGCTGCGGGCGGCTCGCGGTCCCGGCCGGGCCGGTCACTTTTTGCTGGCGCCAGCCCATGACCGCCGCTAGGATGCGCGGCGATGAAATTGTTACGTGTGCCGTCCCCGGGGGGGCATTTTCCGCAAATGTGCTTTGCCTGGGGCCGGGCGCTCCCGCCGGGTGCTTTTACGGGCCACCGGAGACCCGCCGTGACCCATTTCATTCATCCCTTCACCGCGGTGTGCCTGCAACCGGTCCTGTCGCCCTTGGCAGGGAGCGAAGCTCGCCGCGTCCCGCCCATCGTGCATCCACGACCCACAGAAAATGACTCCAAGACGCTTTCGTTTCTCGCTGCCGAGCTATGCCCTTGCTTGCGGTTTTGCACTGACCCCCTGCCTCGGCGGGGCCGCAGATATCCGGTTGACGCCTCCACCTGGCGGCGCCCTCGTGGTGACCGATTCGGCAACCCAGACCGTGCGTTTTCGCGTGGACGATGCGGGCAGGATCCGGATGCCCGGACTGGCTGGTGCGCCCGCACAAGGCAGCCTGCTCTGTTTTGAAAGCGCAAGCGGCGCGGTGGGAGGCTGCACGGCGGGCGTCGCCACGGGGCCGATGGGGCCCGCAGGGCCTGCCGGAGCGGCAGGCGCCCCGGGAACCCCGGGAGCGGTGGGCCCTGCAGGCGCGGCCGGTCCTGAGGGTGCCACCGGCCCCGTGGGCCCAGCGGGCGCCACGGGGCTGCAAGGGCCTGCAGGTGCGCAGGGGCCCGCGGGGCCCCAAGGGCCCGCAGGCTCCGTCGCGGCGTATGGTGATGGCTCCGCGGGGGCCTATACCGTGTCGATTGCCTCGACCATCGACCTGTCCACGACAGCAGGGTTCAACAGCCTTGGCGGACGGCACCACATGCAGTTTTCCACGATCGACATCGCGGGAGCGCTGACGCTTCCCAGCGGGACCGTGCTGCGCGCGACCGGCGACGTGACCATTTCCGGCTCCATCACCGTCCTTGAAGGGTCGCAAGGGGCCAGCAATGTCACGCCACACCCCGGTATTGCGCTGTCGTCACCCGGGACACCCCAAGGCGGTATCGGACTGCCAGCACTCTCTGCCGCGCGGCTCTTGAAACCGCCAGCCGCCGCGGGTGGGGCGGGTAGCCGGCCGAACGCGCAGGACACGGGTGGAGGCGGGGGCGGATCACTTGTGATCCTTGCCGGGGGCAATGTGACCGTCACCGCATCGGGCGTGATCAAGGCCAATGGCGGCAACGGGCAGAACGCCATGACCCAGGGCGCGGACGCCGCCGGGGCCGGTGGCGGGGCAGGAGGCGTGATCGTCATCGCGGCCGGCGGCGACATCACGGTGGCGGGCGCACTGTTGGCCAATGGCGGGCATGGCGGAAATGGCTTCAACGGCAACCTTGGCAACGCGGTGGGCGCGGGCGCGGGAGGTGGTGGTGGGGGCGGCATCATCCACCTGGTGGCGTCCTCCACGCCCGTGGTCACGGGATCGCTGCTGGTCAATGGCGGCGCGATGGGTCTGGACGATTTCTCGGGGGGATCGTCCCTTGCTGGAGGGGGCGGCGGGGCCAGCGGCGGAAACGGCGGCAACGCGGGCGTGGTGAATGCGTCGGTGGTTCAGCCGGCGCAGGCGGGCTTCAGCGGCCGCTCCATCCTCACCACCGTTCCTGCACCCTGGAACCTGTTTCTCCACTGAGGCAGGGTCGGCACGTCCGGCGGACCGGGGGCACGTACCCCCCGGGCTGGGCCGTCCAGGGGCCGGGCGCTATTCGATATCGATGCAGTGCAGCCCGAAGCTGCCCGCCTTGCGGTCGGCAAAAAACGCTTCCAGCGTTTCCTTGACGGTACGGAAGGCGATCTCGTCCCAGGGCACCTCGTCTTCGGTGAAGAGCCGCGCCTCTATGGTTTCATACCCGGGGTTGAACTGGTCGCTGAGCAGGTGGGCCCTGTAGAACAGGTGCACCTGCCCCACACGGCGCACATTGAGCAGGCTGAACAGCGGGCCCATCTCGATCTGTGCGCCGGCTTCCTCGTCCGTCTCGCGCGCAGCGCCCTGGGCCGTGGTTTCGTCCAGTTCCATGAAGCCCGCCGGCAGCGTCCACTTGCCCCAGCGCGGTTCGATGTTGCGTTTGCACAGCAGCACGCGTCCATCGGGCAGGGTCGGCACGGTGCCCACCACGTTGAGCGGGTTCTCGTAGTGCACCGTGCTGCAGGTGGGGCACACCGCGCGCTGCTTGGTGTCGCCGTCGTCCGGCAGGCGGTAGACCACGGCGGTGCCACAGGCGCGGCAGTGTTTGATGGGGCTGCGGAAGGTCATCGGGGGTTTTGATTCAAATAGGCTGCTGGCGCTTGTTCCATCAGCGCTGGCAGCTATGAAAAGGATAGCTTTTGGCTGCGCGCCGGGGCCTGTGCGCCAGGTGGCCCAGGCCGCAGGGCGTCACACCACGCTCAGCCGCAGCGTGCCCAGGCCGTCCACGCCGCCCTCGAGCACGTCGCCGCGCACCACGGCGCCCACGCCTTCGGGCGTGCCGGTGTAGATCAGGTCGCCGGGCTGCAGCTCCCATGCGGCCGACAGGTGCTCGATGGTCTCGGCGATGTTCCAGATGAGCTGGGCCACGGTGCTGCGCTGGCGGTCCGCGCCGTTGACCTGCAGCCAGATGCCGGCCTTCTCCACGTCACCGGCCTGCGCGGCGGGCGTGATGGGGCCGATGGGCGCGCTCGCGTCGAAGCCCTTGCCGATGCACCAGGGGCGGCCCTGTTTCTTCATGTCGTTCTGCAGGTCGCGGCGCGTCATGTCCAGGCCCACGGCGTAGCCGTAGATGTGGGTGAGCGCATCGGCGGCCTGGATGTTCTTCCCGCCCTTGCCAATGGCCACGACCAGTTCGATCTCATGGTGCAGGTTGGCCGTGAGGCTGGGGTAGGGCAGCTGGCCCGTCTCGCCCGCATTCACCACCACGATGGCATCGGCCGGCTTCATGAAGAAAAACGGCGGCTCGCGGCCGGTGAAGCCCATTTCCTTGGCGTGTTCTTCGTAGTTGCGGCCCACGCAGTAGATGCGGTGCACGGGGAACCGGTCGGCGCTGCCGGCCACGGGCACGCTGGCCACCGGTGCGGGAGAAAACACGTAGCTCATGTCTGCCTTTCTTCTTGTCTCTGGGTGCGATGGAACGGGTGCGGGCCTGGCGTGCGGGCGGGTTGCCCTGCGGGCCGGGCCGAAGTGTGGCAGTGTGCCATGGGTGCGGGCGTCTTGCTGTGGGACGCTACACTCGCGCCCATGGCAAAGAGCTTCGATTTCCACAACACGCCAGGCCACCTGGTGCGCCGTGCCCACCAGCGTACCGTGGCGCTTTTCATGGAGGAGACAGCGGGGTTTGACGTGACGCCCGTGCAGTTCGCCATCCTGCATGAACTACTGGCCCGGCCCGGGGAAGACCAGGTCACCTTGGCATCCCGCGTGGCGTTCGACGCGGCCACCTCGGGGTCGGTGATCGGGCGCCTGGAAAAGCGCGGCTGGATTCGCCGCGAACCCGACACCCGCGACCGCCGCCGCAAGCTGCTGTGGATCACGCCGGAAGGCGAAGTGGCGGCCCTGCAGATGCGCGATGCCGCCCAGCGCGTGCAGGAGCGTCTGATGGCGCCCCTCAACGCGCAGGAGCGCGGCGACCTGATGGTGCTGCTCACCAAGGTCGTCTACAACCACCAGGACCCGGCCGGCGCCTCGGGCGCATGACGCCGGCCCCGCCGGGCCGTGGCAGGGCTTGCGGGACGCACCGTACAACCGCCGCTCTCCACGGCACGCACGCCCACCGATCCATCGAAGCAATCCCCATCCCCATGCAGCTGTACAACTACTTCCGCTCCTCGGCCTCGTTTCGCGTGCGCATCGCGCTGCAGATCAAGGGCCTGGCCTACGACTACATTCCCGTGCACCTCGTGAAGGGCGAGCACCAGCAGCCTGCCTATGCGGCCCTCGCCGCCGATGCCCTGGTGCCCACGCTGGTGACCGATGGCGGAGAGGCATTGTCGCAATCGATGGCCATCATCGAATACCTGGACGAGACCCATCCCACACCCGCCCTGATGCCCGCCACGGCCCTGGACCGGGCGCGCGTGCGGGCGCTGGCGCAGATGGTGGCGTGCGAGATCCACCCGATCAACAACCTGCGCGTGCTCAAGTATCTGGTGCGGGAGCTGAAGGTGGATGAAGCCGCCAAGAACGCGTGGTACCACCACTGGCTGCGCAGCGGGCTCGAGGCCTTCGAGCGGCAGCTGGTGCTGCTCTCGCAGGAGCGCGCGGCCCAGGGGCTGGCGCCCTCGGTGCTGTGCTGGGGCGGCACCCCCACGCTGGCCGACTGCTGCCTGGTGCCGCAGATCTTCAACGCCCAGCGTTTCAAGGTCGACCTGGGCGGCCTGCCGCTCACGATGGGCGCGTTCGACGCCTGCATGGGGCTGCCCGCATTCCAGAAGGCCCAGCCTTCCGCCTGTCCGGACAACGAAGCTTGACCCTTCGCACGCACTCCCTGCAGGCCACCGACTGGCTGGTGCCGGACTGGCCCTTGCCGCCGGGCGTGCATGCGCTGTGCACCACCCGCGCGGGTGGTGTGAGCCTGCCCCCGTATGACAGCCTGAACCTGGGCATGCATGTGGGGGACGACCCCGCCGCTGTCCGCGCCAACCGCCTTCGGCTTCAGTCCGCCCTCGAAAGGGTGACAGCGGGCACGCGGCCCGTGTTTCTGAGCCAGGTGCATGGCGATGGCGTGGTGCAGCTCGACGGCGGCACGCCCGACGGCATCGAGGCCGACGCCTGCGTGGCGGCGGTTCCCGCGGTCGCCTGCACCATCATGGTGGCCGACTGCCTGCCGGTGCTGTTCGCCCACCGATCAGGACGGGCCGTGGCGGCGGCCCATGCGGGATGGCGCGGGCTCGCGGGGGTGGACGGGCAGGGGGTGCTGGAATCGGTTTTCAAGCGATTTTTCGCGCTGGCCCAGGCAGATCAAGCGTACGATGCTATAAAAATTGAAGCAATTCTGCCCTTGCAAGGGGTGGCCCAGGACACGCTGGCCTGGCTGGGGCCCTGCATCGGCCCGCAGGCGTTCGAGGTGGGTCCCGAGGTGCGGGCGGCTTTTTGCGACACTGCCCCGGCCTTGCAGGATTGCTTCGCGCCCAGCGGCCACGCCAGCGGCAAGTACCTGTGCGATCTGGCGGGCCTCGCGCGGCGGCGGTTGCAGGCGCTCGGAATCACCCATGTCCACGGCAATGACGGAACACCGCCATGGTGCACCGTCACGAACGCATCAAGGTTCTTTTCCCACCGGCGCGACAGCGCCGCCCTGGGCGGCAGCGGGCGCTTCGCTGCCTGCATCTGGCGCGGCTGAGGAATCGGGGCCGCCAGCCTCGCGGGCCCCCGCGGCCTGCTCGGCATCGTGGGCGGCCTGCTCCGCGGCTTCACGCGCCTTGATCGCGCGCTTGCGCGAAGGCGTGCCCAGGATGTACACCAGAATGCCCATGGGCAGCAGCCCATACAGCGCGAACGTGATCACGGCGCCCAGCAGCGTCCCGGTGGGGCTGGTGGCTTCGGCCACCGCCATCATGAGGGTGACGTAGGTCCAGGCGATGACGATGAGGTACATTGGTTTATGTTCGCTGCGAGCGTTGAATCCGTTGCCATGCTGAAGTGGGTCGGCAACAATGAACCCGAGACACAAAAAACAAGAAGCCCTGCCGCTGCGAGCGACCAATCACTGAGGAAAGAGCATGAATTCTGAATCACCATGGGCCGAGAGCGCCCAGCAGTTCCAGCAGATTTTCGGGCAAAGCTGGTCACAGGCACTGCAGTCGTTCCAGAAGCTGGACCTTGGTACGCAGGTACCCGCCACCCCCCCTCTGAAGTTTTCACCCAGCAAGCTGCAGGCGCTGCAGCAGCAGTACCTGAAGGAAGCGCAGGAACTGTGGGCGCAGGGCCTGCAGGGCGCGCCCGAGGTCAAGGACCGCCGCTTCTCCGGCGAGGGCTGGGCCAGCAACCCCGTCGCGGCCTTCTCGGCCGCCGCCTACCTGCTCAATGCGCGCACCCTGATGGGCTTGGCCGAGGCGGTGGAGTCCGACGAAAAAACCAAGGCCCGCATCCGTTTCGGCGTGGAGCAATGGATGGCCGCCATGGCGCCGAGCAACTTCCTGGCCTTCAACGCCGAGGCGCAGAAGAAGGCCATCGAAACCAAGGGCGAGAGCATTGCCAAGGGCATGCAGAACCTGCTGCACGACATCACACAGGGCCATGTGTCGATGACCGACGAAAGCCTGTTCGAGGTGGGCCGCAACGTGGCCACCACCGAGGGCGCCGTGGTGTATGAGAACGAGCTGTTCCAGCTGCTCGAATACAAGCCACTCACCGCCAAGGTCTATGAGCGCCCCTTCCTGCTGGTGCCGCCGTGCATCAACAAGTTCTACATCCTCGACCTGCAGCCGGAGAACTCGCTGATCCGCTACGCCGTCGAACAAGGCCATCGCACCTTTGTCGTGAGCTGGCGCAACCCCGGCGATGCCCTGGCCCACAAGACCTGGGACGACTATGTGGAAGACGGCGCGATGGCGGCCATCGACGTGGTGCGGAACATCACCGGCGCCGAACAGATCAACGCGCTGGGCTTCTGCGTGGGCGGCACCATCCTGAGCAATGCGCTGGCCGTGCTGGCGGCGCGGGGCGACGAGCCCGTGGCCAGCGCCACGTTCCTCACCACCCTGATCGACTTCACGGACACCGGCATTCTGGATGTGTTCATCGACGAGGCGTTCGTGAAGTTCCGCGAGATGCAGATGGGGCAGGGCGGGCTGATGAAGGGGCAGGACCTGGCATCGACCTTCAGCTTCCTGCGTCCCAACGACCTGGTGTGGAACTACGTGGTGGGCAACTACCTCAAGGGCGAGACGCCGCCGCCGTTCGATCTCCTGTACTGGAACAGCGACAGCACCAACCTGCCCGGGCCGTTCTACGCGTGGTACCTGCGCAATTTCTACCTGGAGAACAACCTGGTCAAGCCCGGCAGGCTCACCGTGTGCGGCGAGAAGATGGACCTTGGAAACCTCACGCTGCCGGTGTACATCTACGGCTCGCGCGAAGACCACATCGTGCCCATCAACGCCGCCTATGCATCCACCCAGGTGCTGCCTGGCAAGAAGCGCTTCGTGATGGGGGCCTCGGGCCACATCGCCGGCGTCATCAACCCCCCCGCCAAAGGCAAGCGCAGCCACTGGATCCGCGCGGACGGCAAGCTGCCCGCCACGCTGGACTCGTGGCTGGAGGGCGCGACCGAACACCCCGGCAGCTGGTGGACCGATTGGTCCGGATGGCTCAAGGGCCATGCCGGCAAGCAGATCGCGGCCCCCAAGGCCTACGGCAAGGGCACGAAATTCAGGGCCACCGAGCCGGCACCGGGCAGCTACGTCAAGCAGAAGGCGTGACATGCGCAAGCCCCTGGGTCGCCTCTGGCGTGCATTGCCGATCAGGGACGGCGGCGCCGCCCCGCATTGCGGCCCCTGTCTGGCGGCCCGCGCCGGGGCAGCGCCGGCACCGGCGGATACGCAAAAGCACTGATCCGCGGCGCTGCGAGAATTACCAAGCAACAACCCCCAACCACAAGGACATTCCATGGAAGACATCGTCATCGTTTCGGCCGCCCGCACCGCCGTGGGCAAGTTTGGTGGCGCACTGGCCAAGACGCCCGCGACCGAGTTGGGCGCCATCGTGATACGCGAAGCCATCGCGCGCGCGGGCCTCTCGTCCGACCAGATTGGTGAAGTCATCATGGGCCAGGTGCTGACCGCGGGCGTGGGCCAGAACCCGGCGCGCCAGGCCTCCATGAAGGCCGGTGTGGCCAAGGAGACCCCCGCGCTCACCATCAACGCCGTGTGCGGCTCGGGCCTCAAGGCCGTGATGCTGGCGGCGCAGGCCGTGGCATGGGGCGACAGCGAGATCGTCGTGGCCGGCGGGCAGGAGAGCATGAGCCTGTCGCCCCACGTGCTCAACGGTTCGCGCGACGGCCAGCGCATGGGCGACTGGAAGATGGTCGACTCGATGATCGTCGATGGCCTGTGGGACGTCTACAACCAGTACCACATGGGCATCACGGCCGAGAACGTGGCCAAGCAGTACGGCATCACCCGCGACATGCAGGATGCCCTGGCGCTGGCGAGCCAGCAAAAGGCCGCTGCCGCGCAGGATGCCGGCAGGTTCGCTGACGAAATCGTGGGCGTGAGCCTGCCGCAGAAGAAAGGCGACCCCATCGTCTTCAATGCCGACGAATACCTCAACCGCAAGACCAATGCCGAAGCGCTGGCCGGCCTGCGCCCCGCGTTCGACAAGGCAGGGAGCGTGACGGCGGGGAATGCCTCCGGTCTCAATGACGGCGCGGCCGCCGTGGTCGTGATGAGCGCCAAGAAGGCCGCCGCACTGGGTCTCAAGCCCCTGGCATGCATCGCGGCCTTCGGCACCAGCGGTCTGGACCCCGCCACCATGGGCATGGGCCCTGTGCCTGCATCGCGCAAGGCGCTGCAGCGCGCGGGCTGGAGTGCCGCGGATGTGGACCTGTTCGAACTCAACGAAGCCTTTGCCGCCCAGGCCTGTGCCGTGAACAAGGAGCTGGCCATCGATCCGGCCAAGGTCAATGTGAACGGCGGCGCCATCGCCATCGGCCACCCCATCGGCGCGTCCGGCTGCCGCATCCTCGTGACGCTGCTGCATGAAATGCAGCGCCGCGACGCCAAGAAGGGGCTCGCCGCGCTGTGCATTGGCGGAGGCATGGGCGTATCGCTCGCGGTGGAGCGCTGAGGCACCAGGGGGGGCGCGGCAGTCCATGCCGCGCAACCTCCACCGATCCCGGGCCGAGGCCGCGTTCGCGCGGCTTTTTTTATTTCCGGACGCCGTCAGGCTGCGGTCCGCATGCCGGTATGGCCGTGGACCTTTTTTGTATCAAGGCGTGGCAGCGCGCGCCGAATTCAAGGCGTCCTGGCCGCGGTGCAGGCCAATCTGTCAAAAAGGAAAGGGCTTCAGTGTTTTCCTTCACGGCAGTGTCCGATTTCTTGGGTAGAGTGGACGCTGAAGGCATCACCAATCAACAAGGAGAAATCACATGAGCCAGAAAGTTGCATACGTCACCGGCGGCATGGGCGGCATCGGAACCGCCATTTGCCAGCGCCTGCACAAGGAGGGCTTCAAGGTCATTGCCGGTTGCGGACCGACCCGCGACCATGCCAAGTGGCTGGGTGAGCAAAAGGCCCTGGGCTACACCTTCCATGCGTCAGTGGGCAATGTGGGCGATTGGGATTCCACGGTCGAGGCCTTTGGCAAGACCAAGGCGGAACACGGCAACATCGACGTGCTGGTGAACAACGCGGGCATCACGCGCGACCGCATGTTCCTCAAGATGTCGCGCGAAGACTGGGATGCGGTGATCGAGACCAACCTGAACAGCATGTTCAACGTCACCAAGCAAGTGGTGGCCGACATGGTGGAAAAGGGCTGGGGCCGCATCATCAACATCAGCTCGGTCAATGGCGAGAAGGGCCAGGCAGGCCAGACGAACTATTCGGCCGCCAAGGCGGGCATGCATGGGTTTTCGATGGCCCTTGCGCAGGAACTGGCCACCAAGGGCGTGACGGTCAACACCGTGAGCCCTGGCTACATCGGCACGGACATGGTCAAGGCGATCCGCCCTGACGTGCTCGAAAAGATCGTGGCGACCGTTCCCGTCAAGCGCCTGGGCGAACCCAGCGAAATCGCATCGATCATTGCCTGGCTGGCATCGGAAGAAGGGGGCTATGCCACCGGGGCTGACTTCTCGGTCAATGGCGGCTTGCACATGGGCTGATGGCCTGGGCCCGCTGTTTGCCGCAAAGAACAAAAACCCCGCAGTGCGGGGTTTTTTGTTGGGGAGGAGCAAGAGGGAAGGACTGCCGGGCGTCTTGCCTCGATGGGGCTATGAAATGCGCCACCCGGTGCAAGCATGGCCCACACGTTGGTATGGTTCGTGCTTCATGGTGGTGGCTGGCATTTGAGGGCCTTCGGGCGGGAAACGCTGGCTGCGGCGCCTTCAGAGGCGGGCGGGAGCGCGCTTGCGGTCGCGTTCGTCTTCGGGCCAGGCGGACAAGATTGCGGTGGTATTCATGCTGAAAACTCCTGTGATGTACCAACAACGCAGCCAATCCACAGTCCGTTGACAGCGTTTCGCAAAAAAATGCAACCGCCAGTGCCCGTCTGTTTACAATGTAAATCGCTATCAAAAATGAAGCACTAAATGCTTTCCAGATATGCGCCAGTGCCAAAAAATAGAGTCTTTTGGCTTACATGGATTTACATTTTCAACCCGCTGCCGACGCCGACATTTCTTCCAGGGCCGAAGAAATTTCCAGCCAACGCTCCTCCAGCCTGGCTGTCTCGTCGTTCCCTGCCTTGAGGTTGCGGCCACACTCGGCGATCTCCGCCGGCGCAAGGGCCTGGGTGAGCTTGTGCTCCAACGCGGCCCGCTCGGTGGACAGGGCGGCCAGGCGCTTGTCGATTTGTTCCAGCTCCTTTTTCAGGGGCCGGGTTTTTTCCGCCTGCTGCTGACGCACCTGGGCATCGAGCTTGCGCTGCTCCCGTCCATCGCGCGAAGGGGTGGGGGCGGCGGCCGGTGTGGGGGCCGGGGCGGTCGCGGGGGCGGGATGTGCCACCGCTGGCGAAGGTGCCACGGAGGCTGGGGGTGGTGCCTGGCTCGCCGCTGAGGATGTCTGCGCCTGCTCGGCCAGGCGGGCCTCCTCGCGCAGGCGTTTGGATTCCTCGAGCAGGTAGCGCTGGTAGTCGTCCAGATCGCCGTCAAAAGGCCCTACGACGCCCCGGCCCACCATCCAGAAGTCCTCGCAGACCGAGCGCAGCAGCGCGCGGTCGTGGCTGACCAGCATGACCGTGCCATCGAAGTCGTTGAGCGCCATGGCCAGGGCTTCGCGGGTTGCCAGGTCGAGGTGATTGGTGGGCTCGTCCAGCAACAGCAGATTGGGGCGCTGCCAGACGATCATCGCCAGCACCAGCCGCGCCTTTTCGCCGCCGCTCATGGTGCCCACGGCCTGCTTGACCATGTCGCCTGTGAAGTTGAACGTGCCCAGGTAGCTGCGCAGGTCCTGTTCGCGGCTCGGTTGCTTGATATCGGGCCCCAGCTCCTTGGCCAGGCGGATCATGTGCTCCAGCGGGTTCTCCGCGGGGCGCAGCACGTCCAGTTCCTGCTGGGCGAAGTAGCCGATGTTCAGTCCCTTGCCCTCGGTCACGCTGCCGCCCAGGGGTTTCATGGTGCGGGCGATGGTCTTGACGAGGGTGGATTTGCCCTGGCCGTTGGCGCCCAGGATGCCGATGCGCTGGCCCGCCAGCACCGAGCGGTTCACGCCCCTGAGAATGGTGGTGGCCGCGCCCTCGTCATCCACATAGCCGAACGATGCGTCGCTGATCGCCAGCATCGGATTGGGCAGGTTGGCCGGCTCCTTGAACTCGAACGTGAAGTCCGCTTCGGCCAGCACTGGCCCGATCTTCTCCATGCGTTCGAGTTGCTTGACGCGGCTTTGCGCCTGCTTGGCCTTGCTGGCCTTTGCCTTGAAGCGGTCGATGAACTTCTGCAGGTGGGCCATCTTCTCCTGCTGCTTGGCAAAGCTGGCCTGTTGCAGTTCGAGTTGCTGGGCGCGCAATTCCTCGAACTTGCTGTAGTTGCCGCCGTAGCGGTTCAACTCGCCTTGCTGGATCTGCAGGGTGACGTTGGTGATGGCGTCGAGGAACTCCCGGTCGTGGCTGATCACGATCATGGTGCCCGCATAGCGCTTGAGCCAGGCTTCCAGCCAGACCAGCGCGTCCAGGTCCAAGTGGTTGGTGGGCTCGTCCAGCAGCAGCAGGTCGCTGGGGCACATCAGGGCCCGCGCCAGCTGCAGGCGCATGCGCCAGCCGCCCGAAAAGCTGTTGACCGGCTGCTCCAGCTCGCTCACGCGAAAGCCCAGGCCCAGGATCAGCGCCTGGGCGCGCGCCACGGCGTCGTGTGCGCCGGCGTCGTGCAGGTCGGAATACGCATGGGCAATGGCCATGCCGTCGTCGCTGGCCTCGGCCTCCACCAGCTGCTGCTGGACCTCGGCCAGCCGCGTATCGCCTTCCAGCACGAACTCGGTCGCGGACTGGTCCGTCTCGGGCATGTTCTGCGCGACTTCGGCCATGCGCCAGCTCGCGGGGATGTAGAAGTCTCCACCGTCTTCATGGAGCTTGCCGCTGAGCAGCGCGAACAGGCTGGACTTGCCCGCGCCGTTGCGGCCCACGAGTCCGACGTTCTCGCCGGGGTTGATGGTGGCGGAAACGCTGTCGAGCACGACTTTGGCGCCGCGTCGCAAGGTAACGTTCTTGAGGGTGATCATCCGGAGTTCACAAAAAGGCGCACCCGCGCTGGGCGGGTGGCATGAAAAAGCAGGGGGCCAGCGCTGCTGCAATCGGTGCAGCCGATGCAAGCGGCAGCGGCGCGCAACCCTCTATTGTGCCGCGAGACGGGATTGGGCGGCCAGGGCCCGCCGGGTCACCAGCAAAACCTGGTCTTCGCCAGCGCTGGTATCGAGCCAGAACACAGGCAACTGGGGGAAGGCTGCTTCAAAGTAGGCGCGCTCGTTGCCGATCTCCAGAATGATCACGGCATCCTCGCTCATGCAGGCGGGCGCGGCAGCAAACAGCTGGCGTACGAAGTCCATGCCATCACTGCCGCCGGCCAGGGCGAGTGCGGGCTCGGCGCGGTACTCGGCGGGCAAGGTGGCCATGCTGGCCGCATTCACGTAGGGCGGGTTGCACAGGATCAGGTCCCAGGGGCCGGGAAGGGCCTGAAGGCCGTCGGAGAGCTGCAGCTGGATGCGGTCCTGCAGGCCGTGCTTGTCCACATTGATCCGGGCCACGGCCAGGGCGTCGGGCGAGATGTCGGCACCCGTCACCAGCACCTCGGGCCAGGCCATGGCGGCCAGCACGGCCAGGCTGCCGTTGCCCGTGCACAGGTCCAGCACCCGGTGGGTGTGGTCGCTCAGGTACTCGTCCGCGCCGCCGTCGACAAGCAGCTCGGCGATGAAGCTGCGCGGGACGATGGCGCGTTCGTCCACGTAGAACGGCACGCCCTGGAGCCAGGCCTCCTGCGTGAGGTAGGCGGCGGGCTTGCGCGTGCGGACGCGTTCTTCGAAAAGGGTGGCCACCAGGGCGACCTGCTCGGGTGCGACAGACTGGTTCCTCAGGGAATCGGGCGCGTCCGACAGGTCGCTGTCCAGCGGCAGGCCCAGGCGCCACAGCACGAGCCAGGCGGCTTCATCGTGGGCGTTCGTGGTGCCATGGCCAAAGGAAACGCCAGCTGCGGCCAGCTGCCGGCTGCCCGATTCGACGAGCGCGCCGACCGTGGTGCCCGCCACGGCGTGGGGTGCCGCCGTGCTCATGCACGCACCGCCGGGGCGGCCTCGGGGGCTGCCAGCGCCTGCGCATGCAGGTTTTCCAGTGTGCGGCGGTAGATATTCTTGAGCGGCTCGATGTCGGCCACCACCACGTGTTCGTCGATCTTGTGGATGCTGGCGTTGGGCGGGCCCAGTTCGATCACCTGGGGGCAGACCTGCGCGATGAAGCGGCCATCGCTGGTGCCACCCGTGGTGGAGAGCTCGGTCGTGAGGCCGGTCTCCGCCGCGATGGCCTGTTGCACGGCGTCCACCAGTTCACCCGGCGTGGTGAGAAAAGGCTGTCCGCCCAACGTCCAGCGCAGGTCGTACTCCAGCCCGTGGCGGTCGAGCACGGAGTGCACGCGCTGCTTGAGGCCTTCCGCCGTGGATTCGGTGGAGAAGCGGAAATTGAAGTCCACCACCACGTCCCCCGGGATGATGTTGGTGGCGCCCGTACCGCTATGCATGTTGCTGATCTGCCAGCTGGTGGGCGGGAAGAAGGCATTGCCCTGGTCCCATACCGTCGAGGCCAGTTCGGCCAGGGCAGGCAGCGCCTGGTGGATGGGGTTGCGCGCCAGTTGCGGGTAGGCGATGTGGCCCTGGATGCCCCGCACGGTGAGCTTGCCGCTGAGCGTGCCGCGCCGGCCGTTCTTGATCATGTCGCCGGTGCGTTCGACCGACGTGGGCTCGCCGACGATGCAGTAGTCCAGTTGCTCGCCGCGCGCCTTGAGCTGCTCGACCACGACCTTCGTGCCGTCCACCGACGGGCCTTCCTCATCGCTGGTGAGCAGGAAGGCTAGCTGGACCAGGGGCTCTGGCGTGTGCGCCAGGAATTCCTCGACCGCCACGACGAACGCGGCGATGGAAGTCTTCATGTCGCTGGCGCCCCGGCCGTAGAGCTTGCCGCCACGGTGTGTGGGGACGAAGGGATCGCTGCTCCACTGCGCCAGCGGCCCCGTGGGCACCACATCGGTGTGGCCTGCGAATACTATTGTTTTGATAGCTGATGGCGCTTTTCCACCCTGGGCTGCAGCCCGTTTTGCCCACAAATTGCTGACGCGGAAATCCGCCGGGCCGCTGTCCAGCCGTTCGCACACGAATCCCAGCGCGGCCAAGCGGGCCGCCAGCACGTCAAGGCAGCCCGCGTCCTCGGGGGTGATGGAGGGCAGGGCGATGAGCTGTTCGGCCAGATGCAGTGTGCGGGACATGGGAAGGGGTGGGTAAGACAGGGGGCGTTTAAATAGTCGATTGTCCCAGACGCCGCGTCAGACACGGGCCCGGCCCGGGCGTGTGGCGCCGGGCACGCGCCGCAGCCAGGGCGCCGTCACCCCGGGGGCAGTGCGCCGAAGGCGACTCAGGAGGGATCATGCAGCCGGTTTCACGTCCAAAACGATCTCGGTGAACGAAGGCTGGTCGTCCGGGGTATCCCGCGCTTCTTTCTGGGCCTTGGCCGCATTGGCCGCCAGGGAGAAGTCGTTCTGCAGGCGCCACATGAGGTTGGTGGGGGAATCCGCGTACGCCAGGCCTTCCTTGCGGTCGATCTTGGATTCCATGATCAGGTGCGCCAGCGCTTCCTCAAAGGTCTGCGAACCTTCCGCCATGGATTTCTCCATCGCTTCCTTCACGCCGGAGAAATCGCCTTTCTCCACCAGCTCGGACACCAGCTTGGAATTGAGCATCACTTCCACCGCGGGGACGCGGCCGCCATCCGATTTGCGGACCAGGCGCTGCGACACCACGGCCTTGAGCGCGGAAGCCAGGTCGCCCAGCATGGTGGGGCGCACTTCCACGGGGTAGAACGACAGGATCCGGTTGAGCGCGTGGTAGCTGTTGTTGCCGTGCAGCGTGGCCAGGCAAAGGTGGCCCGATTGCGCATACGCAATGGCGGCGGACATGGTTTCGCGGTCGCGGATTTCCCCGATCAGGATCACGTCGGGCGCCTGGCGCAGCGCGTTCTTCAGGGCCGTCTGCAGCGACTGCGTGTCGCTGCCGATCTCGCGCTGGTTGACGATGGATTTCTTGTTCTTGAACTGGTACTCGACCGGATCCTCGATGGTGAGGATGTGGCCGGTCAGCGCTTCGTTGCGGGTGTCGATCATGGACGCGAGCGTGGTGCTCTTGCCCGAGCCCGTGGCGCCCACCACCAGGATGAGGCCGCGCTTTTCCATGATCAGTTCGCGCAGCACGGGAGGCAGGCCCAGCGAACTGAATTCCGGGATCTGTTGCGAGATGAAGCGGATCACCACCGCATAGCTGCCCCGCTGGCGCATGGCGCTGACGCGAAAACGCCCCACGCCGCTGAGTGGCACGCCCATGTTGAGCTCGCCGGTTTCTTCCAGCTCTTCGATGCGGTCCGGAGGGACCACTTCGGAGAGCAGGTTGCGCGGAGCATCCGGCGGCAGGATCTGGTTGTTGATCGGCACGCACTCGCCGTTGATCTTGATCAGCGCCGGCGCATTGGCCGACAAATAGACGTCGGAGGCTTTTTTCTCGGCCATCAGGCGAAGAATCCGTTCCATCGTGCTCATGGTGTGTCCCTCTGTTTGTCGTCTTTGTCTGGGGTGGCGCTGATCGTGCCGGTCAGGTGCGGGGCCGGTCAGCCGCGATCAGTCGCGCAGCAGGTCGTTGATGCTGGTCTTGGAGCGCGTCTGCGCGTCCACCTGCTTGACGATGATGGCGGCGTACATGCTGTAGGGCGCGCCGTTGGCGGCCGTCTTGGGCAGGTTGCCGCTGACCACCACCGAGCCAGAGGGCACGCGGCCATAGCTGATCTCGCCCGTGGCGCGGTTGAAGATGGGGGTGCTCTGGCCCAGGTACACGCCCATGCCCAGCACCGAGTTTTCTTCCACCACCACGCCTTCGACGACCTCGGAGCGCGCGCCGATGAAGCAGTTGTCTTCGATGATGGTGGGGCCGGCCTGCAGCGGCTCCAGCACGCCGCCGATGCCCACGCCGCCCGACAGATGCACGTTGGCGCCGATCTGCGCGCACGAGCCCACGGTGGCCCAGGTGTCGACCATGGTGCCTTCGCCCACGTAGGCGCCGATGTTCACGTACGACGGCATCAGGATCGCGCCCTTGGCGATGAAGCTGCCGCGGCGCGCCACGGCGGGGGGCACCACGCGCACGCCCGTGGCTTTCATCTCTTCTTCAGAGAGGTGGGCGAATTTCGTCTGCACCTTGTCGTAGAAGCCCAGGTCGCCGGCCTTGACCACTTCGTTGTCCTTGAGGCGGAACGACAGCAGCACGGCCTTCTTGATCCACTGGTGCACGGTCCACTGGCCCACGCCTTCGCGCGTGGCCACGCGCAGCTTGCCGTTGTTCAACTCGGCGATCACGTGCTCGACAGCGTCCTGGATTTCCTTGGGGGCGGCGGAGGGCGAGAGGCTGGCGCGGTTGTCCCAGGCGTTGTCGATGAGGGTTTGGAGTTGTTGGGTCATGTCGTTGTCGATCAGATCAGGCAGTACGGGATTGGATGAATTGCACGATGCGCAGCGCGGCTTCCACGCATTCTTCGGTTTCGGCCACCAGGGCCATGCGCACGCGCTGGGCGCCGGGGTTGCTGCCCTGGGCCTCGCGGGCCAGGTAGCTGCCGGGGAGCACGGTGACATTGTATTGAGCCAAGAGGGCGCGCGCGAACTCGGCGTCGTCCATGCCCAGGGCTTCGGGCACCTTGGCCCAAAGGTAGAAGCCGGCATCCGGCAGGGCGACTTCCATGACGCCGGCGAGCAAGGGCGTGACCTGGGCGAATTTCTTGCGGTAGCGCGCGCGGTTCTCCACCACGTGCTGTTCATCGCCCCAGGCGGCAATGCTGGCCGCCTGCACGATGGGGCTCATAGCGCTGCCATGGTAGGTGCGGTACAGCAGGAACGCCTTGATGAGGGCCGCGTCACCCGCCACGAAGCCGCTGCGCATGCCGGGCACGTTGCTGCGCTTGGAGAGGCTGGTGAAGGAAATGAGGTTCCTGTAGCCGCCGCGGCCCAGCTGGTCTGCGGCTTGCAGGCCGCCCAATGGAGGTTCGTCGCGGAAGTAGATCTCGCTGTAGCACTCGTCCGAGGCAATGACAAAACCAAAGCGGTCGCTCAGTTCAAAGAGCTTCTTCCATTCGCCGAGCGGCATGACCGCGCCGGTGGGGTTGCCGGGGGAGCACACGAAAAGCAGCTGGGTCCGCTGCCACACCGTTTTCGGCACGGCGTCCCAATCCACCGCGAAGTTGCGCGCCGGATCGCTGGCCGCGTAGTAGGGGGTGGCGCCCGCCAGCAGCGCGGCGCCTTCGTAGATCTGATAGAACGGATTGGGGCAGACCACCAGCGGCTGGCCCTGTGAAGGGTCGATGACGGTCTGCGCAAACGAGAAAAGCGCTTCCCGCGAACCGTTCACGGGCAGGACCTGGGTCGCGGGGTCCAGGGTGATCGCATACCGCTGATTCAGCCATCGGGTGAAGGCCTCGCGCAGAGCCGGCTCCCCCGCCGTGGCCGGGTAGCTCGCCAGCCCACTGAGGTTGTTACTAAGTGCATCTTTGATGAACTGCGGTGTAGGATGGCGTGGCTCGCCCATGCCCAGGCTGATGGGACTGTAGGCTGCCGGGGGAGCCACCCCCGCGAATAGCTGCCGCAGCCGCTCGAAAGGGTAGGGCTGGAGATGGGAAAGCAGGGGATTCATGGGGCGCCATTATGGGCGATGGGCCCGGTCCATTGCCGCAGCATGCGTGGGCTGCGGGCCCGGGTGGGCGGCGCCCCGGCAGGCCCCCTGCACCCGGTCTGTCAATCCGCCGTAAGTGCCGGCCCCTAGGATTCGCGCCAGTTGCAAGAACGACAAGAGGAGACATGATGTCAGGATTCCTACCGCTGCGTCCGGGACTTTGGTGGATGCGCAGGTGGCATCTGCCTGGCAAACTGCTCTCGCTGGGTTTCCTGGTGGCGGCCGCGCTCGCCATCGCGGCATGGGGATCGCCCTGGTGGTTGTTCGCGCTGGGTGCCGGAGTGGTGGCCTATGCCCTGCTGGCGCTCTACATCAGCCTCTCGAGCGACCTCGCCGGGCTGGCGCGGACCATCGAGCTGACCCAGGGCGGGGATCTGCGCGCACAGGCCCGCGGCGACCATGGGCACGATGAGGTCGCAGAGATGGCGAAGTCGCTCGACCGCATGGTGATCACGCTCTCCTCCATGGTGGCCGACATCCGCAGCAACGCGGCGCTGGTGGCCCATGCGGGCCAGAGCCTGGCCGAGGGCAACCGGTCCCTGGCCGACCGCACCGAGCAGCAGGCGGCCAATCTGGAACAGACAGCGGCCAGCGTGGAACAGTTGTCGTCCGCCGTGCAGAACAACGCGCAGACGGCCCAGAGTGCCGATGCGCGGGCCGCCCAGGTGCGCAGCGCGGCCGATGCGGGCGCGCAAGCCATGGCACGTGCCGTTCAATCGGTCGAGGCCATCCAGCAAGGGGCGCGGCGCATGACCGAAATCATCGGCGTCATCGACAGCATTGCATTTCAGACCAACATCCTGGCCCTGAACGCCGCCGTCGAGGCCGCACGGGCGGGCGAGCAGGGCCGCGGGTTTGCCGTGGTGGCCGCGGAGGTGCGCACGCTGGCCAAGCGGTCCAGCGATGCGGCGCACGAAATCCGCGAGCTGATCGGCGCCTCGGTCAGCCAGGTCGAGACCAGCGCAGGCCTGATCCGTTCGGCCGGGGAGGGCATCTCCGACATGGCGGGAGGTATTCGCAGCGTGGCGGCCAGCATGTCCGAGATCTCCGGGTCGAGCACCGAGCAGAGCACGGGCCTGCGCGAAGTCAGTGCCGCCGTGCAGCAACTGGACCAGATCACCCAGCACAACGCCCAGATGGTGGGCCATGCCGTGCAACAGGCCGAAGCCCTGGAGAGCCGGGCATCCACGTTGTCGCGCGCGGTGTCGGCATTTCGCCTGCAGCAGGGCACCGCCGAGGAGGCCGTGGCGCTGGTGAGCAGGGCAGTGGCATTGCACAAGAGCACTTCGCGCGACCAGTTCCTGCGAAGCATTACCGACAAGAGCCAGCCGTACCACGACCGGGACATGTATGTGTTCGTGCTGGATACCGCCGGCACCTATCTTGCCTTTGGTGGCAACACCGCCAAGGTGGGCACACGCGTACAGGACATCCCGGGCATCGCGGGGGACCGCCTCGTGAGTGATATCGTCGGCCAGGCCGACCATGCCCCGGGCTGGGTGGAGTACAACATCACCAACCCCTCCACCGGCGCGGTGCAGACAAAGATGTCCTATGTCAGCCGCGTGGGAGATCTGTATGTGGGGTGTGGGGTGTACAAGGCGCTGGCGGCGCGCTGAGCACACCTGGCGGGCTTCTGTGCAGAAAGGCAGAAGGAGGGGCGGAGGCCTCCTCACTGCCTTGTGCGTCTAGCGCGGGTTTTGGGCGCGCCGCTGGCGGGCACGTTCCAGCGCGGCGGCAATGGCGGCCTGGCGCAGTGCCTGGGCCTTGTCCTCTTCGCCTCGGATGAGAGAGGTGGACGGATTGTGGTCTGCCGAGGCTATGGTGGGCATGGCAGCCGCGTTGATCTCGGGAAAATCCTTGTCTTCCACCACCGCCTCCAGGGGCAGGCGTTCGCGGTGTGCCTGATAGCGCTGGCGTGCCTGCTGGGCCAGCGGCGCGGACCAGGCGGACCAGCCGGTGGCGGCGCCGCTGATGTTTTCCATGTGGATGCAATCCACCGGACACACAGGCACGCACAGTTCGCAGCCGGTGCAGTAAGGCTCAATGACCGTGTGCATTTTCTTGTGGGTACCCACGATGGCGTCGGTGGGGCAGGCCTTGATGCACAGCGTGCAGCCTATGCACCACGCCTCGTCGATGAAAACCACGGCGCGGGGGGCCTCCGTGCCGTGCTCGGCGCTCAGCGGCAAGACCGGCTGCCCGGTGATGGCGGCGAGGCGGGCAATGCCCTCGGCCCCGCCGGGAGGGCACTGGTTGATGGGGACGCCATGCTCCGCAATGGCGTGGGCGTATGCCGCGCAATCCGGGTAGCCGCAGCGCGTGCATTGCGTCTGGGGCAATGCCGCGTCAATCCGCACCGCAAGCGCTGACGGTGCTGCGGGGGGAGGGCTGGGAATGTGCGGCGGTACGCTCAAGCCTTGCGGGCCGCGCTGCGGCGGGTGCGGGATGGCGTTGCGGCGCTGACAGTCGCCTTGGCCGCCGCGACCGGGTCTGCCTCGGCGGGCGCCGCCGCTCCCGTGGGCTTGGTGCGGTTGCCAGCGGGGGCCACCCAGCGGGTGGCCACGGGCGCTGCGGCTTTCACAGCCGTCCTGGCGGCGGCCTTGGGGGCCGCGACCTTTTTTGGCGCCAGGCTGGGGGGGTTGTCGTCCGGGGTTTCCGTCACGGGTACCGCGGCCTTTTTCTGGGGCTGTTCATGCTGGAGGATGAAGGCGCGCACCTGCGGGTACACCACTTCGCGCCAGCGCCGGCCGCTGAAGATGCCGTAATGGCCTGCACCCTTGGCTTCCAGGTGGCGCTGCTCCTTGCGCACGATGCCGCTGCACAGGTCATGCGCGGCCTCGGTCTGCCCCGAACCTGAAATATCGTCGAGTTCGCCCTCGACGGTGAACAGCGCGGTGGTCTTGATGTCCTGCGGGCGCACGCGCTCGATCTTGCCTTCGGGGGAGCGCACGTCCCAGGTGCCGTTCACCAGCTTGTAGTCCTGGAACACGGTCTGGATGGTTTCCAGGTAGTAGTCCGCGTCCATGTCGAGCACGGCGTTGTATTCGTCGTAGAACTTGCGGTGGGCCTCGACGCTGGCGTCGTCACCCTTGATCAGGTCCTTGAAGTAATCGTAGTGGCTGCTGGCGTGGCGGTCGGGGTTCATGGCCACGAAGCCGGTGTACTGCAAGAAGCCGGGGTACACACGCCGCCCCGCGCCGGGGAAGTTCTCTGGCACGCGGTAGATCACGTTGTTCTCGAACCATTCGAAGCTGCGGTTCGTTGCCAGGTTGTTGACGGCCGTGGGCGACTTGCGGGCGTCGATCGGCCCCCCCATCATGGTCATGCTCAGCGGCGTGGTTTCACCCCGGCTGGCCATCAGCGACACGGCAGCCAGCACCGGCACCGTGGGCTGGCAGACGCTGATCACATGGCAATTGCCATAGATGCCCTGCAGGTGGCGGATGAATTCCTGCACGTAGTTCACATAGTCGTCGAGGTGGAATTCGCCATCGGCCAGGGGCACCAGGCGGGCATTCTTCCAGTCGGTGATGTAGACCTTATGGTCCTTGAGCATGGTGCGCACGGTGTCGCGCAGCAAGGTGGCGTAGTGGCCCGACAAGGGAGCCACGATCAGCACCACGGGCTGGGCCTTGAGCTTGGTCAGGGTCGCGGGGTCGTCCGAGAACCGCTTGAAGCGGCGCAGCTCGCAGAACGGCTTGTCCATCTCGATGCGTTCATGCACCGCCACGCCCACGCCATCCACGTCCACGGAGTGGATCTCGAACGCCGGCTTTTCGTAGTCCTTGCCCAGGCGGTACAGCAGTTCGTAGCCTGCGGACATGCGCTGCGCCAACGGGCTTTCGCTGAACGGCGACATGGGGTTGCTGAACAGCTTGGCAGCGGCCTGTGCGAAATCGGTAAATGGCTCCATCAGCGAGCGCTGGGTTTCGTAGATGTGATACAGCATGGGCGAAACTCCGTTTTGTTGCAGTGCAATATAGCAGCACTTGGTAACAAGCGCATGGAGGAAAACCACCAATGACCAGTCACCTATGCGACAGGCGAGGGGTGTTCAGCGCACGTCCCGCTCTTGCCGGATGCCCCAAGCCCGCCTTGCTACAAACCCAATAGCAAAGAAGGTAATGAGAGAGGCCGTGGAAAGCCTTTCGCAGACTATTGCGGCCTGGGCTCCGCGTGCTCCTGCAGCCACGCTTCAAAGGATTCGCGCGCCGAGTTGCGCAATGCCGGGCGGAACGCCGCCTTGTTACTCAGGTACAGGCAGTGCCGGATCACGGTGTAGGGGTTGAAGCTCGCCTGGGGGTTCTGCTCTTCAAAATGCTGCTTGTAGCGCTTGACCACGCCCACGGTCTCGCGCATCAGCGCGTTGAAGCGTGCCCGTGTCATGCCGGGAGACCAGACCTGGATGTCATCCACGAAACCGTCCACCTTGGACGGCTCGAACTCGAAGTCCTTGAAGAAGTGCGTCGCGATCTTGAGGAAGGTGAACGCGTTGAGCTCGCTGCTGGGCGCCGGCGCCTTGCTGGGAGCCTGCGGGTTGCTGTCGTCGGGTGCGGCATCGGCGAGGGGTTCCTCCGTCTCGTCGGGCGCCTGGAGCAGTTCCGCGGCCGTGGCATCGCGGATCTGGCGGAACTCGCGGTCGGCCAGCTCGAACAGGGCAGACAGCACATTGATGCGCCGCTTGAGCTGGCCGGGAATGGACTTCTTGTACTTGATCCGGTGGTCCAGCACGCTCCAGGAGTCCTGGATGATGGTGCGCACTTGCAGCTCGAAGGGCAGGTGGGCGTAGGCCGCGTGCTCGGGCAAGCCGCGTTCGGCGGTGCTCAGCTTGAGGTCCAGGTGCAGGCCCTTGTAGCCAAACGATGCCTCGGTGCTTTCCACCGCCGTCACCTTGTCCGTGACATCGATCACCGCGAAGTGCGAACGCACGATCTGGGCGATCTTCTCCAGTTCATCCTCATAGAGGCACACCACGCGCACGCCGACCAGGTCCGTGATGTAGCCCTGGATCTCGTAGGCCGTGTTGCTTTCTTCCAGTGACGGACGATATTTGCGCACGAACTTGCGGATGCATTCATCCACCTCCTTCACCCGGCCTTCCACCTTGGCGATGTCCACGCCTCCTGCACGCGTGACCACGGCCGCGACCATGCCCGTGAGGGCTGCGCAGGCCGCCTCCAGCGCGGCGGACTGCTGCGCGTAGAACGCGCGGAAATGGGATTCCTCCAGGTCGAAATCAAGGGATGGCATGCCGTGTCTCTGCGTTCTGGGTGGGTTCGGATCGGTGGGCTGGCGTGGCGCCTGTCCATGCAAGCATATCCGCCACGGCGCCGGAGCCTGATGCAGGATGTACGGAAAGCCCGTGGGGACGCCCCTGCCTCTTTGCCGCGGGGGGCCGGGGCCGATAATGGTGCCGATCTGTCCCCACCTGTCCAAGGGAACCCGCACGCCTTGTCCCATCCGCCGTCTCCCACGCCCTTCCCGGCAAGGCCAGGAAAGCCATGACCCCGCCGCCGCATCCCCCAGGGGGCCCGCCTGCGGCGGCTGATGGCGTGCGTGAGGCTTCGCGCCTGGACGGCGCCGCCAGCCAGCGGTGGCTGGCCGTGGTGCTGCCACCGCTGGTCGCGGCACTCATGCTGGGGTTGACCTTTTTGTACTGGCAGAGCGAGGAGCGCGGCGCGCGGGCCAAGCGCGAGCAGAATTTCCAGGTAGCGGCTGACCACATCGCCTACAACCTGGCGGACCGCCTCGCGACGTACGAGGTGGTGCTGCGCGGGGTCAAGGGGTACTTCGAAGGGTCGGAGCGCATTGACCGTGAAGAGTTTCAAGCCTATGTGGGCGCGCTGCAGCTGCAGGAGACCCGGCCCGGCCTGCAGGGCATCGCGCTCATCCTGCAGTTGCCCGCCTCGGCCCTTGAAGCGCACACCCACGACATGCGCACGCGCGGTTTTCCGGGCTACAGCGTGCGGCCCGCAGGAGCGCGGCCCCTCTACGCGCCCATCACCCATGTCGAGCCGCTGGAAGGTGGCAACCTCGACACCCTGGGTTTCGACACCTTGACGGTTCCCGCCGCCAGGGAGGCGCTCGACAGGGCCCGCCTCACGGGCGAATTGGCGCTGTCCGGCCCGCTGGCGCCTCGCCCGGACAGCGAGCCAAGCCTGGCGATGTACCTGCCTTTGCACGATACCGTGGCCGACATGCGGTCGGGCGATGGCCGGCGTGCGGGACTGGTGGGCTGGGTCAGCGCCACTTTTCGCATCGCCGATGTGGTCCGCGGCATGGCCAGGGAGTTCGATTCGGACATCGGGTTTCAGATCCTCGACGGCATGGTGCCGGGCCCCACGGCATCCGGCACGCGCCTGTTCACCAACACCGAGCCCGCGGCGCAGGCCCCCGCCGCGGAAGCCCCAGGGCTTCAGGCCACCCGGGAGCTGAAGTTTGGCGGGCGGCGCTGGACCTTGCAGATGTCGCCACTGCCCGCGTTCGAGCTGCGTCACGAGGACAACAGCCACCTGCCCGTGGCCGTGATGGGCACGGCATTGAGCCTGCTGCTGGCGTGGTTCACGTGGCTGCTGGCCACGGGGCGCGAGAGGGCGGTGGCGCTGGCGCTGGACATGACGGCCGCGCTGCGGGCCACGCGCGACGACCTGGAAAGCACCCTCAACGCGATTCCCGACCTGCTCTTTGAACTGGGGCTGGACGGCCGCATCCACCACTACCGGTCGGCGCGCTCCGAGCTGCTGGCGCTGCCGCCCGAGATGTTCCTTGGCCGGCTCGTGACGGACGTGGTGCCCCCCGAGGCGGCCGCTGGCTGCCATGCCGCGCTGCAGGAGGCGCACCGCACCGGCTATTCCACCGGCCAGCAGTACCGGCTGGAACTCGACGGCACCACGCACTGGTTCGAGCTGTCCATTGCGCGCAAGGAAAGCGCGGCGCCGGGCGACGGGCCACGGTTCATCGCCTTGTCGCGTGACATCACCGAACGCAAGCTGGCCGAGGCGCGCACCCATCAGCTCGCCTACTTCGACGGACTCACCGGCCTGCCCAACCGGCGCATGCTGCTCGACCGCATGGAACAGGCGCTGCGCAGTGCCCGCAAAGCGGCCCAGGTCGGCGCGGTGCTCTACATCGACCTGGACAACTTCAAGCAGATCAACGACGCGCGCGGCCACACGCTGGGCGATGCCTTGCTGATGCAGGTGGCCGACCGCCTCGTGCAGCGGCTGCGCCCCGGGGATACGGTAGCGCGCCTGGGCGGGGACGAGTTCGTGGTGCTCGTGCACAACCTGGCCGCCGACATGGAATCCGCCGGCCGGGCCGCCCTGCAGATGGCCGAGGAGATGCGGCTGGCGCTGGAGGCTCCCTACACCATCGACACCCATCTTTACAGCAGCACCGGCAGCATCGGCATCACGCTGTTTCCCCAGCGGGACGAGGGCGTGGAGGACCTGCTGCGCGAGGCCGACACGGCCATGTACCGCGCCAAGGACCTGGGCCGCAACCGCGTCCGCTTTTACGAGGCTGCGATGCAGTCCGACGTGCAGGAGCGCCTGGCCCTGGAGCAGGACCTCAAGCAGGCCCACGCGGAAGGGCAGCTGGCCGCTTTCGTGCAAAACCAGGTGGATGCGGCCGGGACGGTGGTCGGCGGCGAGTTGCTGATGCGCTGGGACCACCCCGAGCGCGGCGCCGTGCCGCCCAGCCGCTTCATCCCCATCGCCGAAAGTTCGGGGCTCATCCTGCGCATGGGGGACTGGATGATCCAGCAGGCCTGCGAAACCCTGGCGCGCCTGCAGGCGGCGGGGCACAGCCTGTCGCTGTCGGTCAACGTGAGCCAGCGGCAGTTCCGCCAGGACGATTTCGTGGAGCGCATCCGCCATGTGCTGGCCCGCACTGGCGCCCTGCCGGCGAACCTCATCCTGGAGGTCACGGAAAGCCTTCTCATCGAGAACCTCGACGACACCATTGCCCGCATGACCGAGATCGTGCGGCTCGGCGTGCGCTTTTCCATCGACGACTTTGGCACGGGCTACTCCAGCCTGGCCTACCTCAAGCGGCTGCCGCTGTACGAACTCAAGATCGACAGGAGCTTCGTGCAGGACACGCCCGACGACCCGGACGACACCGCCATCGTGCAGTCCATCATTTCCGTGGCCCGCCACCTGCGCTTGCGCGTGGTGGCGGAGGGCGTGGAAACCCGCGCCCAGGCGGACTTCCTGGCCGACAGCCAGTGCGACTGCCTGCAGGGCTATCTGTTCGGGAGGCCAGAGCCTCTGGAAACCTGGCTGGCCAGACAGGCGCCGCGGGCGTGAACCGCGCTATGCCACCGCTTGTGCGGCAGCGGACGGCGCATACGACTGCATCGCGAGCGCATGCACTTCCCGCGCGGGGCGGTCCTTGAGCAGGTGGTTGCTCCACACCTGGCGCCAGACGCGGGCGCCCGGCAGGCTGTGGCGCAGGCCCAGCATGTGGCGGGCGATGTGGGGCCAGGGCGTGCCATGCTGTGCGGCCTCGCGCTCCATGTATTCGACCATGGCCAGCTCGACCTCTTCGCGGGTCAGGGGGCAGGGCGTGCCACCCTGACTGCCGTAGTAGAGCTGATCCCAGCGCGCCATCCACCAGGGGTTGTGGTACGCCTCGCGGCCGATCATCACGCCGTCGAGGTGTTCGAGCTGCTGCAGCACCACCTCGTCGGTCTGGATGCCGCCATTGATGGCGATCGTGAACTGCGGGAACTCGGCCTTGAGCTGGTGCACCACCTCGTAGCGCAGGGGCGGGATGTCGCGGTTCTCCTTCGGAGACAGGCCCTGCAGCCACGCGTTGCGCGCGTGCACGATGAACACGGTGCAGCCCGCGTCGGCCACCGTGCCGATGAAGTCGCGCACGAAGCCGTAGTCTTCCTGCTTGTCGATGCCGATGCGGTGCTTGACCGTCACGGGCACGGCCACCACGTCCTTCATGGCCTTCACGCAGTCGGCCACCAGCTGCGGCGCCTTCATCAGGCTGGCGCCAAACGCGCCGCGCTGCACCCGGTCGCTGGGGCAGCCGCAGTTCAGGTTGATCTCGTCATAGCCCCATTCCTCGCCCAGCCGCGCGGCCTGGGCCAGCTTGTCGGGTTCATTGCCGCCCAGCTGCAGGGCCACGGGATGCTCTTCCGTGTTGAAGCGCAGGTGGCGCTCGGTGCCGCCGTGGATGATCGCGCCCGCATTCACCATTTCGGTGTACAGCAAGGTCTGGCGCGTCAGCAGGCGGTGAAAGTAGCGGCAATGGCGGTCGGTCCAATCCATCATCGGCGCGACGGACATGCGCCAGGGGCTCAAAGCGGGGGATTCCACAGCAGGCAAACAGGCAAGGAGAACGGGGGAAAGGCCCGCAGCGGCACGCCCGGACGGGGCGGGCGACGGAGGCTGCAGGGGAGGGCCGTGATTATCCCATTGGCCAACGATCCGCGCCAGCCTGTGGCCATGAGAAAAAAAGACGCTGCCGCTTGATCCACAAGCGCTTGCCGCTATCAAAATGAAAGCGCCCCGCGTCCCCGCCGTGGCGACAGGCGCCAAGCCTTGTCCTGCCGCAAGGCGGGGCCAAGGCCGCATCGGCGATACTCGCGGCGCTTTTTGATGTTCCTGCCCCATGCCTGCAGGGTGGCTGGCTGCCTTGCAGCCGCCTCCTGCGCGGGCGCCGCCTGCCCCTGTTTCCCCATGCACCACACGATTTTTGACACGCCGGTTGTCAACACGCTGCTGCGCGCCTTCTCGCGCGCCACCCTGCGCCTGACGGGCTGGAAGGTGGAGGGAGCCTTGCCCGCCCACGCCGCCAAGAGCGTGCTGATCGCCGCCCCCCACACCAGCAACTGGGATCTGCCGTACACGCTGATGCTGGCGTTTTCGCTGCGCCTGCGGGTGTACTGGATGGGCAAGCAGAGCCTGTTCAGGGCGCCGTTTGGCGGCGTGATGCGCTGGCTGGGCGGGATTCCGGTGAACCGGGAGCAGGCGAACAACCTGGTGGCCAGCTCGGCCCAGGCCATGCGGGACGCGGACGGCCCCATGCAGCTGATCGTGCCGCCCGAGGGCACGCGCGGCAAGACGCGGCACTGGAAGACGGGGTTCTATTACATCGCCCAGCAGGCGGGCGTGCCCATCGTGCTGGCTTTCGTGGACTACGGCCGCAAGGTGGGAGGCCTGGGGCCTGTGTTCGAGCCCACGGGCGATGTGGAGCGCGACCTGGCGAGCATCAAGGCGTTCTACGCGCCCATCCAGGGCAAGAACCCGGCACAGTTCGACGCCTGAGTTGCCTGTCAAGGTTTTTCAATGAAATGGGCCTCTGGCGCTTATCCATAAAGCGCTGGCAGCTATGAAAATTGAAGTGAATGCGCTGGCGGCAGCCAGCCGTCACACCCCCACACTGCGCCGGTCGATCTTGCGGCTGAGCACGATGCTGGTCTGCGTCTGGTGCACGCCGTCGAGCTGGCCCACCTTGTCGAGCAGGGTGTCGAGCTGCTCATGGCTCGTGCAGCGCAGGAACACCAGGTAGTCAAACGGCCCGCTCACGGCGGATACCTCTTCGACCTCGGCCATGGCCTCCAGCGCGCGCAACACGGCGGGCGCTGTTTTGGGCAACACGCTGATGGAGCACCACGCGCGCACGGTGGTGGCATCAAGCCGGGCGCCCAGCCGCACGCCGTACCCCGCGACCACGCCCGAGCGCTCCAGCCGTGCAATGCGCGCCACCACGGTGGTGCGGGCCAGCCCCAGCCTGCGCGCCAGCGTGGCCGTGCCCTCGCGGGCGTTGGCCTGGAGCAGGCTCAGCAGCTGGCGGTCGGTGTCGTCCAGGGCCTGGGTCATGGGCAATTTCTCCAGAAAGTCATAACGTCCATCATATTCGCCGTTATGAAAAAACAAAGAGCAGTTTTCGACGATATAAGCACTACACATTGACAGCGCCCTTGCCTAGCATCAAGGTATCTGCAACACCTCTCACCGCTTCACGCGGTGGGCACCACCGGGAGCACCGCCATGACCATCCTTTCCACCACTTCCAGCACCGCCGCCCGTCGTGCCATCACCATCCTCGGCGCGGGCCACATCGGCTTTGCCATGGCGCTGCTGCTGCAGCAGGCTGGCGACTACGACATCCTGGTGGTGGACCGTGACCCGGCGCGCCTGGCCGAAGTGGCCGCATTGGGCGTATCCACCCGGCTGGCGACGGACGACGCGAGCCTGAAGGCGGTCATCGACGGCCGTTTCGCCGTGCTGAACGCGCTGCCGTTTCACCGCGCCGTATCCGTGGCCACGCTGTGCGCAACCGCAGGCGTGCACTACTTTGACCTGACCGAGGACGTGGCGAGCACCCAGGCCATCCGCGCACTCGGCGCCAGTGCCCGCAGCGTGCTCATGCCCCAGTGCGGCCTGGCGCCAGGCTTCATCGGCGTCGTGGGCAACGACCTGGCCCGCCGCTTCGACACGCTGCACACCCTGCGCATGCGCGTGGGGGCGCTGCCGCGCTACCCGCAGGGCGCCTTGCGCTACAACCTGACCTGGAGCACCGAGGGCCTCCTCAACGAATACTGCAACCCCTGCGAAGCCATCGTGGATGGTGCGCGCACCACCGTGCCGGCGCTGGAAGGCCTGGAGACCTTCGCGCTCGACGGCGTGGAATACGAGGCCTTCAACACCTCGGGCGGCCTGGGCACGCTGACGGAGACACTGTCCGGGAAAGCGCGGCAGGTGGACTACCAGTCCATCCGCTATCCCGGCCATTGCGCCATCCTGAAACTGCTGCTCAACGACCTGCGCCTGCGCGACCGGCGCGACCTGCTCAAGGACATCCTGGAAACCGCGGTTCCCACCACCGACCAGGATGTGATCGTCATCTTCGCCACCGCCGCGGGCCTGCGGGGAGGCCGGCTGGTGCAGGAGTCGTATTCCGCCCGCATCGTCGGCAGCCAGGTGGCAGGGCACACGCTGAGCGCCATCCAGCTCACCACGGCGGCGGGCATCTGCACGGCGCTGGACCTGGTGGCACAGGGGCGGCTGCCGCAACAGGGGTTCGTGGGGCAGGAGTCGGTGCGGCTGCGGGACTTTCTGGCGAACCGGTTTGGCGCGGCCTATGCGGCAGAGGCGGGCTGGACGGCCATGGCGGCGTAGATCCCCTCCCAAAACAACACACCCTTGCCGCCCGCAGGGACTGGACCAGCAGGCCGGTGAGCCAACAGGCGGCTGAACCCCCAGCGCGGCCCCGGCGGGCAGAGGAAGCCCGGCCCCCATGCGCTGCGGGCGGGGGACTGGCGATGGCGGGCGGATTTTCGTGCCTGCCTGCCTGTCTGTCTGTCTATCGCCCGCCCGGCTTCTGGTACATCCCCTCGATCGCCTCCGCGTAGAACGCCATCAGGTTGTTGCGCTTGAGCTTGAGCGTGGGCGTCATGAAGGTGTTCTCGATCGTCCAGGGCGTGAGCGTGCAGTGCACGGCGCGGGGCACGGCATAGCGGGCGAAGCTGGCGGTGTTTTTTTCGATGCGCGCCAGCACGGCCCGGTGCACGCTGGGGTGGTTCAGGCTGGCGGCGTCCTGCGCGGAGAGGCCCAGGTCGGCCGCCAGGCGCTGCCATTCGTCGCGCTGCAGGACGGCCACGCAGGCGATGAAGGGGCGGTTTTCCCCCACCACGAAGGCCTGCTCCAGCAGCGGATCGGCCAGCAGCGCCAGCTCCAGGTCCCCGGGCGGCACTTTTTCGCCGGTGGAGGTGACGATGATTTCCTTGATGCGGCCCCTGATGTAGATGCGGCCGCCCACGATGTCCGCCTGGTCGCCCGTGCCCAGCCAGCCGTCGGGGCCGAGGATGCGTGCCGTGTCTTCGGGCCGCTTCCAGTAGCCCTTCATGACGATGGGGCCGCGCACCTGCAGTTCGCGGTTCTCGCCAATGCGCACTTCCACGCCGGGCAAGGCCTTGCCCACGCACGCCGGATCGTTGTCGTGCAGTGCGTTGACGGACACCACGGGCGCCGTCTCCGTCATGCCGTAGCCCTGGATGAGCGGCAGGCCCAGGCCCAGAAAGCACTTGGCGATGGTGGGCGACAGCGGGGCGCCGCCGCTCACGGCCACCCGCACACGGCCGCCAAACTGGGCCAGCAAGGGCGTGGCCACCAGGGCATGCAGCAGCGGCCAGGGCAGTGCGGCCATCCAGCCTCCCGCAGTCTTGCCGGCCTCGGGGGCGGGCGCCGGCAAACCCTGCGCCGCGCAGAAGCGGGCCCAGCCCCTGTTCTGTGCGGCCTCGTACAGCTGCATTTTCCAGGGCGATGGCGAGAGCTTTTCGAGCAGCCTGGCGTGGATGCGTTCGTAGATGCGCGGGACCGAGACCAGCACCGTGGGGCGCACCGTCTTCAGATCCTCGGCCAGCAGGGCCACGGAGCGCGCATACGCCACGCAGCTGCCTGCCGCGATGGGAAGGTAGTAGCCGCCCGTGCGCTCGAACGTGTGCGAGAGCGGCAGGAACGACAGGAACACGTCGTCCACCGTGGGCGCGATGCGCTCCAGCACGGCCTTCACGTCGCTGACCACGTTGCGGTGCGTGAGCATCACGCCCTTGGGCTTGCCGGTGGTGCCCGAGGTGTAGACGATGGCGGCGAGATCGTCCGGGCCGGGCGCGGGGGGCAAGGCCTGCTGCGCTGCCTGTGCGGCGCCTTCGAGCCACTGCGCCAGCGAGCCCACGGCGGGGCCGTGCGACGAGGGCGGGGTGGCGGCGAAGGCGGCGTCCGGCTCGGTCACGATCACCGCGCGCAACGCGGGGAATTCCGTGCCTGTGTCGCGGATCCTCTCCCATTGCTGGGCACTGGCCACGATGAGCATCGAGGCCTCGCAGTCCGAGAGGATGTAGGCGATGCTGCCGGGGTTGTCGATGGCGTGCAGCGGCACCGGCACGCAGCCGGCGGCCAGGGTGGACTGGTCGGCGCACATGGCGTGCAGGCCGTTGGGCAGCAGGATGGCCACGCGCGCGGCCGCGGGCAGCTGCATGGCGGCCAGGGCCTGCGTCCATTCGGCCACGCGCTGCGCGGTCTGCCGCCAGGTCAGGCTGGCCCACGCCTGCGCGGTGGTGTCGAAGGCACGGTAGGCCTCGGCGTCCGGGGTGAGGGCCGTGCGCAAGGCAAGAAGCTGCGGCAGCGTCTGGACGCTGGCGATATCGGGAAGGGAGGGGGTCATCGAACTCGGCGGCGGTGGCGGCGTCGGGCGCGGGCCGCGCCGTTGCCTCGGTGGAAACCCGGGCGATCATAACGACCGGGCCCGCACCAGGGCGGGGCGCAACACCCTGTTGCGTTGCAAATGGTGCATTCCGGTTTGTGGAATGATGGGCCCCAGTGTGCCCCGTGCCGCGCGAAATCCGTGGCACCGGCGCGGCGCCTCGGCCACAATCCGCACAGGCTCGCTCGCACGTCCCTCGCACAGCCATGGCATCACCGTGGCGTGCCGACCCCTTCCTCTCCATCTCCCGCCGCTGCCCGGACCGCCGTCTCTACCGCGCCCTTCCGCCATGGACCCCATCACCATCTTTATCGTCGCCACGCTGATGATGCTGGCCAATGGCTGGGTCCTGGGGCTGATGCGCAACGACTTTCCCGAGGCCTTGCGGCCCAGCGCGGGAACCTGGCGCACGGCCACGCTGCTGCTGGCCGCCAGCGCGGTGCTGTACGCGGTGCAGTACCGGCTGCCGCTGGGGCTGGCATCGCCCATGGCCAATGGGCTCGTGCTGCTGGGGTGCACCGGCTACTGGCGCGCGCTGCGCCAGTTCTATGGGCTGCCGGACAGGCTCTGGCTGCTGGCCCCTGCGATCGTGGGGATTGGCGGCATTGCCTGGTTCGCCATCGCACGGCCGCACACGGGCATGCGCGTGCTGATCCTGTCGGGCAGCTGCGCCTTCCTGCTGCTGGCGTGCTTCGCGCTGCTGGCCTCGCAGAAGTCGCATGACGGCGCGCGCAGCCGCCGGGTGATGGCCAGCCTGTTTGCTGCCGTGGCGGCGTTCACGGTGTTTCGCGCGGGCTACTTCCTGCTCAAGGGCGTGAGCCCGTCGTTCGATGTCACGGGAGATGGGGCCTGGATCAACATGGCCAGCCCGATGATCACCGCCATCCTGCCCGTGGTGGGCACCACCGGCTTCCTGCTGATGTGCTCCCAGCGCATCGGCCGCCAGTGGGAGCTGGCCGCGTCAACGGACTATCTGACGGGCCTGGCCAACCGCCGCACCCTGGTTGCGGTGGGCGAACAGCGTTTCGCGCAGGCGGGTGCGCGCGGGGGCGGCCTGGCCCTGGCGCTGATCGACATCGACCACTTCAAGGCCATCAACGATTGCCATGGGCATGCGGTGGGCGACGTGGCGCTCAGGCATGTCGCCGGGCACCTGCAGGCCTCCTGCCGTGGGGCCGACTTCGCGGCGCGCCACGGCGGAGAGGAGTTCGTGGTGCTGTGGGACGCCGCGGACAGCCGGGCCGCGCGGGCCGCCGGGGAGAGGCTGCGCAGGCTGGTGGCCACCCGCCCGCTCTCGGTGGACGGACTGCCGCTGGCCATGACCATTTCCTTGGGCGTGGCCTTGAAGAACGAGGGGGACAGCAGCTTTGACGAGCTCCTGCACCGAGCGGACGAAGCCCTCTACGCGGCCAAGACCGGGGGCCGCAACCGCGTGGAAGTGGCTGGCTGAATGCCCGGTCAGGTCGCGGCTTCCAGGCCGTGGGCGAAATGGGCCTGCATGGCGCGGGCCGTGGCCTGGGCATCGCGCGCCACCATCGCCGCCAGGATGGCGCGGTGCTCGTTCAGCGAGTCCTCGATCCGCCCCTGCTTGAGCAGCGAGTTGTGGCGGTTGAGCTTCATCACCTTGCGCAGGTCGGCCACCATCTGGCTGCGCCAGCGGTTATCGGCCAGTTCCAGCAGCAGCATGTGAAAACGCTCGTTCACGGCAAAGAACCGTTCACGTTCGCCGGCGGCCGCCTCCAGTTCGGCATGTAGGTCCTGCAGCGCCTGCAGTTGCGCCGCGGTGGCGGTGGCGGCCACCACGCCGGCCGCGTCGCTCTCCAGTAGGCTCAGCAGGTGGTAGACATCGCGCAGGTCCTTCTCGGACATTTCGGTCACATAGGCGCCACGGCGCACCTTCATCGTGACCAGGCCTTCGGCCGCCAGCACCTTGAGCGCCTCGCGCAGGGGGGTGCGGCTGATGCCGAATTCCTCGGCGATCTTGAGTTCGTCGATCCAGCTGCCGGGCTCCAGCTCACGGCGGAAGATGCGCTGGCGCAATTGCTCGGCGACTTCTTCGTAGAGGGCACGCGGCGTGAGGGTAAGGGCAGACATGGGGCGGATTGTAAGCTCAGAGGAATATTTTGAATCAATAATTATGAATGATGTAAACTCGCCGCCACATCGGGAACCGTCCCCGCGCCGTTTTACGCCTGCAACGCCATCTTCGGAGAAGTTTTCGCCATGAGTGACACCCCCCCCAACAACACTCCCGAATTCGCCGCGTCTTCGCTCGAAGCCTGGGCCAAGGCCGCCGCCAAGTCGGCACCGGGTGGCGACGTCGGCGCCCTCAACTGGGTCACGCCCGACGGCATCACCGTCAAGCCGCTGTACACCGCGCAGGACACGGCGGGCCTGCCATACGCCAACACCTTGCCCGGCTTCGAGCCCTACCTGCGCGGCCCCCAGGCCACCATGTACGCGGTGCGCCCCTGGACCATCCGCCAGTACGCGGGCTTTTCCACCGCCGAGGAATCCAACGCCTTCTACCGCAAGGCGTTGGCCGCAGGCGGGCAGGGCGTGTCGGTGGCGTTCGACCTGGCCACGCACCGGGGCTATGACAGCGACCATCCCCGCGTGACGGGCGACGTGGGCAAGGCCGGCGTGGCCATCGACTCGGTGGAGGACATGAAGATCCTGTTCGACCAGATCCCGCTGGACAAGGTGTCGGTCTCGATGACCATGAACGGCGCCGTGCTGCCGGTGCTGGCGGGCTATGTGGTGGCGGCGGAAGAACAGGGCGTGAGCCAGGACAAGCTCTCCGGAACGATTCAGAACGACATTCTGAAAGAGTTCATGGTGCGCAACACCTACATCTACCCGCCCAAGCCGTCGATGAAGATCATTGGCGACATCATCGAGTACACGGCCAGGAACATGCCGAAGTTCAACTCGATCTCGATCAGCGGCTACCACATGCAGGAAGCTGGCGCCAACCAGGCGCTGGAGCTGGCCTTCACTCTGGCCGACGGCAAGGAATACGTGAAGACCGCCATCGCCAAGGGCATGGACGTGGACGAGTTCGCCGGCCGCTTGAGCTTCTTCTGGGCGATCGGCATGAACTTCTACCTGGAAGTGGCCAAGATGCGCGCGGCGCGCCTGCTGTGGTGCCGCATCATGAAAGAGACCGGCGCCAAGAACCCCAAGAGCCTGATGCTGCGCACGCACTGCCAGACCAGCGGCTGGAGCCTGACGGAGCAGGACCCCTACAACAACATCGTGCGCACCACCATCGAGGCCATGGCGGCCGTGTTTGGCGGCACGCAGAGCCTGCACACCAACGCGCTGGACGAGGCCATCGCGCTGCCCACCGAATTTTCCTCGCGCATCGCGCGCAACACGCAGCTCATCATCCAGGAAGAGACGCACATCACGAACGTGGTGGACCCCTGGGCCGGCAGCTACATGATGGAAAAGCTGACCCAGGACATGGCCGATGCCGCCTGGAAGATCATCGAGGAGGTCGAGGCCATGGGCGGCATGACCCAGGCCGTGGACAGCGGCTGGGCCAAGCTCAAGATCGAGGCCGCCGCCGCCGAGAAGCAGGCGCGCATCGACAGCGGCAAGGACGTGATCGTGGGCGTCAACAAGTACAAGCTGGCCAAGGAAGACCCGGTCGATATCCTGCAGATCGACAACGTCAAGGTGCGAGACGGGCAGATCGAGCGCCTGAAAAATATCCGTGCAAAACGCGATCCAGACCTTGTACAGCAAGCGCTGGATGCTCTTACTTCCGCAGCAGAAAGCGGCGAAGGCAACCTGCTCGACCTGGCCATCAAGGCGGTGCGCCTGCGCGCCACGGTGGGCGAGGTGTCGGATGCGCTCGAGAAGGTTTTTGGGCGCCACCGCGCCGATACGCAAAAGGTGACCGGTGTGTACGCAGCAGCCTATGACTCGGCCGAAGGCTGGGACAAACTCAAGACCGAGATCAACGAATTTGCCGAAAAGGAAGGCCGCCGCCCGCGCGTGATGATCGCCAAGCTGGGCCAGGACGGCCACGACCGGGGCGCCAAGGTGGTGGCCACCGCGTTTGCCGACCTGGGCTTCGACGTGGACATGGGCCCGCTGTTCCAGACGCCCGAGGAGTGCGCGCGCCAGGCGATTGAAAACGACGTGCACGCCGTGGGCGTGAGCACGCTGGCCGCCGGCCACAAGACACTGGTGCCCGCCATCATCCAGTCCCTCAAGGACCAGGGCGCGGACGACATCATCGTGTTCGTGGGCGGGGTGATCCCGGCGCAGGACTATGAGCACCTGTACGAAGCGGGCGTGAAGGGCATCTACGGCCCGGGCACGCCGATTCCGGCCAGCGCCAAGGATGTGCTGGAGCAGATTCGCAAGGCGGTTACCGCTTGAGTTCGCCTTTTCCTTCCGAGCCTTTTCGCCATCCCATGTTTGGCTTTGAAAGCGTTGCGCAAGCAGACTTTGAGTCCATGGCCGACCTGCGTGCAGAGGCCATGCGCGAAAGCCTGGAGCGATTGGGACGCTTTGACCCCGTGCGGGTGCGGGAAAGGCTTCGCGATGCCTTTGTGCCGGCCTATATGCGGCACATCGTGGCAGGTGACGAGCGCATTGGTTACCTCACGCTGCTCCCGTATGCAGACCCCGCACGCATGAGGCTGCACCACCTGTACGTCCGACCCGGTCGCCAGGGCCGGGGCGCCGGGGCGTGGGCCCTGGAGTGGGCCAAGGCACAGGGCAGGGCGCTGGGCCAGGACATCACCCTGGGCGCCTTGCGCGGCAGTGGCGCCAACCGCTTTTACGTGCGCAATGGCTTTCAACTGGTGGAGGAGCAGGAGTTCGACCTGGAGTACCGGTGGAGCCCCGCATTCGAGAAGGCCGCCGCGAGGATGTCGCCATGAACCTCTATCCAGGTGTGCTTGGCCAGCCCGGCCCCACGCAGCGCCGCGCAATGTCCAAGGCCATCACCCTGCTCGAATCGACGCGGGCGGACCACCGCGCCCAGGCGGATGAATTGCTCACGCAGCTGCTGCCCCATACCGGCAAGGCGTTTCGCCTGGGCATCAGCGGCGTGCCCGGCGTGGGCAAGTCCACCTTCATCGAAGCGCTCGGGCTGTACCTGATTGGCCAGGGCCATCGCGTGGCCGTGCTCACCATCGACCCCTCCAGCACCGTCTCGGGCGGCTCCATCCTGGGTGACAAGACGCGCATGGAACACCTGTCGGTGCACGAGAAGGCCTACATCCGCCCCAGCCCCTCCAGCGGCACGCTGGGCGGCGTGGCAGAGAAGACGCGCGAGGCCATGCTGGTCTGCGAGGCCGCGGGCTACGACGTGGTCATCGTCGAAACCGTGGGCGTGGGCCAGAGCGAGATCGCGGTGGCGGGCATGACGGACATGTTCGTGCTCATGCAGCTGCCCAACGCGGGCGACGACCTGCAGGCCATCAAGAAGGGCGTGATGGAGATTGCCGACCTGGTGGTCATCAACAAGGCCGACATCGACAAGAACGCCGCCACGCGCGCCGAGGCGCAGATCACCTCCAGCCTGCGCCTGCTCGGCATGCACGGCAACCCTGATCACGCGACGCACGGCGCGCTGTGGCAACCGCGCGTGCTGCAGATCAGCGCTCTGCTGGGGCAGGGGGTGGATGCTTTCTGGACCACCGTGGCGCTGTTTCGCGACATGCAGTCCACCAACGGCCGCCTGGCAGCGCGGCGCGAAAAACAATCGCTCGCCTGGATGTGGGAGCGCATCGACGCGGGCCTCAAGCTCGCGTTTCGCCAGCACCCGCAGGTCAGGGAGCTGCTGCCCCAGATGCAGGCCGATGTGGCCGCAGGGCGCATCGCGGCATCGACTGCAGCACGAAATCTGCTGCTGGCGCAATCCAGTACAGCGCAAGCAGCTATCAAATAAATAGTAGACACCAACCCATTCACCAAAGGACGACCATGCAAGACATCCTGGATCAACTGGAGAAAAAGCGTGCGCTGGCACGCCTGGGCGGCGGGCAAAAGCGCATCGATGCGCAGCACGCCAAGGGCAAGCTCACGGCGCGCGAGCGCATCGAGCTGCTGCTGGACGACGGCACGTTCGAGGAATGGGACATGTTCGTCGAGCACCGCTGCACCGACTTCGGCATGGAGGACAACAAGATCCCCGGCGACGGCGTGGTGACGGGCTACGGCATGATCAACGGCCGCCTGGTGTTCGTGTTCAGCCAGGACTTCACGGTGTTCGGCGGTGCTTTGAGCGAAACGCACGCCGAAAAGATCTGCAAGGTGATGGACCAGGCCATGAAGGTCGGCGCACCGGTCATCGGCCTCAACGACTCGGGCGGCGCGCGCATCCAGGAAGGCGTGGCCTCGCTGGGCGGTTATGCCGACGTGTTCCAGAAGAACGTGCTCGCCAGCGGCGTGATTCCGCAGATCAGCATGATCATGGGCCCGAGCGCCGGCGGCGCCGTGTACTCGCCCGCCATGACCGACTTCATCTTCATGGTGAAGGACAGCTCGTACATGTTCGTCACCGGCCCCGAAGTCGTGAAGACCGTGACGCACGAAGAAGTCACGGCCGAGGAACTGGGCGGCGCCGTGACGCACACCACCAAGAGCGGTGTGGCCGACATGGCGTTCGAGAACGACGTGGAGGCGCTGATGATGCTGCGCCGCCTGTACAACTACCTGCCCCTGAATAACCGGGAAAAGGCCCCGGTGCGCCCCAGCAACGACCCCGCCGACCGCATGGACCTGAGCCTGGACACCCTGGTGCCCGAGAACCCCAACAAGCCCTACGACATGAAGGAGCTGATCCTCAAGACCGTGGACGACGGGGATTTCTTTGAGCTGCAGCCCGAGTACGCCAAGAACATCCTCATCGGCTTCGCCCGCATGGAAGGCCAGACCGTGGGCATCGTGGCCAACCAGCCGCTGGTGCTGGCGGGCTGCCTGGACATCAAGAGCTCCATCAAGGCCGCGCGCTTCGTGCGGTTCTGTGACGCTTTCAATATCCCCGTGGTCACGTTTGTGGACGTGCCCGGCTTCATGCCCGGCACCAGCCAAGAATACGGCGGCATCATCAAGCACGGCGCCAAGCTGCTGTACGCGTATGCCGAGTGCACCGTACCCAAGATCACCGTCATCACCCGCAAGGCCTACGGCGGCGCGTACGACGTGATGAGCTCCAAGCACCTGCGCGGCGACGTGAATCTGGCCTGGCCCAACGCCGAGATCGCGGTGATGGGCGCCAAGGGTGCCGTGGAAATCATCTTCCGCGAAGACAAGAACGACCCCGTGAAGCTGGCCGCACGCGAGGCGGAATACAAACAGCGTTTTGCCAACCCGTTCGTGGCCGGCGCACGTGGCTTTATCGACGACGTGATCCTGCCGCACGAGACACGCAAGCGCATCTGCCGCTCGCTGGTGATGCTGCGGGACAAGAAGCTGGAAAACCCATGGCGCAAGCACGGCAACATCCCACTGTGAGCGGACAAGGAGCATAAGAACATGTTTACGAAAATCCTGATCGCCAACCGTGGCGAAATCGCGTGCCGCGTCATCGCTACCGCCCGCAAGATGGGCATCGCCACCGTCGCCGTCTACTCCGACGCCGACAAGGAAGCCCGCCACGTCAAGCTGGCCGACGAGGCCGTGCACATCGGCGCGGCGCCCAGCCGCGAGTCGTACCTGCTGGCCGACAAGATCATTGCCGCCTGCAAACAGACCGGCGCGCAGGCCGTGCACCCCGGCTACGGCTTCCTGTCGGAGAACGAAGCCTTCGCCAAGCGCTGCGAGGACGAAGGCATTGCCTTCATCGGCCCCAAGGCGCATTCGATCGCGGCCATGGGCGACAAGATCGCGTCCAAGAAGCTGGCCAACGAGGCCAAGGTCAACACCATCCCGGGCTACAACGACGCCATCGCGGGCCCCGAGCAGGCGGTGGAAATCGCCAAGGGCATCGGCTACCCCGTGATGATCAAGGCCTCGGCCGGGGGCGGCGGCAAGGGCCTGCGCGTGGCGTTCAACGACAAGGAAGCGTTTGAAGGCTTCACCAGCTGCCAGAACGAAGCCCGCAACAGCTTTGGCGACGACCGCATCTTCATCGAGAAGTTCGTGCAGGAGCCGCGCCACATCGAGATCCAGGTGCTGGGCGACAGCCACGGCAATGTGATCTACCTGAACGAGCGCGAATGCTCCATCCAGCGCCGCCACCAGAAGGTGATTGAAGAGGCTCCGTCGCCCTTCATCAGCGACGCCACCCGCAAGGCCATGGGCGAGCAGGCGGTGCAGCTGGCCAAGGCGGTCAAGTACCAGAGCGCGGGCACGGTGGAGTTCGTGGTCGGCAAGGACCAGGACTTCTACTTCCTCGAAATGAACACCCGCCTGCAGGTGGAGCACCCGGTGACGGAATGCATCACCGGCCTGGACCTGGTGGAGCTGATGATCCGCGTGGCCGCAGGCGAGAAGCTGCCGCTCGCGCAAGCCGACGTGAAGCGCGACGGCTGGGCCATCGAGTGCCGCATCAACGCCGAGGACCCGTTCCGCAACTTCCTGCCATCAACCGGCCGCCTGGTGCGTTTTCAGCCGCCGGAGCAGAGCATGTTCCAGGGCGACACCGACAAGAAGCTGGGCGTGCGCGTGGACACAGGGGTGTATGAGGGCGGCGAGATCCCGATGTACTACGACTCGATGATCGCCAAGCTCATCGTGCACGGCACCGACCGCGACCATGCGATCGCCAAGATGCGCGCGGCGCTCAACGGCTTCGTGATCCGGGGCATCAGCAGCAACATTCCGTTCCAGGCGGCCCTGCTGGCCCACCCTAAATTCGTGACCGGCGAGTTCAACACCGGCTTCATCGCCGAACATTACGGCAAGGGCTTCCACTCCGAGGACGTGCCACACGAGGACCCGCTGTTCCTGGTGGCGCTGGCCGCTTTCATGAACCGCCGCTACCGTGCGCGCGCCTCGGGCATCAGCGGCCAGCTGGCAGGGCACGAGGTGAAGGTGGGCGAGCAGTTCGTGGTGGTCACGCTGGGGGCCGAGGGGCAGAACGAGCACCACGCGGTCTCGGTCACCGACTTCCAGGACAAGTCGGGCTCCAGCGTGGTGGCCGTGGACGGCAAGAGCTACCAGATCAGCAGCGCCGCCACGCTGGGCCAGATCCGGGTGCAAGGCCAGTGCAATGGCGCCGGGTTTACCGCGCAGGTGGAGCGCGGCGTGGGCAAGAACCCGCTGGCCCTGCGCATCGCGCACAACGGCACGCAGATCGATGCGCTCGTGCTGTCACCCCTCGGTGCACGCTTGCACAAGCTGATGCCCTTCAAGGCGCCGCCGGACCTGTCCAGGTTCCTGCTTTCGCCCATGCCCGGCCTGCTGGTGGATGTGGCGGTGCAGCCCGGCCAGAAGGTGCAGGCCGGTGAAAAACTGGCCGTGATCGAGGCCATGAAGATGGAGAACATCCTCTTTGCCGCGCAGGATGGCGTAGTGGGCAAGGTGGTGGCGGGCAAGGGCGAGTCGCTGGCGGTGGACGACGTGATCATTGAGTTCCAGTGATGCCGCCGAGCGCCCCGGTCCGCGCAACACGCTGGCCTGGCCACACACCGCGATGACCGTGGTCTTGCGTGTGCTGCTCGGGCTGGCCGGCGCCGTGCTGCTGGTGGATGGCGCCGTGCTCATGGTCCTGGGGCACCTCGATCTGGGCACCATGCTGCCCGCCGCGTTGGGGGCGGTCTTCCTGGCCCTGGCCGCGTGGTGGACTCCGCTGGCGGGCTGGCGGCACCGTGGGCGGCGGCGCCAGCAGCTGTGGCGCGCGGGCTGGTGGGGCCTGGCGGCCTGGATGGCCAGCCTGGGGGTTTTCTGGGCCTTTCTGGAGAATGCCGGCATACCGCCTGCACAGGTGCCGCCCGTGCAGGCCATCGTGGTGCTGGGGGGCGGCATCCAGAACGGGCAACCCCGGCCGGCGCTGGCAGCACGGCTGGACACGGCGGCCGCGCTGGCCCGCCTGCAGCCCACCGCCCTGATCGCCGTGTGCGGCGGCGAGGTATGGGGTGAAACGCACACCGAAGCCGAGGTGATGGCCCGCTATCTGCAGCAGCGCCATGGCGTCGCCGCAGGGCGCCTGGTGCTGGAGGCGGAAAGCACCAGCACCGCGCTGAACCTGGCGCTGGGGCGCCCCCTGCTGCTGGCGCGTGGGGTGCCGGCCACGGCCCCGCTGGCCCTGGTGACCAGCGACTTCCACCTGCCGCGCGCCCTGCGCATCGCGCGACGCCATGGCTTCACGGCCATGGTGCCGGTGGCGGCGCCCACCCCCCTGGCCACGCGCTACAACGCGCGGCTGCGCGAATACTTCGCCACGCTGAGCAGCTGGGTGCTGCGCGAGGCATGAGGCCAAGCGGCCTTCTGCGCGGAATAGGCCGCGTGCGCTGTACGTAACTGCATTTATAGCTATCAATCAAGGAGCAAATCATGACGGCAAAAGAGCGGCCCTTCAAAGTCCTGGGCATTCAGCAGGTCGCCATCGGCGGCACGGACAAGGCACGCATGAAGACCCTGTGGGTGGACATGCTGGGCCTCACGCAGACGGGCACGTTCCAGAGCGAGCGCGAAAACGTGGATGAAGACATCCTCGCGATGGGGCGGGGCGCCTGGAAGGTGGAGGTGGACATCATGCAGCCGCTGGACATCGACAAGAAGCCCGCCGTGCACACCACGCCGCTCAACCACATCGGCCTGTGGATCGACGACCTGCCCATGGCGGTGGAATGGCTCACTGCTAAAGGCGTGCGCTTTGCGCCCGGCGGCATCCGCAAGGGCGCTGCGGGCTATGACATCACCTTCCTGCACCCCAAGAGCAACGACGAGTTTCCGATCGCTGGCGAAGGCGTCCTGATCGAGCTGGTGCAGGCGCCGGCCGAGGTGATCGCGGCGCTGGGCTGAACAACGGCTGGCTGCCGATGGTGCGGGGGCGACGGCATGCGCCAACGTCGCCCATCGTCAGGCGCCCCCGGGCCACGCGGGGCGGCAGATGGGCACAGATAGCGCCGCGTTGCGGTTGCATCGCGATGGTCGCGTTCCACCACGCGCCAACCTGCCGTCAAATGCGCTGAAAACCCCGTGTTCTGCGCACAAAAAACCAAGGACTTGGGGGCTGTTGGCGACGTACTTTTGTTGGCACTTTTTGTGACCCTTCGGCGTGCGTTTGTGCCTTTTTCTCCTCCAGAATCCGCCCACGTCGCCGCGCACCGGCCGGACCACCTCCTGGCCCAGGCCGCGCGCGCTGTGTAACCCCTGCCGATGGCGGCCCCGTGCCGCCATGGAGCAGATGACTTGAAGGGAACCGATCGCCATGACTTCCATGACCTCCGCCACCGCGGCCACCCAGACCGTTCAGCTGCATCGCCGGCCCGCGCCGCCAGCGCCGCAAGGCCCCTGGAGCGTGGACGCCATCCAGGCGCTGCTCGACAGGCCGCTGATGGACCTTCTTTTCGAAGCGCAGACGGTGCATCGCCAGCACTGGCCCGAGGGAGACATCGAACTGGCCACGCTGCTGTCGGTGAAGACCGGAGGCTGCCCCGAGAACTGTGGCTACTGCCCGCAGGCCGCCGAGTTCGACACCGGTGTGAAGGCCGACAAGCTGATGGAGGTGGACGAGGTGGTGCGGGCTGCCCAGGCCGCGAAGGACGCCGGCGCCACGCGGTTCTGCATGGGTGCGGCATGGCGCGCCCCGAAGGACCGGGACATCGAGAAGGTCAGCGCCCTGATCGGCGCCGTGAAGGGCCTGGGCCTGCAGACCTGCGCCACGCTGGGCATGCTCGAATCGCACCAGGCGCAGGCGCTCAAGGATGCGGGCCTGGACTACTACAACCACAACCTCGACACCGCGCCCGAGTACTACACCGACGTGGTCAGCACCCGCGCCTACCAGGATCGGCTCGACACCCTGCAGCACGTGCGCAGCGCGGGCATCAGCGTGTGCTGCGGCGGCATCGTGGGCATGGGCGAGGCGCCCGTGCACCGCGCGGGGCTCATCGCGCAGCTGGCCAACCTCAGCCCGTACCCCGAGTCCGTGCCCATCAACAGCCTGGTTCGCGTGCCGGGCACGCCGCTGGCCGACAGCGAGCCCATCGACCCGCTAGACTTCGTGCGCATGATCGCCGTCGCCCGCATCACCATGCCCAAGGCCCGCGTGCGCCTGTCCGCGGGGCGCCAGCAGATGGGCGAAGCCGTGCAGGCACTGTGTTTCCTGGCCGGGGCCAATTCGATCTTCTATGGCGACAAGCTGCTGGTGACGGGCAACCCGGATGTGGATGCCGACGTGCGGCTGCTCGCCAAGCTGGGACTGGACGGCCACCGGACGGCGGCGGTGGCAGCGCAGGAGGACGGTGGCAGCGCAGGAGGACGGTGGCAGCGTGCAATCTCCTTGCCACCACCCGCATGAAGAGGGCATCTGCGGCTAGGCGCCCTGGCCGCCTGGCACCAGGCGGTCTTCCTCGGTCAGGTCGCTGGCCATGCGGTCGATCTGGGCCTGCAGCGCGTGCTCTCCGTCGGCGAAACGCTGGGCAATGCGCCGGAACTCCTCGGAGAGCGACAGGAAGGCGTCCACCATGTCGGGATCGAAGTGGCTGCCCCGGCCGTCGCGGATGATCTCGACCGCGTGCTCGTGGGAGTAGGCGGGCTTGTAGACCCGCTCGGAGATGAGCGCGTCATACACGTCGGCCACCGCCATCAGCCGTGCCGACAGGGGAATGGTGTTGCCCACCAGCCCCTCGGGATAGCCTGAGCCGTCCCACTTTTCCTGGTGGCTGTAGGCGATCTCCTTGGCGTAGCGGAAGAAGGGGTTGTCCTGCGTGGTTTCGCTTTCGGCCGCCACGATGGCGTCGCGCCCCAGCGTGGTGTGGGTCTTCATGATCTCGAATTCTTCGGGCGTGAGCTTGCCCGGCTTGAGCAGGATGCGGTCGGGTATGCCCACCTTGCCGATGTCGTGCAGGGGGGCGGACTTGAAGATCACCTCGATGGCATCCTCCGTGAGCTCATCGCGAAAGCGCGGGTGGTTTTGCAGCTTGCGGGCCAGCGCTTCCACATAGTGTTGCGTGCGCCGGATGTGGTTGCCTGTCTCGTTGTCGCGCGTTTCCGCCAGCGATGCCATGGCACGGATGGTGGCGTCCTGCAGTTCGGCCAGGGCACGCGTGCGGTTGGCCACCTCCTGCTCCAGAAAGTGGTTGTGGTGGGCCAGCAGGTCCCGCGCGCGCTTGAGCTGCAGATGGTTGCGCACCCGGGCCATGGTGATGGCGGGGTTGACGGGCTTGGTGATGTAGTCCACGGCGCCCAGCTCCAGTCCCACCGTCTCGTCGTCGGTGGCGCTCATGGCCGTGAGGAAAATCACCGGGATGGCCTCGGTGTCGGGGTTGAACTGCAGGCGCCGCAGCACCTCGTAGCCGTCCATGTCCGGCATCATGATGTCCAGCAGGATCAGGTCGGGTTTTTCGGCCGCCACGATCTGCAGCGCGCGCTCGCCGCTGGGGGCCAGCTTGACCTTGTAGTCCGGCCGCAGGAGGTCGCTCATCAAGGAGAGATTGCCGGGCGTGTCATCCACAACCAGCACCGTGCATTTGCCGCCGCTTGATTCCAATGGACTATTCATGAACTGGGTCCTCCGTGTGTCGTGCGTCGGGAATCCACGCCTGGCGCAGCACCGCGAGTGCGTCGGCGAAGAGATAGTTGTCCAGCAGCCGCTTCATGTCGGCATAGGTGGCGGGCCCCAGCCGGGCCTGCAGGCTGGGGCCGGAGTCCCTGAACAGCTCCACGGCTTCCGAGTCGCTGTCCGCCAGCAAGGCGTCCAGGCGTGCCAGGAGGTCGCGGGCGTGCGCCGCATCCATGGGCGCGTGCGGTGACCCAGGGGGCGCGGCGGCCGCGCTGGTGGCGGCGTCGGGCTCGGGGGGCAGGGCTTCCTGCAGGGCCGTCACCAGCGTCTGGCAGGCGGCTTCCACCGGCTGCAGCAGGGCCTCCAGGGGGCCGGCCTGCGCGTTCTGCGCGATGGCCTGTTCCGCGGCATGCGCCAGTTCGGCCAGGCCCACCGCGCCAATGGTGCCTGCCGAGCCTTTCAGCGTGTGCATGGCGCGCCGAGCCGCCTGCGGCTGGCCTTCCGCCAGATGGGCGCGCGTCTCCTGCACGGCGTTGGCCTGGCCAACCACGAACTTGCGCAGCAGGCTTTCGTAGGCGGCGCGTTTGCCCAGCACCCGCCGCAGCCCGGCAGCCGTATGGAGGCCTTCGATGTGTGCCAGGGGGTCGGCTGCCGGCGCCATTGCCGCGGCGGGCGCATCCGCCGTGGGCCGCGCTGCAAGCGCTGCATCGCCGGTGCCCCCCGTGTGGGGCAGTGCAATCCACTGCCGCAGCGCGGCAAACAGGGCCTCCGGGTCGATGGGCTTGGCGATGTGGCCGTTCATGCCGGCGTCCAGGCACTGTTCGCGGTCGCCACTCATTGCGTTGGCCGTCATCGCCAGCACGGGCAGGCGCGCCCAGGCTGGGTTCTCACGCAGCCGGCGGGTGGCCGTGAGGCCGTCCATCACCGGCATCTGCATGTCCATGAGCACGATGTCGTAGGCGCCGCGGGCCAGCATGTCGAGCGCTTCCTGGCCGTTGGCGGCCGCATCCACCACCAGCCCGGCACTGGCCAGCAGTTCACGGCCCACCTGCTGGTTCAGGTCGTTGTCATCCACCAGCAGCACGCGCGCACCCCGGATCGAGTCCAGGCCTGCGCCCCGCGCCGGGGGCAGCATGCGCCGCGCTTCGTCCACCCGTTGTGTTCCGCCCAATGCCCGCATGGCGGCATCGAACAGCTGTGATGGGTTCACCGGCTTGGTCAGCATCAGCCCGACGCCCGTGCGGGTGAGTTCGTCCAGCACATCGTCGCGGCCATGCGCGGTGACGATGACGGGGCGGGGAGGGTGGGGCAGCCGTGCGAGCTGGCGGGCGGTTTCGAACCCGTCCATGCCGGGCATTTTCCAGTCCAGAAAGGCGATTTCACAGGGCCGCCCGGCCTCGCCGGCGGCGCGTGCCAGTTCCACGGCCTGGGCCCCTGAGCTGGCGAGTGTCACCGAAAAACTCATGCTGGACAGCAGCTCCGCGAGGATCTGCCGCGCCTGTTCGCTGTCGTCCACCACCAGCACCCGGCGCCCGCGCAGGTCGGGCTCCGGCAGCAGCGGGCGCTGGGTGGAGTCTCCCAGGCCGAGCCGCGCCGTGAACCAGAACGTGCTCCCCCGGCCGGGCAGGCTTTGCACGCCCACGTCCCCGCCCATCAGGCCGGCCAGCTTCTTGGAGATGGCCAGCCCCAGCCCGGTACCGCCGTACTTTCGCGTGGTGGAAGTGTCGGCCTGCTCGAAAGAGCGAAACAGCCTTGATTGCTGTTCCTCGGTGAGGCCAATGCCGGTGTCCTGCACCTCGAAGCGCAGCAGCACGCCCTGGGCATCCCGCGCCGCCTCGCGGACCCGCACGATGATCTCGCCCTCGTCCGTGAACTTGACCGCATTGTTGGCGTAGTTGACGAGGATCTGCCCCAGCCGCAGCGGATCTCCCCGCAGGTCGGCGGGCAGGTGCGAGTCCACGTCGAACATCAGCTCCAGGCCCTTGGCGGCGCATTTGTCGCTCAGCAGGTTGGCTACGTTGTCGAGCACGCCATGCAGGTCGAAATCCACCACCTCGACCTCGAGCTTGCCCGCCTCGATCTTGCTGAAATCCAGGATGTCGTTGATCAGGCCCAGCAGGTGCTGGCCCGACCGCTGGATCTTCTCGATGTAGTCGCGCTGGCGTGCGGTCAGCTCCGTTCCCAGGGCCAGATGGCTCATGCCGATCACGGCGTTCATGGGCGTGCGGATCTCATGGCTCATGTTGGCCAGGAAGTCGGATTTCATGCGCGATGCATCCTCGGCCTTGGCCTGGGCCACCACCAGTTCATCTTCGTGTTCCCGCAATGCCGCGTTGACCTGCTGCAGTTGCTCCGTGCGCTGGGCCACGCGGGCTTCCAGCGCCTCCTCGTTGCGCCTGAGGGCGTCCACCAGTTCGGCCTGTGCTGCCAGGGCGAGGGATCTGGCCTTTTCGCGCTTGAGAAACTGCCGGGCCATCGCGAACGCGAGCAGGAAGGTCAGGATGGCCTGGAATGCCGTCAACCCGGTGGTCAGCAGTGTCTGGCGCTTCACTTCCGCATTGCGCCGGTCGCCCAGCAGGGCCGAGATGCGCGATGCCTGCAGCGACAGTTCCTGGATGATGTCGCGAAGCCTGTTCAGCTCCACCCGCAAGAGCTTCATGTTCGCGTGGCGGGAGGCCGCGTCGACGCTCTGTCCAAAATGGCTGTCTCCCGCAGCGACAAAGTTCTGCAATGCGTCGAGGGCGTTGCCGTAGATGGGCTCTCCCTGCATCAGGGTGCGGGCGGTACCGCTCTCCAGTGCGCTGAAACGGCTCAGGAACAGGTCGTAGCGCAGCTCCAGGCGGTCGGGGGGCATGCTGGCGGGATCGATCTCGAACTGGTGCAGCGCGTGGTCGAGCTTCTCGTATTCGACACTGAGCTGCAGGAACGACCACAGCGCGTTGACGTCACCCCGGCGCATGACCGCTTCCACGCTGCGGTACTGGTGGTACTGCACGCCGGCGATCGCCACATACGCCACCACCAGGCCCGCAATGATCAGCCGCAGAAGGTGTTTGCTGCGCAGCATGGCGTGGTGCTGGGGATCAAGGGCCCAGGCGCTAGCGGATGCGCAGCACGTTCAGCTGCCAGGCCGCGCGGTTGTAGTACAGCTCGCTGCGCAATTCCGCCTTGGTATCGAACGGGTAGATGATGAAAAGCGGGCCTTTCTCGCGCACGCGCATGGGGCGGTTGTTCATGAGGCGGGCGATGATCACGTCGTGGCGCGTGGCGTCATCCACGGGAATCTCCGTCTTGTAGTCGTTCAGCGCCACGGCCGTGATGCTCGTCCCCTTCGCCCCGACCGCCGCCAGGACATCCCGCAGGAGCGGGCCGGTGAAGGAGACCGCGCTGGGATACCACGGCGTCTGGGTGGAGAAGCTGTGCTGGGGCAGCTTTTCCAGCATCGCCATGTCGAACTGGGCCTGCGAACCGTTGTTCGCCTGGCTGATCGCCCCCTCGATGGTGAGGACCACGGGACCCGTGGGCTTGTCCAGCGCATGGGTTGCGGGCCCTGCCAGCGCGAATCCGACCAGAACCGCCACTTTCACCCAGCAGGCAACGCAACGTGCCGCCGAAAACCTGGAGAGCATGTCGACCCCCTTTTTTGCAACAGTCTTACAGACTGTCGCTCAAAATGTAAACTGATTTGTGGCCGGTGCCTGTTGTTTCAGTGTGAGGTATCGTTTTTGGGCGGCCGCGGCACGCGCTGCACCCGCCGCCCGCGAGGCCCCCGGGCTGAAGGCGCGCTCTGAAGCATCAAAATCCGAAGGCGCTGCTGAAACCCGGGCCGGCGATGATGTCCCGCGCTGGCGCAGACTTGTTCCCTCGCAACCCATGACACCTGAATCGAAACCACAGCGATGACCATGCCCATCGACACCGCGAGCGACCTCGACCGACTTCGCCGCGCCTCCGACGCTGCCTGCCGCCTGATGAAAGTGCTGTCCAACCCCGACCGCCTTCTCCTCCTGTGCCAGCTCACGCAAGGCGAGAAAAGGGTGGGGGAGCTGGAAGCACTGGTGGGCGTTTCCCAGCCGACCCTGTCCCAGCAACTGGGCGTACTGCGCGAAGAACGCCTGGTGAACACGCGCCGGGAAGGGAAACACATCTACTATGAGATCGCCAGTCCGCAGGCCCTGGCGGTCTTGGACGTGCTGTTCGAGCAATTCTGCGCCGCCCCGCCAGGGGCTCCCTCCATCCCGCCGGGTTGACGGGCGCCTACCGCGTCCGGCGCAAAAAATGGTGTGCAAGGGGCCGCGGCACCGGCGCATATTCTCCGCGCAAAGCGCCTTCGCGTTGCTGGGAATACCCTCGTGGTGCATTGATCGCAATATCGTGACAAGCGGCAACGAGATGGGTAAAGTTGCCAGCAAGCCTTGTGCGCCGCAGCGGGCTATTGCGGCCCTTGGCACTGATCAATGAGGAAGCATCCGGCTCACGGCCGGCCTTGCTTCATTCTTCGCAACGCATGGCCAATTTCAGAGTCGAGGGTCCCCCTTTGAGTCGCAAATACCCGACGCCGTTGAACGAACTCGGTTGCGTCCCTTTCCCCGGCGGCAAAGGCTTTCTGCAATGAGTACCCATACAGTCGAAGGCACCCCCTTCGACACGGAGGTTCATCTGTCCGATGCCGACTACCAGCGGCTGGTGGAGCAGGTGCAAGCGGCCGTATTTGTGATTCGCAAGGGCAGATTCCTCTTCGTGAACCCCAAGCTCGTGGAGCTTTTCGGCTACACCAAGGAGGAAATGCTGGAAAGCATGGATCCCATGCTGCTGTGCGCGCCAGAGCACCGGGACATGGTGCGCGAGCAGGCCAATGCGCGGGTCGCCGGAGTCCCCGGCAATGCCTATGAGATCGAATGCCTGAGAAAGAATGGCGAGAAGTTCAATGCCCAGGTATGGGGCGTGCGGATCTTTCTGGGGGAGGAAGCGGCGGATCTGGTCACGCTGCACGATGTCAGCGCCATTCGAACGGCGACCCGCTACGCGCAGCAACGCGCTCAGTTGTTCAGCAATGCCGAGGAACTCGCCCGCATCGGCTCCGCCGAGATGGATCTGGTGTCAGGCACCGTCACCCTGTCGTCCGGCATGCACGCCATCTTCGGAATCCCCCAGACGGACGCTCCGGCCGGAAAGGACTGGCTGCTGGCCCGGGTTCCCGCTGTGGAACGGCCGTATGTGCAGGCGATCAGCGAAGGCGTGTCACCTGACGATGTCTGCGAGTTCCAGCACCGCATCGTTCATTCGGACGGCAGTTTGCGCACGGTGCTGCACCGCGTGCTGGCCGACGCCGACGACGAGGGCCGGGTGGTCAGGACGGTCACGCTCCTGCAGGACATCACGCTGCAGCGCGCGGCGGAGCAGCGGCTGGACAAGCTTGCGAACACGGACGAAGTGACCGGATTGCCCAACCGCAGCGCGTTGACGGAGTATCTTGATACGAGGATGCGCGAGGCGGCGCGGGAAGGGCGGCAGATTGCCGTCCTGAGCGTGGAGATCGACCGGCTCAAGCTCGTGAGTGAATCGCTGGGCTACGCGGCAGGGGACCAGCTGCTCATGGAGGTGGGAACGCGGCTGCAGCCCCAGGCGTTCGAGGATGACCTGCTGGCGCACTTTGGCAGTGGCGAGTTTTCGCTGGTGCTGGCGCGCGAGGGCAATGTGGACGAGCAGTTGGCGCGCACCGTCGCGGCCTCGCTGGTGGATGCGCTGTCGCTGCCCGTCGCGATTGGCGACAACGAAATCAAGGTGACGTGCGACATCGGAATATCCCTGTACCCGGCGCACGGCGAGGACCCGGAAAAGCTGCTTCAGCAGGCTCAGGCGGCCATGTACCGTGCCCATGAACTGGGCAAGAACCAGATCTGCGTGTTCAGCTCCGGCATGCACTCCAAGGCCATCTCCAGGCTCGCCATGGAGTCCGGGCTGCGCCGGGCCCTGGAGCGCAATGAGCTTGATCTGCACTATCAGCCCAAGCTGGAACTGGTCAGTGGAACCGTCATTGGCGCCGAGGCCTTCCTGGAGTGGAACTCCCCGGACGGCACCCTGATACCCAGGTCCAGCTATATACGCGTCGCCGAGGAAACCGGCCTTATCGTGCCCATCGGCGAATGGGTGCTTCGCGTTGCCTGCCGCCAGGCGCTGGAGTGGCAGCGTGCCGGGCACGCCAGCTTCCGGATTGCCGTCAACCTCTCGGCCCGCCAGCTCCAGCAGCCTGATCTGGTCCAGCGGATACAAAAGGTGCTCATTGAAACCGGCCTTGATCCCCGGCTGCTGGGACTGGAGATCACCGAAGGCGCCCTGATGGGCGAGAGCACGCGCATCGCGCGGATTCTGGGCGACCTGAAGGCGCTGGGCATCGAGATCTCGCTCGATGATTTCGGGACGGGCTATTCCAGCCTGAGCTACCTGCGCACACTGCCCATCGATGTCGTGAAGGTGGACCGTTCGTTCGTCCACGACGTCACGGCGGCATCGCAGGACGTGTCCATCACGCGCGCCATCATCAACATGGCGCACAGTCTGCAGATGAAGGTGTTGGCGGAAGGCGTGGAAACCGAAGGCCAGCTGGCGCTGCTCATCGCCAACCGCTGCGACCAGATGCAGGGTTTCTACTTCAGCGGACCCGTCTGCGCCGACGACATGAGCGCGTTGCTGAGCAAAGGCCAGGCGCTGCCGGAGCACCTGCTGCTGCGCCGCACCCACCGGCGCACGCTGCTGCTGGTCGATGACGAGGACAGCATCGTTTCGGCGCTGCGCAGGTTGTTGCGCCGCGATGGCTATCACATCGTGACCGCCAACAGCGGCGCGCAGGGCTTGCAGCGGATGGCCGAGAATTCGGTGGACGTGATCGTTTCGGATCAGCGCATGCCCGGCATGACGGGGGTGGAGTTTCTGCGCCGGGCCAAGGAGCTGTATCCCGACACCATCCGCATGGTTCTGTCCGGCTATACCGAACTGCAATCCATCACGGATGCCATCAATGAAGGGGCCATCTACAAGTTCCTCACCAAGCCCTGGGATGACGAGAGGCTTCGCAGCCACGTCGCGGAAGCGTTCTCCCAGAAGGAGATGGCGGATGAGAATCGGCGCCTGGCCAATGCGGTGCTCAGTGCCAACGAGGAGCTCAGCGCGGTCAATGACCGCCTGCAACAGCTGCTGGCGAACCAGCGGGAGCAGATCCACCGTGAAGAGAGTAGCCTGAGCGTTGCGCGGGAGGTGCTGGACAATATTCCGGCCGCCGTCATCGGGATCGACCTGGAAGGCATGGTGGCGTTTGTGAACGCGGATGCCGAAGCGCTGTTTGGCACCACGGCGGCTTTGCTCGGGCAGGACGCGGAGCAGGTCCTGCCGGAGGATCTTCGCAAGGTATGGCATTTCGCGGACCAGAGCTACCACGATGTCCAGGTTGCCGGCGGGGCGTTTCGCGTGGTGTGCAGATCGGTGGGAGGGGAAAATCATTCACGGGGGCGGCTGCTGGTCCTGGTTCCCAGCAGCGCGGCCTGACACCTACGGACTCCCATGCAAGCTCTTTCCACCTCGATTGAATGGACCCCGGAGGGGATGCTCCTGGCCCAGCCGGTGCTGGACGCGCACGGACAGCTTCTGCTCCCGGCGGGGACGCCCATCACGCGCGGGATCCTGAACAGCCTGCAGCAGCGGGGAATCGACACCGTCTTCGTCAATCCGCCGGAAGGTGTTTCGGGCATTGTCGACAAGCTGGATCCAGCCACACAGCAGGCACATACGGAAAAACGCCTGCTGCATCTGTTCCGGCCTGCCATGAGGGCCGGCCAGCTCAATCCGCTGTTTCATCTGATCCTGCGATATCGCTCCGCGGAGACACCATGAAGCAGCTCACTGCAGATGCCATATTGCGCAGTGTCCATGAGCTACCGGCGCTTCCCGCGGTGGTGCTGGAACTGATCCAGTCTTTTGGGGACAGCCATGTTTCCGCCGAACAGCTGGCCGTGAAGATATCGCACGACCAGGCCATCGCCGCCAAGACGCTTCGGCTGGCGAACTCTTCCTTCTATGGCCTTCCTCGCCAGGTCACCTCCATCGCAGAGGCCACCGCGATTCTCGGGCTTCGCACCCTGCGCAGCGTGGCCACGGCCGCGGGATTGGTGGGCGGTTTTGCGAACTCCCGCTGCCAAGGGTTCGACTTTGATGCGTTCTGGCGCCATGCGATCGGCACGGCACTCACCGCCAGAGCCTTGGCGCAGCGCACGCGATTGGACGAGGATGCGGCGTTCACCCTGGGGCTGGTGCATGACATCGGGCGGCTGGTGCTCGTGAGCTCCTACGAGGACGAGTATGCCCAGGCCATTGCTTACCAGCTGGAACACGATTGCCTGATGCATGCCGCGGAGCGCCACTATTTTGGTGTTGACCATGCCGAGGTCGGCGGGGTGATCGCGGAGCATTGGCATTTTGCGCCGGAGATTGTTGCGGCCATTTCATGCCACCACCGCCCGCCGCCTGCCAGCCGCCTGTGCCTGACGGACCTCGTGCATGTCGCCGACAACATTGCGCACGGCCTGGATCTTTCTCACAAGGAAAACGATATGGTGCCCTTGCTGGCCTTGGATGCCTGGGGCAGACTGGCACTGGACGACGGTGACTACATGGCAGTTTTCGATGCGGTGGCAGAGCAGCATGAGGTTGTCTGCCACGCACTCCTGGCCTGAAAGAGGTGCCCTACATGAATTCTCACGACCCACTACTTCGCGAAAGCACCGTGGACACGCCGTCGGCCGTGTCGTCCCCTGACACCACGGAAGACAGGGTCAAGGAGCTGCTGCGATCCAACGAAGAGCTGACGCAGCTCAATGCAAAGCTCTCGGATGCGCAGGACAAGCTGATGCAGTCGGAAAGGATGGCATCCATCGGGCAGCTGGCCGCGGGTGTCGCCCACGAAATCAACAATCCCATTGGATTCATATTCTCCAATTTCGGCACCCTGGAGCGCTATTTGAGCGACCTGTTCCAGATGCTCGCGGCCTATGAAGAGGCGGAGTCTGCGCTCGGTGATACCCCGGTGGCGGTGCGCCTTAAGGCATTGCGCGAAAAAATAGAGCTGGATTTCCTGAAGGAAGACATTCCCTCCTTGATGGCGGAATCGAAAGACGGCATTACCCGCGTGCGCAACATCGTTCAGAACCTCAAGGACTTCTCGAGGGTGGACACCTCCCAGAAGTGGGTGCTGGCCGATCTGCACCACGGCATCGATTCCACCCTGAACATCGTCAACAACGAAATCAAATACAAGGCGGACGTTGTCAAGGCATATGGGGAGCTTCCCGACATCGAGTGCCTCCCCTCCGAACTCAACCAGGTCTTCATGAACCTCCTGGTCAATGCCGCCCATGCCATCCAGGCGGACAGGGGCACCATCACCATCCTCACCGGCGCCGACGACTCACGGGTGTGGGTGGAGATCCAGGACACGGGCGAGGGCATCGCCAAGGAGAATCTGGGGCGCATCTTCGATCCGTTCTTCACCACCAAGGCGGTCGGCAAGGGCACCGGGCTGGGCCTTTCGCTTTCGTACGGAATCGTCAAGAAGCACCTGGGAAGCATCGATGTCTTCAGCGAACCGGGTGTCGGGACGCGCTTTCGCGTCACACTGCCGATACGCCACGCAGCGGAGGCGTAAGGGGTGAACTCCGATATCGACGTCACGGCCGCTCTTCCGACCTTGTCTCCGGAGGTCGGCCAATCGCAGGAGGATGCACGCGTCTGGCGAATTCTGTGCGTGGACGACGAGCCCAACATCGTGGCTTCGCTCAAGCGCCTGTTCCGGGGCAGTGGATACCAGGTAACGACCGCCACCAGCGGTGCCGAGGCGATTGCCCAGATGGAGCAGGAACCCGTGGACCTGATCTTCTCCGACATGCGGATGCCAGGAATGAGCGGCGCCCAGTTGCTGGAGCAGGTGCGCCAGCGCTGGCCCCGAACGACGCGAATCCTGTTGACGGGCTACGCGGACATCGGATCCACCATCGCGGCCATCAACAGCGGTGAAGTCTATCGGTACATCACCAAGCCCTGGGATGACGGGGAAGTGCTTGCGACGGCCCACCAGGTGTTCGAGCGCCATGCCCTGGAGCATGAAAAGGACCGCCTGGAGGCCCTTCTCAGGTCCAAGAACCAGGCATTGATGGAGCTCAATGAGACCCTGGAGGAAAAGGTTGCTGCGCGCACCAGTGAGTTGCTCCAGCTGAGCCAGAAGATCAAGAAAAACTACCTCACTTCCATCAAGGTGTTCTCCAATCTGATGGAGTGGAGGGGAGGGCAGCTCTCCGGCCATTCACGGCGCGTGGCGGACCTGGCCCGCCGCACCGCGCGCGCCATGAACATGAGCGAGGCGGACCAGCAGGACGCGTTCATCGCCGGCTTGATGCACGACATCGGCCAGATCGCCTTGCCCGATACCCTGCTGGCCCGGCCTGTTCCCAAGCTATCCGAGGAAGAAACCGTCCAGTACCGCCGTCACGCCGTGCTCGGGGAGCAGGCGCTCATGGCGCTTGACGACATGCAGGCGGTGGCCAACATCATCCGAAGCCACCATGAGCGGCACGACGGCCTGGGCTATCCGGATGGCCTGGTGGGGGAGATGATTCCCATGGGCGCGTGCATTCTCGCCGTGGCGGACACGTATGACGACCTGCAAATCGGCCACCTCAGCTCCACGCCCTTGAATGCCGCGGATGCCAGGTCGATGATCGCGCGGGGCAGGGGGACCCAGTTCCACCCCGAAGTCGTCGATGTCTTCCTGCAAATGCTGCTGAAGGCTGCACCCGGCGCGGAAACACCCCCGCGCATGCTGCGCACCGTACAGCTGCGGCCGGGAATGATCTTGGCGCGGGACCTCCTGTCCACCGAAGGCGCCGTGCTGCTCGCGGCGGACCACGTGCTGACGGCCGAGCTGATCAAGCGGCTGAGGTTGCGCGAGGGACGGGACGGTACTGAAATGATCCTGCCGATCAAACCGTAATACGAAGGACTCAGGCATGCAGAGAATTCTCCTACTGGATGACGAGCCCCATGTCCTGGCGGCGATAAAGCGGAGCCTGCGAGCGGGACTCGGGGCTGATCTGCGCATTGAAGAAACGGTGGAACCGGAAGTGGCATTGGCCAAGCTGAGAGAGGCCGTTTTCGATGTGGTGATTTCGGACTACCGGATGCCCCTGATGACCGGCGTGGAGTTTCTGAGCCTCGTGCGGACCATTCAGCCCAGGGCGGTGCGGATGGTGCTGAGCGCATCGTCAGATTCGGAAAACCTGATGCGGGCGGTCAATGATGCGGAAGTCTTCCGCTACCTGCTGAAACCTTGGGATGAGAAAGACCTTCTCGGGCATGTGCGCTCGGCCCTGGAGCGGGCCGATCAGCTTCGCCACGAGAACGATCTGGCCGATGTCGGGCGTCACGAGTTTGGCCAACTCAGCGCCACGGAACTGGAACGCCGCCGATTGGAGGCTCTGGAGCCGGGACTGACCCATGTGACATGGGGGCCGAATGGAGAGGTCCTGGGGCCGGACAGCTAAGGACCGCGGTCCCACAGCCCCGGGCCTTCAAAACCCCCGGGGCGGTTTGCGCCATTCAAGCGCTTTTGCGCTGGGCAGCGTCATGGTGCCTGAATGCTTCGCGGATATTTTCCCGCAGCAGATCGTCGTCCCAGGGCTTCGTCAGAAATTTATAGATGGCGCCTCGGTTGATCGCGTCCGAAATAGATTCCAGATCGGTATACCCGGAAAGAACAATCCGGATGGTTTCGGGGTAGAGTTCCCGCGCCCGGGAGAGAAATTCCGTTCCAGACATCTCGGGCATGCGCTGGTCCGAAAGAATGACCTGCACTTCTTGTTGCGCCAGGATGTCGAAACCATCTTTTGCACTGTTGGCGGTCAATATTTCATATCCATCACGCCGCAACAGACGCCGCATCGAAGCCAGTATTCCTGGTTCATCGTCCACGATCAGAATTCTCTTGGGGGGTTCTGCGGATTTTTCGGGAATCCTGAGGGTGACGCCATCGGCCAGCAGGCCTCCAAAATCCTCGGCAGGTACCGGCCTGCTGAAATAGTACCCCTGGATTTCATCGCACTTCTTGCGATGCAGATAGCTCATTTGCGCCTCTGTTTCCACGCCTTCGGCAATGACCTTGAGCTTGAGATTGTGGGCCAGGTCGATGATCGCAGTGCAGATCGCAGCGGCATCGGGGTCGTAGATGACCTCTTTGACGAAACTCTGGTCGATTTTCAAATAATCGATGGGAAACCGCTTCAGATAGGCCAGCGAAGAATAGCCCGTCCCAAAATCATCGATCGCCAGGCGGACACCCATTTCACGGATGTCGTGGAGGCGCTGGATGTTCACGTCAATATCCTCCATGAAGAGGCTTTCCGTGATCTCGATATCGATGGGGACTTCACCGCCCTTGCTGCCTTTAAGGCAAAGGCCGAGGATCTTCGAGAAATCGGACCGCCGCATCTGGACGGCTGAAACATTCACGGCGATCCTTGGAGGTGTCAATCCTTGGCTGCGCCACTTGTCATGGTCGCGAATGGCTCTTTCCAGAACCCATTGGCCCACATCGATGATCATTCCCGTTTCTTCGAGGATGGGAATGAAAACCGAAGGTGGAACCAATCCTGACTCGGGGTCATTCCAGCGAATGAGTGCCTCCATGCCGGTGATTTTTCCGTCAAGGAGCGCGACCTTGGGCTGGTAGTGCAGAACGAACTCGTCGTTCTCCAAGGCCCTGTGCAGCTTGCTTTCTATGCTCAGCTGGCTGTGCACACGGGTATTCATCGAGGCGGTATAGAACTGATACCGTCCCTTGGCCGCACCGGCCTCGCGCGATGCGGCTTCCGCATGCGCAAACAGCATGTCCGCCTCCCGCCCATCGTCCGGATAGAGGGATATGCCTGTGCGAAAAGTCAGGTACAGCTCTTTCCCCTCCACAACGAATGGACGGTCCATCAAAGGGAATATCTTTTCCGACAAAAGATGCGCTATTTCCGCGGGAACACTGCGATAGGTCGCAATGATGCCGAAATGATCGGCACCCATTCTGGCAATCTTGTCGTTGGAGCCCAGGGCTTCCACCAGCCGCCTGGCCACCGCCTGGATCACCGCGTCTCCCGCATGCCTGCCCAGGGTATCGTTGATATTCTTGAACCGGTCGATGTTCATCCAGACCAAGGCCACAGACGCCGCGTCCTCCGCAGTGCTGGCGGCGCCTTGAATCAGCTGGTCCAGGCGGTCCTGCAACAGGCTTCTATTGGGAAGCCCCGTCAGTGCATCGTAGTAGGCCAGGTAATTGAGCCGCTCGGATTTTTCAAGATGGTCCAGCGAGAAGGCAATGTCAGAGGCCAGTTCTTGCAGAAGCTGGATTTCGGCATCATCAAAGAAATCTCTCTCGGACGAATACAGTGCCATCAGTCCGATGACTTTCTTGTTGACCGACAGCGGGAACAGGCCAAAGCTCTGAAATCCCCTGTTGATTGCCTCATCCCTCAGGACAATTCTCGGGTCGGTTCTGACGTCCTGAACCAGGATGGTTTCCGAGCTCCCGACGCATTCGCCCACCAGGCCGTGGTTCTCACGTTCGAGAACATTCAGCCCCATGGGAATGTGCTCGATGTAATCTTCTCCGGCCCCTGCCCAGGCTGCCGCCGCCACATGCTGCTCTTCCATGTCAGCGATGCCGATCCAGGCCAGGCGAAAGCCCCCTGCATTGACGGCGATCTGGCAGGCCTCGTGAAACAGCTCTTTGCGATCCTGCGTCCGCACGATCAGCGAGTTGATGCTGCTCAATACCGCATAGATCCTGTTGAGACGCTTGACCTTGAGTTCCGCATTCTTGCGCTCGGTGATGTCCACCACGGAGCCCGCCATATAGGTTGCCTTGCCGCTTTCATCCCAGACAGCTTGCCCTTTGGCATGCGACCAGCGGTAGGAGCCATCCTTGGCGAGTGCCCGGTATTCGACGTCGTAGGGAACCTGCTGCCTGATGTGGGCAGCGAAAGCGTCCAGCACCATCTGGCGGTCGGACGGCTCCAGCAGGCCCAGCCACGCCGCCGCGGTATTTTCTATTTCATGGTCCTGGTAGCCCAGGCGAAATTTCCATTGCGCGGAGATTTGCGCGATGCCCGTGTCGACATTCCAGTCCCACACATCGCCGGTGGAGGCAGCCAGCCGAAACCGCAATTCGCTGTGCCTTAGCGCCTCCTGCGTGCGCTTTTGCTCGCGTGCGGACAGGGCGTCATTGAGGGCGCGGCGGACCGCGGGGGCCAGCCGCCCCAGGTCATGCTTGAGGATGTAGTCCGTCGCCCCGCTCTTGAGGGCATTGATGGCGTTCTCTTCCCCGATGGTTCCCGACACGAAGATGAACGGGACGTCCGGACACACCTCCCTGGCCACCGACAGGGCATCGAGGCCACTGAAGCGCGGCATGCTGAAGTCGGACAGGATGATGTCCGGCACATCCACCCGCAGCTCATGGCGCAGCCGCTCCTCGGTGTCCGCGCGGCGGCTCGTGAAGTTGAACGCCGCGCGCCGCAACGCGTGCGCTACGAGTTCCGCGTCGTTGGGCTCATCCTCGACCATCAGGATATTCAAGGGGACCACTTGCAAATATTCCTCCTGCCACAGGGACACCCCTGTGGAACACTGCCGTGTGGAGACGAGTCTAGGGGGCTGCACCCCAGGTATCAAGAGATTCTTAATTTGCGCGGTTCGCGTGCGCGGCCGCCGTTGAACGGTAGGCAATACCCGGTTTTCAACCTACCATTGTTTCCAAGTCGGCGCTGACGGCTTGGCATCCACAAACCCGGGGAGGCAGGCGGTGATTCAACCCAGAGCATGCTTGGCAGGATTGCTGGCCCTGTCCCTGTCGCCGATCCAGGCCCAGGATAACAAAGCCTCCGCGCTTGCCGAACTCTCACTGGAAGAACTGGCAAGCATCCAGATCACCTCCGCGGCCCGGCACCCCGAGTTCCTCGGGGATGCTTCCGCCGCCATCTTTGTGATCACCTCCGACAGCATCCGCCGCTCCGGCGCCTCCACGCTGCCCGAGGCATTGCGGCTGGCGCCCAATCTCCAGGTGGCCCGCCTGGACGCGAGCCAGTACGCGATCAGCGCGCGCGGTTTCAACAATGCCATTGGCAACAAGCTGCTGGTGTTGATCGACGGCCGCACGGTCTACACGCCGTTTTTCTCCGGGGTGTTCTGGGACCAACAGGACGTCATGCTGGAAGATGTTGACCGGATAGAGGTCATCAGTGGACCGGGAGGTACCTTGTGGGGCGCCAACGCCGTCAATGGCGTGATCAACGTGATCACGAAATCCTCCGCCAGCACCCAGGGTGGGCTTGTCGCCGTGGGTGCCGGCAATCAGGGCTGGGACGCATCGTTCCGATATGGCGGCGTGCTGGGAGGAGGGGGGACGTTCCGTGTCTACGCCAAGGGCGACGCGACCCGGCCCGTGGTACAGACCGGAAGTGCCGCGGCAACGGATGGACGTTCGCGCGGGCAAATGGGATGGCGCGCGGACTGGGTGGACAATGGCAGCGAACTGACCTTTCAGGGCGACGTATACGCTGGGGCCACCGACAGCCGTGGCCTGTTTGGCCGCTTTGACCTGGGGCGGGTCGAGGCGTCGGGGGGCAACGTTCTTGGGCGCTTGACGCGAAAACTTCCGGCAGGGCAGGACGTTCGCCTGCAGGCCTACTACGACTATACGGACCGCAAGGATGCCTTCCTCTACCAGCCGCGGCAACGGGTTCTGGATGTGGAGTTCCAGCATGGCGTGCCCCTGGGAGCCCACCGGCTGCTGTGGGGCGGGGGATACAGGCAGGCCCGGGACGACATCCGCCCTGGCGTGATATTTGGATTTACGCCAGCAGCAGCTTCGCTGCGCTGGGCCAATGTGTTTGTGCAGGATGAATTCAAGCTGACCGACCGCCTCAACCTGACGCTTGGCACCAAACTGGAGAAGAATGACTTCACGGGGATGGAGTCGCTTCCGAGTGCCCGCTTCGAATGGAAACCGAGCCCGCAGCAGCTCTGGTGGGGCGCCGTGTCGCGGGCGGTACGGGCCCCGGCACGCCTGGACCGCGACATACGCCTGCCCCCGAACCCCCCATTTCTGATCGCCGGAGGCCCGGATTTCCAGTCGGAAATCGCCAAGGTGCTGGAGCTGGGCTACCGCTCCCAGCCCTCGGCCTCGCTCTCCTACTCCGTCACCGCCTTTCAGCACCATTGGGACAAATTGCGCAGCGGTCAGCGTCCTCCCGGGGCACAGGTGCAGAACATGATCGAGGGAAAGACCTGGGGCCTGGAAGCCTGGGGTGAATGGCATGCGGCACGCCATCTGCGCCTTGCGGGCGGGCTGTCCTTGCTGCGCAAGAACCTTCGGGTCCGGCCGGGCAGCTCGGACCCCGAGGGGCCCCGCGCGCTGGGCAATGATCCCCGCCACCAGTGGATGCTGCGTGCCGGGCTCAACCTGCCCCACCGCCAGGAGCTCGATGTCATCGTGCGCAGGGTAGGGGCCTTGCCGGACCCCGCCGTGCCTGCGTACACGGCCGTCGATCTGCGTTTTGGCTGGACGGTGCGGCCTGGCGTTGAACTGTCGATCGTGGGCCAGAACCTGTTCGACGGATCCCACCCGGAATTCAATGCGGCACTGAACCGCAGGGAAATTCCGCGCAACGTGGCGTTGCGAGTCAGGTGGTCTCTGTGAACACCTGGAGATCGCCGTGGCGGCTGGGGCGAGGGGTGGCGCTGTGGGTGCTCCTGGTCGGCCTGGCCTGCGGGCCCTGCGCCGCCCAGCCGGACTGGCCGAACGACGAGTCGCAGATCAAGGCCGCGTTCCTGTACAAGTTTGCCGGGTATGTGGATTGGCCCGAAGGCTTTCTGGGCAGCGTGGAGACGCCATTCACGATCGGCGTGCTGGGGGCCGATCCCATTGCAGATGAACTGGTGCAGATCGTCCAGGGGCGCAAGATCCATTCGCGCAGCATCGTGGTGAACCGGCTCAAGGCCGGAGACCCGCTGGAGGACGTGGCGATCCTGTTTGTGGGCAAGGGGGACGCCGCCCGCCTGAAACCCGTGCGGGGCACATTGCAGGCGCAGCCCATCCTGGTAGTCACCGAGGAGCCCGCAGGCCTTGCGCTGGGCGGCATGATCAATTTTCTGCTGGTGGATCGCCATGTGCGTTTCGAGGTTGCGCTGGCGCCCGTGGAAAAAAGCGGGCTGCGCCTCAGCTCCCGCTTGCTCGCGGTGGCCCAGAGAGTCCACGCCGAAGGGCGCTAGATGCTCAACGCCATAGCACGCTCGCTGCGCCACAAGTTCGCGTTGGCGATGCTCGCGGCAACCTTCGTGTCGCTGTCGGTGGCGGGAACCGCGCTCGCCCTGTATGAACTCCAGGCCTACAAGCAGAACGTGACCAGTGACCTGCTGACGCAGGCCGAAATCCTGGGGCGCGCGACAGGCCCCGCCCTGGCGTTTGACGACCACAAATCCGCGGAGGAAAACCTGTCCCTGCTGGAAACCCGGCGCCAGATCCGGGCAGCCGCCATCTACAACGCCCGCGGAAAGATGGTGGCCCAGTACCGCGGTGCGGGTGCCCATGCCGAGCACAAGGTCCCTGCATTGCCCGAAGCCGACGGCGTGCGACTGCAAGACGGCGAACTGGTCGTTTTCAAGCGGATTCTCGAAAACAAGGAGATCGTCGGAACGGTCTACATGAGCGCGGACTACGAACTGGCGCAGCGGTTTCGGGGCTACCTGGGCATCCTCGCGAGCGTCATGGGGCTGAGCCTGCTGGTGGCGGCAGGCATGTCGGCATGGCTTCAGTCGGCCCTGACCAAGCCCATCCTGGCCGTCACGAACGTGGCGCGCCAGGTGACGGAGCGCAAGGACTTTTCACTGCGCGTGCAGAAGACGACGAAGGACGAGTTGGGCTATCTGGCGGATGCGTTCAACGACATGCTGTCGGAGATCGGCCGGCGCGCCGAAGACCTGGAAACGGCCAACAGGGCCCTGGAGCGCGAAGCGCAGGAGCGCCGGCGCGCCGACCAGGACGTGCGCCAGCTCAACGCGGAGCTGGAACAGCGGGTGTCCCAGCGCACCTTGCAGCTGGAAACCGCCAACCAGGAACTGGAGAGCTTCAGCTACTCGGTGTCGCATGACCTGCGCGCGCCCCTGCGGTGGATCGTTGGCTTCTCCGAGGCGCTGATGGAAGACCACGGCGCGAACCTGGACGACGAGGCCCGGCGGAAAATCCAGATCATCCAGAACGAGGGGCGGCGCATGGGCGTGCTCATCGACGACCTGCTCGCCTTTTCTCGGCTGGGGCGGCGTGCGCTCAAGGTGAGTGACGTGGAGATGGGGGTGCTGGTGCTGGCCACCTGGAATGCGCTCAAGGAGCGCGAGGATTTCAGCCGCGTCCAGCTTCACATCGGCGCCATGCCCGTGGCGACGGGAGACCGCGTGCTCCTCGGACAGGTGTGGACCAATCTGTTGTCGAACGCCCTCAAATTCAGCTCGAAACAGGAAAATCCACGCATTGAAATCGGTGCCATCACGGACGATCAGGAACACATTTTCTTTGTGCGTGACAATGGTGCCGGATTCAATCCAAAGTACAAGGCCAAGTTGTTCGGTGTTTTTCAGCGCCTGCACGACACCAGCGAATTTCCGGGAACGGGCGTAGGTCTCGCCTTGGTCCAGCGGATAGTCCACCGCCACGGGGGCCGCGTCTGGGCCGATGGCAACCTGGGCGAAGGCGCGACGTTTTATTTCACTGTCCCACGGGAGAGCCGCGATGGAGCTGTTTGAAGAAATCGACATCCTCCTGGTGGAGGACAGTCCCAACGACGCGGAGCTGGCGATCCGAGCCCTGAAGAAGCGGGGATTTGCCAACAAGATGCTGTGGGTCAAGGATGGCGAACAGGCCATCAACTACCTGTTTCGGCTTGGCGAGTATTCGCAACAGCACGATGAAACCAGCCCGAAGCTGGTGCTGCTGGATCTGAAGATGCCGCGGGTGGATGGCATGGAGGTGCTGCGCGCCATCAAGGAGGACCAGCGCACGCGCCGCATTCCCGTGGTGATACTGACGTCGTCCCAGGAAGAGCGGGACCTGACACTGTCCTATGACCTGGGGGTCAACAGCTATGTGGTCAAGCCCATGGACTTTGACGAGATGGCGGATGTGGTCTGTCAGGCCGGGGCGTATTGGCTGACCGTCAACCGCACGCCGTAGCTGGCCCGGGCGGTCATCCGGGATCTTTCATCCAAGGAGAGCGCGGGGTTGCGCAGAGCGTGCCGCGAAGGGATGCTCGAAAGCTGTCCGACATGAGTTTCCCTGTCCATCCACAAAGGAGCAACTAATAAAAACAATCACTTAGCTGCGGCCGATACTGACGGAAGAGGGTGAATTCTGTCGCGATCAGCGACATAAGAGTCCTATCGGAATGACACGCGTCACGATTGTCCTTGCGGATCCGACTCTTTTCCCATCTGTAGGCAGCTCCCACATGTTGCGGTGCATCGGTTTCCCGATGCGGTTTTTGAGTGAAGGCACAATGAATTCACAAAGAAAACCTAATTTGAGGGATCAACCCACATGCCCCATCAGCTTCGCCGCATCATCGCCATCAACATCAGGAACCCCAGCGACAGCAACCCTTCGGGGCGGATCTCGGAGCTGGACCCACGCGGCGGAGTTTTGGCGGTGGGCGACAACGGGGTGGGCAAGACGACCTTTCTGCGCCTGATCCCACTCTTCTACGGCGCGACTCCCTCCCAGGTCCTCAAGGGTTCCGGGAAGGCGTCCATGATCCGGCACACGCTTCCCGACCCCAGCAGCGCTGTGGCCTATGAGTACGAGCGTGAGAGTGACGCCCATCTGCGCACGGTGGTGATGTACGCCAAGGATGGCGAGGACATCCCAGACTTTCGGATCGTCTCTGCCGGGTTCGATGAAACCTTCTTCTACGACGAGAACAACACGTTTGTGACACGCACGGAGTTCGCCCCACGGCTCCACGCGCGCAACATCAATGTCTCGCCCGTCCTGCAGCTCAACGAGTACCGCAGCGTCATCCTGAATGAGCGCATGAGCAGCAAGAACGCCAAGCAGATGGCTTTGCTGGCCCGCGATCATTCATTGGGGCCACGCCCCCTGCGCAATCTCAACCAGATTGCAGCCGCCATGGCCAACGAGAAGATCAGCTTTCGTGACCTGCAGAACATCGTGCTGGAGCGCGTGGCCGAAGATCAAGCCACGGAATCGAAGCGCCAGAACGTGCGGGAACTCAAGCAGCGCAGGGAGGATGTGTCCACCTGGTTGGACAGTCGCACCCACATGGCTGATATCTCGAAGCGAAAACCCGACGCTGACCGGATGAAGGCCCGCATCGGTCGCATCAAAGGGATTCACATGGAGCTGTGCTCGCTCCATGTGGCCGTCAAGGCAGCACTCGCCCAGGCGGCTACGGACCAAGAGCGGTTGACGATTGATCGCAAGGCAAAGGCAGAGGCCTTCGACCAGGCGCTTGGGGTTCTGAATGACGACATCAGGGAGGCCGGGGAGAAAAAGACCGAAGCCCATGACGAGTGGCAGCGCATCAATGCTGCGTTTCAGGCCGTGATCAGTCGCCAGAATCACTTCGACCTGATCGATGCGAAGACCCTTGCGGACAATGAATCCAGGGAAGCCGCACTGCAGCAGCAGGCGCGTGACAAAGAGAAAGAGCATCAGCGCCTTACCTCTGAATCGGGTTCTCTCCAGACCGAGCACGAAAGGCGCTGTCTCGAAATCGAACAATCCGCGCAGCGTCAGCAAAATGAGATCGCTGAGCGCAAAGCCACAGCACAACGCGCGTGGGTCGATAAGCGTTTGGCCCTTGGGAATGACAAAGATGCGGCCCTGCAGGCGTTGGAGGAGCCCCCCAGACTTGCCGAGATCGCCGAGGAGCGCAACCGCCAGGCCACACGCGAAGGTGAGATCACCCAAAAGATCAAAAACCCCGCTGCCAAGGAGGAGACCCTTGCTGCACAAGAGGAGGCAGGGGCCATTCTCGAACAGCGCCGCCAAGATCACGATACAGCCAGGGAAACCGCCTTGGCACGCGAAAAAGATGAGGGTCAGGCTCGCGGTGAGCTTGAAGCGGCTATCAGGGCCGTGGAGGGTCTTGAGGCCAGTCAGAAAGCGCTGCTGGCCCACATTGAGGCCCTGACCGCCCAGGTCACCCCGGAACCCGGTTCCTTGCTCGCCTTCATCCGTGAAAGCAACGACCCGGTATGGCCCCATGCCAGCAAGCTGATCGCTGAGGCAGTGATCCACCGCACCGACCTCTCCCCTGCGATGCTGGACATCCCAGCCGCACAGAGAGGCGAGGAGGGGGCCGTGGTGGTCGGCAATGCCACGGTGAGCACTCAGGAGCTACCCCTCCCTGAGTGGTTCTCGATGGATACGGTGCACCTGCAGCTTGGAGCGGCAAAAGGCCAACTGGCAAACATCAACGAGTCGGTGGACAAAGCGGCAGACCACGCGGAAAAAGCCCGACTGAAGCTGAAACAGGCTGGTACCGACCATGGCAGGGCGGCAGCTAACCTTGGTTTGGCGAAGTCGGCCTTTGAAGCTGCGTTCAAAGACAAAGGACGCCTAGACATCCTTGTGAAGACCGAGCGCAGCGCTGCAGAGGCCCAGGCTCGGAAGGATCTTGATGGCTTGAGGGCGGCTCTGAACGCGCTCGGCAATGAAGAACGTGCCATCCGCGAAGGTGTAAAGACCAAGCGTGAGGCGATCAACGCCGGGTACAAGCTCAAGGCTGATGCCCTTGAAGCCGAGTCGAAGAACGAGATCATCAAGCTGGATGCCGAGGCATTGCAAGTCGAAGCGACCCTGAAAACCGATCTGAACAACGCTCGACAGGACTACGAGCGCAAGCTGGCTGGCTTGGGGCTCGATACCGTGCGGATCAATGCCGTGGAGGGAGAGCTACAAGAGCTGCGGGCCCAGCTTGAAGCGATTGCGAACAACCGGCATGAAGTGGCCGCGTGGAGAAAATTCTGCACCGACGAACTACCTCACTTTGAAACCACCCGGCGCAAGGTGGGAGAACTGCACACCGCTTATCTCAAGGCGTCACAGAACCTTGGGAGTCTGGAAACCCGCCTAAATGATCTGACCAAGGAGGCCAAGGAGGTGCTTGATGCCCTCGACGGGCGCATTGCAACCGCCACCTCTGATGCACAGCGCCTTCAGGAGATGCGCGACCAGAAGCTCAATGACTATCTCGACTTTGAGCCCAACAGCGCCTACACCGGGCGATCCATGCTCGAACTCGATCAGGAGGTGACCCGCAAACTCCGCACGCTGGGGGATGAGGCTGCGGCCCTGCGTAGCGAGGTCCTGTCCCTGCGCAATGAGTTTGAGAAGAAGGAGGGCGGTCCCAATGACTGGCTCAAACTCAAGCGCAAGGAGCTGCCTGACCGGCAGACCCGTCTGGAGCACGAGTACCTGTGGCTCGAAGCGGAGCAGCTGTGCGACTGGTTCGAGCGCACTGAAAGCGGGAGTTTCATCGAGCAGCTCACCCACCAGATGAACGGCTTCTTCGAAAACGCCAGCGTGTTCGTGAGCCGTCTGGACACCTTCGACCGCCTGGTGGCGACGTTCAACACCGAGCTGGGCAGGGCGCTGGCCACAACTGAGCACTTCGAGAGGTTCAAAAACCTGAGCGTTCGGGTCACATCGAGCGTGGGCCAGCAGGCGTTCCTCACGGTGCTGCGCAAGATGCGGGACAAGAGCCCCACGATTGCGCTCACAGGGCGCTCGTACTCCCGTGTCGGCATGGAGCTGCCCTCGGATGAGGACACCGCCTTGGTGCGCGAGTACAAGGAGATCCTGCGCTCCGATGGTGGGGTGCAGGTGGACCTGAACGAGCAGGTTCGCCTCGAATTCAGCCTCTACGAGAACGGCAAGCGCTCCGTCATCAGCAATGAGGAGGAGTTCCGCGCAGTGTCGTCCAACGGCAATTCCGCCCTCATCACGGCCATGTTCCTCATGGGCTTTGTGCAGATGATCCGGGGCTCCTCGCCGGTCCGGTTGGTGTGGGTGACCGACGAATTGGGCCGGTTTGACGCCAAGAACGTCGGCGCGTTCCTCAAGACCCTGGCCCTGAACAACATCGACGTGATCAGCGCCAGCCCCAGTGTCGATCCGGCGCTCGCGCGCCACTTCCCGCGCCTGAGCCTGTTCGAGAACACCGGGGCGATCTTCACCAACGAGACCCACGAACTGGAGGCCGAGCATGAACTCGCTTAAATCCGCGCTCAAGCTGCTTGCCAAGGGTGAGTTTGTCTGCAAAGTCCGGTTCGAGAGTGAGTACGAGGCACTGGCGACACAGGAAGGCCTGCAGCAGGCCCAGGAATGGCTGTCGGCGGTGGGGTATCGGCTGGCGCGTCTCCACGACGAGGGGGCGTTCTTCATGGCCTACGACGAATCGCCCACAACCGACACCCGTGCTCGCATCCGGGAGGAACTCAAAACGGTGCGCCACCGGCTGATGCCCTACGTGGGCTTCTTCAACCTGCTGCGGGAAGCGCAAGGGAGCGATCCACAGCTCCACGCGGGCGACGTGGTGTGGTTGACCGAGATCAGCGAGGCGGTGCGCAACTCCTCCGCGCTGGAGCGGCGACTGGCCGACATGCGCGAACTCGCCGATAACCGGGTGACGGACAGCGGTGCGACGGTCTTTCGCGTCCAGAAGATGTTCAAGATCCTGGAGGAAGCGGGCTACCTGCAGCAGACCAACGAGGTGAGCAAGGGCTACACCTTCACCGGCAAGGTGGACTACCTGTTGCAGCTCATTGCCTTCATCAACGAAAACACCCCCCACATCTCCGATGACCAGGTGGTGGACCAGATCGACCCCCAGGCGCGGCTGGAAGAGGCTGAGGCTCCCGAGGCGGGGGCTGCATGACCTCCTCACCGACCAAGGACGTACTGAAGACGCTCTACCAGCATGCCGAGGTGGTGGAGCAAACCCGGCGCGACGGCATCATTGTGCCGGCGCAAGACGCCCCGCAGGCGTCCGTAGGGGCTCTGCGGCAGGCCAACGCCCTGCGACCTGCGGGGGAGGATGGTTATCGACTGCACCCCAAGCTGCGCGACTTCCTGAACGACCACCTGCAGCTCTTCCCGGCCTACCAGACTCTGGCCGAAATCGGCTCGCGCATCAGCCAGGCGCATCAGCTCTGGAACGATGTGGACGATCTGTACCGCGCCAAGGACTACAGCGCGGTGGAGAACATCGTGGAGACCATCGAATCCACGGTCTTCGATATCGGTGACAGCGTGGAGCGCAACCTGCTGTACCTGCACACGCTCCTGTCCACTCGCTACGGCAACGTGCGCACGCTGGAGGCCAAGAAGTCGCAGAACCGCTTCTACCAGCGCGAAGCCAACATCCTCGCCCAAGACATGTCACGCATGGCTGGCGTCTTTGACAGGATAGAGAGCGAGGCAACCGCTCGCGGGATGCCTGAGCTGGCCAAGTTCGTCCGCATGAACCTGCAGGCCCACCTGCAGACCTGGCAGCATGCCATGGCCGAGATGCAGGCGCAGTTGTCGCGGGAGATCTTCCGCATCAGGGAGGTGGAGGACAGCCACAAGCATCTCGCGCGGCTGGATCTGCTCATGCGCCAGCAGCCTTCATGGCTGGGATTCGAGCTGGACCCTTCGGCGCGCATCCCCGACTTCTTACTGGCCGCGCGCCTGCCGGATTTCGTGCCCCAGATCGAGCCCCAGGACACCGACCACCAGTTCGTGGAGGCCATGGTCAAGGAGGTGGCGGCGCTCCCTCCGCAGCCCGTAGAGCCCCAACCCAAGGAGATCAAGCGCTTCAAGCGTGTGGTGGACGAGCGGCCCGTGAAAAAGAAGTCCGATGCCGCGATTGCGCTGGACAGGCTGGCCAACGCCGCCAAGCGCGCGACCGACAAGTTCTCGCTGGCTGAATGGCGCGAGACCGACGACCTTGCCAAGACCCTGCAGCCCCACATCTGGCTGGGCTTTGCCGTCCTGGCGCTGCGGGAGCAGAAATACCGCGTGGAGGTGGTATCGAGCCCCGCGCGCCCCGGTGAGCGGTTCCGGCACCGGTTTCACGATGCGATGGTTCACCCTGCCTCGGTTGCGAGGGGCGCGAAGGCATGAACCAGCAGCAGGTGGCGTTCCTGAGGCGGCTGATCGAGACAGAGCCGCCTTTCCGGCCCTACAGCGCGACCGCTGAATACTTCCTCAATGTCGAGTTCATCGGGAAAGTGCAGGGGAGGAGGGTGGTCTATACCCAGAGAGACTTTGAGGTGGCGCGCAATCTGCTCAAAGCGCGGGGCTTTGAGCAGTCGCGCCAGGTGGAGCCGGTACCGCGCAGTCAGGTGCAACCTGGTGAATCCGAGAAATGGGGCGCCCTGCGCGTCTCTGACGGCCTGGTGGCGGTGGTGCCGTTGGGCCTGCCGGAGGTTCAGATCCCCACGGGCAGCATGCTGTGCATGGATGTGCGCCAAGCGATGGCCTTGCCCTACGAGGTCCTGGTGTTTTGCGAAAACCTGGAGCCCATGCTGCGGCTGCACGAATACCAGTGGCTGGCGGGGTTCCTCAAAGGGCGACCCGCGCTGGCGCTGTTCCGGGGGGCGCCGGGGTACTTCCGCACGGACGTGGCGAACGAGCTGCTGGTGCAGGACCACCGTCCGGTGCTGGCGTTCTTTGATTTCGACCCCAAGGGGCTGTCCATGGCCGCTTCAATGCCACGGCGCGAGGCCTTGTGTTTGCCGCCGCTGGACAGTCTGGAGGCGGCTGTCAGGGCGCAGCGGAGGAAGACTCTGTATCTGGGGTCCGTGGAGGTGTCACGGCCTCATCTGGAAGCCCAGCCTGCAGGTGGCGATGTGGGGCTCGCTTGGGGGCTCATGAAGCGGTTGGAGTTGGGGCTTGATCAGGAGCATTTCCCCGATTTATAGGTTTTCGCCATTGATGCCCGCTGCTACCGAGCACAATATCGACCCAGCCAAACTCAAGGCTCTTTTACACCGACTGTGGCCATTCGATGAAAGGCAAATGAACCCTGAATAAGGGGTGACGGGGGAATGTTCTACGGCATTCCAACTGAACAGCGGGCACATGGTGGAGGCATCTGGCAGGTATTACAACCCTCATGTTCCTTTTTGTGATACATGGGCGTTGGCCAAACTCCTATAGGGAATTTATGGCCGAAATGTAATTCGTAATCTTTTTCGAGGGCTTCGAGTCTTTTATTTTTTTCTCCAATAACGATTTCGATATCTCCCTGGTCTTCTGCTTCAACATCGGGTAGATGATGTATAAAGAAACCAGCAACTTCTTTACAAAACCGCTCGTAGTCTTTGGTGAAAAGGATGAAGTTGTGCCACATGGCATCGACTTTCGAACCAATGATGTACTGCTTTTCAGGGTAAACGATACATAGCGTCAACCATCGTTGCAACTGGGTGAGGACAAACTCTGCTTCCTCATCATTGGCTTTATGCTCTTTTTTATAGCTCTTAATTACCTTGCTGAAGTCATGCGCAACGATGGATTCCATAACATTGACAGCTTTTTGTTCAGCATTGATTTGCGATGAGTTCATTTTTGCTCCGTCCAATTTTTGATGCCAAATAAGTATGCAGACGGGCGCCTAGTTGATGAAGTCATAATCCTGGCGCACGTTGCACACACTCTGTGGTTTTCCTAGCGTTTCAGGATTGGTCGTTGTTCATTGATAGGCTCACACACAGCATCTGACTCGCTGGTGCAAACAGTGCAAGCGCCATCGTCGTCTGCAAAGCAAATCTCCCTGTAGCCGTTTGGAGGTGAGTCGCAGGGACCCATGTAGCACATTGATCCCGGGGTCGCAAAGGCTTTGAAGCGAATTAGTGGTTTGGCACCTTTTGATTGCAGTCCGTTTCTTTTGTTGCGATCAACGATGTCCTGAGGGGTAGTGGTAAGGGTGTTAAAACCTGTTCCCACGTAATTCATGTCGCGGATGATATAAGCTGGAGTCAATCCTTTTTCCACATCGTCACAATCTTGCGGGGTAACTGGAAAGTCGTTGCGCCTAGATTTTGAGAGGGTTGATGCAGTAACAGCCAGTACACCATTTACGTCAATGGTTCGCTCGGATTCGCTGAGAATCTGGCTAGCCTGCCTTTTTTCATCCATATTTGCATCTAGGTCACCGTCAACTATGACTGAGCCGATGAAGGGAACTTCCAAAGAAGTTTCGAACAAAATCAAGTCAACGCGCGTTCGCGTCATTGGTGGAACGTCCTCAAAAATTTGCGACGTGTAGTTGATGGTGGTTGTCGATGATTGGCTGTCTGTTCTGTCCAGGCTTGTAGTCTGGCTTACGCTGGCACCAACGCTTGTCCCGAAACCCATCGGAAGTTTGTAATCAACGCGTGCATTGACACCAACTGTTGATGAAACACCCTTTCGAACTTGCGTTGAAACGGTTGATTGTGATGTAAATGAGAAATTTTCATTTATCTTTGATTTTTCCGTTTTCGAGCAATTGATTTTTTCAGCCTGTTTTATGAAAGTCTTTGGTGGAAATTGAATGGTCTGAGCTTCCATGACCTGCATTTGGCTGACTTGAGTTACTCGACCATTTGTCGCAGTAAGTGGCTCAATAGCAATTGATTCCTTTCTTACTATTTTGTCAACGCATCTTGGCTCGAAGCACATGGGTGTGGCATCACGCATCCCCGCTGATTTGATTTCAACGGGGTATGACATTTTCTCTACTGGGCTAGAACAAGGGATTCGTCGTCCCGGCCCCCCTCCGCAAACAGTCTCAATCGTCTCGGTAACCTTCATTTTTCTTGCGCCAGGTTTTGTTGCAAGTTTTTTGGTTATTTCTTTTTGTACATCCGTCAATATTAGATTTTCAGCCCCGTTTGCATTTGTCAACAAAATACAGGCAACAGGGAGGAGTGCTAATTTATGGATCAATTTCAAGGCGGTCATGGTATTCCCTCTCAAAAAGAAAGGAAATTCTGAGTAGCTTTGAAATGGGGTGCAAGCTTTTTTTGCGCAGTGATCGCGCTGGAAACGGACAGCTGGATGCGATTTATGAACGCTGGACCTCAATCGCAGCTACAGCCCCAAAAGCGTTCCCATGCGAGCTTCAAGAGGCATGGCAGAGGGGGCTGAGTTCTCCTGTAGCACTTCTGACGGTGACGTTGGTTGGTGGGACGGATTCAGAACCAATCGCCTGAGCGTCAGATTTTCCTGTTCTAGGGCTTGATACCTCTCTTGCAGGATTTCAATTTCCGCCTGGCGTGACTCATACCCCTCGTGCCATTCCAGCGCGAGAGCAGCTTCGCTCTTTCGCGCGCGCGCATCCTCGGCCGCACTGAGTAGGTACTCGCTTTCCAGCAGCAGGCCTGATCCCAGGCTGCGGATGACGGTTCGTGCTTTGTCATCGATCACCTCGACGGGCCCGTTCTGCCCCTCTTCCGCATCGGGCTTGCGTGCCAAGGTATCAAGCATGAGCCGATCCAGCGCGTACTGGTTCTCATCGGGGCCCCGGATCAAATCCTTGGCCAGGATCACGCGTGCGAGGGATGGCCACAGTTCATGGCGCCAGATTACGAGGTCCAGTCGGTGCCAGCCCTTGGGTGACACAAAAGACACCTCCGGTAGATCCTCGGGGTTGGCCGTAGACGCTATGGCGAAGTGCAACGCGAGGTTGCGCACCTCAACCCCAAAAAAGTAGGCCCCTTGCGTGGGCTCTGGTTCCAGCTCTACGGAGGTTTTGGCAACGACCTCATCAGGTTGCCAGTTGGAGGCCAAGATCGCATTCAATGGGAAGTGGGCCGACCTGAACTGGGTTTCTCCATCCCCGTTGAGGAAGATCCGCCCGTCCAGGCCAAATCCTGCGTAGTGGGCGTCAGGGTCAGCCTGAAGCATGGAGACCAAGCTCGCGGTGTACCCCCGCAGCCTCGTCCATTCTGGGCTCTGGAATCGGGATTCTTTGTCGCTGACGGCAACCGACTTGCCGCTGCCCAGGTTCAAAACTGCCGCATCTAGTTCCTGTTGAGTGCCATCGCCCTGCAGAGCCAGAGTGATCGCCATCATCAGACCGTCAACCTTCTTGAAATACCGGTTGTCTTCGTGCTCGCGGCGCAGCTTGAGCTTGCGCTCCTCGCGCTTCTTTTTCTCGCGCTTTTGGTCCTTGGTCAGCTTGGATGCCATGGGGGGCTCCTCAGGTGTAGCTGGTGGGCAGGTGGGATGGCATGTGCCCGATCACCACGCGGTTTGTGTCCTCGTCCCAGCAGAAGTAGATGCGCATGCAATACCGTGGATCTCGGGCGCTCCCCTTGCCCAGGTGCTGGTCCAGAAACCGCCGTCTCCCGCCCAGGCGGATGAAGTACAGGTCGCCCAGCTCGCCGGCAACACTCGGATCAACAGAGCCCCCGAAGTCGATCCCCAAGGCTTCCGCTTTCACCTTGAAGGCATTCCGGTCGGCCTTACCCGTCTTGACCTCGGTGTACTCGCTGGCCAGCAACTCCAGGCAGGTGTAGAGGAGGTCCGGGTTCTCAAAAGAACTGCGCTTGGTGGCAGACACAGCCCGCTGCAGGATCGTGATCCGGTGCGCATTCGCCTCGGCGTACTCGGCAATGTCCTTGAGCCCCCACTTCCGGGCCGTTGGAGCGCTGTCTGAGGCTGCAAGAATGGCTTCAGCCGGTGTGGGAGGGGTGTAGGGGGTCTCGCGGGTGAGCGCGGTCTTGCTGAGGGATACGGCCAGGTGCTTCCAGTAGGCAACATCAGCCTCTAGACGTGCAACCATAGCGGCATCATCTCTGACAGTCGTCACGCCGTTAGGGTTGCTCCCTGCAGCTACCAGCTCGCCGAAAACTGGATACCGCGCTTCGTCTACTTGGGAGCCCACCAGCGGGGCAAAGACCTCCAGCCAGAGGGTGTCAAGGAGTTCGATAGCGCTGGCATCGCCCATGCATAGCCGCCGTCCTGCAACTGGTTGACCGTTGCGCGCGGGCACCAGGAACACTTCCCAGAGGCTGCGCAAGGTCATATCGACCACTTGGGCGGCGAACCATGCTCCAGTAGGGTCCGTCCACCACTGCACGCGCAGACGATCTCCGCACATCGAGCCGATGGTGTCCGGGGCGGGCGGGCGGATGTGATGGTCCTGCTGGCCAAGCCATGCCCAGAAGGTTGCGGCCACCTTCTGGTGCTCGCCAGTCAGGCTGTATACCTCCCCCAGTTTGCCGACTGTATCGGCGTGTGCATGCATCTCCATCCTGGGAATTTGACCACGGGAACGGGGCAGGAGCGCCGTATCGCGGTCATCACCTGGCGTCAAACCCTACAGGGGGGCAAGAGAGATTTCATGGCCTGCACGCAACGTTTTGCGCTGTACCCCCTATAGGGTTATGAAAAAAGTTGCTTCATTGGAAAACTGTGTGCATGCATTTCGACGCAACAGGAATTGTCATGAACACCTTTTTGAAACGCCTTCTTGCCCGCGCCCCCGGTGATGGGATGCGCGTTCTCGTTTTTCTCGTCATCGTTGTCATCGTGGGGGCCGTGGTGACTGATCGCGCGATCACCAAGGGCATGAATGTGTCCCTGCAGGTGGCGAGCTTTTTGACGCTCACAGCAACTACTCCGAATGCAACGGATGCTGAGTCGCAACCTTCCCAATCTGCGGGCACTGTGGCTACCCCGATCCCTCGCTAGGGCTCTTGCGAGGCCTCATAGCCTTCTCAATAAGGTGGCGCACTGCATGAGTGGTCTGTGTACTTCACCTGTGATAGAAATTGGATGGGTTTCTGTCATCACGGTTCGTGCGTGACAGACCAGGCTTGGCAAAAACAACGAATAGGGAGCCCAATGGCAGTAGATGTGACAGCGCTTGAGCCGACGCGCGCGGGCGATACCGTGGTCGCACGCGAGATGGCCGCACTGTGGCCCAACCTGTTCGGGCCCGATGTGTATGTGCCGCTGAAGATCGGCATCGACAAGATCTTGGCCATCGACGCCCAACGCCGGGGCTCAGCCCTCACGCGCGCCAAGATTCGTCTTTTCTTGGGATGGCATGTAAGAAGAGCCCCATACCTTGAAGCTGTACAGCAGGGCGGTCCTCGCCACAGCATCAACGGCGCGGCCGAGAACGCCCGGACGGTCACCATGGCCAATGCTGCCTATGCTCAGGAGAAACTGCAGGCCCTGCTGAAACGCAATGATGCTCCGTCCGCCGAGGATCTAGATGACGAGGAGGGCATGGCCTGGTGGAACGCGCTTGATCGCCGGGAGAGGGCGAAGTGGATCAAAGCTGCTGGTGACACTGGCGTTGCTGCCGATGCCTGGAACGCCTTCAAGATGGCACTTGGAGCGCTGACCGAGAACGCTGGCCGTGGTTGAGGCACCCGCTGTGAGCGACCTTCAGCCGCGCGAACGCCTCTTCTACCGAGACCGGCTTCGAGCTGCTCGTTATGCGGCCCTAGCCGATGCCGAAGGTTTCGAGTCGATTTGCTTCGCGCTTGAAGCTCTTGGGCTTCGTCTGCGTGGCAGACAGGAAGCATTGGGGCTCTACAGGGAAAACATCGCTCCTCAGGCGATCAGGGCGCTTGTCTTTGCTGAACTCCCTGGAGCTTTCCCCTTGCGTTTCAAAACCTTTGAGGCGCTTTTCTCGATTGTTCTGGCCGCGCGCAACGACGCTATGCACACGGGCTCCTACGCCCGCCATGCGACGCAGGCGGCAATCGAGTTGTGTATTGGTTTGGAGGAGGTCTTGATGGCTGGTGTAGAGCGAACGGTTGAGAACCTCATGGTCTCGTCACCCGTTACCGTTGAATCGTGGCAACCGGTGGCACACGCACGGCAACTCATGCTGATGCACTCGTTTTCGTTCCTGCCGGTGCGGTTGGACGGGGCCTGGTGTCTGGTTTCGGAACTGGGGCTCGCCAAGTACCTCAGTGAGGGGTCCCGGAAGACCCGCATGTGTGAGTCCATTGCGGAGGCAAGGAGCAGCGGCATGCAGGTGCGCGCAATACGCGACGCGGAGCTTCTTCGTGCAGGAATGCCTGTTTCCGGCGTGCTTGCCGGTGCACAGGTTCAGGATGGCCCAATGCTCTGGTTGGTGGTGGACGAGCGCCAGCCTGATCAATTGGCTGGCGTACTCTCACCCTTTGAATTGATGTAGCCATCACGTAGGCCGTGGACCACGATGCTTCTGCTCAGCATCCAGACCAGTAACTCACTGGCTATCACCCCCGGCCTGCAAATATTTCTCGAAAAGGTACTGGACACGATTGGCGTCAGCAGGCCCGCCTTTGTATCCGTAGGCAGCGTCTACTGCTCGGTCCAGAGCCGCGTGTGCAGTTACCATCTCTGCAGGCATGGTGGCGAGGTTGTAGAGTTGGGCAAGGGTGCTATCTGGGTACATTGCCCTAGCGTCAAGAACCTCTTGTGCTGCGGCCTCGATGACCTGTTGCTTTTTTGTAGTCGGTTTTGCTGGCCATGGAAAGTTGTTGTAAACGATGTCCTTGGAGTATCGGTATCGGCTCTCCAGTCTCCCGCAAACTGCGCGCATCCAGGCGTTGTGAGCGCTGCTCGACAACACGCCAAAGTGATACAAGGTTGCGTCAGGAACGGTCATGAGCAGATCACTCGCAAGAATATCCGGCTCCAGAATCCCTATGGGAATGAATCGTCTTTTTTCGGACGACACTTTGGGTACAACCAAGTAGCTGCGTTCAGGAAAGAACTCCACATGGAAGCGTCGAGGTGTAGCACCTAATGCAATTGTTGGGCCGCTACCGCTTTTCTCCCGGAAGGTGCGAACGGCCTCTGTTCGCTTGCGACACTCTGGCAGTGCCGCCAGTTGATTAGGTGTTAAGTCCTTGAGCACAAGACACCAACGTTCAATCCCGTTAAGGAATTCATCTGAGCCCAGCCAGCGGCGGAATAATGGGGCACTACCAGGTTCCTTGTCGATGAACGCGTCTTTTTGCTCCGGTGTGAAAAGGTAATTCCCATCGTCAATTGGCTTGTTGCCAATACCCATTGCCGGAACGGCGCTCAAAGGAGTTGAGCGGCGCTTTAGAACTACATCAGGTGCATCCACCAGGTAGGGATTGATGCGTTTGACGATTTGGAGCTGCCCCTCATTCGCCTTGATGTTGGAGCCGTATTCGAACAGGCGGGGTTGCTCAGCGGGCTGCATACCGAATCCGACGATGATGCAGTGGACAGCGGCAACTCCGCGCCCTTCGTTGCTCCACTGGAAGGTGCGGTGCGCGAAGTGGATCTGTATTCCTTGCGCCAGCAGAATGGGCCACAGAACGCCTACTTGTTCGCCCTGGCAGATGCTGTTCGTAGACACAAGGGAGACACGCACCAAAGGGTTTTTGAGCATATAGCGCGCGGCCAGCACATGCCAGCAGGCCACGTAATCCAGCAATCCGAAGCTTGGGACGCCATTCATGACTACGGCAACGTCCTGCCGTTGCGCGGGTTTGAGGTACTTGGCTCCGACAAACGGCGGGTTGCCCACGATGTAGGTGCAGTCGGCCGCTGGAAGTACCTCCTCCCAGTCAACATGAAGTGCGTTGCCGTGCCGAATATGAGGACTATGAACGAGCGGTACGCTGGGGCGTGTACTGCCGAAGCGATCTGCGGCTTCCAGATTGAGTTGATGATCGGTGATCCACATCGCCACCTGAGCAATATGGGCCGCGCTTTCGTCAATCTCGATGCCAAAAAACTGTTCAACGCTCACTCGAATCATGGTGCTGATGTCCAGCAGGCCCTTGCTTTGTCCACCCTTGCTGAAAAGCCGGTCGATCAGATCCAATTCGAGGCGGCGTAGCTCACGGTAGGCGATGACAAGGAAGTTGCCGCATCCGCAGGCGGGATCGAAGACGCGAATCGACGGCAACTTGTCGTAGAGCGCCTGCAGCTTGGGGCGGCTGGTACCAGCTGCATGGAGTTGCTCTCGAAGGCTATCCATGAAGAGCGGATTGATCGCTCTCAGGATGTTGCGCTCAGAGGTGTAGTGAGCCCCCAGCTCGCGGCGCTTGGTCCCTTTCTTCTTTTTCTTGGCATTTACGCCATCCTTTTCATCTTGATCTTCGTCAGCCTCGTCCAGCACACCCTGGAACATCGCCCCAAAGATTGCCGGGGAGATTTTTGACCAGTCCAGTCGAACGCACTCCAGCAGCAGATCCCGGAGGGTGCTGTCAAAAGCTGGGATTCCTGATCGTTCGGTGAAGAGTTGCCCATTGATGTATTCGAAGGCCCGAAGGTCCTCATCGAGTAGCTTGCTTCTCTTCTTCTCAGGCGTGTCAAGCACCGCGAATAGCTCACTTAGCTGAGAACCGACATCCTTGCCATCCTCGCGCGTTCCCTCCATGAGTCGGCGGAACAGTCCGTTGTCGCCGAAGATGGCCGTGTCGTCGGCGAACAGGCAAAACAATAGGCGCGTGAGGAAGATCTCCAAGTCACGGCCTGTGAAATTGCTTTTGAGCAGCGCTTCGTGTAGCGCAGCCATCTTCTCGGCAGCGCGACGGTCGGCCTCGCTTTCCTCGGTGATCTCTGGGGCAGTGTCGCCAACGAGGAACCGGAACCACTCGGCACGTTTTGACAGCTCCTGCAGGAGGCACGAATACGACTTGTCCTGCGTGAGGTCAAAGAGGATGAACTGGTTGAAGTCGTGCAGCAAGACGTAGCGGGGCTGGTCTTGAGGGGGGCAGGCCCACCGGTATTCCTCAGCCTGTGCGCGTGCCTTCTTGAGGTCTTTGCCGAGGCTCTTGCCCTCAATGATCACTTTGCCGGGAATGAAGCCATCCATGAAGCCGTGACTGCCGTCACGCATGGTCAGCCTGAACTCACGGCTGTATTGGTGTGGCTGGACGCCGAAGCACGCCAAGAACTGTGCGGTGAAGAGCTTTTCGTCGGCCTTTTCGCTGCTTGCTCCGGCCCATTGGTGCGCAAAGGCAGAAAGTCGCTTGCGTAGTTCGTTCGTCGTGATCTTCGCCATCAGTTTCCCTCGTGTCCGGTGAGACGTTCGTTAGTGCATCGAATCGTGCACCATTCTCGCCCACGGATGAGGGGTCAATGACTCCCAGCGACTTTGTAACTGCCTGCCGGTCAATCAAGAGGGAAGCATGGCTCGAATGTGCTCGGCGGGACTTTCCTCAGCGTCGTTCGCTGGGTAGGCATCGGCGATGGATGCGCACTGTTCGACTACGGCCTGGGTATAGGCAAGGAGCTGGGGGCTCATTGTCTGCCCGACTGCAAGGAGGCCCGTGGCGCGTGCCATCTCTTCGAGATCTTCAAACCCCACGGCTTCAGTCCTGTGTATCCAATCTTTCACGGGTGTCTCCTTGTTTCGACGGTGTTTCGCATTGTGCTTGGAGGGACCTTTGGCGGCTACCAGCACCTGGTAGGTCAACCCGCCGCTCTTCGGTCCAGTGGCTCAAGCCTCACTGAGTAGACGCATCAGAGTCAGTGCATTGCGTTGGCCCTGATCTTCATGGTTCACGTTGAACACCACATGCATCACATCAACCTTCTCTGCGATGCTGTGGATCTGGGGCACCAGAGCGCGCAATTCATCGTCGGAGTAGTCGTAGTTGAAGCGATCTGACGCAGCCTCGCTTTTGATGTTCCAGGTCTCTTCGTTGCGCCCGTGGAGGCGAAGCACCGCCAATCTGGTGCTGGTGACATCCCACACCGGTTCGACGCTGTTGGAGGTGTGCGTAGGGCTGTCCACGATGACATTGGCAACCCCCATCTCGCGTTCGAATTCCAGGGTCGCACTGCGGTGCTGCCCCTCGAACCAAGTCTTGTTGCGAAACTCGACCGCGAGCAGATGGTCCCCCATGCGATCTACACACTCCCGGACGTGGGCCTGGCCATCGCGGTTGTTGATCACCCATGGCGCGAACTGGAAGTGGACCGCCGCAAGCTTTCCTGCACCAGCCAGGGGCTCCAATGACTGTTTGAATCGGCGCCACAGCTCATCGAGCACCGGTATAGGCAAATCCTTGTAGTAGAGGTTCTTCTTGCCTGCCAGCGCCTCAGGCAGAGCCGTGCGTATGTCCGAGTGCAGGACCTTTGGCTGGGTGGCATGGCCGGTGAACAGGCGAAAGGACTTCACATTGAAAACGAAGTCTGCGGGCGTGCGTTCGGCCCAGAGCTGAGCCGTGGAAGCGCTGGGCATCGCGTAGTAGGAGGAATCGACCTCCACCATGGGGAAGAGGCTTGCGTAGTGCCGCAAGCGCGCCTCGGGCGACTTCGCTTCTGGGGGGTAGAACTTGCCGGAGTCGATCAGCGATTTATCTGTCCACGAAGCGGTGCCGACGAGGATTTTCACGGGGGCTCCTTTTCTGGCGACGGCCAAGGGTGCTTGGGCTGGCACAACCTCATGTCTGTGGTTGCGCCCGCATCATGCCCTTACGAGATGCCTCATCGTAGGTGACTGCCTGCCGCCAACGATGTAGGAGTTGAGCGCAGCCTACTCCGCCATCGTGCTTTATTTCAGGCGCCCGCGAACTTCACCCTTGAGGCAGCAAGCTCGGAAAGGAGATCGCTCCGCGTGCATGCCTTCGTTGCGGGGTCAACGAAAAACACCAGCGAATTGGGCTCCTCGGCCTCTCTGCATGGATTCGCAGTAATGAAGCTGGCGTGGAAGACCCCGAACAGTACAACGTGGCTGACCATCATCCCGGCGAGCGGTACACAGGCGAGGGTATGGCCATTGTGGTGAGGGTTAGCGAACTGGATTGGGTGCCTTGGCGGGTCCAGGAAGAGCCCCCCAATCCCGATTTCAATGAGGGTGTCGCGCGTCAGACCTACGGTGTTGATCGCGCGCCGGTACTGCTCCCCACTCTGCGAGGTGATGGCCGTGTCTCCCAGCGTGGCCACCGTCATCAGGTAGGCCGTGCGACACATGAACCGCAGCAAGAGGTTCAGATCCATTTCCAAGCTGATTTTCATGGCACTGTCTATCGGTTGGGGCTCCGAGGCCTGGACTTTCAAGCCTCGCTTCTCCATGCCCTTGAGCACCTTGTCTGCAAGCTCTTTCGCGTCGGGCCCGAAGCCTTTGACGCCTGTCACCAAGCCGCTGGTGGGGTCCTTCTCGACAGGGTAGGGAAGGGAGAACTCAGCGCTACCCGGCGCCAACCTCACTCGGGCAGTATCGCCAGTGGGCAGCGCGCCAGTAAGCACCACATGGTCTTTATCTGAGCGGGATACAACCCCAGCGGAAACGGCCAATAGCTGCAGCATTTCAGAGCGAAGCATGGGCACGTCCAACTCGATGTTTAGCCTCTGGTTCTCTGATGCGTCAGCGTCGATCTTGAAGGATTCGGGTGTGCCCAGTGCGCTTGCCAAGATGTGTTCGCCGTTGACCGATTTGCACTCGCTCAAGGGTATGGCCAAGTATGGGCAGAGGGTATGGGTGGATTCCATGCGCGAGATCATAGGCAGTACGGACGCTTGCCGATGAATCGCAACGCTCGCTTCGAAGACAAGCTTTATCGATGTGTTGAAGGTCAGAATCGAATCGTGCGCTTAGTTTTAAGCCTCAAACCCACTGGTGAGGGTCAAAAACGAATAGATCGTTGCGTTTGACTACTTCCAGGGTCCATAATGGCTTAAACCTAAGCGATCATTGAGATTCAGGAGCGTGTACATGCAGATACAGGTAACGTCAGTTGAGAGCGTCGGTGTGGCCATCCGCGCTATGCGCAAGGTCAACAGTATTCGTCAGGAGGATGTGCCTGGAGTAAGCCATGTGTTCCTGCGCGACCTGGAGAAGGGCAAGGACACCATTCAGTTCGGGCGCGTGCTCAAGGTGCTCGATGAGCTTGGTATCCGGGTGCTGTTGGAGGTGCCTGATTCGCAGGCATTGGCTATGGCACAGGCCTTTGATCATTTTTTGCCCAAAACAAACATGGTTCTCCTTTCCAGCACCGAGAACAAAATGATCATCAAAAAGGTGCGTGAATGACAACCCGCACGCTCCAAGTCCTCATCAACGGCGCCCTGGTGGGCACGCTGCGCGATGCCGACAACATCTGGGCGTTCCAGTATGCCGGCACCTGGTTGGAAAGCCCCGGCGCATTCCCTCTGGCCCCGTCTCTTCCGTTATCCACCGACTGGCAGGTGGACGGCTCATCGTCGCGGCCCGTGCAATGGTTCTTTGACAACCTGCTGCCCGAGGAGCTGATGCGCCAGGTGCTGGCAAAAGAGGTGAACGTGGAATCCGCGGATGCCTTCGGCATGCTGGAGCGCATGGGCATGGAGTCGGCTGGGGCCCTGGTGCTGCAGGCTGAGGGCGCACCGCAGCCCGAAAAAGGCATGCAGCCGCTCACTTGGGAAGACCTGTCTCAACGCATCCGCAACCTGCCGAGGGCGTCTCTGAACAAGGATGCCCCCAAGCGCATGTCGCTGGCCGGGGCTCAGCACAAGATGGTGGTTCTCTTTGATCCGAAGAGCCAGGAATTGAGCGAGCCCCTGAAAGGCACGCCATCCACCCACATCCTCAAGCCGAATTCGACGGCCGAGGGCTATCCGCACTCGGTGATCAACGAAACGTTCACCATGCTGCTGGCTGCTCGGTTGGGGCTCACCGTGCCCAGTGTCTGGCACTTGTACCTCCCGGAGCCTGTGTTCATCATCGAGCGTTTCGACCGAACGCCTGGGCATATCGAACCCGACCGCGTGCATGCGCTCGACGGCATCCAACTGCTCAATGAGCCTGCATTCAACAAGTACACGAGCGCCACCCTCCCCAAGCTCAATGAACTTATCGACCAGTGTCGCAACAAGGTGGTGGCGCGCTTGGAGGTGTACCGCTGGATCATCTTCAACACGATGGTGGGCAACTCGGACTCGCACCTGAAGAACATCTCGTTTTTGGTGGATCAGGAGGGTAAGCGAGTGGCCCCCTTCTACGACCTCCTGTGCACGGCGGTCTATCACACGCGGGTCTACAGCGACGGCGATGCTGTCTGGCCCAACGAAAAGCTGGCCACTCCCGTTGCTGGAGCGACCTTCTTTGCTGAAGTGACCTTCGAAAAGCTCCTTGCAACCGGGATGGAGCTGGGGCTCAACAAGGTCACTGCCGCGCGCGAGATCGCCAAAATCGTGACCAAGTTGGATAAGGCCGCAGAAGACATTGCCGACAAGCTGGAAGCCACTATGCTCGACGGCGCAGGGCCAAACGGCACGCCAACCCGCGAGACCATCGGCGCACAAAGCCATCTCCTGCGCTCCATCCGCATGATTGTGATTGCGGACATGCTCAGGCTGGTCCATTTGCCTGTTCCGGCATCAAAGGAGCCCCAATGATCAAAGGTCTCAGCAATAGCGTAGCCGTGCCGAAACCGAGTCGGCGCAATCCTTTTAAGGCAGGTGGTAAGGCTGCAAGCCAGTTCGATCACATGCTCAAACTCTATGCTGAAGGGCACCGCGACCTACTACGGACGGGGCCGGTACGGTGCATGGGGTCAACACTAGCCTCTCGCCATCGCGGCGGATGGACAGCTCACGGACGGAATCGGCAAACCTGAATCCGGGCGGCAACACTACCGTCTGGGAGCCATTGCTCCAGCCGATGCGGGCTGTCAGCAAAGGGTTGGTGGTGTGCTTTTTCGGCATGTCATCCTCCAGGAAAAAGACTCCTTCTGCGAACAACTGCCCCCTTAGGCAGATCTTCATCGGCCACTGCCTGAAGCACCGATATCTGCGCAGGAGACAGCGGCCCATCGTCGGGCTCGTAGCTCTGGGCCACTCTCGTTGCGGACCTGCGTCGTTGATCATCAACCCGCGTGGGCCCGGGTGCAATGTGGCGACTATCGGACCATGGGTTGGTCATGACGATCCGATCAATAACCAGTCCGGGTCATCAGGTCGCCAGAGCGCTATCACCCACAGTCCACTGCAGCTCATCCACCACCCTGCGCATGATCCACACGCACTGCGCATCGGTGCACCACCGCTTGGCCAGCAGCCCCTTCAACGCAGCCTTCACTGTCTCCTCCTGGTTGCCTTCGTAGGTGGCGAGTTTTCTCTGGCAGTACGCGACCATCTGCGAGACCAGATCGTCACACATCTGGAAGGCCGCCATGACCTCGCCTGGCGAAGTGCCAGGGGCATAGAACTTCCCACCTTCCTCAATCAGGTTCATCTTGGGCTGAGCACCCGCAACGGCAGACGGTACTGCGGTCACCGGAAAGTCTTCCGGCACCCCGGGTGTTAGTGCCAGTGCAATCGTGATCAGCAGTGCCAGTCGAACATTGACCAGGGGCTAGAGCTGGTTCCATTTGAAGCCAACTGTGGATAACTATAGGGTGGATGCTTCGGTAGGTCCTCCTTTTTTTGAACTCTTGGTTGGTATTGCCGAGCCGTCAGGCGAGGCCCCTTCCTCCGCGGTCTCGCTAACCTGGGCCGCTGCTGCCTTCCTGGTCTGCTCACGGGTCTTGATGCGCCCTTTGGCTTCGTGCGTGCTGTGGCGGAAGCGGTAGGACTCGTTGCCCGTCTCGATGATGTGGCAGTGATGGGTCAAGCGATCCAGCAACGCAGTGGTCATCTTGGCATCGCCGAACACCGTGGACCACTCCGCGAACGTCAGGTTGGTGGTGATCATCACGCTGGTGTGCTCGTACAGCTTGGACAGCAGGTGGAACAACAAGGCGCCACCGGCCTGGCTGAAGGGTAGGTAGCCCAACTCGTCGAGCACGACCAGGTCCATGCGCACCAGACTCATGGCGATGCGTCCGGCACGGCCCTGGCTCTTCTCATGCTCCAGGGCATTGACCAGATCAACCGTGGAGTAGAACCGCACTCGCTTGGCGTGCCGAGTGAGCCCAGCAATTCCCAGCGCCGTGGCCAAGTGGGTTTTGCCGGTGCCTGGGCCGCCGACTAGCACCACGTTCTGCGCATCCTGCGTGAACGAGAGGTCCGCCAGTTTCTGGATCAACGCGCGGTCGACCGGCGCGACGGTGAAGTCGAACCCAGCCAGGTCGCGGTGCATCGGGAAGCGTGCCGCCTTCATCTGGTGGGCGATGGAACGCATCGCCCGATCAGCATCTTCAGCCTGCAGCAGGTGCTCCACCAGCCAGCGTGATGCGGCCAGGGTCGTATCGCCGCCTTGCTCCGTCAGATCGGCCCAGGCCGTGGCCATGCCGTTGAGCCGCAGCGCCTTCAGTTGGGCCTGCACATCGATGGAGGTCTCACGCATGGCCCACCTCCTGCCCGTCTAGATGATCCTGGTGGGTGGGGCGCAGCCGGTCATAACGCGCGGTGTCGGCCTTGGGCGCCTGGGTGAGTTGCAAGGACGTCTGCGCCTGCGCCGGCGTGGCCGGGTTGTTCAAGCGGGCCAGCACGTTGCGCACGTGCTCCACGCTGATACTGCCGCTGGGGGCCCTGCCTTCGAGTACCAACTCGATGGCCACCAGCACCGCTTCCAGCCCGGCCTGCGGCACCACGGCCAGCACCTGTGCCATGACCCGGTCTCCTCCAGGGTGCCTGAGCAGAGACTGGCGCAAACGCAGCAACGGCGCCGGAAGGTCCAGGAACGGCGTGCCATTGCGCAATGCGCCCGGTTTGCGCTGCACCAGGTCGATGTAGTGCTGCCAGTCGTAGCTGGTCTGGCCACTGCCCGGCAGCCGGGCATGGCTGGCTACGACGGCATCTGCGGCCGCCACATCGATTCGTTCGGGATAGACGCGGGTGCTGACGATGTGGCCGGCCCACTCGCACGGCACGGAGTAACGGTTGCGCGCGGCGGCCACCAGGCAGGTGCTGCTGACCCGGGCCAGCCGCTCGACATAGCCGTTGAAGGGGGCCGGCATGGACATGAGGTGAGGCTTCTCCAACTCCCACATCTCGGCCACGGTGAACTGTCGGTGGATCGGATGCGTGGTGTCGCTCCACACCGAACGACACCGCTCGCTCAGCCAGGCATTGAGTTCGATGAACGAGCCGAAGCGACGGGTCGCGGCTTCGATCCAGATGCGCCTGCGGCTGTCCTGCACGTTCTTCTCCACCACCCCCTTCTCCCAGCCCGAGGCGACGTTGCAGAAGTCGGGGTCGAACGGGTAGTGGCTGCACATGGCTGCGAAGCGCGCGTTGACCGTGCGCTGCTTGCCGCGTTGCACCTTGTCCACGGCGGTGCGCATGTTGTCGTAGATGCCGCGCCGGGTGACGCCGCCAAGTGCCTGGAACGAGCGAGTGTGGGCATCGAACAGCATCTCATGGCCCTGGCTGGGGTAGGCCACCAGCCAGAAGGCACGGCTGGCGCACAGCTTCAGGTGCGCCACTTGCACGTTGTAGAACACGCCGCCGACGACCATGGCTTCGACGCTCCAGTCGAACTGGAAGGCCTCGCCCAGCTAGAAGCTCATCGGAACGAACGCCTTGGACGGACTGGCTGCCGACTCCACCCGCCAGCGACGGATGTAGTCGGTGACGGCGCTGTAGCCGCCGCGGTAGCCCTGGGCCTGTATCTGAGCAAACAAGGCACGGCCGCTGCGCCGTCCCTGCTTGGGGCGATGGCTGTCGGTTGTGAGCGCTTGATGCAGGATCGGCTCGAACGCAGTTAGCTTGCCATCGAGCTTCACCCGCTCGTACTTCGGGGCAACATCGCCGGGCGCCTTGAGCCACTTCTTGACCGTGTTGCGCGACAGGCCCGTGCGCCTTGCGATCTCGCTGAGGGAGAGTTGGTCGCGCAGCCTCATGCGCCTGACCTTGCCAATCATGTCCATGGTGATCACCTTGAATCCCTGCTGAAATTCTCAGCAGGTCAGTGGAACACCCTGGTCAATATTGGATTGGCACTTTGCGGTTTAGCTGGTCAAGTTTGCATCGGCACCAACACCCCGGGATAGTTGGCACGATCCATCGACATATCGACTCCTTGCTGGCTGATGCACCTTACAACCGCAAGCCGGTGCGGTGCAATCGAATTGCTTCAAAACGGCGCAGGCGACTCCACCAGCTCCACAGGCCCGGACCCCTCATACAGCACCTCTCCAGACTGCTTCACCGTCACCCGCCAGATCTCACCCTCCTGCGTGACCGCATACGCCTCAGCCTCCAGCGGCAATATGGTCTCTGCCGGGAACACACCACCGGCTGTGCCCGGTGGTGTGCACATCAGCGTTGGGTAGTTCCAGGGCGCGTTGATCGGCATGGCGTGTCCTCAGTGGATCACCACCCTCACACCAGCCGCACTTCAAAGTACGCCCCTTCCCCTTCGCCCAGGTCCCGGAACCCCGCCTGCTTGGCCGCCGCACTGGCCTTGCCCCAGGCCTTGAGCAAAGTGAGATCGCCAGGAGACACCACCTCGGGCTGCGACTCTTCCAGGCTGTGCATGGTGTCCAGGGCGGCGGCGACTTGCTCGGGACCACCGAGCTGCTTTTCCAGGGCTTGGGCATACCGGGTTTCTGCGGCAATCCGCTCCTTGGCAGGGATCTCTTCGGGGTAGTCGCGCAGGGTGACGACATAGGTGGATTCGATGACTTGCATGGCGCTGCTTCTCCTGTGGTTGAATACTGGATAAATATACAGCTTTTGCCGCAAAAGCGCATGTAGGATGAACCCAAGGAGGCCTCCCCATGGAGCACTCTTTTGCCCCCACAGTCCTGGCTTCAATCCCTTGGTCGGACAAGAGCCTGCTCAAAGCGCGCGAGTTTTTACAGGTCTTGAAGGCGAGCGGAAGGATGGGCAAAGGCGCGGAGAGGGTCGGCCGGGATTCCTTCGAAAGTAGGAGGGTGATCTCACCTTCGGTGTAGACCACCCGGCTAGGAGGTTTGGGTTAACTTTAGAATTCTTCGATCTAAGGTCATGCTGTCTACCCCCTGGCTGTCTTTTCAAAGAAGGCTCTGAAGACGCGCTGCAAGTTGCGAACCGGTAACCTGCGTAAGCCCCGTTCGGCCATCGACCAAAAACAACGACTTGCAAAACGGCCGATAGAGCCAAGAACGGTCATCCACGGCCACCCAGCTGCGATGCGGCACGTTGTTCGCCCAAAGCCAGGCATGGCACTCCGCCTCCCGCTCGTACCCTACCAGCGTATTCGGGACGTTCGTTAGATCGCGATATCTGGGGGTGACGCCCTCGACCATGGCGGCAATGTCCGGAGAGAACCTTTCCAATAGATCCTCATAGGCCTGTTCCAGGCGCCAGGTGCTGGTGATCACGATCTGGCACTCGGGCACCTGTCGTAACGCTTCTTCCAAGATAGGTAGGCAACAGAAGTGCCTCGACTCATGACAATGCTCTGGGTGTAGGACCCCATCAAAATCCAAAAAGAGTATGGGCACAGTGCTAATTCAGAAACAGATTTCCAACAGGGATGAAATTTCTACAGAGTTAGCCTGCCAATGAGACTAGTTGGTCGTGGTCTTTTTAGTCTCGTTGGACGGAAATCGGGTGGATGTCTTCCCGAAAGCGTGTCCCACCCCAAGCCGACTTTGGTCGGGCGCTGCAGCAATTGCGCGCGGCACGCGGCTTGGTGCAGGAAGACATGCTCTTGGCCACCAGTCGCCGGCACATCAGTCGTATCGAGCAAGGGCACCAAGTTCCCAGTGTCCGCACCATCGAGGTGTTGGCCGAGCAGATGCAGATCCACCCTTTGACGCTCGTTGCAGCAGCTTACTGCTCGGAGTTGGACGCGACTTCAGTCAGTGAGCTCCTTAAGGTTGTCAAAGCCGACTTCAAGAGCATCGTCTCAGATTAGGCGTGGCATTCCGAGTCAGCTTGTTCCTGGGCATGCTGAACCAGCATTTGAAGTCCTTGTATCAGTCCAGTACCAATCGGTGTGGCGTCCTGGCGTTGCAGCATCCGATTGACGATCTCCCGATCAACGGCGGTACTGAGCAAGCACAGTGCTTCCTGCAGAGTTTCGAGACCGACTTCCAAACTGTCGCCTGAACGTTTGGCCCCCGCCTTAGAAAGAAGCAACAGCGTGATTGGTAAGGCCGCACGTGCAGGGTCGTGGTCCCCATTGCAGCCAACGCCAGACAGAAGGTCTCGAAACTGGTCTGACACCAACAATAGGTGGTTGTCATCCAGCGCATCCGGCAAGATGGATTCCCATCCCCGTGATGTGATCAGACCCATCATGTCCTGTGCACCAAATTTTCCGAGAGTCGCTTTTTCCAAACGCAGCATCATTCGCCATTCAAGTTGATTAGAGACTATTTGGTCCCGTTCGAGACCGTGGTGTGCGAAGATATCCCAGTGGGAATGCCGTTTTTGAGTCCCAAGTGCGCCCGCCTCTCAATGGAAATAAACAGGTTGCCCGAATGTGTTTGGAGAGGCAACCAGCCTGTTGCCCAATCCTTTTTGCCCTCTTGAAAAACCGTCTGGATCTCACCCGTTTGACCGAACTTGACCGGCAGTTTTGCGACTACGCGAAGCTGCAGCGCAATGCCACGCCCAGATGCGGGTGGACGAAGACGATTCGGTTGGCACTGGGAATGAGTTCCAAAGCGCTTGGAGAGCGTTTGGGTATGACCGCCCAGGGCGCACGCAAACTGGAACAGGCCGAGGCGAACGGGACTATCACGCTGAACACTCTTGCGCGCCTGGCGCATGGCCTGGATTGCGAAGTGCACTACGTTTTCGTTCCGCGAACCAGTTTGGTGGAACAGGTGCTCAGGCGTACCCATGAAGTTGCAGGGTTTCCGATGCCACCAGCGCTCGCTGTGACCGATGTTCTGGCGGAGGCACAAAGACTGGCAGCCTTGTCCACCGTGCTTGCCCAAGTGAACAAGCGAGGTCTTTGGTGAGCCAGACGTACCTCGACGCGCGAGATTGAACTAACACGCGCATGTTATCGATCATGCGCGTGGTACGTTGACAGACCGCCCAGGCCACCTTGACACAGGAAACCCTCGAACAAACGCCTTGGGCGAAGGGGTTCAGGGAGGACGCCCCTGTCAGCTGTGCCAGTGTCATCCGCTATGCCGTGGAAGACAGACAGTGAATCGCCCCGGATTCCCTAGACACTTTTGAGCCGTTGGAAATGGTGTCTTTCGAACTCTACCGGTGAAGTATCTCCGGCAGTGCCGTGGCGTCGCTTAGGGTTGTAGAACATCTCGATGTAGTTAAAGACATCGGCTCTGGCTTGATCGCGGGTTGGGTAGATTTGGCGACGGATTCGCTCTCGTTTCAAAAGTTGAAAGAAGCTTTCGGCCACGGCGTTGTCATGGCAATTGCCCCGACGGCTCATGCTGCAAACCAGGTTGTGAGCGCGCAGGAAGTCTTGCCATGCATGCCCAGTGAACTGACTGCCCTGATCAGAGTGGACGGTGACAGCAGCTTTGGGTTGTCGGCGCCACAATGCCATCAGCAGAGCGTTGAGCACTAACTCAGTGTCGATGCGGTGCCCCATGGATCAGCCGATCACCTGCCTGGAGAACAGGTCGATGACGGCACTCAGGTACAACCAGCCTTCATGGGTGCGGATGTAGGTGATGTCGGTCACCCATGACTGATTGGGCTCGCTGACATTGAACTGGCGCTGCAGATGGTTTGGTGCCACCACCGCTGGCTTGGCGCCACGCGGGCCAGGTCGGCGTCGATAGCCAGTCTGTGAACGCAGGCCTTCAAGCTTGAGCAATCGGGCCACGCGGTGCTTGCCGCAGCGCTCTCCCAGGTCGCGCATGTCCATCGTGAGCTTGCGATAGCCATAGACGCCGCCACTCTCCAGTCACGCGTGCTTGAGCAGGTCCAACAAGCGTTGATCGTCCTTGCCACGAGAACTCACCGGATCACACTTCCAGGCGTAGTAGCCGCTGGGGTGCACGGTCATGAGCTTGCACATGCGGCGAACGCTGTGCTGGTGTTCATGCCGCTCGATGAATGCGTACCTCACCCGGACTGCTTGGCAAAGTACGCTGCGGCCTTTTTTAGGATGTCGCGCTCCTCGGTCACACGTTTGAGCTCGGCCTTCAGTTTGCGCAGCTCATCCGCCTGTGACCCCTGCGCTTGCCGTTGTGCCGCGGGCATTCGATGGGCCTTGATCCACTGATACAGGCTGTGCTGGCTAACACCAAGCCTGGCGGATACGTCGACCACCTTGTGGCCACGCTCGGTGATCTGTTTGACCGCTTCGGTCTTGAATTCTTCGGGGTATCTTTGCTTACTCATGGCACCTCCTATTGGGCCTCAGGTTTGAGGCTCAGAGGTGTCTAGAAAACCCGGGGCGATTCATTCCATGGATTGCCAGCAATAACTCAGTTAGGCGCATGAGAGAGATTCGATCGTTCCAGGGCTTCCGAGTAGATGGCTTGCTGTTTCGTCCTTATCGACCTTCCACGCGCGGACGTAATAATGGGATTCCCCTTGGGGCAATGCCGCCTCATTGCATCACCGTTGGTTCCACAGCCATCAGGTGATTCGACACCCCATCTTTCGTTTCGCACCGCCAGGTTGCCCAGAGCTTGGAGCCAGCGGCATTGGCCCCACCAATATCCAGCTCGAGAGCAAGCCAGTTTCGGGCAGCCAAGACCCTCCGGTTCGACTGCGGAAAGATCAGCATCTCTGCACTGGTGTTTACGTCCAAGTTCTGCGTGATCCTGCCCACGTTGTCCAGGACGTGAAAGAATAATCGCTCGGGAACAGATACCAGCGACGGGTGAACCACAGCTGTCGAAGTGAACTGCTGAATCTGCGCCCAGTTGTCTTGCGGACCTACGTCTTTGCGATAAGCAACCCCATGTGCCGCTACGTGCACGTCTCCTGAGACGATGGCCACTCTGAGTTGCTTTGCCTTTGCGGTCGCGAACAGGGTTTCGAGCAGGCGCAGACGTTCGCCCTCATGGTCGTCGTGGGTCCAGTGATCTTTTAGATCATCGGCACTGCTATCAAGAACATGGTCGGAGCCGAAGTTGTCCAGGAATGCCTCCGCCAGTGACAACTTCGGGTGTACGACCGGGACGGAGGACATAAATAGCAAGTGCTGGCAACCTTCTCCTGGGTGCTTGCGCCCGTTCTCTGGAATCTGCTTGAGCCAGTCTTTCAGAGCGCTCCATGTGTCCGGTCCCAGCACCTGCTCGTGAGAGCGTTCTGTTCGCAGGTCGGCTACCAGCAGCTGCACGGGGCCGATAGCGTGCGCGAAACTGAAACCGGGTTGTAAATCCAGTAGAGGCAACGCGAGGGCATCGCCTTTGAGTGCTTTTGACCACTCAATCTTCTTGAAGAGCGGGTCATTCGCTCTGACTTGCACGTCGTCTCTTCGCGTCAACTCAGGGAGGCTCTCAGCCGCATGCTGCATCTGGAACACCCAGAATGCTCGTCGTGCATGATGGAAGAGTCGTTGAAACAGCGGACTGTGCTGCATCTCGCAGCTGTAGGAACCCCAGCCATCGAAGATATCGTGGTCATCCCACATCATGACCGTGGGAGTTCGCGCCATGGCCTGCGCTGCATCAAGCGGCTTAGCCTTGGTATCCCAATCGCCTCGTTCTTTGGGTAGCCATCTGTCGGCGTACAGGTTGAGGTAGTAGTCCTCAATCCTCGCCTCCAGCTCGGGGCCGACGGGGAATACCAACTGCTGCTCTCTGGGTAGGCCAATCCACCCCTTGAGTTCCTTGACGTCTTCCCAGATAGAGTCAAAGTAGATCTGATCTCCTCCCATCAGCAGCAAGTGGAAACGCTGCAGATTCTTGTCTTGGGTCCTCGATTCATGCCAAAGCTGCTCCTTGTCGAGCATGTAGCCCGCAGGGCGCACCTGCTTGTCGTGGTTGCACAGCAGATCCGCCCAGACGGCGTTTTCACCCTTGATCAACTTGCGGATGCTGCTGGGGTCCGAAAAGCCATTGCATGACACATAGGCCATGCGAGGTGCATAGGCCTTCCCTGACACAGTGAAGTGCCATACCTCGTCGACCCCTCCAATCGTGTACTCAACCTTGCGCTCTTGATCACCTTGGTGTGTCGTCAGGTCGTAGCGAAGGTATTGGCGTCCGCCGTGCTTGAGCAACACCTTGCTTTTTGGCGCTGGCTTTCCATCAACGGTAAATTTAGGTGCTTTTTCGTCCTCATCAATGCCGATCAGCGCACTGACTTTCCACTTTCCTTTTGAGGCCCCCCGAAACGAAAGCACGGGCCCAAGCAGAATTTTTGTTGCCATTGAAGTGATCCCTCCGTGGTTATTGTTGAATTTCTTTCAAGCCTTCTTACACTGCCCTTGAGCAATGGCTTTGACGATCCGCGCTCGTGCCTGCGCACGCTCGGCCAGATACTTGCCTTCGCCTGACTGTTCCAGCCAATCCAGGAATCGCTGTACGGCGTGACGCGTCTGACTTGGATCCCGGCAGTTCGCCAAAAAGACGAACTGCATTTTCTGGATCTCGTCAGCTACATAGATATACGTACTAAGCTTTAACGAGAAGGCCAATAGTTGCAACCCAGGGAAGTACTGCAAAGAGTGACCAGCCCAGGCACTTCTTTACCCATGCATGCTTGGCGTTGGCAATCTCGGCGTTCCTATGGATTTGTTGGCTAAAGTCAGCTAACAGTTGATCATGAGTTGCCCGATGCAACTCATTGCAGTAGTCGACTGCAGTCATTGAGGCGATGGGGCAGAAAAACAGCAACGACGAGCTGGGGCCAGAAAGCCTTGGCGAAAGCACCATCGCGGTGCAGGTGAGTGCAATCAGCAATGCGCCTGCAGCGGAGACACCGAAAAGAATCGCCCAAGGTGACTTGGAAGGGTCAACGCTGAAGAATGCGCCTAAGGCAGCGAGCATCGCGATGTCAACGGCCGTGATTGCTCCAACCTTAATCTCGGCTGCCGCTACCCATCCGAGGTTGCGCTCCAAAATCCATTGCGCAGTGACTAATCGCTCATTCGGGGTGCTCATGATCTTTCCTACTCGGCTTTCGGGGTACTTGGGGATTTCAGAGGGCAGTCATCGCAACTATTGCAACAGGCTTTCCCTTCAAACGACTTCCAGAACGATGCCTCCTCAACTTCCCAACCAACCAACGCTATGGCCAGAGTCGAAGCTGCGGCTGCATGCTCGCCACAACGGCGAATCCTCTTCGGCCGCTTTCTCCCACTTGACCCGCAGAAGCAGCGTTGCTTTTGATTGACTACTTTCTTCGACGCACACCACACACTGAAGATGTGCACACCATCCATGTAGAGTTTGTAAATCTTCCTGCGCCGAACGACGTGGAGTCGCTTCTCTTTGAGCGCAGTTGCGAAGTCGACGCTCAATACAGCGGCGGAGGTCTCCGCGGCAAACTGATACTGGGCCGCGAGACCATGAGCCCACTCGCTATCGTTGGGCCACCGCCTGACCTTCTGAGCTCGCACCTGCAAAGTTAGGTATTTCCAAAGGGTGTCCCACCACTCAGCCGCAGTGGCTTCGTCGACGACGTCAAGTGTGGCAGCGCCCCGCCAGTACAGGCAGAACGAGCCATCGTAGTTAATGTGACGCTGAGGGCAAAACGACGGAAGATTGGTAGGCGTGAGCTCTCTGGCAGACACCACCAAACCATTCTCAATGGCTTTGATAACGTATGGAACAGTCCGGCCATCGCTCAGACTGAGTGAGAACCTGAGGATGACGCCGGCGGCAATGCGTTCAACCGCAGCGTTGTACTGGGGTGCCAGCGCCGCGATGAAGTCCACCGCCGAACTCATCATCAGGCCTCCGTTGTGCCGCAGTAAGGGCGCACGACCTTCTCTTGCGCCCTCGCGATTGCCGGTGTCCTCGCGGGCGTTCCGAGGGCGCGCGCACTGCTGGCAGACTTGTCGCCGCTGTCCGCAAGGGCTTCCGTGACTTCAAGGTAGTCAAGGTTTGCCGCCATGCGCTTGTTACCGAAAATCTTCTTCACGGGGTCAGACGCCTCGTCATATGCGCTCTGGCCAATGGCTGTTTCCGACCCATTACACCGGACCTGCTCATCTTCGGACGCCAGCACACCGCGGCTTACAGAGCACCGCACACGTGTGCCTTTGACTCCAAGACGCGTCACGGTCATCGGGCCGTACTCAAATCCAATAGCTAGGCCAAGCTCGCCGGAGAAGTACCCCTTTTCCTTCAACAGTTCGAGCGCAAGGTCGAAGCTGCTGCGAAAGCCCCCAGCCAGCCGCGTGGCTTCGGAGATGGTTTCTTGGATGTCGGTGATAGCCGCGGTTCCTTCGCAAATCAAGCCATGGACGCAATCGCCAATAAAGCGGACACGCCGGCCTTCAAACTCGGTCGTGAGCACGCGTTCAAGTTCGGCCCTGAGTACGTGCAGTACTCGGACCACATCTTCAGCATTCGACTCGATGTTGTCCGCCACGTAAGCAGTGAATCCATCGATGTCTGCGTAGATGCTCACGGCTTCCTGGCGACGAGAGTTTCCCGGCGTAAGTGACGCGATATCCATCGTCGAGAAGGGCGGCGTGTGGCGCTTGAACTCGAAGGAACCGAGAGGATTGTTCTTGAGGTCCTCGCGCCACTCCTTCACGATTGTCTCAGCGGTGACGTCAAGCGCTGCCGCGTCTTGGCATGCTTGAATTTCATCCTTCGTGAGTGCGACCTTCTCAGGTGCGTCCTCCTCATCTAAGCCAAGCACTTTGCGTGCTGCATTCGTGAGGTAGATGCCCTTGGTCGACAGGTTGCTGGCCAGCTTCGCAGCGTGGTTCGCAGCATCTCCCAGAAACAGCGGCTCACGATAGCCATTGCGCCCATTGTTCACAGCCAACGTCTCGCCAGTATCAATGCCCACGCGCACAACTGCGCCAGGCAGCTTCGCATCGTCGTCTTTCGTCTCCGCGAGAACGTCAATCATCAGTTGCGCCGTGGCTACGGCTCGCTGAACGCGCTTTTTTTCGGCACCTGTTTCAGAGTTATAGGGCTTCGTAAAGAGGCTGTGCAGTCGCTGATTGTGGAAGTCCACGCGGCGGGCATCCACGCGCTTGAAAATGCGGCTGACAGCCCGGTAGTGTTGGTCCAGGAAGCGCAAGGTGCGCTTGTGGCAGTCAGTGCCCTCGACCGCCGTTTCGTTCAGCATGGCTTTCAGATTCAGGATGTCGGCGTACATGTGCACCCCATCCACACGATATGCGGTGTTGGTCGGTATCGACTCCAAGGACATGTCGCGGCCGTACTTCTTGATGTTTACCGTCTCCACGTCGTCCATCTTTTTCTCGATGTGGGCTTTGGCTCGGTCACTGTTCCAGGTGTGGCTCATGGTCGTCTCCTCGTGTAACCCGCGTGGACAAAGGTGGGTCCGATGCGTATAGTTAGATTATGGGTCTACATTCCCAACCCGTCAAGTAACTATTCTCATCATGCCGTCTGCTGAAAAAATTCGCTGGGGTGCCGAGCGGCGCCTGGAGTTCATCGAGTTCCGTCTCTACTGGGAGGGAGGCATCCGCCGCGCGGACATCACTGAAAAATTCGGGGTGTCTGTCCCACAGGCCTCGGCGGACATCGGTGCATACCAGCTAACGGCTCCTTCAAACTTGGTGTACGACGCCAGTGAGAAGCGGTATGTGAGTACGCCGGATTTTCGCCCGGTGTTTTTGGATTTAAGCGCTGAGAGCTATTTGGTCCATCTGCGCGATGCAGCTGAAGACAGAGTGCGATTGGTCGATTCATGGCTGGGGAGCACGCCGAGTGTTGCAGTAATGCCCCTTCCCTCAAGGCGCGTCAAATCTGACGTTCTGCGAAGTCTCGTAACTGCTATACGTGAAACCCGCTCGGTGGAGGTTCTCTATCAATCCATGAATAAGGAAAACACAGAAAAAACTTGGCGGAGGTTATCGCCTCATTCGCTGGTTAATGATGGAGCAAGGTGGCACGTCAGGGCATACTGCAGCAAAGCCAGTGCATACCGAGATTTCTTACTATCCCGGTGTGAGGAAGCCAAAAACATTGGACCCGCCGAAGGCCTTGTCGTGGATGACAAGTCTTGGAATGAATTGTTTGAAGTCTTGATATGTCCGAACCCGAAATTGACAGAATTTCAGAAGAAGGGAATTGCAGAAGACTATGGAATGATTGACGGAAAAATGTCAATACGCGTACGGAAAGCGCTACTTTTCTACTTTGAGAAAATCCTAAGATTGGATGTACCTGAAATTGAAGGAAAGCCTGCGGCTACACCACTGCGCATGATAAATGGGGAGGAATTCAGGAAGGCATTGCAGGACGTATAGTTATATAGGAGAAGGAAATATGATTGAAAAATTAAAGGGTGAGCAAGGCCGCCGTCTTCGTGTCGAATTGCTTAAGCGACAGCGCATGGTCGCGGGCAATGAGCAGCTTGCAGAGAGACTTGCTGATATCGCCGTCCCAATGGAGTTCCAGGCCGGCGACACCATTATCGAGCAGGATGCGGAAGATAATGACTTGTACTTCATTCTGCATGGTGCTTGCGACATCATCATAAACCACAAAAAGATTCGTTCACGGGTCGCTGGTGATTCAGTGGGTGAAATGGCCGCGGTGGAGCCACTTCAAAAGCGCTCTGCAACCGTTAGGGCAACTGAGTCGACAGTTGTCGCCAAGCTGACCGAGCCGCAACTAACTGAGGTTGCCAAAGACTTCCCAGATATCTGGAGAACCATGGCGCAAGTGCTCTCCAAGCGTCTTTTGGAGCGCAACATGATGGTTGCAGACGCGCGCGATAAAATACGGTTGTTTGTTATATCGACATCCGAAAATATAAAAATTGTACGTGCTCTACAAGCGCAGTTCGAACATGATGATTTCAATACCATCCCATGGCACCAAGGCGTTTTCAAAATTGCAAACTACACCATTGACGACCTAGTTTCGGAACTCGATCAATGCGATTTTGCTGTTGCCATCGCTCACGGGGAGGACCGAGTGGAGAGTAGAGACCAAGATTGGCCAGCGCCGAGGGACAACGTGATATTCGAGCTCGGCTTATTTATGGGTCGTCTTGGGAGAAATCGGGCTATATTGATGGAGCCAAAGGGTGTCCGCATAAAGTTACCCAGCGATCTTGCTGGACTAACGACAATTCGATACGACTTCGACGAATCGTCACCACACAAGTTTGGACCTGCTTGCGATAAATTGCGAGAACACATTCAAAAGCTCGGCAGTATTGGGCGTGACTAATATTTTGAAAATTTGCCACTCAAGTAAAATTAAAAATCAAACTACTTAAGCCCGGCAATTAAAAAATAGATGCGTTTAAAGGACTTAGCAATGCGTCAGGGATCTGAGGGAGGCCGTGCTGCAACTGAACTTCGTTCGGGGAAAAATTCTGCCAACAAGCTAAAGTAATTTGGTTGCCGGATTGTCTTTCGACGGACGGTAGTACCCGACGACGCTAGCCACACTTCGATGTCCTGTCATTGCCATGGTGTCCGCCAACGGCACCTTCTGAACAGCAGCCTCGGTCACAAATCCAGACCGCAGCGAATGTGCAGAAAACACCTCCGGTAGCCCGGCTAGTTTTGCGCGCTCGCGAACAATATCTCGCACGGCGGCAGGGGAGAGGGGTTCTCCAAGGTGACCGCCTTTCCTGACCTGCCTGAATATTGCACCGTCCACGATGCCCGAAGCTGTCAACCAAGCTTGCAGAGCTTCGCCCGCAATGCCCTCCAGCGGTTTCACGTTCTCCGGACGATCCGCTGCAGTCTGGTTGCTTTTGGAATAGGCGAGGGTGTAGGTGAAGCTGCTCGGCCCCACGCGGTGAAGATTCTTCATCGTCGCTCCCGTCACTTCGGACCGGCGGCGCCCGCCCGATGCCCAGGCAAAGAGGAGGAGGGCGCGGTCACGGATCCCCTTGAGTGAATCATCACAGGTGTCCAGGATGGCCATCAATGGGTCCTTGGTCAGCGCGTCCTTCTTCTGAGGAAGGTCGCCGCGTTTACCGTAGGCCCGGCGAGTCTTGGCCAACAATTCGCGGACTTTGGGATCCTGGCAAGGGTTTTTCAGCTCTCGGAGCTGATGCGCCTTGGACAGCACGGCAATCCGATGGATCAAGGTATTGAGCGCCATTGGGCCTGGCTTGCCTTTGAATCCCGCATCCACCAGAGCTTGGTCAATTGCTGGCGGTAGCTCGTGAGCCAGGCCATCGGCGGTCGTCCGCTGTGCGTGATCCACGATGAACTGCAGGACGGCGTTCGCAGGCAGTGGCAGCGTGATGCCTTGCCCGTACCGAACGCCAAACCAGGCAGCCCAATAGCGCAACGCAGAGCGATAGCTGGCCAGCGTGTTCACTGACTCGCCCTCGCGCATCAATTCCTCAACAGCCTTTGCGGTCACTTGCGACAGTGAAGAGGGCTCCAGCGAGGGGCTATTTCTCAGGGACGGCAGGCGCATGGTTGAAACCGAGGTTGTAGACGCGAAATTTCCATAGACGCTACATATGATGTATTGTTTACAACAAATTTTGTTGATGGATCACGATAAGCATCGATTATCGTTGGTAAAAATTAGATGGAGTAGGGTGATGCAGTCAAAAATTGTTCGCGGCCCGCGCGGTGTGCAAATGGAAGAGGTTTGGGCTGCCGCCGACACCGTCCTAGGCCTGGGCGAGCGGCCTACGATTGAGCGCGTGCGACAACAACTCGGCCGTGGCTCCCCCAATACCGTGGGGCCGATGCTTGATGTTTGGTATGGCTCGCTGGCCAGGCGGCTGCAGTCGCCGGTGGATGCAGTGGAGCAAGATGGCGGCGCTGAAGTCCCCTTGCCCGCGCCGGTTGTCAGGGCTGCAAAAGCCATGTGGGGCAGGGCCCTTCAGCATGCGGACGAGCGTACAACGGCTCAATTCACCGAAGCTCGCAAAGAGCTGAGTGTGCAGGCCGAGACGTTACGCCAGGCGCAAGATCTTCTAGCGCAGGAAACACAGCGGCTAGCCGACCGCAGCGAAGCCTATGACATGGCTATGCAGGCCAAGGATGCGCAGATCGCCGAAATGGGCCGTCTGGTTCAGGAACTGCAGCAGCAGCTTGCGGGAAGCCAGGAAATGCTGGCCACATCACGGTCAGAGTGCACGCAACTTCGCTTGGCAGCGGATGCATTGCGACAGCGCCAGGAGGAAATGGAGGTTGACCGCCGTGGTGAACGCGCGCGTCTGGAGGAGCGAGCTCAGGCTCAGGAACGTAGACTCAATGCAGAAGTGGACCGAGCGCGCCAAGAGTCGAAGCGGCTGGCGCTCAAATTGGAGGGCGACACCCGGGAATTTGCAAAGTCCATGTCTGCCTCGCAGGAAAAAGTTCGGGCACTGGAGGCCCATGTAGGCGCACTGCAGGCGGAGAGAACAAGTTTGGTCAAAGGCTTGCAGGCCGCCAGACACGAGACGAAAGACTTGCAATCAACACTTGAGCAGCGCAGCACTGAAATGTTCGCCGTCCTCAACGAACTGCGCGATCGATTGCCGTCGATACCAACTAGCGATCCGGGGAGACCCACCGTGAAAACTCGCAAGGTAAATGCTAGAGCTAGCAGTCGCTCTAGTTAAGCTGTGCAATCCAGTGAGTACGTGGAATCTATCTACCGGCTGCCGGAATTGACTCGATGCAGTGACGAGGTAAGGGGATAGATCAATGAGCCTCAGCCGTTGCCAGTGCCAGGATGTGGTGCGCTTCCACACCTTGTTCAAGCGCAGCCCGCGGCGTCTGTCCACCTAAGACCAGCGCTCGTGTCTCTAAGAAGACCAGCAATTGCCAGCTATCAGTCGCGGAAAGAGCTGACGGCAGAGACTGCAGCACATTCCACACGCTAGGCTCAAATTGCCACCGAGGCAACTTGTACCGATGGCACCGATTGAATACAGCAATGCAGCGATGCGACTTGATCCAACTCTCAATCTCACTCGGAGTTGTGTGAGCTAGCTCGGCCGCTTCCTCAACCGAGATCATGTCGGCGGCGTCCATGCGGTCGTGGCGATACATGGCGCCAGCGCGCAGACGACCGGCCGACTGTTCCGCAGACGCGTAACAAGACGACGAGCGATTTCTATCGGTCAAGGAGTTATCTTGCGGAGACGTCATTCTGCTGACATTACACGACGGGCTAAACGTGGCTGCAACTTCTCCGGTAATTAGCATTAAGGGGCGAACTCTTTTACCGCGCCGCAAGATATCGCGACAAGATGTGGGTCCCAAGCCGCGTCCGAGAGTGACACGAAAGAGGTTCAACTACAGGAGAGCAGCCTCAAACCCAAATAGTGGCGTTCCGCAGAAGGAACAAAGTTTGTGAACAAATTTAAGATAAAAGTACGAACAACTTTAAGATACTCAACGACAGCTTCAAACTCAAGCGCGCTCAATGATATTTGTTATTTAACATAATATACATCGTATAAAGTCATAGGGGAACCACCAAACCCCGCCAGATCCGTGCCGCCATCAGCCGCTACCATCCCTCTCCATGACCCTCCCCACCACGACCCCATCCACTCCGTCTTCTTCCATCCACTTCGGCCACCAGGGCCGTGTCTGCATCGTCACTGGCGGCGCCCAGGGCATTGGCGAGGCCTGCGTGCGGCGGTTTGCCGCCGAGGGCGCCAAAACGGTCGTCGCGGATGTGGACGATGCGCGCGGCCAGGCGCTGGCGCAGGAACTGGACGCGCTGTATGTGCGCTGCGATGTGGGCGACAAGACGCAGGTGGATGCGCTCGTGGCCCGGACCCTGGCGGCCCACGGGCGCATCGACGTGCTGGTGAACAACGCGGGCATCTTTCGCGCGGCGGATTTTCTGGACGTGACCGAGGCCGATTTCGATGCCGTGCTGCGGGTCAACCTGAAAGGCTCGTTTCTTGTCGCACAGGCCGTCGCGCGCGCCATGGTGGTCTCGGGCGGCGGCGCCATCGTCAACATGAGCTCGGTCAACGGCGTGCTCACCATCCCCAATATCGCCAGCTACAACGTGAGCAAAGGCGGCGTGAACCAGCTCACGCGCGTGATGGCCCTGGCGCTGGCTGACAAGAACATTCGCGTGAACGCCGTCGCCCCCGGCACGATCGCCACCGAGTTGGCCGCCAAGGCCGTGCTGACCAGCGACGAGGCCAAGCAGAAGATCATGAGCCGCACCCCCATGAAGCGGCTGGGCGAGCCGTCGGAGATTGCCGATGTGGTGGCCTGGCTGGCCAGCGATGCCGCCAGCTATGTGACCGGCGAGATCGTGACCGTGGATGGCGGGCGCATGACGCTGAACTACACCGTTCCGGTCTGACGCGCCGAATTACTATTGAATTGATAGCTGTCAGCGCTTGACGTATATGCGCTGGTGGCAATTTTTATTCAATTTTCAAGCCTGCGGCATGCGCCGCAGCAGGCCCGCCATGCTGCGCGGCCAGCCGACCGGGCCGAACCAGGCGCCGCCTGCAATCGCCCAGGCGTTGACCACGCCATACAGCACCAGCGCCACGCCCTGTGCGGCAAACACCGCCGCCAAGCCGCCGCCCCAGCGCAGCGCCAGCCAGCCGCCCGTCACCGCCACCGCCAGGCGCGTGATGTTGCCGATGACGGGCCAGAGCAGGCGCCCTGCCCCTTGCGAGGCAAAGTACAGCACCAGGCCCAGGCCGAAAAAGCCGTACACCGGGCCGACGGTGCGCAGATACAGCGCGCCGGCCTCCAGCATGGCCTGATCGCTGTTGAACAAGGACAGCCACGCGTTGGGAAACGCAGCCGCCCACAAGCCAATCGCCTCGGCCATCACAAATGCCATGCCGGCACCGATCCAGGTGGCGCGCAAGGCCCGCTCACGCTGGCCCGCGCCAATGCAGGTGCCCACCATGGCCACCAGCGGCGCACCCAGGCCGAAGACCAAGGGCACCAGCAGGTATTCCAGGCGCGACGCGGTGCCGTAGCCCGCGATGGCCGCCGTGCCGAAGCCGCCCACCAGCGCCGTGGTGACGCCGATCGCCAGGTTGGTGGCGACGGTGGAGACGGTGCCCACCAGCCCGACCCGCAGGATGTCCTTGAACAGAGTCCAGCGGAACCGGATGTGCGCCAACGATGGCCGCAGCAGGCTGCGCGGCGACCACAGGTAGGCTGCCAGCACCGCGCTGCCAATCAGGTAGTACGCCATCAGCGCGATGGCCCCGCCAGCGATGCCCAGGCCGGGCATGGGGCCCCAGCCAAAGATGAACAGTGGCGACAACGGCACCAGCACGAAGGCGCCCAGCACCGTGACATAGGCCGGCACGGCCATGTTGCCGGTACCCCGGATCACGGCCGACAGGGTGTTGAACAGCCACACCAGAAACGCGCCCGCGAACACCCAGTTGGAATAGACCAGCGCGGCATCCAGCGCGCCGCCCGTGCCGCCCATGCGGGTGTAGAGCCAGCGCCCTCCTCCCACCACGCCCACGGTAAAGACCAGCGAAAACACCGCCGCAATGGCGAGCGCATGCAGCACCAGCGCATCGGCATCGTCCCGCCGCCGGGCGCCCAGGGCGCGGGCGATGGCCGACGCGATGCCGCCGCCCATGGCGCCGGCCGAGGTCATCTGCATCAGCATGACCACCGGGAACACCAGGGCCATGCCCGCCAGCGCATCGGTGCCCAGCTTGCCGACAAAGTAGGTCTCGATCAGCCCGACGCCCGCCTGCGCCAGCATGACCAGCACATTGGGCGCCGCCAGCCGCAGCAGCGTGGGCGCGATCGGCGCCTCCAGCAGCATGCGGGTGCGTGGGTTCAGGGGTTCGGTCACATCAGGCCCCTGCCCCATCGGCCGCAGGCCTGCGCGGCACCACGATGCGCACGGTGGACAGCTGCAGCACATCGCCGTGCTGGTTGCGGGTTTCGCTGCGCACGGTGACCATGCCACGGTCGGGCCTGGATTTGGAGGGCTGGATCTCCAGCACCTCGCTCACCACGTGTAGCACGTCGGTGGCGCGCGTGGGCCGGGGCCAGCTCACCTCGGCGCCCGCGCCGATGATGCCGCCCGCGATCGGCAGGCCGGTGGTGACCTGCAGGCGCATGGTCACGGACGCCGTATGCCAGCCGCTTGCGGCCAGACCGCCGAACAGCGTGGCGCGGGCGGCGGCATCGTCCATGTGAAAGGGCTGCGGGTCGAACTGGGCGGCAAAGGCCTTGATCTGCGCCTCGTCCATGGCGTGTTCGCCGCTTCTGAACTGGTCGCCCACGGCCAGATCGTCCAGGTACACGGGCTGCATTCCGGTGGGGGCGGATGCGGTGGAAACAGGGTGAGCGGTCATGGCAACAAATGGGGAGATGAGGGGATGGCGGGTGGATGTTGTCGTGGTCAGGCTGCGGCGGGCGCGGGGCGCACCAGGCGGGCTTCGCGGATCGGCAGGTTGACCAGGGCCGCGCCCACGGCCAGCACGATGTCGATGTACCAGACCCAGTCATAGCTGCCGGTGGCCTGGAAGACGGTACCGCCCAGATAGGCACCGAAGAATCCGCCAATCTGGTGCGCCAGCATCACGATGCCAAACAGCATGGCCATGTTGGCCGTGCCGAACATCTTGGCCACCAGCCCCACCGTGGGGGGCACGGTGGAGAGAAACGTCACACCCATCACGGCGGCAAAGACCAGCACCACGGCGGGCGTCTTGGGCGCCAGCAAAAAGATCAGCACCGCCAGGCCGCGCGTGGCATACAGCAGCGACAGCAACGACTTCATGCGCCAGCGCTCCACGGCCCAGCCCATGGCCAGGCTGCCGACAATGTTGAACAAGCCGATCATGGCCAGCGACCACCCGCCGATCTCAGGCGGCAGGCCACATGCGGCGATGACGCCCGGCAGGTGCGTGGCCAGGAACGCCACGTGAAAGCCGCACACCAGAAAGCCCGCCGCCAGATACCGGTAGCTCGGCGTGGCCAGCGCCTGGGCAATGGCCTGGCGCGCCGTCAGCGCCTTCTGGCCGGATGCGGCGGCGGCCTGTGCGGCCAATGCGTTCGAATTGCCCCGGAGCACCCACACCGCAGGCAGCGCCAGCAGCACCAGCACACCCAGCCACTGCATGGCACTGGCCCAGCCTACCGCGGCGGTCAGGCCAATGGCAATGGGCGCCATCACGAACTGCCCGAACGACCCGCCCGCGTTGACGATGCCGCTGGCCAGCCCGCGCTTGTGGGCGGGTACCAGCCGCGCGGTGGCCGCCATCAGCACCGACGGCCCGGCCATGCCCGCGCCGCCGGCGGCCAACACGCCAATCGCAAAAATCAACCCGGCCGTGGTGGTCATGTAGGGCGTGATGAAGGTGCCCAGCGCCACCAGCGCCACGCCCAGCAGGATCACGCGGCCCGTGCCGATGCGGTCGGCCACGGCGCCCGCAAACGGCTGGGTCAGGCCCCACCAGAGCTGGCCGAACGCAAAGGCCAGGCTGATGCTGCCAATGCCCAGCGCGGTGGACGTGTTGAGCGCCGACAGGAACAGGCCCATGGTCTGGCGCGTGCCCATGGTGAGGGCGAACGCGCCCGCAGCGGCCAGCAGCACGAGCCACAGCGCGATCGGTGTGCCCCGTGCGCCCGGTGAGCCCGGGGTGGCAGGAGCGGCGGGCGCCGCGAACACGTTGCCGCCGCCCAGGTTGCGGGAAGGTTGGGTGTCATTCGTCATCGCCGTGCTCCTGCTTTTCCTGCATGCTGGCCAGCAAAGCCAGGGAGTCGTCCACCAGCGCATGCAGGGCGTTCACGCGCTCCGCGCCCAGGGTGTCGTTGAGGGACAGCTGCGCCACTTTCCAGCAGCGCTGGGCCTGCGCACGCTTGTCGCGCCCCGCGTCGGTGATGTGCACCAGCCGGCTGCGCGCATCGGCCCCCGCCTCCAGCGTGACCCAGCCGGCATCCACCAGGGGCCGCAGGTTGCGGGTGAGCGTGGAGGCATCCATCTTCATTTCCACCGCGAGGTCGCCCGGACGGATGGGCCCGAGCTTGAGCACGTGCGACAGCAGCGAGTACTGCGTGGTCTTGAGCCCGCACCGGGCCATCTCGGTGTCATAGTGGTGCGCCACGCGCCGCATCAGCTGGCGCAGCTTGAAGTTGGTGCAGCCCTGGGGCGGCACGGCGGCAGGCGCGTTTGCGGGGGTGATTTCAGCTTGCATGCGATCAATTGTATCTGCAATAATTGCATATGCAACTAGACGGCTGGCCTATCAACCCCATTCCCTTCCGAGGTATCGCATGACCCAGAACAACCAACTCGAGCAATGGCTCGCGCAAGAGCGTGAAATCGCAGCCCGCCTGGAGGCCGGCGTGGGTGCGGGGGTCTCGCGCCCCGACCAGGTCGCCGGCCTGAACGGCCTGCAGATGATGCAGGCCATGCTGCGCGGTGAACTGCCCTACCCTCCCATCGCCCGCACGCTGGACTTCCAGCTGATGGAGGTGGGCGAAGGCCTGGCCATCTTCCAGGGAACCCCTGGCGCGGCCCACCTGAACCCCATGGGCACCGTACACGGGGGCTGGTTCGCCACCCTGCTCGACTCGGCCCTGGGCTGCGCCGTGCACACGCGCATGCAGCCGGGGCGCGGCTACACCACGGCCGAGCTGGGCGTGAACCTCGTCAAGGCGCTCACGCCCAAGGTGCAGCGCGTGCGCGCCGAAGGCCGCGTGATCCACTGCGGGCGCCAGCTGGCCACGGCCGAGGCCCGCCTGGTGGGGCCCGACGGCACGCTGTATGCCCACGCCACCACCACCTGCCTGGTTTTTGACATGCCTGCACAATCGAAGGGATGAAATTCCTCCACACGATGCTGCGCGTTGGCAACCTTCAACGCTCGATTGATTTCTATACCCAGGTGCTCGGCATGCAACTGCTGCGCCAGTCCGAGAACCCCGAGTACAAGTACTCGCTGGCCTTCCTGGGCTTTGACGGCGGCAACCCCGGCCAGGCCGAGATCGAGCTGACCTACAACTGGGGCACCGAGAGCTACGAGATGGGCACCGCCTATGGCCACATCGCGCTGGGCGTGCCCGATGCGTACGCCGCGTGCGAGAAGATCAAGGCCTCGGGCGGCAACGTCACGCGCGAAGCGGGTCCCGTCAAAGGCGGCACCACGGTCATCGCGTTTGTGACGGATCCCGATGGCTACAAGATTGAATTGATACAGCGCGCCGAGGGGACTGGTGGCGCAGGCTTGCGCTAATAATAACTATCAAATATATAGCTGCTGGCGCATGATGGATAAGCGCTAGAGGCAAATTTGAACCCATAAAAAAAACCCGGCACTGCCGGGTTTTTTCATGGGGCGACCTGCTGGAGGTCACTGCACAGGGACTAGGCGCCCAGGGCCACTTCCACGCGGCGCGCTTCGGCGTTGCTGCCGGTGGCGGTGGTTTCTTCGGGCTTCTTCAGCTCGATCTTGTCTTCCGCCACGCCCAGGCCCTTGAGCGCATCGCGCACTGCAAAGGCGCGTTGCTTGGCCAGCTCGGCATTCAGGGCGGCGTCGCCCGTGGCGTCGTGAAAGCCCGAGATCACGGCCTTCTTGCCTTCGGCCACGCCCTTGACCACGTCGGCCAGGGCTTCGTTGGCGCCTGCGGCAAGGTCGGCCTTGGCGCTGGCAAAGTAGAACTTCACCACGCCGTTTTCCACCCGGACGCTGGCCACGTCAGCGGCGGCGACCACGGCGGGCGCGCTGGCTGCAACGGCCGTGGCGGGCGCGGGCTTGACGGCGCCGGAAGCGCCGACACGCTTGACCACCACGGTGCCCACCACCACGGAGATCACCAGTGCGATCAGGGCGAACAGGAAACCCAGGGCGAAACGTTGTTGGCTATCGTCGTCAGAACTAGACATTGGAGATCCCCGAAGTGATGAAAAAAGAAGGTGTGGCGGCCCTGGAACCTCGCGGCGCAAGTCCCCAGGGCGCTGAAGCAAAGCTTTCGATTGTAGAGTGATCGCATGACGAATCTTCCCGCGCCCCTTCGCGACCCGGCCCCCATGCTGGAGCGCGCGCTCAAGGAATGGGGTGGCCACGACGACCTGTGGATCTTTGGCTACGGCTCGCTCATCTGGCGTCCGGATTTCGACTACGCCGAGCGCCGCGCCGCCAAGGTGCACGGCTGGCACCGGGCGCTCCGGATGTGGAGCCGCATCAACCGCGGCACGCCGGAATGCCCGGGCCTGGTGTTCGGCATGCTGTCGGGCGGCAGCTGCCGGGGCATGGTCTTCCGCGTGGACAAGGCGCATGCCCGGCAGGTGCTCATCAACCTGTGGCAGCGCGAGATGGTCACGGCCGTGTACGACCCGCGCTGGCTGCCCTGCCGCACGCCCCAGGGGACCGTGTCCGCGCTCGCTTTCACTTTGTCACGAAAAAGCCCCAACCACACGGGGGAGCTGCCCGACGACGAGTACCGCCGCATCTTCGCGCAGGCCTGCGGCCGTTTTGGCACCACGCGCGACTATGCCCAGGCCACGTACGAGGAACTGCGCAAACACGGCATCCACGACCGCGCGCTCGCCAGGCTGCTTGCGCTGACCCACAAATAGTGCACACTTTTGGCGGGCGAACCTGCTCCCTGTCTTGCACCAGCGCGCAGGGCGTCCGCATGATGCACCGTCTCTTAACGTTCAAGGAGTATTTGATGAAGCAAAGGAATCGTTGGGCCTTCGGGCTCTCGTCCATCGCCGTGCTGGCCCTGGCGGGCTGCGCCGCCTATTCGTCGGGCCCGTCTGCCACGGCCAAGCTGGAGCCCACGCGCGGCAGCACCACCTCGGGCACGGTGGCGTTTGCCCAGTCCGGCGACGTGGTGAAGGTGACGGGCGAGGTCCGCGGGCTCAAGCCGGGCGCCGAACACGGTTTCCATATCCATGAAAAGGGCGACTGCTCCAGCGGCGACGGCATGAGCGCCGGCGGCCACTTCAACCCGGGCGGCAAGCCGCACGGCCACCACGGCGCGGGCGAGCACCATACGGGTGACCTGCCCAGCCTGAAGGCGGATGCCAACGGCGTGGCCACCTTCAGCTTCGAGTCGCGCACGATCCGCGTGGGCAGCACGGCCAACGACATCGTGGGCAAGGGTCTGATCGTGCACCGCGACCCCGACGACTACAAGACCCAGCCCACGGGCAACGCCGGCCCGCGCCTGGCCTGCGCGGTCATCGCAGCGAAGTAGAGACCGCCGAAAAAGGAAAAGACGGCGCGCCGGCAGGGCGCGTCCGGCACACGACCCGCTCGCCGCGACCTCGGCCAGCGGGTCGTTTCCTTTGCGGGTGTCAGGCCCGGCGCGCGGCCAGGATGCGCTCGGCCCGCGCGAGGTCCTGCACCGTGTCGATGTCCGTCACCGTGCCTTCGTCCTGCACGTCCACGGTCCGGACCCCGCCCCGCAGCGCCTGCTGGCGCACCACGCCGGCAGCGCCCTGTTCGCCGGAGAGCGCCAGCAGATCCGGCAGGCACGGCGCGGCAAAAGCCACCGGATGGCCGCGCTCTCCGTGGAACAGCGGAATGGCCACCGCGCAGCGCCCCAGGGCCGCCGCCATGGTGCGCAGCGTCGCGGGCTGGACCAGCGGCAGGTCGCCGGGCAGCACCAGCCAGCCGCCCGCCCCCGCCGTGGCGCGCACGGCCGCCGCGATCGAATCGCCCATGCCTGGATGGCCCGCGTCCTCGAGGTGCCAGGCGAGCCCGCTGGCGCGCACGGCGTTCAGGGTGTGCTCCAGCACCGGCAGCCCGGCCAGCAGCGCGCGCAGCTTGTGCACCTGGCCGCCGGAGGCCGCGAAACGCGCGCCCCGGCCGGAGGCCAGCACCAGCACGACGGGCGCCGGCGGCCCGTCCGGCTTCATGGGGGGGGTATCGGCGAGGTACGGGGTGGACATCGCCAGCATGCTACGGCAACGCGGCCGCCGCGCGCCTCAGGCCAGCGTAGAGCCGCCGTCCACCACCAGGTGGTGGACGCGGATGAAGCTGGCGACGCCCGACTGCAGGAACAGCACTGGCGCCGCCATCTCGTGCGCCAGCGCGGGGCGGCCCGCCGGGGACGCCTGCAGCAGGGCGCGTGCCGGTGATGGCATGCCCCCTCCTTCCCTGCCCTCCCCGGGCGCCAACGCCGTCAGGCCAGCTTGAACGGCAGCTCGCGCGGGGTCTTGCCCGTGAGTTGCGCGATGGCGTTGGCGAACGCCGGTGCCAGCGGTGGCAGGCCGGGCTCGCCCATGCCCTTGGGTGGGTCGGCACTGGGCACGATGTGCACCGTCACCTGCGGCATGTCGGTGATGCGCGGCACGGCAAAGTCGCCAAAGTTGCTTTGTTCCACCACGCCGTCCTTGAGCGTGATGGCGCCGCCGGGCAGGCACATCGACAGGCCCATCAGCGCCGCGCCCTGCACCTGGGCTTCCACGCTCTTGGGGTTGACCACCAGGTTGCAGTGCACGCCGGCCGTGATGCTGTGCAGCTTGGGCGTGCCGTCCTTGACGGACGCCTCGACCACATAGGCCACCACCGACTCGAACGACTCATGCACCGCCACGCCCCAGGCGCGGCCAGCGGCCAGCTTCTTCCTGCCGTAGCCCGACTGGGCCACGGCCAGCTGCAGCGCGGCCTTGTGGCGCGGGTGCTTGTCGCCCATCAGGGCCATGCGGTAGGCCACGGGGTCTTGCTTCGTGGTGCGCGCTACTTCGTCGATGAGGGTTTCCATGGCGTAGGCCGTGTGGGTGGAGCCCACGCTGCGCCACCACAGCACGGGCACGTTCACGTCGGGGTGGTGCACCGACAGCTTCATGGGCACGTTGTACGGCTCGCCCATGCCTTCGGTGGTTGTGGCGTCGATACCGTTCTTGACCATGAAGGCCTCGAACGGCGAGCCCTTGGTGATGGACTGGCCCACGATGGTGTGGTCCCACGCCAGGATCTTGCCCTGTGCGTCGAACCCGATTTCGGCGCGGTGCACGTGCATGGGGCGGTAGTAGCCGCCCTTGATGTCGTCCTCGCGGCTCCACAGGGTGCGCACCGGGGCGGTGATGCCCGCCGTGCGCGCGGCCTTGGCCACGCCGCAGGCCTCCACCACGTAGTCGCTGGTGGGAATGGCGCGGCGGCCAAAGCCACCACCGGCCATCTGGGTGTGGACCTTGACGTTCTGCGGCTGCAGGCCCAGCGTCTTGGCGGCGGCCATCGCGTCCAGGCCGGGCATCTGCGTGCCCATCCATAGCTCGGCCTTATCGCCATCGAGCTTCACCGTGCAGTTGAGCGGTTCCATGGGCGCGTGCGCCAGATACGGGAAGACGAACTCGGCGCTGATCTTGTGGGCCGCACCCGCCAGCGGCGCCATGTCGGCCTGCATGGCCACGTTGCCGGGCTTGGCGGCCAGTTCGCGGTACTGCGCCAGCAGTGCCGTGGTGTCGGGCTTGCCCACCGCGCTGGTGTCCCATTCCACCTTGAGGGCGTCGCGCCCCTGCTTGGCGGGCCAGTAACCATCGGCCACGATGGCCACGCCCTCGCCGCCCCGGTCGGTGGGCACGCGCAGCACGGCCTTCACGCCCTTGATGGCCTTGGCGGCGCTGTCGTCCAGCGACTTCAGCTTGGCGCCAAACACGGGCGGGCGGGCCACCACGGCCGTCAGCATGCCGGGCAGGCGCACGTCGATGCCGTAGTCCTGCTGGCCGCTCGACTTGGCCTTGGCATCGAGCCGCCCGGTGGGCTTGCCGATGAGGCGGAACTGCTTGGGGTCCTTCAGGGTGACCTTTTCGGGCACGGGCTGCTTCATGGCCGCTTCGGCCAGCGCGCCGTAGCCCAGCTTCTTGCCGCCAGGGCCGACGACGAAGCCATTGCTGGCGCGCAGTGCCGAGGCATCCACGCCCCACTGCGCCGCGGCGGCCGAGACCAGCATGGCGCGGGTGCGGGCGCCCAGCTCGCGGTACTGGGTGTACGAGTTCTTGATGGAGTTGGAGCCGCCCGTGAGGTGCATGCCCATCATCGGGTCGGCATAGGCCTGGTTGGCATCGCCGTGCACGCTGCGCACCTTGCTCCAGTCGGCGTCCAGCTCCTCGGCCAGGATCATGGGCAGGCCTGTCTGCACGCCCTGGCCAAAGTCCAGGCGGTTGATGGTGACGGTGACCGTGCCATCGGCGTCGATGCGGACAAAGGCTGAAGGCTGCTCGAACGGCTTGAGGCCTGCGGGTGCGGCGGCGGCCCCGGCGCCCTGCGCTGTGGCCACCAGCGGAAACGCGCCCAGGGCAAAGCCCGAAGCCGCCGACACCTTGAGGAAGGTGCGCCGTGCGAGACCTCCGATGCCTTCCATTGCATCGTTTACTCCTGAATTGGTAGCTGCTTGCGCTTTATCCATAAGCGCCAGAAGGTGTTTTGGCATGAAAACATGGGCCTGGCCCTGCAGGGCCTGTGCGTCGAAGTGCATGGTGTTCTCCTTCAATCAAGCCAGGGTCTTGGCAGCGTCATGGATGGCCGCGCGAATGCGCACATAGGTGCCGCAGCGGCACACATTGCCCGACATGGCGGCGTCGATGTCGGCGTCGCTCGGCTTCTTCTTGCCCTTGAGCAAGGCGGTGGCGCTCATGATCTGGCCGCTCTGGCAGTAGCCGCATTGCGCCACGTCGTGTTTCACCCAGGCGGCGTGCACGGCCTTGCCCACCTTGTCGCTGGCCGTGACGGCCTCGATGGTGGTGATCTTCTGCCCCGCAGCGGCCGAGATCGGCGTGATGCACGAGCGCACCGGCGCGCCGTTCAGGTGCACCGTGCAGGCCCCGCACAAGGCCTGGCCGCAGCCGAACTTGGTGCCGGTCATGCCCAGCGTGTCGCGCAGGGCCCAGAGGATGGGGGTGGATTCATCGGCATCCACAGCCGTGTTTTTGCCATTGATGTTGAGGGTGGGCATCGCGGGGTTCTCCGTGGGGAAGGTGTTGTTGTGTTGCGGGCGCGGTCAAGGAGACAGGGGGCGGCGTCAGCGACGCCATCGGCCATGAAGGGGTTGGAGCGTGGTGCAAGGCATTTTTAAGAGAATATAAATTCGATTAAAAGATCAACCCCGGGCGGCAAAAAAGCATCGCTGTCTCCCGCTCAGGCCTTCAAGGCGTCCCAGCACAGCCCAAAAGCCATCTGGTGCACGGCGTCTTCGTCGGGCAGCACCTTGGTGCGGATCAGGTTGCCCGTCTCGCGCACCGACCCCACCAGGCTGGCGGTGAGCAGCGGTATCGGCACGGCCTTCAATATCTCCTGCTGCTGGCCCTCTTCCATGAGCGCAAAAAAACCGGCCATCAGGCGGGTCGAGAATTCGCGGTTGCCCTCGGTGAACCAGGGCGAGTTGTAGTACTGCTCCTGGAACACCACTTCGGCATATTGGTCCAGCCGGTGCCGCAGCAGGTTGCCCCAAGCACGCCGCACGCGGGCGCGGTAGGGCATGCCGGGCGCGATGCCTTCCATGATGCGGGCGGCCGTGACCGTCTTGGCATCCTGGTAGAGCTGGCTGATGAGTTCATCCTTGGACGGGTAATACACATACAGCGTGCTGGTGGCAATGCCCGCCGCGCGGGCGATGTCGGCCAGGGTCAGGCCGCTCAGGCCTGTCTGGGCCACCAGCTCGAAGGTGGCCTGGGCAATGGCGCGCTGTTTTTCGTCGTCTTTGGGTTTCATCGGTGTGCCAATATAAGCGAATATCCATTCGGCAACAACCGGGGCCACGGAAGGCCCCGCGACGTCACAAAACCGGCGTGCACAATCGTGCCCATGACCACCTCCATCGCCGACCTTCGCAAGAGCTACGAGCGCGCCGAACTCAACGAAGACGCCTCGCACGCCGCCCCCCTGCAGCAGTTTGACCAGTGGCTCCAGGAAGCCATCAGCGCCGAAGTGCCCGAGCCCAACGCCATGACCCTGGCCACCGTGGGCAGCGACATGCGCCCCAGCACCCGCATCGTGCTCATCAAGGGCTACGACGAGCGCGGCATCGTCTGGTTCACCAACTATGACAGCCGCAAGGGCCGCCAGATCGCGGGCAATCCCTATGCGGCCGTGCAGTTCCACTGGGTGGAGCTGGAACGCGTGGTGCGCATCGAAGGCATTGTGGAGAAAGTCAGCGACGAAGAAAGCGACGCGTATTTCAACAGCCGTCCGCTCGACTCGCGCATCGGGGCCTGGGCCAGCCCGCAAAGCCAGGTGATCTCCGGCCGGGGCGTGCTGGTGGCCAATGCCGCCAGGTACGGCGCGCAGTTCTTGCTGAAACCACCCCGCCCGCCGCACTGGGGCGGGTACCGCCTGAAGCCGGACCAGTGGGAGTTCTGGCAGGGGCGCAAGAGCCGCCTGCATGACCGGCTGCGGTATCGGATGGATGCGGGGGAGTGGGTGCGGGAGCGCCTGGCGCCCTGAACGTTTCCTGCCCGGCGGCACCAGCACCGACAAGGAGCAGCATGTTTTCGCACATCTTCGTGGGCGTGACGGATTTCGACCGCGCCCTGGCCTTCTACCAGCCGCTGATGGCCGCCCTGGGCGTCGCGCAGCGCTTTGTAGACCCATCCCGCCCCTGGGCCGGCTGGCAGAGCAGCCCCGACCCCCGCCCCCTCTTTCTCATCGGCATCGCCTTTGAAGGCGCGCACGCGCCGGGCAATGGCCAGATGACGGCTTTTGCCGCCCGCAGCCGCGCGCAGGTGGATGCCGTGCACGCCGCGGCCTTGGCCCACGGCGGCCATTGCGACGGCCCGCCGGGCCTGCGCCCGCAGTACCACGCCCACTACTACGGCGCGTATTTCCGGGATCCCGACGGCAACAAGCTCTGCGTGGCCTGCCACGTCCCCGGGGACGCCTGAGCCACCGCGCCCGATCGCCTTCGCAGGCCGCGTCTACGGCGCTGCCACCACCCAGCGCGTCACCGCCAGGATCACCACCGGCATCGTCACCAGGCCCAGCGCGGTGGACACCGCCACGCTCGCCGTCACCTCGTCCTCGGCCACGCCATAGCGCTGCGCGAACAGAAACACGTTGGCGCCCACGGGCAGCGAGGCCGCCACGATCATCACGGCCAGCGGCAGGCCCGACAGGCCCAGCGCCCAGCCCAGCGCGGCCAGCACGAGGGGGTGCGCCACGCACTTGACCAGGGCGATGCGCATCGCGGCCTTGAAATGGCGTCCCACCCTGGTGAAGGCGAGCGTCACGCCCACCAGCAGCAGCGCGATGGGCCCCAGGGCCTGGCCCAGCAGCAGCAGGGGCTTGTCCACCACCTGCGGCACCACCAGCCCGGTCTGCGCGAACAGCAGGCCCGCGATGATGGGCAGCGGCACGGGGTGCACGATGCCGTTGCGCATGGCCTGCAGCACCGTGCGCCACAGGGGCTGGTGCGCCCCGCCACCGCCGCCGTCCGCGGCCGCATGCTCGCGCGCCGCCGCGAGTTCGAACACCACGGTGGCGGCGGTCAGCAGGATCAGCGAGTGCACCGAGATCAGCGTGAACAGCGTGACCAGGCCCGCGTCGCCAAACACCAGGCCCACCAGCGGCACGCCGATCATGAGCGTGTTGCTGAAGGTGTTGGCCAGGGCCCGCGCCGCCGCCAGGGTGTTGAAGCCCTGCAGCGCCAGCGTGGCCGCATACACGATGCCAAACGCCACGAAGTAGATGCCCACGGGGCCGAAGTCGAGGTCCTGGATGCGCACCGTGCTCATGGTGCGGAACAGCAGCGCGGGCGTGAGCACCATGAACACCAGGTTGGCCAGGTCCTTCACCGCGGCCGCCCGTATCCAGCCGCGCTGCCCCACGTAGAAGCCGAGGGCGATGAACAGGATGACGGGGATCAGCGAGGTGAAGACGGCGGAGTTCAAGATCAGAAACCAACGGCGGACAGGTGGGCGCGTATTGTGCGCCTGGCCGGCGGGGCCCTGGCTCCGGGGTGCTATATTTTCGATAGCTGGCGGCGCAGGCGGATACAGCGCCAGATGGCATTTTGGCCTGATTCAATGCGCGTGCAAGGCAGCGTCCGTCTGCGCGGACCCGCCCGCCGGGCCTGGCGCCCTCCTGTATTCTGGAACACCGCCCTGCCCCCTGCGTCCATGAAGTTCGCCGCCTTCTTCCGCAACCTGAACCTCGGCCATGGCCATGCACCGTCGCGCATGGCACTGGAAAGCGCGTTCTTGCAAGCTGGCGCCGATGAGGCCGCCTCGTTCCAGACCAATGGCACGGTCGCCTTCAGCGCGCGCGGCGTGCGGCCCGCGCAGGGGATTGTCCGCACGGTGCAGCGGTCGCTGCGCGGCGGGCATGGATTCGATGAACCCGTGTTTCTGCGCAGCATGGCCTATCTGCACACGCTGCTGGCGCGCGATCCGTTCGAGGGCATGGCCAAGGCGCCGCCCATCTACGACTTCTACGTGACCTTCCTGCACGACGGCGCGAAGCTGCTGCCCCCGTTGCCCACCCGCAATGCCCGCGAGGACGTGCGCGTGCTGCTCTACACCGGCTCCGAGGCCCTGTCGTACAACCACCTTGTCGGCAAGACCATGGGAAACCCGAACGTCTTTGCCGAGCAGCAGCTCGGCCTGCCGGCCACCACGCGCACCTGGGGCACGGTGGCCCGGCTGGTGCGCAAGCACGGCTGACAAGGCCAGGGGCCCGCGCCCGCGCTCAGGCCCTTGCCGGCCCTTCGCCCGTGTGCGGCGGGCCGGGCGGCGACAGCAGCTGCAGCACGCCCTCCAGCCCCTGCACCTGGTGGTCGGCCAGCTCCCAGGGCCGCACGCCGTGCCGCACGGTCTGCACGGTGGTGGCCCCCAGCGCGCGCCCGGCCGCGAGTTCGGACAAGGGGTTGTCGCCGATCACCAGCGCGTGCCGGGGGGCGCAGCCTTCGCGCGCCAGGATCTGCTCGAAAATCGGCTGCTTGCCGTGCGGTGCGCCATCGCTCGCCGGGCGGTCGTCCACCGCGTCGATGAACACCTGTTCAAACCAGGGCCGGATGCCCAGGGCGTCGATCTTGCTGTCCTGCAGGCGCCGAAAGCCGCTGGTGACCAGGTAGCGCCGCAGGGGAATGCGCGGCAGCAGGCCGATGTCGGGGTAGCCGTGCAGCGGGGCGCGCACCTGCAATTGGCTGAACTGCCGCCAGCCCGCCGCGCGCATGGCCGGGGTGAAGCGGTAGCGCTCGGCCACCAGGTCAAACGCCGTGAACCAGCATTGGTACAGGGCCTGCTCCAGCATGGCGGGGGCCAGCGCGCCCTGGTTGGCCTGCCGGATGGCCTCGAACGCGGGCTCGAACAGCGGCCCCACGGCCCGTGCGTCGAGCAGGCAGTTGTCCAGATCGAAAATCGCTACGGCGCAGTGCTCCATCGTGCGCTCACCCCGCCACCACGGACACCCCGTGGTCCGCCAGCGTCAGGCTCACGGGGGCGCCCACGTCCAAGGGCGACTTCACCAGGGGCGAGACCACGAAAATCTCGCCCAGCGCGCTGGCGAAGGTGTACTCCATGATGCTGCCCAGGTAGGTGCGCTTGGTCAGCCGCGCGGCCACGCCGGTGGCGGTGGCGGGCCCGATGACCCAGGCCTCGGGCCGCACCGCGATCTTCACTGGGCCAGAGGCCAGCGAGGCGGGAGACGGCACGCGCAGCGGGCCGAACTCGGCATGGCTGGCGCCCGCCGGGCCGCCGGCGTGGTTGCAGCCCTCGAACAGCATGGCCTCGCCCATGAAGCCCGCCACGAACTCGGACGCGGGCTGCTCGTACAGCTCGCTGGGCGCGCCGCGCTGGGCGATGGCGCCCTTGTTCATCACCACGATCTGGTCGCTGACCGCCAGGGCCTCGCTCTGGTCGTGGGTGACGTAGGCCACCGTCAGCCGCAGGCGCTGCTGCAGCGTGCGGATTTCCTCGCGCATGGAGCGCCGCAGGCGTGCGTCCAGGTTGGACAGCGGCTCGTCGAACAGCAGCACCGCCGGCTCCAGCGCCAGCGCCCGGGCCAGCGCCACGCGCTGCTGCTGCCCGCCCGAGAGCTCGTGGGGCCTGCGCAGGTCCAGGCCGTGCAGGCCCACGGTGTCGAGCATGGCGCGCGCCTTCTCGCGGGCCGGCCCCTTCTTCATGTCCGACATGGCGAGGCCATAGCACACGTTGTCGATGACGTTCATGTGCGGAAACAGCGCATAGCTCTGGAACACCAGGCTCACATTGCGCTGCGCGGGGCCGAGGGCGGTCACATCCTGGCCTTCGATGAGGATGCGCCCCGAGGTCGGGGACTCGAGCCCGGCGATCATGCGCAGCGTGGTCGTCTTGCCGCAGCCCGAAGGGCCCAGGATGGTGGTGAGCGTGCCGCGCGGCACGGTGAAGCTGATGTGGTCCACGGCCAGCGGGTCATGGCTGCCGGGGCCATAGCGCTTGCTCACGCCCTGGAATTCAATGCCGTGGGAATCGGGGTTCGTCATGGTGGGCATGCGTGAAGGTGTCCGAAAGCCTGTTCAAAGTCCTGCTGGAGCCGCGCGAGCACTTTGCCGGGATGCGATGCCAGGTCCGGGACTGGTGGGTGAAAAAAACCGAAAGCCGGCATGGGGGGACGGCATGCGCTCAGCCCCAGGCCAGCAGGGCGTCCACGCCGATGACCTGGCCCTGGTCGAGGCGGTTGAACAGCGTGACCTCGGCGCCCATGGCCTCGGCGATCTGGCGGCAGATCGACAGCCCCAGGCCCACGCCGCCCTTGCCGGCGGAAAACGGCTGGAACAGCCGCTGGCGCACGGCGTCGTCGATGCCCGGGCCTTCGTCCCACACCAGCACCTCCTTGTGGCCAGTGCTGTCGCGCAGCAGCACGCCCAGCCGCCCGTGCGCGGGCGTGTGGTGGATGGCGTTGGCCAGCAGGTTGCGCATGAGCTCGCCCAGCAGGGCGGCGTCGCCGGGGGCCCACAGCGCCTCGGGGCCCTCGAGCGCGAAATCCAGGCGCTTGGCGGCGATCAGCGGCGCCAGCTCCATGACGGCCTCGCGCGCGATGGCGTTCAGGTCCACGCTGGGCAGCTCGCCCACACGCTTGAGCTGCTCCACCTTGCTCAGGCTCAGCAGCTGGTTGGCCAGGCCGGAGGCCCGGTCCACCGTGTGCAACATCTGGTGCAGCGCATCGGCGACCAGCACGTCGCCGGAAATGGCCGACTGCAGCTGCGTTCGCAGCACCGCCATGGGGGTGCGCAGCTGGTGCGTGGCATCGGCCAGAAAGCGCCGCTGCTCGTCGATCCAGCGGCTCTGGCTTTGCTGCAGCTCGCCAAAGTGCCGCACGGCGGGCGCCAGCTCCGAGGGGCCTTCGTCACCGTGGCCCGGGTTCCCGGCGCCCGGCCGGGTGAGCGACACATCGGCATGGAGCAGCCAGCCCGATGCCACGCGCGCCACCACCACCACCATGGCCGTCATGGCCAGCGCCAGCAGGTACATCCCGCCCACGCCCGCCCCGCCGACGGCCAGGCTGGGCAGCCGGGGCGCGCGTTCGCTCCAGGGGCGGGCCACCTGGCGCACCACCATGGGGGCGGCGCCCTGCCCTCCTTGCGCCACCGGGGGCGGGTGCAGCGTGACCCCCACGCGCACCAGCTGGTCCCCGGCCTGCGCCAGGTAGAAATGCACATTGCCCGGGCCCAGCGCGGCTTCGGCGGGGGGCACGCGCGGCAGGGCGGCGCTGCCGGCCAGGCGCTCGCCATCCAGGTTGCTTTCGCGATACCAGACCGGCGTGGAGCCATGCGCCGTGGGCAGTGTGTCGGGCGGCGCCACGGGCCAGTCCGCCAGCGCCGCGCGCAGTGCCTCGTCCTGCGCGGCGGCATCGTGCCGCACCTGCTGTGCCACCTGCACCAGGGTGATCAGCGCCACCAGCGCCCACAGTGGAACCAGCAGCCACACCAGCAGCAGCCGGTGCAGCGAACCGCCCCGGGGGCGCCACGGCCGCCACCACGTGCGCACACTCACCGGGGTACCCCGCCCTTGTCCGATTTGTCGCCCTTTTGCGCGGCCATGCTGTCGGCGTCGCACAGCAGGTAGCCCACGCCGCGCAGGGTCACGATCTCGGCATTGGTGCCCACCAATTTCTTGCGCAGGCGGTGCACCACCACCTCCACCGCGTCGGCCTGCACCTGCTCGCCCGTGTCGGCGAACACCTGCGTGCGCAGCTCTTCCTTGCTCACCACGCGGTCGATGCGCGACATCAGGAGCCGCAGCAGCTCGGCTTCGCGCTGCGACAGGTCCAGCGGCAGCGCCTCGTTGTAGAACACGCCGCTGGCCGGGTCGCGGTAGAGCGCCCCGCAGCGCAGCTGCCCGTCGCGCCCCACCCGCCGCGTCAGGGCCCGCAGGCGCGCCACCAGCTCGTCCAGGTCGAAGGGCTTGGCCAGGTAGTCGTCGGCCCCGGCCTCCAGCCCGGCCACGCGGTCGGTCACCGCGGCGCGGGCCGTCAGCGCCAGCACGGGCGTGGTGCTGCCGCCGTCGCGCAGGCGCCGCAGCACCTCCAGGCCGTCCAGGCCCGGCAGCGACAGGTCGAGCGTGATCACGTCGAAGGCCGTGCGCCGCGCCGCGGCCAGGGCCTCCTTGCCATCCGCGCAGCACAGCACCTCGAAGCCGCGCGCCACCAGGCTGCGGCTCAGGGCGCCGGCCAGGTCAAAATCGTCCTCCACCAACAGCAGTTTCATCCCGCGATCATGCCCTCCCGCCGGGGGGCCGGCCACTGTGCTTTTACGGAGGCCGGGTGAAAGCAAGTCGAAAGCGTGCGGAGCGCGGCGCGGGCGGGCGCGGCCCACGGTGGGTGAAACCCCGCCAGCCCGCACAAGGGCCTGTGCTGCCCGCCGCGCCCTGTCCCTTCTCTAGGCCGTCCGCGCCTCGATCCGCCTTATTTCCTGAACCGCCAGTTCCGTCAAAGCCCGGGCGCTGAACGGGCGGCCGATCAGCACCGTGTTGTTGCTGTCGGAGGACGCGCACAGCTGGATGCGGTCGGGCTCCCCGCCGGCATCGAAGAGGACGCGGAACACCCGGGTGCTGCGCGCCGGATGCCGTTCCACCTTCTGGTGAAAGTAGGTGCACGACACGGCGTTCGCCAACGGCTGGGGCACCAGCCCCAGCGTGTTCACCAGCAGCCCATGAAGTGCTTCGCGGTTCATCTGCGTTCCGAAAGAAAAGAAGGCCTGCCGGGCACCTTCGGCAGTGGCCTGAATCGGCCCGCAGGCCCGGACGAACGTGGGCAGCACGAAGATGAAATCCAGCAACCGGGCACCTCGCGCAAGGGGTTGGCGGAATGGTGCGGCGTGCGCGGGCGGCAGCTTGAGCTGGCAGGCCGGTGACGTCAGCGCTGCCCGTGGCGCTTGCCGTCACGGCGCTGCAGCCGCTGGAAGGCCACCATGGCCATCCACACCGCCATGGCCATCAACGCCCACTCGGAAAGGGTTGGTATGGAAGAAGCCGCCACCGCGGCAGACCACACCAGCGAAACAGGGATTGCAGAAGAGGTGCTGGTATCGCTGCCGGCGAAGCCGCATGAATCTGCCACGCCTGCGGTGGAAACGGCGATCCCGCTGCAGAACATGTTGTGCCTTGCTGATGTGGTGCTGGTCTCAAAGAAGGAAAACCGGTCACCGATGCCGTGGGGAGCCGTGCCAGAAATCCAGCGCTGGATCAGAATGTTCACACCCGTGATCGCGCCGCTCGCATCGGTCGTGACGCGGAAGTTCCAGACCCGGACGTTCGGGTCTGCATGGGTGTACGTGGTGAGGCCATCTGAAAAACTGAAGGCCGAGACCAAGGCGCCCAACTGTGCAGACGCCAGGTTGGCGGCCAGCGGCGCGGTGGTCGTGAACGAGCCAGACGTGTTCATCGCCGTGGTGAAGTTCTGGCACGGTGGCGTGCCGCACACCGTGAAGTTTGTGAAACCCGTGTAGTTGCCCGCCGCGGTGGCCACGTAGGTGGTGGACTGCGCTTGAGCCGCCCCCGCTGCGCCCAGCAAACAAGCAAGCGATCCCAGCCACTTCCAGACGATCTTTTTGAACATTTTGGTTTCCACGGTTGGTGAGCACGTTGCGCCGTCCCGGGCACTGGGTCCCCCTTGACTGCGCCAAGCGCCGCCCATGCCAGCCTCGGCGCCTCAGCATGTTACCCGTGCGGGCCGCGCGTTTGCGCCCTGGATCCGGGCCCGGCGTATCCCGCTTGACCCGCCTTTGCTCCAGGCACCGTGACCGGTCTTCTAACCGGCATCTTTGAATTCGTCGCTGACGTGCTGGTGTTCAGGTGCCAGCGCGCCAAGCTCTGGAGAGCCTGTTTTTCGTCCTGATCAAGGCAAGGCCCCTTGGGTTGGCTGGCGCCAAGCGTGCCCCATCCGTCAAGGCCTGCCACGGTCAACGCGAGGCCGGGATGTCATCGATTGCTATATTTACGATAGCTGCCAGCGCTTGATGAACAGGCGCAGAAGTCCAAAAACATGTTCGATTGCCGGCCTCCATCGGAGGCAGCACATCGACCAGCAGTAACCCCCCCTGGTTCCACACTGGAAGCACCCCAGCGAAACCACCGAAAACCAGAAGGGGATGAGGAAGGCAAGCCATGCGACAGCCTCGCAGGCAATTGTCCCCGACACGCTTTATGGAAACACGCACACGCCCAATGACTGACTTTTGGCCCGGTACATGGCGGTGTCTGCAGCGCGCAGGTAGTCGTCGACCGTCGCCAGCGTGGATGCGCTGCTGGCCAATCCGATACTCGCACCACTGATCACGGTGTGCCTGCCAATCACGTAAGGCACTTCCAGGGCGGCGGCAATCTGCTCCGCGCGTTGGCTGGCTTCAGCGGGATCAATGGACTCCAGCAGCACATTGAACTCGTCACCACCCATGCGGGCGACCAGATCCCCCGTCCGCACGCAGGATTCGAGCCGCCGTGCCACCTGTTGCAATAGCTGGTCGCCCACGTGGTGCCCGTAGCTGTCATTGACGGCCTTGAAACTGTTGAGATCCAGCAGCAGCACGGCGAACATCGTGGCTCCATCGCGTGTCGGCATGCCACCACCGTTCGCCACCTCGTTTTGGTGCAGCGCGATGAGATGAGCGAGGCGATCGCGGAACAATGGCCGGCCGGGCAAGTTGGTCAGCGCATCGTAGGAACTGCCACGTTCGGCCAGATCGCTCAAGGAGCCCGCCATGCGCACCGCAACGCCGTCTTCGAACTCGGCGAGCCCGCGCCAATTGACCCACACCAGCCGCCCCGCCCCGTGGAACGCGCGGAAATCCACCGAAAAGTTCGGGCTGTTCCCCGATAGGTGCCTGCGGTAGGCCTCCTGCACGCGCCCGCGATCCTCGGGATCGATGAGCTGCTCAAGAAAGCGCCAGCCTCCGCTATGCACAATATCGGCGCTACCCAGCCCGACGATCTGGAGAAAACGCCCGGACACATGCAGGGCATCCGTTCGCAAGTCCCAATACCAGATGCCGTCATTGGATCCGCGCGTCGCCAGCGAATAGCGGTTTTCGGAGCGCAACAACTCGAGTTCGGTGTTCTTCTGCTGGGTGACGTCGATCATCAGGCCGATCATGCGGTTCGGCCGCCCCGGCTCGACCACTGCACGGCACAGATCGCGCACCCATACCACCTTGCCAGACTTGGCAATCAGCCGGTAGCTCATCTCGTAGGCATGGCTGTGCGTGGCGTTGTAGGCGGCATCGTCGATCACCAAGGCCGCCTCCAGATCATCGGGATGCACATGCGCCCGCCAGAAGCCGGGGTCGGCCCGCCACTCCTCCACGGAGTAGCCGAACAACCGTTCGACCTGCGGGCTCAGAAAGGTATTGCCCACGCCGATTTCAGCTTCCCAAACCACGCCATCAATGGTTTCCAGCAAGCGCAGAAAGCGCTGGCGAATTTCCACCAGCACCTGCTCGGTGACCTCGGTGATCTCGATCAGGACACCCTGGCGGCTGATCACCCGATCCGCCGCATCCGTCTCCGGGTGGAGCTGCAGACGCACCCAGCGATAGTCCGCGTCGGCAAAGCGCAAGCGGAACACCGGCATGCCCGAGCGCATGGTGCCGATGTCGTCGGGATGCACGAATTCAAGCAAAGACCTGCCAAGCGCCACCGCCACCGAATGGCCGGTGAGCTTGTGCCACGCCGGATTCAGATAAGTGATCTCCCACAGCGCATCGGTTTGCACCACCGCCTCGGGTAACAGTTGCAGCAGCTTTGCGGACGGCGTGGGAGTGGTGGGCATGCAGGGCTGTTGCAAAAAGGGGGGCAAATACATCCAACGGATAGCAAAATCAACCACGTAAGATCAAGTATGGCACGGGTTTATGGCACTTGCGGCCCCGTTGTTTCGGTGGTTTGGTGCAGCGATAGGGTGCAAGCCAGCAACGCCCTCCCCCTGCGGGCGCTCGTGCACATCACGACGGCATCGCCCGTCAGAACGCCACGTTCACGCCCACCGTCAGATTGCGCCTTACCAACGGCACGGCAGTCTTGACAAAGGATGTAGGTGCGTAGGCCAGCCAACCCGTCCGGTTGTCGGCCTTGAGGGTGCGACTGCCACGGCGCACCGCTGCTGAACTGGCTGTGGGCGGTCGGACACCTTGTACAGCAGCGGCTTGTGCAGCGCTCAGGCCCTGCAGCGTCATCTGCTGGACCATCTCCAGGCGACGGGCAAACGTAGGTCGGGCGCGCTTATGGGTGTTCATTCGGTTGGGTGTCCTGAGTCGATTGGGTGTTTGGCGACTTCCAGTCTCTCAAACCCAATCCGGATGAACACCGGATACAACCTATTGAATCCTCACATCTAGCCAGGGCGGCCATGTGGTTCTTCAAACCGAGGCAGCTGCCGCAGTTCTTCGACCCGCATTCCCTGTTTGCTCATCACGCGCGGCACCAAGAACGCTCTCCACCGCTGCTCAAATGCGTCCACCTGCTGCTGGTAGCGCGTGTGGCTGTCCACATCTGTGCCGGCGAGCCGTTCGCCATATAGCGCCAGCGCCAGGCCGGGTGACAGCCATGACCATGCCGACACCTGTTGGGCTTGCCGTACACGGCTTTGGCGGAACTGTTCCACCAAGGGCTGCAGCGTTTCGTCCTGGTCCAGCACGCGCACTACAAAGCTGGCGGGCCATGCAGCGGGCTGTTGCGCGGGGATGTGCGGGTGTTCGTCGTACCAGGCTTCGGCCAGCGCCTGCTCGTTGTCCTCGGCCTGGTGCTGTGCGTCGCGCAGGGCCACCACGGCTGACAGGCGCGATGGCAGGGGCGCGGCTTTTTGCGCCAGCAACACCAGACCCGCGGGCACGGCAAACGTCAACGCCAGCCACAGCCCCAGCGCAGCCAGTATGCTGGTGGCGCCGCTGATGGGCAGGCACGACAAGATGCCGCCCAGTGCCACCCACAACGCGCAGAACGCGCCCAGCGCGGCAGCCCACTGCAAGGCGACCGCAGCGGTGGCGCCAGGGTCCAGCAGCAGCGCCGGCATGGTGGCTGCCACCGCAACCATCCACAGCGCCAGCAGCCTCCAGCCCAGAGCGGCGAGCAGGATGGGGCCGATGCCGTAGTGCGACTGCACCCGCAGCAGGCCCAGCCGGCCCTGCTCACGCTCTTCCTGCAGCAGCCCGGCGCACAGCACCAGGGCCACCAGCGGCAGCAGCAGCGCCACCATGGCTGGCAGGCCGGGCAAACCGGTGTCCGTGAGCAAAGGGTTGCGCAGCGGACCCGGGTCGCGCGAATCGACATGCCGGGTGTCCAGCGACGCCTTGGTGCGCGACGGCAAGACCTGCAGCCGCTGCACGCCCAGCGCCAGGCCTGCCTCTACCGGCATGCGGGTGACGCCCAGATCGCTGCGGCCCAGCTGGTAGGTGGCGGTGGCACTGGCCGCGCTGGGTGCGGGGCTGGCCTGCAGGCGCAGTTGCTGGGCGTGCAGTTTGTCGGCGAATGCGGTTTCGTCCTGCGCTGCGGCTTGGCGCCAGGCTCGGGCGTCCAGGCCCGCCACGGTGGCAGAGGCCAACAGCACCAGCAAAAGCGCAGCCAGCGCCCACCACGCCACGGGTTGGCGGTACAAGCGCAGGCCCTCGGCCTGCCAATGGATGAGGCGTGGATATGGCATGCGACGGGTTGTGGTTGTAGTGGTGACAAGGGCCGTCAAGGGTTCAGCCTCCTGGCGCCCAGGCAGAGTGCCGTCAGGGCCGCCAGCAGCCAGGCCGCCAGGGCAGCCCAGTCAGCGGCGCTGTGGCGCAGCGCAAAGCCGATGCCGGGTGGTGTGTAAGTCCATTCCGGAATCGCCTGCCACAGCGCGTTGCCTGCGTAGCGGCTCTCGAACGAAGTGACCCCCTGGGTAGCTTGCAGGTCCCATTCGTCCACCAGGGTGGTGAAGCGCTCGCGGTATTGCTCGGCGGCTTCTTCAAAGTGCTGCTGGTGGGCCAGGTCGGTGCCCGCCAGTGCGCTGGTCGCGGCCCGCATCGGGGCGTAGGGCGATACGGCGGTCAGCCATCGCAGCAGGTATTGCTGCTGTGCCTGCGTGTCCCACAACTGGCCGAAATGGAGTGCGTACACCTTGGTGGCATACGCATCCCTGAACAGGCGGCGCTTGGCATTGGCGCCAAAGGGCAGGTCTTCCAGGCGCGCCACGCCGTTGTCGGCCAGCAGTTGTGCGTCAAACGCCTTCATGCGCTGGGCGGCGCTGCCCTCCCCCGGCAGGCCCTGGTCAATGTCGCGCTGGATACCGGCCCAGAACGCCTCGCCCGTGGGCAGTGGCGCCAGCGCCTCGACCGTGGACGCCGCCAGGCGCGGCACGATGAACACCCAGCCCACCCACAGCGCCAGCAACACCAGCAGCGCGCCGCGCGAAGTGCGACACCTGGACGACACCCCGACCGTGACGGCCGCCCAGGTGGCGTAGTACGCACCGAGCGCCGCCAGCAGCATTGCGGCCTCAGCCGCACCCTGCCGTGCAGCCAGCAGCCAGCCTGCAACCAGCGCAGCGGGTGCCAGCACCAGGGCCACGCTGGCACACAGCCCCAGCCACTTGCCCAGTACCAGCGGCACGCCGCGCATTCCACACGCATGCAGCATGCGCAGGGTGCCCTGCTCCCGTTCTTGCGTGACAGAGCCATGGCCCAGCACGGCGAGCAGCAATGGCACCAGCGCCAGCAGCACAAACGCCGGGGTGAAGTCGCCCAGGCCCATGGACGGGGCGGCGTCAGCGGCGGGTGCGTGCAGCGCCATGTTGCGCTTGTGCGGCTCCAGCCACAGCGCCTGACCGGTGCGCGCATGGATGCCAGGGTCTACGCTGGCCAGTGGCAGTTGAGGCTTGAACGCATACAGCCCGAAGTGCGCTGCACGGTGGGGGTTGCGGTCGCCCTGGTGATCCCACTGCGCACGCGCGGCGGCCTCGACCTGATGGCGCTCCTGTTCTGCCACCTGGCGCTGGTGCACGGCCGACACCAGCACGGCCGCCAACAGCAGTACCAGCACCAGCCCGAGTCCCGACAAGCGCCCGTCGCGCAGCAACGCGCGCATCTCCTTGGCGGCGATGGATGCGATCATGGTGCGGTGTCCTCCACCACGCCGCGCGCATGCTGCAGGTAGATGCGCTCCAGCTCGTTGTGGGCGATGTCGTGCGCGGCAAACTCCGCCACCAGGCGCCCTTCGCGAAGGATGCCGATGCGGTCAGCCACCTGAATGGCATTGAACAGGTCGTGTGTGGCCATCAGCACGGCCATACCGCCCTGTTTGGCCTGGAGCACGCTTTGCGCAAACTCGTTGGCAGCAGCAGGGTCCAGCCCGGAGGTGGGCTCGTCCAGCAGCATGGCACGGGCACGGCGCGCTTTGGCAATCGCCAGGCCTACCTTTTGCCGCATGCCCTTGGAATACCCGCCAACCCGGCGGCCCTGTGCATCGGGTGCCAGGCCCGACGCTGTGAGCAGGTCGTGCGCTTGCGCGCTGTCGAGTGCAATGTCTGACAGCTTGCAGAAGTAGCGCAGGTTCTCCACCCCCGACAGGTAGGGGTACAGCGCCACGTTCTCGGGCAGATACGCCAGGTGAGCGCGTGCCTGCTGCGGCTGCAGCGAGGCGTCCACCCCGTTGACCAGTGCCTGGCCCGACGCGGCGGGAACAAAACCCAGCAGCGCGTTCAGCGTGGTGGTTTTGCCCGCGCCGTTGCCGCCCAGCAGCGCATACACGCTGCCCGCCGTGACCGCTAGGTTGAGCGCCTGCAGCGAGACCTGGTCGCCCCGTCGGATGGTGAGGGCGCGGGTCTCAAGAATGGCCGCCGCTTCCATCAGAAGAAGTAGCGCAGTGTGGCGCCAAACGTGCTGCGGGGAAGGGGCGACATCATCAGCCCTGCGGCACTGCCGTAGGCGATTTCGGTGCCGTAGCGGTGGGGCTGGAAAGTGGCGTACAGCGACAGCTGCGTCTGCTTCCAGTCGTACGTGGCGCGCAGGTCATAGCGCGTGTACAGAGGCATGGTGCGCTCTTGCGTGGCGGGCGTGCCCACGTAGTACGGCATGTCCGCGATCAGGTAGGCATCTGCATTGAGTGTGAGCTGGCCTTCGCCCAGCCGCAGCTTGTGCTGGGCCCCGGCCTTGAGTTGCGTGGCAGGCACCGTGAGCTTGGCACCGGTATTGGGTGCCGGGTTGTCCACCTTGGCCTCCAGGATCTTGCCGATGCTGGCGTACACGCTGGTGGCGCTGCTGGCGCGCCAGCGGGCTTCCAGCTCCAGCCCTTTGCGCGTGGTCTCGCCCACCGATTTGAAAGAGCCATCGGCCTGACCCACGATTTCGTCGGAATTCTGAATGGCGTACCCCACGCCCGACACTGTCCAGCCGCTGGCAGGCGATGCGGTAAAGCCCAAGTCGAACGAACGCACCTTGCTAAGCGCGATCTGGCTGATGACACCGCCTGTCGCACCCAGCGGGCCGGTGGCGCCGCTGCTGCTGATCTGCTCGGCCGAAGGTGACCGCATGCCTTCGGCCACGTTGGCAAACAACTCCACCTGCGGTGTGAGCGACCACGACGCGCCCAGCTTGGGCGTGAACACGCCCTTGTCGTAGCCGGTGCTGGCCGCGGGCAGCTTGAGGTTGGCGATGTCGTAGTCAAACCGGTCGTAGCGCGCACCGGCGCTCAGTTTGAGGGTATCGGTCACGCGCCACTGGCCCTGCGCAAACAGCCCGTAGGTCAGCAGGTCCAGGTCTTGCGCATTGACGTAGTTGGCCGATGGTGCGCGGTTGACGTAGATCTGGCGGTAGGCGTCGCCACGGTCCTTGCGCAGCTCGGCGCCGAAGGCAATGGCGGCATTGCCAAACGTGGTGTTGTGCAGCACGCGCGCGCCAAAGATGTCCCGGTCGTCCACGCCCACCGTATGGTTGGTGGCGTTGGCCGTGATGCCGCGTTTGCGATTAAGGCTTTCCGCATAGGCCGTGGCATACCATCCCGCCTCACCTTCGGCCGGGGCGCGGTTGAACACCAGGCTGGTGCGCCGCGCATTCCCGAAGCCGGCGTTGTTCGATTGGGTGGAGCGTGGGTCCAGCCCAGCTTCCAGCGCGGGCAGCAGCAGATACCCAGGCGCATCAAAGTCGGCCACGTAGCGCATCACGCGCAGGCTGTAGCGGGCGCCTTGGTGCTGGGTAGACAGCTTCCAGAACAACGTGTCGCGGCCGGTGCGGGACGCATAGCGGTAGCCATCGTTGTGGTACACATCGGCCATCCACAGCGAGTCGATGGTGGAAAAGCTGGTGGGAATGGTGCTGGACAGCACCAGGGTACTGCGGCGCAGGCCATGGCGCTCGGCGCTGATACTGACGCTAGACGGCGTGGCACTGCCGCCGTTGCGGGTACGGATGTCAACAGCGCCTGCGCGGTTCTGGTCGCCATACAAGGCAGAGATAGGACCTTTGATGAGGTCCACGCCGTCGATCAGGTCGGCGTGGAGCCATTCCAGAAACACCGGGCCGTGCCCTGCCCCACCCTGGCTGGACGGAATGTTCTGCGGCACACCGTCAACATACACGGCGGTATCGGCGCCGTGCGTGCCCTGGGTGGCAAACCCGCGCATGCGAAATCCGTTGCCGGTTTCGCCCTGGTCGATGTTGTTGGCCAGCACGCCGGGCACGCGGCGAAAGATGTTGGAAATATCGCGGCCAACATTGGTGTTGGCAATGTCGTCCTGGTTGAGTTGCTGCACCGTTGCGGGGAGTGCGCCTGGCTGGAGCGTGACGGCAGCGCGTTCGCCGGGCGTGCGCGTGGCGGGGGCGGTCGTGCCCAGCACGTCCACTGCCGCAAGAGCGCGTGCGGGCTGGGTGATTGCTTCTGATGCGGAAGCTGCGGCAGGTTCCTGTGATGTCTGTGCATGGGCCCACGGCACCAGTGCCGCCGCCAGTGCGGCAGCAGTGAGCTTGGCAACGGGCTTGCGGTTGAGCGCAGCACGGCTGCGCGATGGAGAAGGGGAAAAACGGGTTGGGTTCATGGCGGGTTTCGTCAACGGACGATTTGGGGTACGGGCACGAGTACGAGCGCGCGCACGCGCTGCCCAACCGCTGAGGGATCGGCGGCAGTCAGAGTGCGCTTGGAAGTACGTGAGCGAGTGAGTGAATGGGGCTGGGCAGGCCGCTCAATGCGGCCAGCTTTTAGAAAGCCACCTTCACCCCTACCGTCACGTTGCGCCCCATCAGCGGCGCTGCGTTTTTGATGAAGCTGGTGTGTGCATACGCCAGGCGGTCCGTCAGGTTGTTCGCCTTCAGATACACCTGCCACGGCGTGCCGCTGCTGAACTGGCCGTTGTAGCTCACCCCGAGGTTCAGCATGCCGTAGCCCGGCGTCGCGGTTTCGAACTCCGCCACGCGGTTCTGGCGGGCCACCTGCACCCATTCGACCTGACCTTCCCAGGCTTGCCAGTTGCCGTCCAGGCGGATGCCCGCGCGCGTGGCGGGGATGCGGGGCAGCAGGCCGCCGCCGTCGTTGAGCCGGGCGCGCACGGTGTCGCCGAACAGGGTGATACCCAGGTTGCGGTTCAGGCGCTGGCGCACCTGGCCTTCGATGCCGGTGAAGGTGGCGTCGGCCTGGCTGTACTGCAGCAGTTGCAGCCCGTCCACCGCATCGAGCGTGCGGCCGTAGATGTAGTTGTTGATGCGGTTGCGGAAGATGCTCACGCCAAAAGTGGTGTCGCCGCTGGTCTTCCTCAGGCTCACATCGATGTTCTGCGAGATCTCGGAGCGCAGGTCGGCGTTGCCGCGCTCATAGGTGCTGGTGGCCATGTGCAGGCCCTGGGCGTACAGCTCTTCGGCCGACGGCGCGCGGCTGGCGCGGGTGAACGAGGTGCCTACCTGGTAGCCGGGCGTGAATTTCCACACCGCGCCCAGCGATGCCGACGTGCCGTTGTGGCTGCGCTCGATGCCGCTGGCCTGGGCCTCGGCGGTCTGGCGGTCGTGGCGCAGGGCGGCTTCGAAGCGCCAGTCGCCCACGCGGTATTCCTCCAGCGCGAAGAAACCCAGCTTGCGGGTGACCGTGGGCTGCACATAGGCCTCTTCGCCCTCGGCGCTGAACTTGCGCTGCGAGGTCTGCAGGCCGATCAAACCTTTGAAGCCGGCGATGGGCTCGTGCTGCAGCTCGATGCGGGTGTCGTAGGCCTTGTTCTTGAAGGTGGTGCTGATGGCGCCGTCCTCGACCTCGTCGTGCACATAGTCGGTGACGCCGGCGCGCAGGCGCAGGGCCGAGAAGCCGGCGAAGGGGTTGCGCAGCTCGCCCCGGATGTCGAAGCGCTCGCTGCGCAGGTCCACCACGGGCACGTCGCCATGCTCTTCGGCGCCGTGGTCGTGGCCGTCTTCCCCTTCACCCGCGTGGGCGCCGCAGTGCAGGTGGTCGCCATGGGTGTGGCAGCCCTCGAAGCTGTGGTTGTGGCCCGGCAGGCCGTACTTGGCGCTCTGGCGCGTGTAGGCGGCGCCCAGGTAGCCCTGCTCACCCACCCACGACAGGCCGACGCTGCCGGTGTTCGTGCGGTTGAAGCTGCCCAGCACCTTGCGGGCGGGCTCGCCCTCGGGGGCCCAGCCCTTGCCCACGCGGTAGTCGCCCGCGTCGCGCGCCACGCCTTCCACGTGCACGGCCAGGTTGCCCGCGCCGCCGGTCAGCGAGAAGGCCCCCGCCCCTTCGCCCGCGCCGGTGTTGGCGCGCAGCTCGGCGCTGCCTTCGTAGCCCTTTGGCGGGATGGCGGTGGGGATCTTGCCGTCCAGCACGTTGACCACGCCGCCCACGGCGCCGTTGCCGTAGACCAGGGCCGAGGGGCCGCGCAGCACCTCGATCTGCGTGGCGAGCAAGGGCTCGGAGACCACGGCGTGGTCGGGGCTGATGGTGGAGGCGTCGTGCAGCTCGGCGCCGTCGCTCAGCACCTTGACGCGCGGGCCGTCCATGCCGCGGATGATGGGGCGGCTGGCACCGGCGCCGAAGTGGCTGCTGGTGATGCCGGGTTCGCTGTTGAGCGTCTCGCCCAGCGTGGCCTCGCGGCGGCGCACGAGCTCGTCGCCCTCCAGCACGGTGACGGGCGTGGTCATGTCGCTGGCGCCCAGTTGCAGGCCGCTGGCCGACACGGTGACGGACGGCAGGCTGGGCGCTGCCTCGGTGGCGGGGCCGGCGGCGGCGGGCGCGGCCTGCGCGTGGGCGCTGCCCGCGCTCGACAGCGCCAGCATGGCGGCCAGGGCCACGGGGTGGAGGGCTGGACGGGCGCGCCGCGCTGGCGCGCAAGGGGCAAAGGAGGTGTGGATCATGGTGATGCTTGCAACAGGGGGCGCGCCGCGCCGGCCAGGCCAGGCGTGCAGCGCGCGGCTTCACGCCACGGGGCGGGAAGCCATGAATAAAAAATGCCTCCAGCGCTTGATGGTCAAGCGCTGGCAGCTATGAAATCAGGAGTTTTGATGTAAACGAAGCACGGGGTGCGCCGTGGGGGAACCTGCTCCGGCGGCGTTCGCGGCCCTGCGGCAGAGGCGGGGGCGGCCGGCGCGTGGAAAAGGCCCGGGGCGTGGTGCTTCAGGCCCGGCCGGGCGGGCCGCGCGCCTGGAACAGCGCGACATGCGCGACGGCGACGCGCCCCGCGGGGTCGGCGGACGGTGCCTGCGCGGGCACCGCATGGGGCAGCGCCAGGGGGGCGCTGTGCAGGGCATCGCCCAGCGCGAGCTGGTCGAGCACGAGGCAATCGACGGGAGCGTGGTGGCCCAGGAGCAGCGGCAGCAGCAGGCCGTGGCCGTGCCCGTCGCCGCTCGCCGAAGCGGCGGCCCCTGGTGCAATGGACGCCGCGGATGCGGCGGAAGACAGCGCCTGCCCCGCATGCACCCGGTCCAGCGCGCCGCCGTGCACCACCTGGTGCAGGCGCCCGAGCGTGGGCACGGCCACCAGGGCCAGCAGCAGCCAGGCCAGCGCCAGCCGCACCACCTGCGACGGCAGGCGGTGGCTCCCCCGCCCTTGCCCGCGCGCACCCTGCCCCGCGCCGCGCAGGGCATGCGGCCGCGTGGCTGGTCGGGGGCGGAAGGTGGAGGTCACGGTAAAAAAAATAGGGGGCGGGGGCGGCGCGGACAGGCAAAGCGCCGGCAACCTGCGATTATTTCACCGGCACGGCCTCGACCACGCGGTAGTACAGGCCGTACTGGTCGTTGTGGAGCACGGTGAACCTGCCTTCGACCACCACGGGCTCCAGCGAATAGCGCACGGGCGTCTTGGCCTTGACCTCGACCATGCTCTCGGGCCCGCCGGGCAGGCAGAACGAGCAGGTCAGCGGCACCGAGGTGAGCAGGAAGTGCGTCTGCGTGGCCTTGGCGTCCAGCGGCATCATGAAGCCCTGGATGCGCTGCGTGGTCTTGTCCATGCCCTTTTGCGCGTCGTTGAACACGGGCAGGATGCCGTCCTTGGTCGTTTTCTTGGTCAGGTCGGTCAGCACCGACCAGGGGACCACGTCATTGCGCTGCGGCAGCGGCGCGATGGGACTGTTCGGGCTGTGGTAGCCCGCACCGGAGCCCGACGGCACACCCGCCACCGGCGCACCCCCAGCCCCCGCCGGCAAGGGCGAACTGAGCGCAGGCGCCGCGGAAGGCTGGCCCTGTGCCAGGGCGGTGCCGGAGATGCCGACACCCAACGCCAGCGCCAAAGGCAGAGCGACAGAGCGCCCGGGCACAAACCGAGGCAACAAACGATGGTGCATAAAAATCCCCTTCCGTGAACGCCCCGTGCGCACAGGGCCAACTGTTCCATGACCGCATCAACGCCGTCGAGGAACCACTTGACTCCACCCGACCTTATTTGCGGCTGCGCCCGACAAAACCGGCGCGCCCCCATGCCAGTGCCCCCGTGGAACCGGCTCCGCCGGGCCACCGGGGGCGTCCCCCCCTCAGGGGGGAAGGCGCGCAGCGCCTCAGGGGGGAGCTTTAGTGCATGTGGCGCATGCCGCAGTATTTGCCAATGCCCAGACCCTTGCACGCGGCCTGGAGTTCCTTCTGGCAGGTGTCGTGGCCCTTGCCGGCCTCCAGGCACTTGGCGGCGGCCTCGTGCGCGGCGGCCATGGCGCGGTGGCGCTCGGCATCGGCCTTGGTTTCCTTGTCGGAATGCGCGCCCTGGGCATGCGCCAGCGCGCCCGCCAGCAGCAGGGGCGCCAGGGCCAGGGCGGTGAAGAGCTTCTTCATGGTGAACCTTTCGAATCGGTGGGTCGGAAATGGAAATTCAGGGTTGGCTCAGCAGGTCCGCGACCTCGGTGCGGTAGGCCTGCATCGCTGGCAGCAACGCCGCCAGGGCCGCCACGCCGGCGGCCAGCAGCGGCACGCCGGCCTCCGCGGGCAGCCACACCAGGCCGCTGACGGGCAGCAGGCCCTGTGCCTGCAGTGCCCAGCCCAGCGCGTGGGCCAGGCCGTGGCCCAGCAGCAGGCCCAGGGCGCAGGCCATGGCGGCCAGCCACAGGGCCTCCCACAGCACCAGCCCGGCCACGCGGCCCGGCGGCGCGCCCAGCATGCGCAGCATGGCCAGGTCGGCGCGGCGTTCGCGCACCGCGTTCCACAGCGCGATGAACACGCTGAGGGCCGCCACGGCCAGCAGCACGCCGCCAAAGGCGCGCAGCACATCGGCACCCACGCCCAGCAGGCGCAGCAGTCGCGTGACCTCGATGGCGGGCGCGGCCGCCTGCATGCCCGTGTCGGCATTGATCCGGCGCGGCAGCGTGACGGCGGCGAGCGGCGTGCGGTAGCGCACCAGGGCCACGGTGACCTCGCGGTCGTCCTTCAGCAGTTCCAGGTCCTCGTCATCGGTGGCCATGGCGCTCTCGTGCACCATCCAGACGGATTCGGTGCTGGTGAGGATGAGCCGGTCGAGCACGCAGCCGCAAGGCGCCAGCACACCGCTCACGCGGTAGGGGTGGTCGCCGTGCGCGTGCCCTCCCCCGCCCAGCCCGTGGCTGCCCACAAAGGTGGCGCCCACCAGCGGCGCACCGCCATGGCCGGCCCTGGCAATGCCGCGCACCACGGTGGCGCCCAGCACCGCATCCATGGGCTGGCGCCACAGCGCGCCTTCGGCCAGCGCGGCCTCGTAGTGCGCCACGTAGTCGGGCGTGGTGCCCACAATGCGAAAACCCTGGTAGCTGTCGCCCAGGCTGAGCGGGATGACCTGCGCCACCAGCGGGTTCTTCTGCAGCGCCTGCACCTCCTGCAGCGGAATGTTGCCCGTGGGCACGTCGATGTGGAACACCCCCGCCAGGATGAGCTGCAGCGGGCTGCCCTTGGCGCCCACCACGAGGTCGATGCCCGCGAGGTCGCGCTCGAACGCCTTGTCCAGCTGCGTGGCCACCAGCAGCACCAGCGTGATGGCCGCCAGGCCCAGCGTGAGCACCAGCAGGTTGAGCACGGCCGCCAGGGGGCGCGACCACAGGTAGCGCCAGGACAGGCGGGCCAGCTTGATTGCTACTGAATTCATAGCTTTTCGCGCTTGTCCTGCAAGCGCCCGGGGCCAATTTCGTTCAAATCCAGCATCTGCGCGCTGGCCAGGGCCTGCACCACGCGCTGGTCGTGCGTGGCAATCACCAGGCTGGCATCGCAGGCGGCGGCGCTTTGCCGCAGCAAGTCCAGCGCATCGGCGGCGGCCTCGTCGTCCAGGCTGGCCGTGGGCTCGTCGGCCAGCAGCAGCTCGGGCGACAGCAGCACGGCCCGCGCCAGCGCGACGCGCTGCGCCTGCCCGCCCGAGAGCTGGTGCGGCCGGCGCGTGGCGAGTTCGGCCACGCCCACCTGCGCCAAGGCACGGGTGATGGCGGCATCGTCGCGCGGCAGCCCGGCGGCAAAGTAGACCAGCGCCAGGTTGTCGGCCACCGTGAGCGCGCTGGAGAGGTACAGCTTCTGCGGCAAAAAGCCGATGCTGCGCGCGCGCCAGGCGTCAATCTCGGCGCCCCGCTGCGTGCCCAGCTGGGTGCCCGCCACGAACAGATCGCCGCCGCTGGCACCCCGCAGGCCGGCGATGAGCGACAGCCAGGTGGACTTGCCGGTGCCCGAGCGCCCCCGCAGCAGCAGCGTGCCGCCCTGGCGCAGGTCCACATCGGGGAAGCGCAGCGGCGCGTCGCCGCCTGGGTAGGCATAGGAAAGGCCCCGGGTGCGGATCATGCGGCGGCGCCCTCGGCAGGGTGCGCGCAGCCCGCGCAGCGGCCGCGCACCGCGATGTCCACCGCCAGGCTCTCATGCCCCGCCGTGGCCAGTGCCTGCAGCACCTGCCTGAGCGCGGTCCGCACCTTGGCCGAGCCCTGCGACAGGCGGAACTGGCGGTGGCAGTCATCGCATTCAAAGCGCGGCGCCGCGCCGTCGTCGCCCTGCGGCGCGAGCGCGTAGCGCGTGACGCGGGCGGCATCCACCTGCTTGTGCAGCAGGCCCGCGGCGGCAAACCGGTCGAGCATGCGGTAGACGGTGACCTTGTTGACGGGGGCGCCAGCGCCAGCCAGCGCGGCTTCCACCTCTGCCTCGGACAACGCAGCCTCGGGGCGCGCCGCGTACAGCGCCGCCAGTGCCCGCGTGGCACGGGTGGCGCGCATGCCGGCGGGCAAGGTCCAGGTGGCGGCGGGCACTGTGGCGGGGGAGCGGCGGGGTGTGGGCATGGCGGGTGCGGGGCGGCGGCGCCTGTAACGCAATCAGCTTGCATTATGCAGGCAGCCGGCACCCCGCGGCGGCAATCACCGCCCGCTGGCACGGGCCATCCCGCCTCTTCAGTGCCTTCTGGCCGCCGCGCCAGCACCGTCCCGGGGCGCGAGGCCTCAGGACCAGAGGCGGTAAAGCCAGTAGCTTTCGTCCTCGGCCTGCACGCGCCGGGCCAGCTCGGAGGGGCTTTGTCCCGTGACGCGCTGCGTCTCGCGGCACAGGTGGGCCTGGTCGGCATAGCCCGCGCCCAGCGCCACGTCGTGCCAGCGTGGCGCGTGCCCCGACTGTTCGCTCTCCAGCCGGGCCCGCGTGAGCGCGGTTTCCGCCCGCGACAGCCAGCCAAGGCGCCGCAGCGACTGGCCGGCCCAGGTCCGCACGTGGCGCTCCAGGCTGCGCAGGCTGCCCCCCAGGCCCCGGGCGGCAGCGTGGGCCTGCAATTCGCGCATCCAGCGCACGGCCGCGGCGGCGCCCGCCGCAGGGGCCTCGGCATGCGCAGGTTCCTGGCTGGCCACGAAGTCCTCCAGCAGCGCCATCCGCTGCGCATCGCTGGCGGCCGCGCGCACGCCGTCGCACAGCGCGAGCCAGGCGGGCGACAGAACGTCCTGCACGGGCAGCAGTCCGTCTACCAGGGTGCTGATGTCCAGGCCCGTGAGCCGGTGGAATGCCTGCGGATGGAAGACCACGCCAAAGGTGCGCACCGGGCCGGGGTTGCGGGTCACCAGCGGCCGGGTCTGGGGCCCCAGCAGCAGCGTGGCCGGCAGCGCCCGCACCGCCTGCTGGCCGGGGCCGAGCTGCTCGGAGCTGCCCTCCAGGTACCAGGCGATGCCGCAGTACACCGAGGCCGGATAGCGGTTGAGCTGTGGGCCTTGCGCCGTGCCGTGCGCCCGGCGCGTGGTGTCCTTGGTGATGTACGCGCGGATGCACCCCGCCAGCGGCGCAGGCGGCAGGACCACGGTGGCAAAAGGGAGCTGGAACCGGATTCGCACAGGCACGCATCGTAAACAGGTCCGCCCCGGATCCCAACGCTGGACCACCAGGCGCCAGGCCTGCGGCACGCCGCGCCTGGCGAAAACGTTCAAGACGGCACCGCCGGTGCGCGCCAGAATCACCCGCACCATGACACCCACGACCCGCTCCGCCGCACCTGCCCCCTCCACCCCGCAGCAGCCGCTGCTGGCATCGGCGCGGCCCAGCCATACCGCCCTGCTGTGCGGCATCGCACGCGCCCGGCACCAGTTGATCGAGGGCGGCGAGATCTTCGCCGACCCGCTGGCGCTGGACATCCTGGGCCCCGCCGGGGCCGCGCAGGTGCGGCAGGCGCTTGAGGGCGATGGCCCCCAAGGCCTTGCGAGGGACGCGGGGAGCTTTTCGCAGGCCATGCGCGGCGCGCTGGCAGTGCGCAGCCGCATTGCCGAGGACACGCTGCGCGAGGCCGTGGCCGCCGGGGCCACCCAGTACGTGGTGCTGGGCGCGGGCCTGGACACCTTTGCCTTGCGCGGTGAATGGCCGCGCGGCCTGGCGCGCGTGTTCGAGGTGGACCACCCGTCCACCCAGGCATGGAAGCGGGGCCTGGCCGCTTCGGCGGGCTTGCGCATGCCTCCGGGGGCTGCCTATGTGCCGGTGGACTTCGAGCGCCAGGATTTCATGGAGCAGCTGGCGGCTCAGGGCCTGGACGCGGGCCAGCGCACGGTGTTCTCCTGGCTGGGCGTGACGATGTACCTCGCCCCCTCGGCCGTGCAGGCCACGCTCGCGCGCATCGGTGCCGGGGCGGCGCCGGGGAGCGTGCTGGTGTTTGACTACGTGCGCCGCCCGGGGGCGCTGCAATGGGGCCGCAAGCTGGCGCTGGGCCTGATGGCGCGGCGTTTCGGCCGCATGGGCGAACCCTGGCGGTGTTTCCTGCGCGATGCCGAGCTGCGGGCCCTGCTGGCGGGCCATGGCTTCGAGCCCGCCGAGTTCATCACGCCCGCCATGATCCGCAGCACGCTGCTGGCCCACCGGCCCAGCACGCGGCGCCAGCGGGTGCTGGGCGGGCTGCTGGGTGGCGTCGTGCGGGTGCGTGTGGGTGCGCGGGCCCCCGCGGCGGCCCGGTGACCACCGCCGCGGCCTGCGTCACCGCCGCTCCGTCACGCCGGCTTGAGATAGCGGGCGAAGGTCTTGCGGAACTTGTCCACCTTGGGGCCCACCACGAAGGCGCAGTAGCCCTGGTTCGGGTTGTTCGCGAAGTAGTCCTGGTGGTAGGCCTCGGCCGCGCTGTAGTTGGCCAGCGGCTTCACCTCGGTGGTGATGGGCGCGCCGAACAGCTTGTCCTGCGACATCTGGCGGATCATGCCGTGGGCGATGTCGCCGTGCGCGGGGTTGTCGTAGTAGATGCCGCTGCGGTACTGCGTGCCCACGTCGTTGCCCTGGCGGTTGAGGGTGGTCGGGTCGTGGGTATGGAAGAAGATCTCCAGGATCTCCTCCAGGCTGATCTCGTCGGCGTCGAACGTCAGGCGCACCACCTCGGCATGCCCGGTGTCGCCCCGGCAGATCTGCTCGTAGCTGGGGTTCAGCGTGTGGCCGTTGGTATAGCCGCTCTCCACGTCGGTGATGCCCCGCACGCGGTCGAACACGGCCTCGGTGCACCAGAAGCAGCCGCCGCCCAGAGTGATGGTTTGCAAGGTCATGGTGGTCCTTTGGTTGTGCTTTGCGATTATGAATTGACGCTCCGGCAGGTGCTTGCTACATTACTAACCGGTCAGTCATTAACAGAATTTCCCTTGTCCCCCACGCCCAACCCCTCTTCCGCCCCCCCGGGCACCAAGCGCGAGCGCCGCAAGGAAGCCCGTCCTGGCGAGCTGCTGGAAGCGGCGCTGGACCTTTTTGTCGAGAAGGGCTTCGCCGCGACCCGTGTGGATGAGGTGGCGGCGCGTGCCGGGGTTTCCAAGGGCACGCTGTTCCTGTATTTCCCCAGCAAGGAAGAACTCTTCAAGGCCGTGGTGCGGCACAACATCGCCGGCCGCTTCGAGGAGTGGACGCAGGAGCTGGAGACCTTCGAAGGCACCACCGCCGAGCTGCTGCGCTATTGCTACGAGGTGTGGTGGGAGCGTATCGGCTCCACCAAGGCCTCGGGCATCACCAAGCTGATGTTCAGCGAAGCCCAGAACTTCCCCGAGATCATGCAGTTCTACCAGCAGGAAGTGATCCAGCCGGGCCAGGGGCTGATCCGCCGCATCATCCAGCGCGGCATCGAGCGCGGCGAGTTCCGGCCGGTGGCGCTCGACTACATCGTGCACGTGGTGCTGGCCCCCATGATCTTCCTGATGATGTGGAAACACTCGCTGGCGGTCTGCATCCCCGACGGCCTGGGCCTGCAGCCCGAGCTGTTCATCCAGGCGCAGATCGACAACGTGCTGCATGGGCTGCTCGTGCGGCCCGATGCCCCCCCGTGCGCCCCTCCCTCCTCCTCCCCTTCTTCTTCTCCGCCCGTGCGCGGCGCCTGACCATGAAACGCTGGATTCCCTGGGTGGCGGCAGCCATCGTCGTTGTGTTGCTGGGCGGCGGCGCGTGGCGCGCCATGGCGGCCCGCCAGGCGCAGCAGAAGGCGCTGAGCGAGGCCAGCGCCCAGAAGGCGCAGGCGCCGCTGCAGCTGGCCGCGGACGAGATCGTCACCGTGCGGCGCCAGAGCCTCACGCTGGAAGTGCCGGTGTCGGGTTCGCTGCGGGCGGTCGAGTCGGCCATGGTCAAGGCCCGCGTGGGCGGGGAACTGCAGGGCCTCATCCTGCGCGAGGGCGACAGCGTCAGGGCCGGCCAGGAAATCGCCCGCATCGACCCCACCGAAGCCCGCGCACGGCTGCGCCAGGCGCAGCAGCAGGCCGATGCCGCCAAGTCCCAGGTGGACATCAACCAGCGGCAATACGCCAACAACCGCGCGCTGGTGGACCAGGGTTTCATTTCGCCCACGGCGCTGGTCACCTCGCAGGCCAGCCTGGAGGCGGCGCAGTCGAGCCACCAGGCCGCCGTCTCGGCCGCCGACGTGGCGCGCAAGGCGCTCGACGACACCGTGCTCAAGAGCCCGATCACCGGGCTGGTGGCCCAGCGCCTGGCCCAGCCCGGCGAGCGCGTGGCCGTGGACGCCCGCATCATCGAGGTGGTGGACCTCTCCCGCCTGGAGCTGGAGGCGCTGCTGAGCCCCGCCGATTCGCTGGCCGTGCGCGTGGGCCAGAAGGCCCTGCTCACCATGGAAGGCTCGGCCGTGCCCGTGCCCGCCACCGTGGCGCGCATCAACCCCAGCGCACAGGCCGGCAGCCGCACGGTGCCCGTCTACCTGCGGGTGGAGCAGGCCCGGGGCGAAACGCCGCTGCGCCAGGGCCTGTTCGTGCAGGGCACGCTCGACACCGGCCGCGCCGAGGTGCTGGCCGTGCCGCTGGATGCCGTGCGCACCGACAAGCCAGCGCCCTACCTGCAGACGCTCAAGGACGGCCGCGTGGCCTACGTGGAGGTCAAGACCGGTGCGCGGTCGGTGCTGAGCGGCCAGACCTGGGTCGCCATCGAGGGCGTGGCCGAGGGCACGCCCGTGATCGCCGGCCGCATCGGACAGCTGCGCGAGGGCACCGCCGTGGCGGCTGCCGCGCCCGCCGCCCCGGCCTCCGTGCCCCGCACCGCCCCCTGACCGCGCCGCACCGCCATGTGGTTCACCAAAGTCAGCCTCAAGAACCCCGTGTTCGCCACCATGGTGATGCTCGCCATCGTGGTGCTGGGCCTGTTCTCGTACCAGCGCCTGAAGGTCGATCAATTCCCCAACATCGACTTCCCGGTGGTGGTGGTCACCGTGGACTATCCCGGTGCGTCGCCGGAAATCGTCGAAAGCGAAGTCACCAAGAAGATCGAGGAAGGCGTCAACTCGATCGCCGGCATCAACGCCCTCACCTCGCGCAGCTATGAGGGCACGGCCGTCGTCATCATCGAGTTCCAGCTGCACATCGACGGCCGCAAGGCCGCCGAGGACGTGCGCGAGAAGGTGGCCACCGTGCGCCCCCTGCTGCGCACCGAGGTCAAGGAGCCGCGCGTGCTGCGCTTCGACCCCGCCAGCCGGGCCGTGTGGTCGCTGGCCGTGCTGCCGGACGACACGGCGGGCGCCACGGCCCGCAGTGCCGTGGAGCTGACCACCTGGGCCGAGCAGACGCTGAAGAAGCGCCTGGAGAACGTGCGCGGCGTGGGCGCCGTGAACCTGGTGGGCGCCACCAAGCGCGAGATCAACATCTACCTGAACCCGCAGGCGCTCGAAGCCTTCGGCGTGACGCCCGACCAGGTGGCCAGCGCCGTGCGCAACGAGAACCAGGACCTGCCCGTGGGCTCCATCCGGTCCCTCGCGCAGGAGCGCGTGGTGCAGATCGACGCACGCATGCAGCGCCCCGAGGACTTCGGCAGGATCATCGTCGCCCGCAAGAACGGTGCGCCCGTCCGCCTGGACCAGGTGGCCCGCGTGAACGACGGCGCGCAGGAAGTCGAAAGTCTGGCCCTGTACAACGGCCAGCGCACGCTGCTGCTGTCGGTGCAGAAGTCGCAGGGCGAGAACACCATCGAGGTAGTGGACGGCCTGACCGCCGCCGTGGCCGAACTCAAGAGCCAGTTGCCGCCCGGCGTGCGGCTGGAGACCATCGGCGACAGCGCCCGCCCCATCCGCGTGGCGGTGAACAACGTGCGCCAGACGCTGATCGAGGGCGCCATCCTCACGGTGCTCATCGTCTTCCTGTTCCTGAACTCCTGGCGCTCCACGGTGATCACGGGCCTCACCTTGCCCATCGCGCTGATCGGCACGTTCCTGTTCATGAACATGTTCGGCTTCACCATCAACATGATCACGCTGATGGCGCTGAGCCTGTGCGTGGGCCTGCTGATCGACGATGCCATCGTGGTGCGCGAGAACATCGTGCGCCACGTGCAGATGGGCAAGGGCGCTTACGACGCGGCGATGGACGGCACTCAGGAGATCGGCCTGGCGGTGCTGGCCACCACGCTGTCCATCGTGGCGGTGTTCATGCCCATCGGCTTCATGGGCGGCATCATCGGCAAGTTCTTTCACGAGTTCGGCATCACCATCGTCGCGGCGGTGATGATCTCGATGTTCGTGAGCTTCACGCTCGACCCCATGCTGTCGAGCATCTGGCACGACCCGAGCATCCACGCCCACGGGCAGCGCACCGAGCCGGTCACGTTCTACGACAAGACCATCGGCCGCGTCACGGGCTGGTTCGACCGGGCCACCGATGCGCTGGCCGAAGGCTACCAGCGCATCCTGCGCTGGTCGCTGGTGCACAAGCTGGCCACCATGGGCATTGCGCTGGCCATCTTCGTGCTGAGCATCTTCATGGTGCCGCTGCTGGGCACCGAGTTCGTGCCCAAGGCCGACTTCTCCGAAACCACCGTCAATTTCTACACGCCGGTGGGCTCCTCGCTGGAAGCGACCGAGGCCAAGGCCCGGCAGGTGGAAGGCATCCTGCGCGAGATGCCGGAAGTGCGCTACACCCTGGCCACCATCAACACCGGCAGCGCGCAAGGCAAGATGTACGCCAATCTGTACGTGCGCCTGGTGGACCGCAAGGACCGCAGCCGCAGCGTGGACCAGATGTCGGACGTGCTGCGCGAGCGCCTGAAGCAGGTGCCCGGCATCACGGTGACCCACGTGGGCCTGCTCGATGCCGTGGGCGGCCAGAAGCAGGTGGAGTTCTCGCTGCAGGGCCCCGACCTGCAGGAGCTGGAGCGCCTGACCAGGATCGTCACGGACAAGATCCGCGACATCCCGGGCCTGGTGGACCTGGACACCAGCGCCAAGCCCGACAAGCCGGTGATCGCCCTCGATGTGCGCCGCGAGGCCGCCTCCGACCTCGGCCTGGCCGTGGCCCCCATGGCCGCATCGCTGCGCACCTTGGTGGCAGGCACCACGGTGGGCAACTGGCGTGCTCCGGACGACCAGACGTATGACGTGAATGTGCGCCTGGCCCCCGAGGCCCGCACCGCCCCGGCCGACCTGGAGCGCCTGCCCTTCGCTCTGACGGCCGCCGACGGAACCACGCGCATCGTGCGCCTGAACCAGGTGGCCCGCGTGACCGAATCCACCGGCGCCAACCAGATCAACCGGCGCGACCTGACCCGCGAGGTGGCCGTGAACGCCAACGTGGCCCAGCGCTCGGCCGGCGAGGTGTCCAACGACATCAAGAAGGCGCTCGAGAGCGTGAGCTTCCCGCCCGGCTACCGCTACCAGTTCGGCGGCTCCACCAAGAACATGGCCGAGTCCTTCGGCTATGCCATCTCGGCCCTGGCCATGGCCATCATCTTCATCTACATGATCCTGGCGAGCCAGTTCAAGAGCTTTTTGCAGCCGCTGGCGCTCATGACCTCGCTGCCGCTCACGCTCATCGGCGTGGTGCTGGCGCTCCTGATGTTCCGCTCCACGCTGTCGATGTTCTCCATCATCGGCGTGGTGATGCTGATGGGCCTCGTGACCAAGAACGCCATCCTGCTGGTGGACTTCGCGATCCGCGCCCGCGAGGAACACGTGAACGACGAAGGCCGCACCGTGCCCGGCCTGCCCCGCGCCGACGCCCTGCTGCTGGCCGCGCGCGTGCGGCTGCGCCCCATCCTCATGACCACGCTGGCCATGATCTTCGGCATGGTGCCGCTCGCGTTCGCGCTGTCCGAGGGTTCCGAGCAGCGCGCGCCCATGGGCCAGGCGGTGATCGGGGGGGTGATCACCTCCTCGCTGCTCACGCTGGTGGTGGTGCCGGTGGTGTATTGCTACATGGACGATCTGGCGCAATGGGCCCTTCGCCGCATGGGCCGCGGCCGCCCCCTGGCCGGGGCCTCTAAAATCGAGGGTTTGTCCTGACCCACGCCTCCCCTGGAGAAATCCCATGAACATGCCTCTGAACACGTCCGCCAATACCAGCGACCCCGTCGCCCAGGCCCGCTACAACATGATCGAGCAGCAGATCCGCCCCTGGAACGTGCTGGACGCCGACGTGCTGGACCTGCTGGCGATCGTTCGCCGCGAAGATTTCGTGCCTCCGGCCTACCGCAACATGGCGTTCATGGACATTGAAGTGCCCCTGCTCGGCAACGACGCCGAAGAGGCCGTGCGCCTAGGCCACAGCATGCTGCAGCCGCGCGTCGAGGCGCGCATCCTGCAGGACCTGCAAATCAAGCCCACCGACCGCGTGCTGGAGATCGGCGCGGGCTCCGGCTACATGGCCGCCCTGCTCGCCCACCGCGCCGAGCGCGTGGTGTCCCTCGAGATCAACCCCGAGCTGGCCGAGATGGCCCGCGAGAACCTGCGCGACGCGGGCATCCAGAATGCCGACGTGCGCCAGGGCGACGGCGCCCGCGATGCCATCCCCGATGGCCCGTTCGACGTGATCGTGCTCAGCGGCTCGGTCGCCGAAGTCCCCACGGCCCTGCTGTCGCACCTGCGCGATGGCGGCCGCCTGGGCGCCATCGTCGGCGGCGAACCCGTCATGCGCTTCACCGTGACCCGCCGCGCCGGCGACCGTTTCGAGACGGTGTCGCCCTGGGACACCATCGCGCCGCGCCTCGTGAACTTCCCCGAGCCGTCCGGCTTCACGTTCTGACCCCGGCTCCCCGAGCCTTGCATCCTGAGTCCCCTTCGGAGTCCTGCATGATCGATCACGTCCGTCCCGCCCAGCTGTCCGCTTGGTTCGCCGCCGCCCCCGAAGGCGGCCAGCCCCTGGTGCTGGACGTGCGCGAGCCCTGGGAGCTGCAGACCGCCAGCGTGCGTGCGGACGGCTTCGAGCTGGCCGCCATCCCCATGGGCGAGTTGTCCGGGCGTCTGGCCGAGCTGAACCCCGCCCGCCCCATCGCCTGCCTGTGCCACCACGGCGCCCGCAGCCTGCGCGTGGCGGCCTTCCTGCAGCACCACGGTTTTGAGCAGGTGGCCAACATCACCGGCGGCATCGACGCCTGGTCGCAGGAAAGCGACCCCGCCGTGCCCCGCTATTGACGACGGCGGCGGCCGGACCGCCCGCAGCCACCGCGCCTGTTTTGCCCCATTTTCGACACGCAGACTCTTTTCCGAAGGACCTCCATGACACCGCTACGGCCCCTCTCCCTGTCCCTTCTGTCCCTGGCGCTCGGCGCGGCACTGTGTGCCCCGGCGCAAGCCCAGAGCCTGCTGGAACTGGTGGAATCGGCCCGCACCTATGACACGGCGTGGCAATCGGCCCGCGCCCAGCTCGATGCGGCGGCCCGCCGCGCCGACCAGGCCCGCGCGGGCCTGCTGCCCAGCGCCGGGCTCACGGCCGGGCTCAGCCGCGCCAATGTGGAGCTGAGCCGCCCGCCGGTGGAAAACACCGGCACCACGCAGACGCTGGGCGTGCAGGCCTCGCAGCCGCTGTACCGCCCCGCCAACCGCATCACCCTCGAACAGGGCCAGCGTGGCGTGGATGTCGCCCAGGCGCAGCTGGATGCGGCCACGCAGGACCTGCTGGTGCGTGTGAGCCAGGCTTACTTTGACGTGCTCGCGGCGCAGGACACCCTGGCCTTCGTGCAGGCGCAAAAGGCTGCAGTGTCGGAACAGCTTGCCTCCGCCAAGCGCAACTTCGAGGTGGGCACCACCACCGTCACCGACTCGCGCGAAGCCCAGGCCCGCTACGACCTGGTGGTGGCGCAGGAAATCGCCGCCGAAAACGACCTGCGGGTGAAGCGCCTGGCGCTGGACCAGCTCGTGGGCATCACCGGCACCACCCCCAAGCCCCTGGCGCTGCCCGTGCCGCTGCCCTCCGTGCAGCCCGACAACGTGACCACCTGGGTGGATACCGCGCGCGACCAGCAGCCCGGCGTGCGCCAGGCCGCGATCGCGCTGGACATCGCCCGCCTGGAAACCAGGAAGGCCGAAACCGGCCATCTGCCCACGGTGGACCTGCAGGCGGGATACAACATCACGCGCAACCCGAACGGCACCATCACGTCGCCCGGCGTGAACAACCGCACCAACAGCGCCAGCGTGGGCGTGGCGTTCAACCTGCCGCTGTTCGCCGGCTTCTCGGTGCAAAACCGCATCAGGGAAACCCTGGCCCTGGAAGAAAAGGCCACGGCCGACCTGGAAACCACCCGCCGCAACGTGGCCCAGGCCACGCGTGCTGCCTTCTTTGGCGTGCAGTCCGGCCAGGGCCAGGTGCAGGCCCTGGAAGCGGCCGAGGCCTCCAGCCAGAGCGCGCTGGACGCGAACAAGCTGGGCTACCAGGTGGGGGTGCGCATCAACATCGACGTGCTGAACGCCCAGAGCCAGCTCTTCCAGACCAAGCGCGACCTGGCCCAGGCCCGCTACAACGTGCTGCTGGGCACGCTCAAGCTGCGCCAGGCGGCGGGCACGCTGACGCAGCAGGACGTCGAGGCGATCAACGCGCTGCTCGTCAAGTAGAGGGAGACAGGGAAGCCCCGGCGGGCTGCACGATCGCGCGCACCGCCCGGGCCGTTGCCAGCGCGGCCCCGCGGTGGTCGCTGGCGAAACGGCCCGCACGTTCGCTGGCGGCCCGCTGGCGGCTGGCGTCCAGTGCCAGCGCCGCAGCGCACGCGATGCCGGCGGCCATGTCGGGCACGCGCTGCGCGGCGCCCGCCGCGCAGGCCAGCTCGGCCGCCTCCGCAAAATTGAAGGTGTGCGGCCCCAGCACCACCGGGCACCCGCCAGCGGCGGCCTCGATGAGGTTCTGGCCGCCCAGCGGCGCAAAGCTGCCCCCCAGCAAGGCCACGTCGGCCAGGCCGTAGTACAGCGCCATCTCGCCCAGCGAATCGCCCAGCCACACATCGGCCGCCTCGGGCCCGGCCGCCCAGGTGCTGCGGCGCGACACGCCGAGCCCGGCGCGCTGGAGCAGCTGGTGCACCTCGTCAAAACGCTGCGGGTGGCGCGGCACGATGAGCCACTGCACGTTACCTGCTTCGCTATTGATAGCTGCTGGCGCTTTGTCAGCAAGCGCTGGAGCCTGTTTTTGCCTGAAATTTTCCAGCCACATCGCCTCCTCGCCCTCACGGCTGCTGGCCAGCAGGACCACGGGGCGTCCCGCGCGCGCGCGCCAGGCGCGGCCCTGGGCGGTCTGGGCGGCGTCGGGCACCACATCGAACTTGAGGTTGCCAAACACGCCGCGCACCGGGGCGCCGATGGCCCGCAGGCGGGCCGCGTCGTCCTCGGTCTGGGCCCAGACGGCGGCCAGGCCGCCATAGGCCGGGCGCGCCAGCGGCGCCAGCCGCTGGGCCTTGCGCAGCGACGTGGCGTTGAAGCGCGCATTGGCCAGCACCAGGGGCACGCCGCGCCGCTGGCAGCCGGCCACCAGGTTGGGCCAGACCTCCGTCTCCATGAGGATGCCGATGGCCGGGCGGAACTTGCGCAGAAAACGTGCGACCGCGCCCGGCGTATCCCACGGTTGCCACACCTGCACGTCACCGGGGTGCAGCAGCCGCTCGCCCTCGGCCCGCCCCGTGGCCGTGCCGTGGGTGAGCAGCAGGCGCATGCCCGGCAGCTGTTCGCGCAGCTGCCCGAGCAGGATGCCGGCGGCGCGGGTTTCGCCCAGGGATACGGCATGGATCCAGACAAAGCGGCCGAGCGGGTCGGAGCTGCTGTGCGGCATGAGGCTGTCCATGGGCGCCGGGTAGCGGCCAAACCGCTCGCCCACCGCATGCCCATAGCCGGGCTCGGCCACCGCGCGGCGGCGCAGCTTGCGGCGCAGCAGCGGCTGCGCGCACCAGGTCACCAGCGAATACAGGGCCCGCGCGGCGTTCATACCGGAAGGGGCAGGTCCAGCACGCCGCCGCTCCAGCCGCTGTCGCCGCGCGCGGCCCAGACCAGGCAGGGCCGGTCGTGCGTGGCCGCGGCCACGCACCCGCCCCCAGGCTCCCAGACCGCGCTGCGGCCGGCGCTGGCGTAGCCGCCCGAGGCCCCGCTGTAGTTGGCCAGGAGCACGGCCATGCCGTGGTCCCGCGCATAGCCGCGCAGCAGGTCTGACTCGGGCCCGTAGCCTTTTTCGGAAATCAGCGCGCTGGCGGCATAGAGCACCGCGCCCGCCCCGTGCGCGGCGCGCGCATGCTCGGGGTGGGTGATGTCGGCGCAGATGGCCAGCCCCGTGGGTTCGCCGGCGAGCAGGTGCACCTGCGCGTCGTCCATTCCCGCGCTGGCGAATGACGCTTCGCTGGCATGCAGATGGCGCTTGCGGTACAGCGCCGCGCTGCCATCGGCGCCCAGCACCCATGCGCCGATGGAGGGCAGCAGCGCGCCCGGCGCCACGGGGGCCGCGGGCGCGCCCACCACCAGCGCCATGCCGTGGTCGCGCGCCGCCTGCCGCAGCGGCGCCAGCACACCATGGTCGGCATCCAGCACCTGGGCGGCCAGCACCGCCGGCTCGTAGCCCGTGAGCGACAGCTCCGGAAACACCAGCACCTGCACCCCGTGGTGCGCCGCCACCCGCGCAAAGGCCAGGTGCGTCTGCACGTTGCGCGCCACGTCCCCGGGCACGGACGGCGACTGCGCGGCAGCGATGCGCAGGGGGGTGGACAGGTGCGAATTCACGGTCGGCGGATGGGCGAAAGGGTCAGGGAAAGTCCGGCGGGGCGAATGCGCCGTGTGGGCATCATCGCGCCCGGCTCAATGGCTCGCGGCCCCCACGTGCGCACCAGGCTTCACGCGGTGCAGCAGGGCCAGCATGGCCGATTCGATGCGCGCCAGCGCCTCGCTCGTGTGGCCTTCGAAGCGCAGCACCAGCACGGGCGTGGTGTTGCTGGCACGGATCAGGCCAAAGCCGTCCGGCCAGTCCACGCGCAGCCCGTCGATGGTGCTGACCGTGGCGGGCGCCGCGAAGGTGCCGGCGGCCAGGGCCTGCAATTCGGCCGTCAGGCGGTGCGGCTCACCCTCGGCGCAGGCCACGTTCAGCTCGGGGGTGGAGAAACTCGTGGGCAGTGCGTTGAGCACGGCGCTCGGGTCGCTGCTCCTGCTCAGGATCTCCAGCAGGCGGCAGCCCGCATAGGTGCCGTCGTCGAAGCCGTACCAGCGCTCCTTGAAGAAGATGTGGCCGCTCATCTCGCCGCCCAGCGGGGAGTTGGTCTCCTTCATGCGGGCCTTGATGAGCGAATGACCGGTCTTGAACATCACCGGCACGCCGCCGGCGGCCGCAATGGCGGGCGCCAGGCGCTGGGTGCACTTCACGTCGAAGATGATCTCGCCGCCGGGCACGCGCGAGAGCACGTCCTGCGCGAAAAGCATCATCTGGCGGTCGGGGAAGATGTTGGTGCCGTCCTTGGTCACTATCCCTAAGCGGTCGCCATCGCCGTCGAAGGCCAGGCCCAGTTCTGCATCGCTGGCCTTCAGGGCCTCGATCAGGTCGCGCAGGTTCTCCGGCTTGCTCGGGTCGGGGTGGTGGTTGGGGAAGTTGCCGTCCACCTCGGAAAAGAGCTCGATCACCTCGCAGCCCAGCGCGCGGAAGATGGTCGGCGCCGACGCACCGGCGATGCCGTTGCCGCAGTCCACCACGACCTTGAGCGGACGGGCCAGCTTGATGTCGCCCACGATGCGCGCGGTGTAGGCCGGCAGCACGTCCACGTGGCGCACCGAACCGCCGGGCAGCAGCTGCCAGCTTTCCTGCTCCATGGTGCGGCGCAGGCCCTGGATCTCCTCGCCGTAGATGGCGCGGCCATTGAGCACCATCTTGAAGCCGTTGTAGTCCTTGGGGTTGTGGCTGCCCGTGACCTGGATACCGCTCGCGCACAGCGTGCTGGCTGCAAAGTAGAGCAGTGGCGTGGTGACCAGGCCCACGTCGATCACCTCGATGCCCGCCTCCACCAGCCCCTGGATCAGCGCGGCCGACATGGCCGGGCCCGACAGGCGCCCGTCGCGCCCCACGGCCACCGTGGTCTGCCCTTCGGCGCGGGCGGCGGTGCCAAAGGCCCGGCCCAGGCCCAGGGCCACTTCTTCATTCAGGGTGGACGGCACGATGCCGCGGATGTCGTAGGCTTTGAAAATGGCGGGCGTGGGCTGCACGTAGGGGCCTTTCACGAAGAGGGTTGAAACGTCCGCAGCATTGTAGGCGGCCCCTTCCGCCTCCTTGCGCACGCCGCCCGGGGGCGCCGAGGCACATGTCCGAAAACGGCCAGTGCACGCGCCGCCGGGGCCTATCATCCCGCCATGACCTCGCCCCACCTGCCCTCCTCCACGGACACCGACATGGCCTCGGACGAGGGCCGCTATCTCGCCGTGCTGGCCCGGGACGCGCGCTTTGACGGACGCTTCTTCACCGGCGTGACCTCCACCGGCATCTACTGCCGCCCGGTGTGCGCCGTGCGCACGCCGCGCCGCGAGAACTGCCGCTTCTTCAGCCTTGCCGCCCAGGCCGAGAGCGCGGGCTTCAGGCCCTGCCTGCGCTGCCGGCCGGAGCTGGCGCCGCAGGCGCTGGTGTGGTCGGTGCAGGATGCCAGCGGCATCCTGGTGCAGCAGGCCGTGCGGCTGCTGGATGCGCCCGACCTCTGGCCGGCCCGGCCCACGCGGGGCGACAGCGGCGCCACCGTCGCCCGGCTGGCCGAACGCCTGGGCGTGAGCGACCGCCACCTGCGCCGCATCTTCGAGGCCGCGCTGGGCGTGTCGCCCCTGCAGTACCTGCAGACCCGGCGGCTGCTCACGGCCAAGCAGCTGCTCACCGACACCCCGATGCCGGTCACGCAGGTGGCGCTGGCCAGCGGCTTCGCGAGCGTGCGGCGCTTCAATGCGGCGTTCGCGGGGCACTACGGGCTCAATCCCACCCAGCTGCGGCGCAGCGGCGCGGGCCCCCTCAAGGCGGACGCGTCCGGCACCGGCAGCACCTTGCGCCTGGCCTGGCGCCCGCCCTTCGACGTGGCGGCGCTGCTCGCGTTCTTCGAGCGGCGGCAGTTCCACGGCGTCGAATGGGTGCTGCCCCACGAGGCCACGCTGCGCCGCACCGTGCGCCTGCCGTCCGCCTGCACCGGCATGGCGCAGGAGACCACCGGCTGGTTCAGCGCGCGCTTCGACGTGGTCCGCCACCAGGTGCTGCTGCAGACCAGCGACAGCCTGTACCCGGTGCTGCCGCTCGTGATCCGCCGCGTGCGCGCCATGCTGGACCTGGACGCCGACCCGGCGGCCATCAACGCCGTGCTGCACCCGCGCTTCCCGGACGGCGACGGCCTGCGCGTGCCCGGTGCGTTCGACGGCTTCGAGCTGGCCGTGCGCGCCGTGCTGGGCCAGCAGATCACCGTGGCGGCCGCGCGCACGCTGGGGCAGCGGCTGGTGGAGCGGCTGGGCGAGCCCATCGCCACGCCCTGGCCCGGGCTGAACCGGCTGTTTCCCACGGCCGCCACGCTCGCCGTGGCCGACGGCGACACCCTGGGCCAGCTGGGCATCGTGCGCCAGCGCCAGGCCGCCATCGTGGCGCTGGCCCGCGCCGTGGACAGCGGGGGCCTGGCCCTGCATGCCGGCGCCGATGTGGCCGCGACCACGGCCGCCCTGTGCGCCCTGCCCGGCATTGGCGACTGGACGGCGCAGTACATCGCCATGCGCGTGCTGCGCTGGCCCGATGCCTTCCCTGCCGCCGACGTGGCGCTGCACAAGGCGCTGGGTGTCCAGGGCCAGAAGAACCCGGCGCGCGCCGCCAGCGCGGCGTCCGAGGCGTGGCGCCCGTGGCGCAGCTATGCGGTGCTGCGCGCCTGGGCGGCGGGCACGGCGGAGCCCGCCATCCCGGCGCCTGAAACACTATCAAAACAATAGCTTTTCGCGCTGATCCAGCAAGCGCTGGCGGCTTGTTTTATTCAAAATCACCGAGATTCCCCATGCAATACCACCCCCACACCGTGCAGGCGCGGGCCAGCACCGCCCTTGGGCCGGTGCGCCTGGCCGCATCGCCCGCCGGCCTCTGCGGCGTCTGGTTCGAAGGCCAGCGCCACGAACCCGCCAGCTTTCTCCACGGCGGGCACGCCTGGGCCGAGGCGGCCGGCCATCCCGTGCTGCAGGCCGCCGCCAGCCAGCTGCAGCAGTACCTGCGGGGCGATCGGCAGGACTTCGATCTGCCGCTGGATCTCTCGGGCGGCACGCCGTTCCAGCAGGCGGTGTGGCGCGCCCTGCTGGCCATCGGTCGCGGCGGCACCACCAGCTATGGGCGCCTGAGCCAGCAACTGGGCCGGCCGCTGGCCGTGCGCGCCGTGGGCGCGGCCGTGGGGCGCAACCCGCTGAGCGTGGTGGTGCCCTGCCACCGCGTGCTGGGCGCGGACGGCAGCCTGACAGGCTACGCGGGCGGGCTGGACCGCAAGACGGCCCTGCTGACCATGGAGAATGCGCTCTTCGCGCCCCCGCGGCCGCCCGTGCCGGCGGGCGCCCTGCCCCCAGAGAAAGGCCATGAATGAACAGCCCGAACAGCCCGGGAACCCAACCCGTCACCACCTGGATCGGCGAATTCATCCTGCTGGCGGCGCTCTGGGGCGCCTCGTTTCTTTTCATGCGGCTGGGGGCGTCCGAGTTCGGCCCGCTGCCCACCGCCGGGCTGCGCGTGGCGCTGGCCACGGTGTTCCTGTGGCCCATCATGCTGCGCCAGGGCCATGGGCCCGCGCTGCGCAGGCACTGGCGGCCCATCATGTTCGCCGGGGTCATCAATTCGGCGATTCCGTTCGCGCTGTTTTCCTGGGCGGTGCTGCACCTCGCCACGGGCCTGACCTCGATCCTGAATGCCACCGTGCCCCTGTTCGGCGCGCTGGTGGCCTGGCTCTGGCTGGGCGACCGCATCAACCGCCTGCGCTGGGCGGGCCTGGCCCTGGGCTTCGTGGGCGTGGCGCTGCTCGCGTGGCGCGCGCCGGCCGGCACGGGTTTCAAGAGCGACAGCGCCGAATGGGCGATCGCGGCGTGCCTGCTGGCATCATCCTTCTACGGCCTGTCGGCCAGCTTTGCGCGCCGTTTCCTCACGGGCATACCGCCCCTGGCCACCGCCACGGGCAGCCAGCTGGGCGCGGCGCTGGGCCTGGCCGTGCCCACCCTGTGGCTGTGGCCGGCGCAGATGCCGGGCCCCCGCGCCTGGGGCTGCATCGTCGCCATCGCGGTGCTGTGCACGGGCATCGCCTACATCCTGTACTTTCGCCTCATCGCCAGCGCGGGGCCCAGCCGGGCACTGGCCGTGACCTTCATCGCGCCCGTGTTCGCGGTGCTGTATGGCGCGATCTTCCTGGGCGAGCGCATCACGCCGTGGATGCTGGGCTGCGCGCTCGTCATCGTGTGCGGCACGATGCTGTCAACGGGGCTTATCAGGACACTGCGGCCGGGCCGGACGGCGCCGGAACAGCCATAAACTCGGGGAATGGTTTTTTCCCCGGGCCGCTGCGATCTGAGTCTTGCGTTGGACGGCGCGGGGCACCGCGCCGCCGCACACCACCCGGGCCGGTCGGCGCGGGCAGCGGTTTGCGCTGAAGCCGTCCCGGCCCCCTGGCCCTGCCTTTGCAGCGCGCTCCGCCATGGGTAACAACACGCTCCTGGCCGGCACGGTACTGATGACGCTGCTCCTGGTGCTGGAGTGGCTCCCGCCCCAGGAGGCGCTGCGGCCATCGCGGCGCACGCTCTGGCTGCTGGGCGTGGCGGGCGGCGCGGTGTCGGCGGTGTCGTTCACCGCGCTGCACTGGAATGCGCCCGAGCTGAGGCTGGTGGCCTATCCCACCGTGGCCGCCTTCATGGGACTTTATTTCGGCGGCCTGCCGGCCGCCATCACCGCCCTGGTGGCGCTGCTGGCCGTGGTCGCGACGGCCCCCTCCGCCACCCCGCCCGCCGTGCTGGTGCTGGGCGCCACGTGGCTGCTGGCATGGCTGTGGCGGCGCATGGCCCGGCGCCTGCCCCTGCGCCCGGCGGCATGGATCGCGCTGGTGGGCCTGGCCATCACCCTGCCCCTGGTGGTATCGGCCTGCCTCTGGCTCGCGAACCTCGCGCCGCCGGCCGGGGCACCGTGGCCGACAAGCCTTCCCTGGCACCATGGCGCGGGCGTTCTGATGCTGGGCGTGGGCCGCCTGCTGCTGGCCAGCAAGGCCCGCGCGGAGCTGGCGCGCACCAGCACCCAGCAAGCCCTGGTGCAGCGCGAACAGCAGTTGCAGCTGGCCATGGACTCCCTGGGCGGAGGCCGGTGGGAGTGGGACGTGGTCCAGCGCCAGTTCCGCTGCCACGGCCGGTTCTACGAGGCGTTTGGCATCAGCTGCGACGACGCGGACGCCCAGGGCCTGTGGGAGCGCTGGTATGCGCTGCGCCACCCCGCCGACGCCCAGCGCAACGCCTCCCGGCTGGCGCGGGCCATGGACGGGCTGGACGAGACGTACGAAGCCGAATTCCGCGTGATGGACACGCGCGGCCAGTGGCGCTGGCTGATGTCGCGCGGCGCCGTGGCCCGCCGCGATGCGGGCGGGCGCCCGCTCAGCCTGATCGGCATGGACGTGGACATCACGGCCCACCGCGAGGTGGAGGACGCTCTGCGCTCCTCGGAGGCCAAGTACACCACCTTCTACCAGACGCTCCCCGATCCCGCGGGCATCTCGCGCATCTCCGACGGGCGCTACATCGACGTGAACCCCGCCTTTTGCGAGGTGCTGGGCCGCCCGCGCGACGAGGTGATCGGCCGCACGTCCTCCGAGCTGAAGATCTGGGCCTCCGAGCAGGAGCGCGCACGGCTGGTGGACACCTTCCGCCGCGAGGGCAAGGTGGACCGCCTGCCCCTGGTGGCCCAGCGCGACGGAATCCGCATACCGGGGCTGATGTCGGCACGCTCCGTGCTTGTGGATGGCGAAAACTGTTTTGTCTTCGTTTTCCACGACATGACCGAAGCCCACCGCGCCAGCGACGAACTGCGCGCCCTCAACAGCCTGCTGCAGCAGGCGGGCCGCCTGGCCCGTCTGGGCGCCTGGGAGGACGAGCGCGGCAAGGGCCTGGTCTACTGGTCGGACGTGTGCTTCGACATCCATGGCCTGGCGCCTGGCTCCCCGCTGCCGCACGACTACATCGACCGCCACGTGGCCCCCGCCTACCGGGAACCCCTGCGCGACCGTTTCCGCCAGAGCATCCTCGAGCGCGCCGAGTGGAGCATGGAGATGGAGGTGCTGCACACCGACGGGCGGCTGGTCTGGGTGCGCGCGCGGGGCGAGCCCGTCATCGAGAACGGCCGGGTCACCCGCGTGCGCGGCGTGATGCAGGACATCGACGAGGCCAAGCGCGCCGAGCAGCGCCTGCGCCAGTCCGAGGAGCGCTTCTCGCGCATCTTTCACCTCATGCCCTACCCCATGGGCCTGTCGCGCCGCATGGACGGGCGCTACGTGGACATCAACCCCGCCTGGGTGGAGATGCTGGGCATGCCGCGCGAGGAGGCCATCGGCCGCACCGCCATCGAGCTGGGCATCTTCACCGCCGACGACCGCCAGCGCCTCATGGATGCGGTGGCGCGCTCCGGCCAGCTCAACAGCTACGAGGTGAAGCTGAACGTGCGCGGCGGCCCGCCGCGCACCGTGCTGCAGTCCATGCGGGCGACCGAATTCGACGGCGAACCCTGCTGGCTGTTCTCTGTGCACGACATCACCGACCGCAAGCGCGAGGAAGAGCAGGTGCGCGAACGCGAGGCGCTGCTCTCGCTCACCATCTCGGCCGCGTCGCTGGGCCTGTGGGACTGGAACCTGCAGACCGGCACCGTCACGGGCGACAGCCGCTGGCGCGCGATGCGCGGCCTGCCCGCATCGCAGGGCCCCTTCGGCGCCACGCAGTGGACCAGCGGCATCGCCCCCGACGACATCGACCGCATCACCACCGAGGTCGCCCGCCACACCGCCCACCCCGGCACGCCGTTTGACGCCACCTGGCGCGTCAACCAGAGCGAGGCCGGCGACGATGCCGTCCGCTGGGTGCGCAACCTGGGCAAGATCGTCGGCCTTGACGCCATGGGCCGCCCCGAACGCATGCTGGGCGTGGCGATCGACGTGACGCCCCAGCGCGAACAGGAAGTGCTGCTGCAGCGGCTGGCGCTGTTCGATGCCCTCACCGGCCTGCCCAACCGCGTGCTGCTGGCGCGCAAGCTGCAGGAATGCATGGACCAGGCGCGTGCAAACGGCACGCAGCTGGGCGTGGCCTACCTGGACCTGGACGGCTTCAAGCCCGTGAACGACCGGCTGGGCCACGGCGCGGGCGACCGCCTCCTGGTGGTGGTGGCCGGCCGGCTTACGCGCGCGCTGCGCCCGCTCGACTGCGTGGCCCGCCTGGGGGGCGACGAGTTCGTGATCCTCATGCCCGGGCTGGACTCGGCCAACGGCTGCGAAGCCATGCTCCACCGCGTGATGGAAAGCATCTCGGCCCCCTACACGCTCGACGCCGAGCGCGTGGTGGTCACGGCCAGCATCGGCTACACGGTGTTCCCGCAGGACGACGCCGATGCCGATGCCCTGCTGCGCCATGCCGACCAGGCCATGTACGCCGCCAAGCAGGCCGGGCGCAACCGCTTCCACCAGTTCGATGCCGCCCAGGAGCGCGCCCTGCAGCTGCTGCGCGCGCAGGGGCGCCACCTGCGCGACGCGCTGGCCGATGCCCAGTTCACCCTGTACCTGCAGCCCAAGGTGGACATGAAAAGCGGCGCCGTGGTGGGCGCCGAAGCCCTCGCGCGCTGGCAGCACCCGCAGCGCGGCCTGGTGCCGCCCGGCGAATTCCTGCCGCTGCTGGAGGGGACCGAGCTGGAGATCGGGTTCGGCGAATGGGTGGTCGAGGCCGCGCTCTCCATCCTGGAGGAGCTGCAGGCGCGCGGCATGGCCCTGCCGCTGAGCGTCAACATCGCCGCCCAGCACCTGCAGCGCCCCGACTTCGCCGACTGGATGGCCCGGTGCATCGCGCGCCACCCCGGCGTGCCCGGGCACCTGGTGGAAATCGAGATCACCGAAAGCGCCGCGCTGTACGACCTGGCGGCCGTGGCGCACACCCTGACCGCGCTGCGTGGGCTGGGGGTGGTGGTGTCGCTGGACGACTTCGGCACCGGCTACTCGTCGCTGACCTACCTGCGCCGTCTGCCCATGGACACGCTCAAGATCGACCAGAGCTTCGTGCACGGCATGATGGGCGATCCGGGCGATCTGGCCATCGTGCAGGGCGTGATCGGCCTGGCGCGCTCGTTTGGCTACCGCGTGATCGCCGAAGGCGTGGAAACCATCGAGCAGGGACAGATGCTGCTGCAGCTGGGCTGCACCCAGGCGCAGGGCTATTGCATCGCGCGGCCCATGCCGCTGGCGGACTTCACCGGCTGGGCGGCCCAGTGGCAGCTGCCCTCGGGCTGGCAGCGGCAGGCCCAGGGAAGTTTCAGGTAAAAACCGCGCAAGCGCTTTCCAGGCAAGCGCATGAAGCTATTAAAAATATAGCAAACTGCACTGGGCACGCTGCTGCCACGTGCACTCTGCCCCCATCAACCCCGGCTGGACCCCGCCAGCCAGGCCTGCAGGCGCTCCACGCCCGCCTCCAGCCGCGCGGGTTCCCTGGAGGCAAAACACCAGCGCAGCCAGCCCTGGGCCTCGGGCGCGAACGCATTGCCCGGCGCCAGGCCCAGGCCGGCCTCGCTCACCAGCCGCTGGGCGACCGCCAGCGAATCGTCAAAGCCGTGCAGGCGGAAGAAGGCGTACATGCCGCCGAGCGGGCTGGCCACCTCCACCTGCGGCAGCGCGGCCAGGCGGGGCAGCAGCGTGTCGCGGCAGCGGCGCATGCGCGCCACCAGGGGCGGCGTGAGCTCGCCCGCATGCTCCAGCGCCGCCAGGCCCGCGCGCTGGGTGAACACGCTGGCGCAGGAGGTGTTGAATTCGATCAGCTTGCCCACGGCGTCCACCAGCGCGGGCGGCAGCACGAGCCAGCCCAGGCGCCAGCCGGTCATCAGGAAGCTCTTGGAAAAGCTCTGCACCACGATGAGCCGGTCCTCGGGCGCGGCGATGTCCAGGAAACTCGGCGCGCAGCCGTGGGGGGTCGCCCCGTAGTACAGGCGTTCGTACACTTCGTCCGCCAGCACCCAGGTGCCGGTGCGCCGGCAATGGTCCAGGATGGCCTGCTGCTCCGCGCGCGTGAGCGTCCAGCCCGTGGGGTTGTTGGGTGCGTTGACGATGAGCAGTCGTGTGGCCGGCGTGATGGCGTCGAGCAGCACCTGCAGGTCCAGCGTCCAGGCGCCGCCCTCGGCGCGCAGCGGCACGCACCGCACACGGGCACCCAGCACGGCGGGCTGGGCCGTGAGGTTGGGCCACACGGGCGTGACGGCCACGACCTCGTCCCCCGCATCGAGCAGCGCCTGCATGGCCACCATCAGCGCGCTCACGCCCCCCGAGGTCACGGCGATCCGTTCCGCACCGATGGGGCCATGCAGCGCGCTGGCGTAGGCGGCTATCGCCTGGCGCAGCTCGGGCAGGCCGAGGTTGTGGGAGTAGAAGGTCTCGCCCCGCTGCAGGGACTCGATGGCCGCCTGGCGCACGGGCTCGGGCGTGACCTCGTCGCTTTCGCCGAACCAGAAGGCCAGGACGTCGGCCCGGCCCATGCCGGCGTTGGCGACTTCACGGATCTTGGAGGCTTCGAGGTTTTCTACGGCGAGGCGCATGGGGTGGTCCTTGGAAAGCGCAGGAGTGGCGATGGTCGAGCATAGCGCCAGCTGGAGCGGGGCGGCGCCTTGATGGGAGGCGGCTCGGGTGCAGGGGCGAAAGCCGGGATGTCGCCCCGGCCTCCGCCCTTAGCCCAGGCACACAGCCAGATCAGCACACAAACCCAGGCTCCGACAAGCTCAGCCCAAACAACCAGAAGAACCGTCGAGCCCGTTCACTCCCCCACCAGTTCCCGCACCTGCTGCAGCGCCGCCGGATCCTCCATCGTCGTCAGGTCCCCCGGATCCCTGCGCTCGGCCACCGCCTGCAACGCCCGCCGCAACAGCTTGCCGCTGCGCGTCTTGGGCAGCACGCTCACGAAGTACACGCGCGAGGGCCTCGCCACGGCGCCCAGCTGGCTGTCCACCTGCTTCATGACCTCGCCCTCGAGCTTCAGGCGCGCGGCATCGGTGTCGAGTCCGCTCGCATCGCGGGCCACGGCAAAGGCCATGGCCACCTGGCCCTTGAGCGCATCCGCCACGCCCACCACGGCCACTTCGGCGATGTTGGGGTGCGCGGCAATGCTCTCCTCGATCTCGCGCGTGCCCAGGCGGTGGCCCGCGACGTTGATCACGTCGTCGGTACGGCCCAGGATGAAGTGGTAGCCATCGGCATCGCGGATGCCCCAGTCGAAGGTGCTGTAGATCAGCCGGCCAGGGATGCTCTTCCAGTAGGTGTTGACGAATCGCGCGTCGTCGCGCCACACGGTCTGCATGCAGCCGGGGGGCAGCGGGCCCTCGATGGCGACCACGCCCTTCTGGTTCTCGCCCGCCAGCTCCTGGCCCGTGGCTTCGTCGATGAGCTTCACGTCATAGCCGTACATCGCCTTGCCCGGGCTGCCGAAGCGCGTGGTTTGGGGTTCCACGCCATTGGCCAGCGTCAGGATGGGCCAGCCGGTTTCGGTCTGCCAGTAGTTGTCGATGATGGGCACCGAGAGCGCGTCGCTGATCCACTGGGCCGTGGGCTCATCGAGCGGCTCGCCGGCCAGCCACAGGGCCTTGAGGCTTTTCACGCTGTATCTGGCCAGGTAGGCAGGGTCCTGCTTCTTGAGCACCCGCACCGCCGTGGGTGCCGAGAACATGTGGGTGACCTGGTACTTCTCGACAATGCTCCACCACACGCCCGCGTCGGGGCGCGTGGGCAGGCCCTCATACATGATGGTGGTCATGCCCGCGATGAGCGGGCCGTAGATGATGTAGCTGTGCCCCACCACCCAGCCGATGTCGCTGGTCGCGAAATACACCTCCCCCGCCTTCGCGTCAAAGATGTGCTTCATGCTGGCCGCCAGCGCCACCGTGTAGCCACCGGTGTCGCGCTGCACGCCCTTCGGCTTGCCCGTGGTGCCGCTGGTGTAGAGCGTGTAGCTGGGGTGCGTGGACTCGACCCATTCGCAGGGGACCACGGTGGCCAGGTGTTTTTCGCGCAGCGGCGCCCAGTCGTGGTCGCGGCCGGGCTGCAGGTGCATCGGCGCCAGGCCCCGGTTGACCATGAGCACGGCGGCGGGCTTGTGCCTGGAGAGCGCGATGGCCTCGTCCAGCAGCGGCTTGTAGGGCACGACCTTGCCGCCGCGCGAGCCCGCATCGGCGCTGACCACGGCCACGGGTTCGGCGTCCTCGATGCGCGAGGCCAGCGAGCCCGAGGCAAAACCGCCAAACACCACCGAATGCAGCGCGCCAATGCGCACGCAGGCGAGCATGGCGAACGCCGCCTCGGCGATCATGGGCATGTAGATGAGCACGCGGTCGCCCTTCTTCACGCCCAGCGACAGCAGCACGGCCGCCATGCGCTGCACCTCGGCGTGCAGCTCGGCAAAGCTGTAGCTGCGCTCTGTGCCGGTTTCGGTGGAGATGGCCACCAGCGCGGGCTGGCTGGCGCGCGTGGCGAGGTGGCGGTCGACCGCGTTGTGGCACAGGTTGGTGGTGCCGCCCACGAACCACCGGGCAAACGGCGGGTTGCTGTAGTCGCACACCTGCAGGGGCGGGGTCTGCCAGTCGATCAGCCGGACCTGCTCGGCCCAGAAGGCGTCGCGGTGATCAATGGACTGGCGGTAGAAATCGGCGTAGCGGCTCATCGTGGTGTCTCCTCGGCATCTCTTCCGGCCCGCCTGGATGGCAGGTTTTGAATTCATAATTATTCATGACGGGCTTGCGGCAAACTGACGCAACCGGCAGGGAACACCGCGCCACGCCCTGTGCACCCTCCCATCCAGGCCCCTCCCATCCGCTGTGCGCAGGGGTCAGGGCGCAGGAAGAACCCCTCGGCGGCAGGGACGGCGCGCCACCGAATGGCGGCGCGGAAACAACGGTGGGCCCCGGACCGTCATGGGTTGGGCGGATACTCGCGCGCTGCATGCATTCGCGCATGCAGCGCGCAACCCCCATCGAGACGTCCCGCCCAGAACTTTCATGCCATGACCTCCGCGCACCCTGCCCCGCCGCCGGACGAGACGGCCGCCACCAGCCCTGCCCCGGTTCCTTTCGCCGAGGCTTTCCGCTTCTGGCTCAAGCTGGGCTTCATCAGCTTTGGCGGGCCCGCCGGACAGATCGCGATCATGCACACCGAACTGGTGGAGCGGCGGCGCTGGATCAGCGAACAGCGCTTTCTGCACGCACTCAACTACTGCATGCTGCTGCCCGGCCCCGAGGCCCAGCAGCTGGCGACCTACATCGGCTGGCTCATGCACCGCACCTGGGGCGGCATCGTGGCGGGTGCGCTGTTCGTGCTGCCCTCGCTGTTCATTCTGGTGGCGCTGTCGTGGGTGTACCTGCGTTTTGGCGATGTGCCGGCGGTGGCGGGCGTGTTCTATGGCATCAAGCCCGCCGTGACGGCGCTGGTGCTGCATGCCGCGCACCGCATCGGCACCCGCGCGCTCAGGAACCGGTGGATGTGGGGCATCGCGGCTGCGTCCTTCGTGGCGATTTTTGCGTTCCACGCCCCCTTCCCCGCCATCGTCCTGGCGGCGGGCCTCATCGGCCACTTCGGTGCCCGGCGCTGGCCGGCGGTGTTCGCCCTGGGGGGCGGGCATGCGGGCGCGGCCAGGGGCTACGGCCCGGCCCTGATCGACGACGACACCCCGACACCGGCGCACGCCCGCTTCTCGCGCGGCCACCTGGCCAGGGTGCTGGGGGCGGGCCTGGCCCTGTGGCTGGCGGCCATGGCGGTGCTGGTGGCCACGCAGGGCTGGGAAGGCACGCTCACCCAGATGGGCTGGTTCTTCACCAAGGCCGCGCTGCTGACGTTTGGCGGCGCCTACGCCGTGCTGCCCTATGTGTACCAGGGCGCGGTCGAGCACTACCAGTGGCTCAATGGCCCGCAGATGATCGATGGCCTGGCGCTGGGCGAGACCACTCCGGGTCCGCTCATCATGGTGGTGGCCTTCGTCGGTTTCGTGGGAGGCTGGCTGCAGCAGGTGTGGGGGCCCGATGCGCTGTTCGCGGGCGCGGCGGCTGCGGCCGTGGTGGTGACCTTCGTCACCTTCCTGCCATCGTTCATCTTCATCCTGGCCGGCGGCCCGATGGTGGAGGCCACCCATGGCAGGCTGGGCTTCACCGCGCCGCTGTCCGCCATCACCGCCGCCGTGGTGGGCGTGATCCTGAACCTGGCGCTGTTCTTTGCCTACCACCTGCTGTGGCCCCAGGGCTTTGGCGGCGCGTTCGATGCGATCTCCGCCGTGATTGCCCTGGGAGCGGGGGTGGCGTTGTTCCGCTTCAAGGCCGGCGTGCTGCCATTGCTCGGCGGCTGCGCGGCGGTCGGGCTCGCGGTGACACTTCTCAAGCCGTGGCTGTGACCTGAGCCCATGGGAGGCTGGCGCGCCCCCGGCTTCGGCGCCGCTGATTTGCTATGTTTTTTATAGCTTCCGGCGCATGAAGGGAAAGCGCCAGCGCCCCAAAAGACCTGATGCCGGGCTACTTGATCAGACCGAGCACATCCTTGAAGGCCGGGTGCTCGCAGCTGCCCAGCCATTCAAACGCCACCATCTCGGTCGTCACCAGTTCCGCCCCCGCGCCGGCCAGGCGGTCGAAGGCCGCGTCGCGGTTGCGCTCCGTGCGCGAGCCGCAGGCATCGGTCACGACCCAGACCTCGAATTCGTCGTCGATCAGGTCCAGCGCGGTCTGCAGCAGGCAGACGTGCGCCTCGCACCCGGCGATGACGATGGTGCCGCGCTCGGCGCCCTGTGCGGTGGCGGGTTTCTGCAGGTGCTTGGGCAGGCTGCGCGCGTTGCCGCCCTGGGGCTTCGCGGGCGGGCGCAGCCATTCGCCCAGGCCTTCCTCGGCCGCGCTGAAATGCATCTTGGCCAGCGTTTTCTGGCACAGGGCGCGCAGCGCGGCATCATTGGCGCCCAGGCGTGAGGGATTCTGCTCCGTGCCCCACACGGGCACCTCCAGCATGCGCGCGATCTCGGCCAGGCGGCGGGCATTGGCCAGCACGGCAGGGCCCTCGAAGATCGCGGGCATCAGGCGCTCCTGGTAGTCGACCAGGACGAGTTGGGATTCAGTGGCGTCAAGCAGCATGGTGTGGACCGCTCCGGGCGGCCGGATTCTCTGGAAGTGGGGCATTGTCGCAGCCCCGCCGGCGCGCCCGCCGATCAGGAGGGCTGCAGGCGCAGCAGCTGGCCCTGCGGGCTGTCGGTCAGCAGGTAGATCAGGCCGTCTGGCCCCTGGCGCACGTCGCGGATGCGCTCGCCCTGGCCCTGCAGCAGCTTTTCCTCGCGCAAGACCTTGCCCGGGGCGACTTCCAGCCGGTGCAGGGTGCCGAACTTGAGAGACCCCACGAACAGGCTGCCCTGCCACGCCGCGCCGTAGCGCGCGCTGGTGAGGAACGCCATGCCCGAGGGCGCAATCGACGGCACCCAGTAGTGCAGCGGCTGCTCCATGCCCGCCTTGGCCGTGCCTTCACCCATCCTGCCGCCCCCGTAGTTCTCGCCGTAGGTGATCACGGGCCAGCCGTAGTTGCGGCCGGGCCGGGGCAGGTTGATCTCATCGCCCCCCTGGGGGCCGTGCTCGTGCATCCACAGCTGGCCGTCAGGGCCCAGGGTGGCGCCCTGGGGATTGCGGTGGCCGTAGCTCCAGATCTCCGGCAAGGCGCCCGCGCGCTGGCGAAACGGGTTGTCGGCCGGCACCGCGCCGTCCGGGGTGATGCGCACGATCTTGCCGTGGTGGTTGTCGAGCCTTTGCGCATCGTCCTTGCGCTGGTAGCGCTCGCCCAGCGCCAGGAACAGGTTGCCGTCCGCCGCCTGCACGATGCGGCAGCCGAAATGCTGGGCGCTGTCCACCTTGGGTTGCTGGCTGAAGAGGACCTTGACCTCCTGCAGGCTGCGCGCATCCGCGGACAGCGTGGCCCGTGCCAGCGCCGTGCTGTTGCCGGACGCGCCACCCGGGGCGGGCTCCGAAAAGCAGAAGAAGATGCGGCGGTTGCGGGCGAAGTCGGCATCGGTCACCACGTCCAGCAAGCCGCCCTGCCCGCCCGCGGCGACGGCCGGCACGCCCGCCAGCGCTGGCCCCACCTGCCCGCCCGCGCTGACCACCCGCATCCGGCCCCGCCGCTCGGTGACGAGAAACTGCCCTTCGGGCAGGAAGGCCACGGCCCAGGGGTGTTCCAGCCCCCGTGCCACGGTTGCCACGGACACGCCCGGCGGCGTGCCCTGGGCGGAAACACCGCCATGGTGGGCGCCCGCCACGGCCCAAAGCGCCGCCAGGCAGGCCCGCGCGGCCCGCGAAAGGGGCATTTTCCGTGTCCATTCCATCTCGTGGCGCTCCTGAAAAAGTTGAACACCATACCCCCAGAGCCGCCGCCCGGCCAGGCCTGGCACGGCGGCCCTCCACGGCGGTGCAGCCGCGGATTCCCTCCGGCGAATCCCTGTTCGGGATTTACTTGAACGAAATCAACGGCTTGCACAGGTGATTATTTTTGATAAGTAAGCATACCGTGGTACCCTTCGCCCCCATGTCCCGATGGCTTTGCACCCTCCTCCTGGTCTGCGCAACCTCTGCCCAGGCTGCGCCGCAAGCGGCAAACCCCGACGATATGGACCGGTTCATCACCGACAAAGGCCTGCTCACGCGGCTGGAGGATGTGAGCCACCGGGTAGCCGACAAGGCCCATACGGTGGCGGACCGCGCGTCCGGGCTCGTGGTGAACGCCATGGGATTCCTGGGCGTACCGTACAAGCGGGGCGGAAACAGCGCGGAAACCGGCTTCGACTGCAGCGGCTTCGTGCGGGCCATGTACGAGCAGACCGTGGGCCTGCTGCTACCCCGCCGGGCCGACCAGCAGGCTGCCGCCACCCAGGTCATTGACAAGAAGGAGCTTCAGCCCGGGGATCTGGTGTTCTTCAACACCATGCGCCGCAACTTCAGCCATGTGGGCATCTACGTGGGGGACAACAAGTTCATCCACGCTCCCCGCAGCGGAGCCGAAATCCGCGTGGAAGACATGGGCGTGGCTTACTGGGCACGCCGCTTCAACGGCGCCCGCCGCGTCGCGGGCTCCGGCAGCGACGACCTCGCGCAAGCCAAATAGCAACCACGCCGCTCGCCCGGCCAGGATGTCCCCTCGCAGGCGCCCTGCCTGCGGCTAGCGTTTGATCTCGTACACCGTCTCGGTGCTGCGGATCGGTCCCCCCACCACATTCACCGGGCCTATCGACGGGTCGCGCAGCATGGCCTTGGCCTTGGCCATATCGGCCTGGTACGTGGCGCGTGCCTGGGATTCGCAGCTGCGGCGGTCCGCCGAGGGCATGGCCCGGCATTCCTCCAGGCTCACCTTCAACCCACCGCCGGCTTCGCGGATGGCGGTCTGGTAGCGCTGCTGGGGCGTGGTGTCCGGTACCGCGCCGCGGGACAGCGAGGCCTCGTCGCCACTTTGGGCCGCGGCGGTCGTGGGCCCCGCCAATGCCGCCCCCAGCGCGAGCACCGCCACAAACACCAGGCGGAAGGAACGGGTCTTGAAATTTGTTGTCATCGGTCTTCCTTTCAGTGGAGACGCTTCACTGTACGGCGCCGCCGGTCCCGCAGGCGGCAAGTACCCGCCGCGCCGTGGTGTCGGACGGGACCCACAGCCGGCCCCTTCATGACGCCGGACCTCGCTTTCCACCCTCACCCGTGTCGGGAACGCGCGCCCCGCAATGGGACGCGCACAGTGCGCGTTGTCCGACAAGCTGGCGGCGCGCGCGCTCCTTAGAGTGGGCAGATCGCGTCGCAGCATGCAGGGGAAACATCATGGGAACATTGCTAGGAACATTGCTGGTGGGTTTGATGGTCGGGCTTCTGGCCCGTGCCCTGAAACCCGGGGAGGACAAACTCGGATGGATATTGACCGCGCTGCTGGGGGTGGCGGGCTCGTTTCTCGCCACCTATCTGGGTTTGGCGATGGGCTGGTATGCACAAGGGGAAGCCGCTGGCTGGATCGCGTCGGTCGTGGGGGCCATGCTGCTTCTGGCCGCGTTCACCCTCGTCAAGGGAAAAACCTGAAACGGCCGCTGAAGAATCTCCTTGCGCGGCCACGGGCGTTGCCCTTTGCCAACCACCACCGCATCAGGTACAACCCGCCCATGCCCACTTCCTTGCAAATGGCGGCCGGCAACGCGGCCCTCACCGCTGCCGTGCAGCGCAGCCGCAAATTGCTGCATCGGCGCGCATTGGTCGCGGCGGCCGCCAGTTCCCTGCCCGTGCCAGGGCTCGACTGGGCCGTGGACGCGGCGCTGCTGTCCCGCCTGCTTCCGCAGATCAACGCCGAGTTCGGCCTGTCCGCGCAGCAGATCGACCAGCTCGATCCGCACAAGCGCGAGCAGGTGCAGAAGGCCGTGGCCCTCGTGGGCTCCGTGCTGATCGGCAAGCTGGTGACGCGCGAGCTGGTCATCCGGGCCACTCAGACCGTGGGCGTGCGCCTGACCGCCAAGCAGGCGGCGAAGTACGTGCCGCTGGCGGGCCAGGCGGTGGCTGCGGGTATCGGCTATGCCACGCTGCGCTACCTGGGCGAGCAGCACCTGCGCGACTGCGTGCGCGTGGTGCGGGAGGTCGGCCTGCAGCTGCCCGCCCCCGCCCGCACCTAGCGTGGCCTGACCTCGCTTACTCCGCCGCGCAGACGAAGCTGCTGGCATCCTCCACGCTGCCCGAGCCCTTGTATTTGGCGAACTTCGGGTAGGCACACAAGGGCCGTGTGCGATTGGGCATGTCGGTACTGGCAGGCAGTGCCTTGGCGGCAAGGGTCTCGGGTGCCACGCCCTTCTCCACCCAGTCCACCATGGCCTGGATCGAATCGAAATTGTCCGTGGCCGGGCCGCCCGAGCAGTGGTTCATGCCGGGCACCAGGAACGTGCGCGCGAAACCCTGCGTGGCCGCGATACCTCCGTGGTGGGACGCCAGGCGCTCGTAGTAGTCCAGGGTGTCAAGCGCCGAGAAGATCGGGTCGGACATGCCATGGATGAACAGCATCTTGCCGCCGCGCTGCTTGAACGCGGCGAGCTTGTCGTCGCGGTACGTGTCGTAGATGGCCGAGTAGGCCTCCATGCGCGCGGGGTCGGTGTCGAAGTTGAACGTCAGCGGGTTGAACGTGAGGTCCGGCGGGGTGAGGAATTCGTTGACCAGAGCGTCCACCATCAGCGTGATGTAGCGCGCATCCGGCGTGGCGGTGGTGGAGCTGCCCAGCGTCCAGCTGCGCCAGCCCGGGGCGGCCAGGCCCGGGTCCCACGGCTGGCCCGCATACAGCGCCTGGCCGGCCGAGTTGCGCGGGCCCGCGAACACGCTCTTGAGCGCCCCGACCTGGGCGCTGCTCAGGCAGTCGGCCTGCTTGCCGCCGCGGCACTGGAGCACGGCGGGGTCGAACTGGCAGGCCTTGACGTTGTTCACCATGCCGTCGGCCACGCCATCGGCGGCATCGCACGACGCCTTCACGCCGTTGGCCACCAGCTGGAGGTCGGCATTGCTGAAGGCCTGCGACAGGATGCGCTTGCCCGCCGCGTCCTGCGGGGCGATGGCGTTGAACTGAATGGTGTTCCACATCGCCGCCACCGTGGCGCCGCTCGACACGCGCATGGCGGGCGCGCCGGCGGTGATGGCGTCGAAGTAGTCCGGGAACCGCTGCGAGAACATCATGCCCTGGCGCCCGCCGCCCGAGCAGCCCGAGAAGTACGAATGGTCGGGCCTGCGGCCATACAGGGTCGAGATCAGCGACTTGGCGGCCACGGCCGTCTTGTCGTAGGAGTTGTAGGCATGGTCGATGCGCGCTTGCGGGTCCGCCCCGAAGCTGGCCGAGGTGCCGCTGTGCCCCGCGTCGGTGGAGACCACCGCGAAGCCCTGCCCCAGCGGCGACGGCGTGCCGCCCGAGATGCTGGAGCTGAGGGAGGTGTCGCGCAGGATGCCGTCATTGCCGCCGCCACCGATGAACAGGAAACGCCCGTTCCATTGGTCCGGCAGGCTCAGCTGGAAGCCGATGGCGTAGTTCTTTCCATCGACGCCCACGCGGGGGTTGATGCTGCCCGTGACCACGCAGTGGCCGGGCAGGAAGGCGCCGGTGCTGGCGCCGCCCGGCCGCCTGGTGTCCGCCGCCACGTAGCTCGCCGTGAGCGTGGTGGCCGCGAGGCCCGCCTGGCTGGGCAGCGCAGCGCAGGCCGCCGCCGGGGTGGCGGGCTGGGCCGAGGCATCGCCATTGCCGCCGCCGCAGGCCGCCATCAACAAGGGCATGGCAAGCGCGGCGGGGACGACCTGGCGGCGCAGCCGGGATGGGCGCGCGGCCGTGGAGGCGGGTGGCAGGGCCCGCGAGGCATGGGCAAAAGGCATGGCGTATGTCTCCTGAGGTGGTGGGTGGGGTGTTTGTGCTGTGTGGCGCCGGAGATGCAGGGCGCAGCGCTGACAGGGCGCGGGTGCGCCGTGGCGCCGGCCGCCCGCGTGCGCAGGTGCAGGAGTGCTGGAGGTGGCCTGGGTTGGGGCCTGAGCGGCGTCAACCGCTCTGCCGCGCTGTCAGCCCATCAATCCGCCTTGAAGCCCGTGGCGGCCACGGCCTTGCCCCAGGTGACCGTGTCGGCGGCGATGGTGCGGGCAAAGTCCTGCTGGCTCGTGCCCGTCACGCGGAAACCCGCCTCCTCCATCTTGGCCCGGCCCTCGGGCGACTGCACGGCCTTGACGATGTCGGCATTGAGCCTGGCGATGATCTCCGGCGGCGTCTTGGCGGGTGCCACGATGCCGAACCACGAGGAGAACTCCAGGTTGGCGTAGCCCTGCTCCTTGATGGTGGGCACGTCCGGCAGCGTGTTGGTGCGGGTGGCGCCGGTGGTGCCCAGCGCGGCCAGCTTGCCGGCCTTCACGTTGGGGGCGGCCAGGCCCACGCTGGCGAACACCCCCTGCACGTCGCCGCTGAACAGCCCGCCCAGCGCATCGGCCGTGTTCTTGTAGTGCACCGGCTCGGGCTTGAGCTTGACCGCATCGCCGAACATGAAGGCGCCAAAGTGGCCGGGCGTGCCCGCGCCGAAGGTGGCCAGGAACAGGCCCTTTTGCTGCTTGGTCCAGTCCACGAACTCCTTCACGTTGCGCGCCGGCACCTTCTGTGGATTGACCAGCAGCACGAAGTCGGAGGTGACCACCTGGCTCACGGCCGTGAAGTCCTTGGCCGGGTCGTAGGGCAGCTTGTTGTAGCTGCTGGGCGCAATGCTGAGCTGGCCCGTTTCACCCAGCATCAGCGTGTAGCCGTCGGGCGCGGCACGCGCCGCTTCGCCCGCCGCGATCAGCCCGCCCGCGCCGGGCTTGTTGTCCACGATCACGCCCGCGTTGCCCCAGCCTTCGGACAACTTTTGCGCCAGTAGGCGCGCCACGATGTCCGGCCCCGTGCCCGCCGGAAAGCCCACGATGATGCGCACGGGCTTGCTGGGGTACGTGGCTGCCCCCTGCGCCTGGGCGCCGGCCCAGGGCATCAGCCCTGCGAGCATGGCGGCGGCCAGAAGGGCGCGGCGTGGCGTGGCGACGAAAGAGGTGGGCTTGGCAGTGGTCTTCATGGATGTCTCCAGGTTTCTTGTACGTTGGGAAGATTCAAAAATTCAGAAATTGCCCGGGGTGCCGGACGCTAGCGCAGCTCAAAAAAGCGCATGGCCACCGCATCCGGGTAGCGCGCGCCGGTGCCGACGAACATGCGCTCGGCGATCCAGGCCAGCGCCGGGGACGCGGTCTCGAAGCTCGGGCTGCAGCGGAAATAGACTTGCGCCGGGTCCACCGCCTCGCCGCGCACCAGGCGGGCGATCAGCTCGGCCGGGCCGGAGCGCACGGCCCGGTTTTGTACGTAGATGAGATCGCCACCATCGGTTTCGAGCACGTAGCGGGCGTCCAGCTCCGACAGCCGGTCGTTCACGATGAGCTGGAAGTCCGCACCGCCGGGCAGCACCCGTGCGCGCCAGCCGTCGCCAGAGGCGCTGCCGCCCAGGATGGGAATCAGCCGGCGCAGCCCGTGCACGGTGTGGCCCACCTCCTGGGGGGTGCCGACCTCCACGCGCAGGTCGGCAAAAAATCTGAATTGCGGGTCGGGCAAGGGGATGAGGTCAGGCATGGGACCTAGCGTAAGTCCCGTTGCCACCCAAGCCTGTCATCCCAGAGGATGACGGGATAACCCGGGCTTTCGGCAACGGAATCGGGGGCGTTTTCAGCGCACACTCCACGCTTTCGGCAACGAACACTCCAATTTCCGACTTTTCCCATGCGGCAGTGGCTCCCCCCTTCCCTGCAGAAAGCACCCGGCCGGCAGGTGCTGCAAAACCCCGCCAGCGAGACCCTGGCGAGCATGGTCCACCGCCTGGGCGGCAACGGCTTTGCCAAGGGGCTTCTGCAGGACCTGGAGCCCGTGCTGCCTGCAGCCTCGTGGTCGGTGTACCGGACGGGCCACCGCTGCAAGCCCACGCTGTTCATGTCGGCCAGCCGGGGCGTGCCCGACACCACGCAGGATTGCTGGTGGGCGTACCTCTCGGGCCCCTACCGCAGCGATAGCACCTGGGGCCGGGCTTTTGATGAAGCACCGTTTGCCCAGCCCGAGACGCGGCTGTGCCACGTCACGGCCACCGAGGTGGAGGGCGAACACCGTGCCCGGGTGTATGAGGCCCACGGCGTGGCCGAGCGCGTGTCGGTGGTCGAATACGAAAGCGATGGCTCGGTGTTCGCCGTCAACTTCTACCGCCACCAGCACCAGCGGGCGTTCAGCGACCGGCAGATCGGCGCGTTCGAGTCCGTGGCGCCCGTGCTGCTGGCCCTCACGCGCAAACACATTGTTCTGTCGCACCCGTTTCCACCCACAGCCACGGCTGCCTGGCGAACAGAGGACAGCCGCCCAGGCCCGGCAACGTTGACCGTGAATACATCGGGCGCCCCCGCACTCCTGCCAGCCGGCGCCGCACTCGCCCCGCTGGCCGCCGATGGGCTGCCGGTGCTGCGCATGCGCCTGGTGCGCCTGCAGGCCGAGCTGACCGACCGCGAACTGGACGTGTGTGCCCGGCTGCTGCAGGGCATGACGCACGAGGGCATCGCCAGCGACCTGGGCCTGAGCGTGCCCACCGTCAAGACCTACCGCAACCGCGCCTTCGCGCGCCTGGGCATCCACTTTCGCAACGAGCTGTTTGCGCGGGTGCTGGGCGGATAGAAAGGGCCTCCCCCGCTCTCAAAATCTCAGACGCCCGGCGACCATGGCGGTGGCCGCCGCCGGATGGTCTGCGCCTTCACGATGGCCGTGCTCGTCTGCGCCTTGTCGGCAATGCGGTCCAGCACGCCGTCGAGCTGCTCGATGGAACGCACATACACCCGGGCGACAAAGCAGTCGTCGCCGGTGACCTTGTCGCACTCGCAGAACTCCGGCGTCTCCTGGATCAACTTCTCCACCGCCGCCAGCTGGCCCGGCAGCGGCTTGATGCGCACGATGGCCTGCAGCTGATAGCCCAGCGCGCGCGGTTCGATGTCCACCGTGAACGCGCGGACCACCCCGCGCTCTTCCAGCCGCCGCAGCCGCTCGGACACGCTGGGTGACGACAGCCCCACGCGTTCGCCCAGCACCTTGAGCGAAGTCCGGGAGTCCTGGTGCAGCACGGTCATGATGGCCTGGTCGATGGAATCCATGGCAAGCAGCTCCTCAGAATCAATGGTTGCCTCAGATTATGAGGATTTATTGAGCAGATGCCTTTTTTCATCCATTCCACGCACGGGCCCGTTTTCCTATAGTCATTCCATCAACTCACGGATGGAATGACACCCATGGACAAGAAAACCCAAGGCACGCTGGAGATGGGCACCGCCATGGCGATCTCCGGCACGATCGGCTGGTTTGTCGTGGAATCCGGCCTGCCGGCACTGAACGTGGTGTTCTGGCGTTGCGTGTTCGGCGCGGCCACGCTGGCGGCCGTGTGCGCCGCCATGGGCCTGCTGCGGGGTGTGCTGACCTGGCGCACGGCAGCGTGGGCGGCCTTGGGCGGCGTGGCCATCGTGACCAACTGGCTCCTGCTGTTTGGGGCGTATTCGCACGCTTCCATTTCGATCGCCACGGCGGTCTACAACACCCAGCCCTTCATGCTGGTGGTGTTTGGCGCCCTGCTCTTTGGCGAGCGCATCACCCCGGCCAAGCTCGGCTGGCTGGCCCTGGCATTCGGCGGCATGCTGCTCATCGTGCAGGCCCGGCCCGGCGCGAGCCAGGGTGGCACACACTATGCGCTGGGCATCGCCATGGCGCTCGGGGCGGCCTTCTTCTGGGCCATAGCCTCGGTGATCGCCAAGCGGCTCACCGGCACGCCGCCCCACCTCATCGCCCTGGTCCAGGTCTGCATGGGCGTGCTCCTGCTGGCGCCGTTTGCCAACCTGGGCACGCCACCGCAGGATGCCCGCACCTGGCTGCTACTGGTCACGGTGGGCGTGGTGCACACGGGCCTCATGTACATCCTGCTGTACGGCGCGGTGCAGAAGCTGCCCACCTACCTGCAGGGCGCGCTGTCCTTCATCTATCCAGTGGTGGCGATTGGCGTGGACTTTGTCGCGTTTGGTCACCGGCTGCAGCCTGCCCAGTGGCTGGGAGCCGCCGCCATCCTGCTCGCTGCGGCCGCCATGCACCTGCAAGGCAGCCGGCCCCGGGCGACGACCGCCGCACAACCGGCGGCACAAGGGGCCAAATAGCGCCGCATCCCGCCAGGCCCAGCCCACGGGCACGGCACAATCACCGGCCAGTGACACACCCCGGTGACCTCCCTTCCCCCGCCGAGCCGCCCGCACCGCCGCGATCCGACCGCCAGGCGGTGATCGCCGCCTGGGTGACCGCCCTGCGCCGCCAGGCCAATGCAGTAGCGCTGAAGGCCCTGCCCCCGCTGACGGACGCCGAGGCCGCGCGCGTGATGGCGCTGATGCGGGGCGACGAGACCGACACAGAGACCGCCCCGCCGCCGGCCGGGCGCACCGCGCCACCGCCCGGCATCGCCACCGGGCACTTCCGCCCGCGCATCACGCTGATGACGCTGGGCCGGGGCGACGGCCTGCTGGGCCTCAAGCCCCAGGGCAAGATGGGGCCGCGTGGCGACAGCGTGACGCTGGCCCAGATCGACTGGACCTACCGCACCGACGACACACTCCCAGGCGCCATCGCCTGGCAGGCGCCTGCGCCCACGTCCATCCTCAACTCGCGCCCCGCCCCGCTGCAGGACCTGTACGACACCGGCGGTCCCGTGGTGCGCATGCAGCGCGATGTGGCGGCCGAGTCGGACGCCATGGACCTGGTGTGGGACCTGGGCCTGCTGCCCGTGGACGCCCGCTCGCTGCAATGGCGCAACCGCGATGCCGCAGCCAGCCTGGGCCCGCTGTGGACGCTGGCGCAGGAGGCCTTCTTTGGCGACTTCTGGGCCGAACAGATCCCCAAACTCCGCGCCAGAGGCTGGAGCGTGGTGGTGCAGCCCGGCTTTGCGCACGAAAGCGTGCCCGTGTTGCGCTGGAAGCTGCACATCGCCCCCGACACCGGCGAACTGCTGGGCAAGGAAGTGGATGGCCCACTCGGCCCACGCGAGCGCCCCGTGCAAAAACTGCAGCTGCCCGAGCGCGAAGGCGCCTGGTTGCTCAGCCTGGGTATCGAGATCGACGGCGAAACGCTGGACCTGGCCCCCATGCTGGCCGACCTGCTGCGCCGCGACGCGCGCTGGCTCAATGCCCGGCAGATGGCCGCCATTGACGACATTGCCATCATTTCGCTGCGCGCCCCGGGCGGCAAACGCATCGACGCGCCCGCCGGGCCGCTCAAAGCCATCGTGGGGGCCATGGTCGATCTGCTGACCGACCCGACCCGCAACCAGCGCAAGGACGGCGACCCGCTGCACCTGGGTGCGTGGGAGGCCCGCCGCATCGAGGCCCTGCGCGCCGGGCTGGTGCTGGCCCACCGCGTGGGCACGGTCAATGGCTGGAACAACGACTGGCAGCTGCAGGGCGACGTGGGCCTGGCCCAGCTCGCCAAGCGGTTGCGCACCATCGGCGCCCCGCAAGCGGTGGCTGCACCGCAAGGCCTGCAGGTGCAACTGCGCCCCTATCAACTGGAAGGCCTGGCCTGGCTGCAATACCTGCGCGCCCAAGGCCTGGGCGGCATCCTGGCCGACGACATGGGCCTGGGCAAGACCGCGCAGGCGCTGGCCCACGTGCTGGCCGAGAAGGAGGCCGGGCGCCTCACCCGCCCCGCCCTGGTGGTGCTGCCCACCTCGCTGCTCTTCAACTGGCAGGCCGAGGCCGCGCGCATGGCACCCGGCCTGCGCGTGCTGGCGCTGCATGGCGCCAGCCGAGGCCAGCGCTATCTGCAGATGGCCGACCACGACCTGGTGCTGACCACCTACCCGCTGCTCTGGCGCGACGTGGAGGCGCTGGCGGCACAGCCATTCCACCTGCTGATCCTGGACGAAGCGCAGATGGTGAAAAACGCCGGCAGCCGCAGCGCCCGCGCCCTGCGCCAGCTGCAGGCCCCGCACCTGCTGTGCCTGACGGGCACTCCGCTCGAAAACCACCTGGGCGAGCTGTGGGCCCAGTTCGACTTCCTGATGCCCGGCTTTCTGGGCGATGTGCGCAGCTTCAACGCCCGCTGGCGCAAGCCCATCGAAGAAAACGGCGAAACCCTGCGCGCCCAGCTCCTGTCGCAGCGCGTGCGCCCGTTCATCCTGCGCCGCCGCAAGCAGGACGTGGCCACTGAGCTGCCGCCACGCACCGAGGTCATCCAGCGCGTGCAGTTGCAAGGCAGGCAGCGCGAGCTGTACGAGGCCGTGCGCACCACGGCCGACAAGCAGGTGCGCCGCGCGCTCGAGCGCCAGAGCTTCGACGGCGCGCAGATCACCATCCTCGACGCCCTGCTCAAGCTGCGCCAGGTCTGCTGCGACCCCAGATTGGTCAAAGGCACCACAAAAACGGCGCAGACGATGGAACGCGCCAAGCTCGAACTGCTGGCCGACATGCTGCCCGCCCTGGTCGACGAAAGGCGCCGCGTGCTGGTGTTCTCCCAATTCACCGAAATGCTCGCGCTGGCGGCCGAGCTGCTCGACACCCTGGCCCTGCCCTACCTCACCCTCACGGGCCAGACACCGCCCCGCCAGCGCGGCGCGGTGGTGCGGCGGTTCCAGGCACGGGACGCAACCAGCGCCCCCATTCTGCTCGTCAGCCTCAAGGCCGGGGGCCTCGGCCTGAACCTCACCGCCGCCGACACCGTGATTCATCTCGACCCCTGGTGGAACCCCGCCGTGGAAGAGCAGGCCACCGCCCGCGCCCACCGCATCGGGCAGGACCAGCCGGTGTTTGTCTACAAGCTGGTGGTGGAAGGCAGCATCGAAGAACGCATGCTGGAACTGCAGGCCCGCAAGGCCGCGCTGGCCCAGGGTGTGCTGGGCCATGACGCCGAGGGCGCGGTCAAATTCAGCGAGGCCGACCTGCACGCCCTGCTGGCGCCCCTCTCCGAACCAGCCAACAACCCGCTGGGCATTCCGGGCGAGGACGCGCTGCGCTGGGGCGGCACGGGCAAACGGCGCCCCCGGCCGCTGCAGCCGCCCGAGGCTTGAAGGTTTTTGGCTGTCAGCGCTTTTCCAGCAAGCGCCAGCAGCTATCAAATTGAAAGCAGTCCGGGCCCTGTGCCTGCCTGCCCCGAAAAGTGCAGAATTCAAAAGCAAGCAACGGAGTGCGCCCCGCCCACCCCGTCCCTAGAGTGCATGGCATCGCAACCCACCTTGTGAGCCATCCGCCATGAATCCGAACTCCGCCCACCTCCACGCGAAAGCCCCGCCCCTGCGTTCCACCCGCGTTGCCACCATGCCCCACCGCGCAACACCCTCCGCCAAGGCCGCACAGGCCGCTGCCGCCACCCAGGCCGACCCGCGCTGGGCGGCGGTGGTGGCGCGCAGCGCGGCGGCGGACGGCAGCTTCTGGTACTCGGTGCAGACCACGGGCGTGTACTGCCGCCCCAGTTGCGCGGCGCGCACGCCCCGGCCCGAGAACGTGCGGTTCCATGCCAGCTGCGACGAGGCTGAAGCAGCCGGATTTCGCCCCTGCCAGCGCTGCAAGCCCCGGCAGCGCTCGGCGCTGGCACACCATGCCGAGCTGGTCACGCAGGCCTGCCGCATCATCGAAGCCGAAGAAGCCACCACGCTCGATGCGCTGGCGGCCCGCGTGGGGCTGAGCAGTTCGCACCTGCACCGCGTCTTCAAGCAGGCCACCGGCCTCACGCCCAAGGCCTACGCCGCCGCCCGGCGGGAGCAGCGTGTGCGCAGTGCCCTCAAGCAACAACCCACGGCCTCCGTGACAGACGCCATCTACGGCGCGGGCTACCAGTCGAGCAGCCGGTTCTATGAGAAATCCGCCCAGGTGCTGGGCATGACCCCCACGCGCTACCGCGCGGGCGGCGCGGCGCAGCGCATCCGCTTTGCGGTGGGGCAGTGCTCGCTGGGCGCGATCCTGGTGGCGCACAGCGGCCAGGGCCTGTGCGCCATCCTGCTGGGCGACGACCCCGAAGCCCTGGTGCACGACCTGCAGGACCGTTTTGCCCAGGCCCAGCTGGTGGGCGGCGATGCGCAATTCGAATCGCTCGTGGCCCAGGTCGTGGCCTTTGTCGAAGCGCCCGGCCTGGGCCTGGACTTGCCGCTGGACGTGCGGGGCACGGCCTTCCAGCAGCGCGTGTGGCAGGCGCTGCGTGCCATTCCCCCGGGGCAGACCGCCAGCTATGCCGACATCGCCCGGCGCATCGGCGCGCCCACCGCCACCCGCGCCGTGGCGCAGGCCTGTGGCGCCAACACGCTGGCGGTGGCCATACCGTGCCACCGGGTGGTGCGCAGCGACGGCGCGCTCTCGGGCTACCGCTGGGGCGTGGAGCGCAAGCGGGCGCTGCTGGACCGCGAAGCCGGCGCCGCCGAACCAGCACACGCGCGGGAGAAGGCCGCATGAGTGCCCTGCCCCAGGACACGCACCCCTGGCCTGCCCGCGTGGCGGCCCTCGACTGGGCCCAGGCCACCGACGACCTGCACACGCAGGGGCATGCGGTACTGCCTCGGCTGCTGGGCGAGCACGAATGCACAGCGCTCGCGGGGCTGTACCGCCACGCCGGCCCGCCCCTGTTCCGCAGCCGCGTGGTGATGCAGCGCCACGGTTTTGGCCTGGGCGAGTACCAGTACTTCAGCTACCCGCTGCCGGACGTGGTGGCCGGGCTGCGCGATGCGCTGTACCCCCATCTGTGCCCCATCGCCAACCACTGGAACGCCGCCATGGGCATCGATGCGCGCTACCCGCCGCGCCATGCCGACTTCATCGCGCGCTGCCATGCTGCGGGCCAGTTGCGCCCCACGCCGCTGCTGCTGCAGTACGCGAGCGGCGACTACAACTGCCTGCACCAGGACCTGTACGGCGAGCATGTGTTCCCGCTGCAGGTGGCCATCCTGCTGTCGGAGCCCGGCCGCGACTTCACCGGTGGCGAGTTCGTGCTGACCGAGCAGCGCCCGCGCATGCAGTCGCGCGCCGAGGTCGTCCCCCTGCGCCAGGGCGATGCCGTGGCCTTCGCCGTGCACCACCGCCCGGTGCAGGGCACGCGCGGCGCCTACCGCGTCCACATGCGCCACGGCGTGAGCCGCGTGCGCTCGGGGCAGCGGCACACGGCGGGCATCATCTTTCACGATGCTGCATAGCGATGCTCCCGCTGAGGCGCCTTCGGGGCCTTCACCCCTCTCTCGCTGCGCGGGAGGGCCGCGCCCGGTGGCCTGGCGGAGCCAGTTCCACGGGTGCGCTCGCCCGGATCGCGCCCGTTGCACCAGCCCGGGCCATCACGCTAGAACCATGAATCCATGAACCTCGGTCTTTTTGATGAACTGCCCGCCACGCCCCAGGCGCCCGAATGGCTGGAGCCAGGCGCCGTGGTGCTGCGCGGCTTTGCCCTGGCGCAGGCGGCGCAGCTGCTGCAGGCCGTCGAGGCGGTGGCGGCCCGCGCACCGTTCAGGCACCTGGTCACGCCCGGCGGCAAGCGCATGTCGGTGGCCATGACGAACTGCGGGCCGCTGGGGTGGATCAGCGACCGCAGCGGCTACCGCTACGGCCCCACGGACCCGCTGACGGGCGAACGGTGGCCGCCCATGCCGGAGGTTTTCCATGCGCTGGCCCGCGAGGCCGCCGGGGCGGCGGGCTACCCCGGCTTCGCGCCCGACGCCTGCCTCATCAACCGCTACAGCCCGGGCACGCGGCTGTCACTCCACCAGGACCGCGACGAGGGCAACTACGACCACCCCATCGTGTCCGTCAGCCTGGGCATCCCGGCGGTCTTCCTGTGGGGTGGCGCGCAGCGCACGGACAAGGCCCGCCGCGTGGGGCTGCTGCATGGCGACGTGGTCGTGTGGGGCGGCCCGGCGCGCCTGCGGTTCCATGGCGTGCTGCCGCTGGCCGAGGCCGCGCATGCGCTGACGGGCGCGCAGCGCATCAACCTCACCTTTCGCCGGGCGCGCCAGGAACCTGGGCCGGTCTCTTCAGCAGGCGGCGCTGCCTAGCGCGGGTACCCCGTCTGCGACGCGATGGAGGCCAGCAGGTGGTCGGCCGCCGCGCGCCCGCGCAGGCTGTCGGCCACGGTGAGCCGCTTGCCGTTGCGCAGCTCCACCTCGATGCGGTAGAAGGTCTCCTGCCGCGCCCCCGTCTGGGTGGAATAGCTTTCGGCCACCCGCAGCCGGGCGATGTCCGTGGCGGGCGCCTGGTGGTGGACCAGCATGAGCCCCAGGAGCCGCCGCTCGGTGCGGATGCCCCGGCCGTCCAGTTCCACGCTGAGGCTGTTGGCCACCGCGTAGAAGCCGCCCACCACCGCCGCCCCGCCCAGGCCGCCGAAGGCGATGAGGAAGAGCACCGGCACATCCTGGCCGCCCGCCAGCGCGGCAATGCCCACGAACACGGCCCCGGCGAGCATCCAGACGATGGTCTGCTTCCAGGCGCGCCCATACGGCAGGTACAGCCGCACCCCACCGGGAATGCGCTCCAGCTCGCTCACCGCGGCCACCTCGGCGTGGCGCATTTCCCGCAGCTGCGGATGCTGCGCCGCGTCCGCGCGCGCCCCGCGGGAAGCCGCGCCGGTGGCGTACACCGGCACGTCGAACACACGCAGGAACCTGAGCCCGGGATCGGCCGATTCCACCTGCAGCCGCCATGCGTGGTGTTCGCTGTCCACCGGCTCCGTGGCGGGCAGGCCCGCCGGCACCCGCAGGCGCAAACCCAGCTGGATGCCATCGCCCCGGGGCTCGACCTGGGCCACGCCCTGGCTCTGCCATACCGTGGTTTCGCGCGACTCGCTCTTGCCGCCAGTGCGGCTGCGGTAGTGCCGCACGCAGCTGAGCGTGACCGCGAAGTGTTGCTGCCCGGGCCGGTGCGCCACGGGCAGCGCGAGCGTGGCGCCAAAATCGCCGCCGATGGCGCCTGGAAACGGGTCCAGCACCAGCCGTACATCGCCAAAGCGCCAGGCATCCAGCGTGGCCCGCACGGCCCACACCAGCGTCGCGACAGCCGCCAGCAGCAGGGCCCCGAACACGGCCACCAGCAGGTACTGGGGGCCGTCCAGCGCCTCGTCCCGGTGGGCGATCGCGGACGGCCATGCGATCGCATTGCAGACCAGGGCAAATGTCCATGCGACCCACACCTCATAGCGCTTGTTCGACCGGATGCTGTTGCCCGCCCAGGCCGGCCGCCCCATCCAGGGCTGGGCCGATGCCTCCAGCGCCTGCGTGCCGCGCCCGGCGCGGGGGCCGCGCCATGCGCCATGGAGCATGCCCAGGCCCACGCCGCCGAACAGCACCACGAACAGCATCTTGAACAGCTGCATGCCCGGGCGCAGGCTGCGGTCCAGCACGGCCTCGTGGGGGTTCGACGGGTTCACCCAGGCCTGCACCGGCTGGCCCTGGCGCTGGGCGGCCTCCAGGCGTTCCCCCAGCTGCTCCTGGAAGTCGCCGATGTTGTCCGCGCCGGACCCAATCGCCACGCGCTGGCCTTGATAGTCCCGGCCCCCCACCTGGTAGCGGTAGCTGGCCGACACGCTGTAGGTGGTGGACTTGCTGCCACGCGAGGTCTCCAGACGCGCCGACACCAGCGTGGCCGGCACCGGCTGCCAGCCCTGCATGCGGCCCCAGTCGTACAGCGTGGGCAGCACGCCGAAAAGCAGCATGCCCACGCCCACGGCGGCAAAGGGCAGCGCGAACAGCGCCATCGCCCAGGTGCCGGACTTGCCCCCGCCCTTGCGCGCCTGGGACTCGCGGTGCTTCTTTCTCCGGGTGTTGCTGGTGGCCATCGGTGTGCTGATGAAGTGGCGCATGGTGGCCGGGGCCCTGCCCGCCACCGGCAGCGTGGCGGGCAATGCGCGGCCGGCCACGGCGTCACGTCCTCCTCCCTGTGTTCTTGTGTGCTGGAAAAATTTGCGCCTCCCGTGCGCTGGCAGGGCCTGGACGGGGGCAGGCCTGATTCTGCGACCCGCCGCGCGCACGCGCAATGCATGTGGGGTGGTTGTCGTTTTTTGAATCTTTCAGGGCCCTGGCGTTTCATGGATATGCGCCGATAGCTACATATTCAATAGCAAAAGTACCCCTGCCCCGGCAGCCCATCGGGGCACCAGGGCGAATCGGCCTTTGCCAGAATGGCGCCATGACCACGCCCACCGCATCCCACCGCGCGCCCCGCTACTGGCTCATGAAGTCCGAGCCGGACGAGTGCTCCATCGACGACGCCCTGGCCGCCCCGGACGCCACCGTGCCCTGGACCGGGGTGCGCAACTACCAGGCGCGCAATTTCATGCGCGACGAGATGCACATCGGCGATGGCGTGCTGTTCTACCATTCCAGCTGCCCGGAACCGGGCATCGCGGGCATTGCCCGCGTGGCGTCTTCCGTGCGGCCCGACCCCACCCAGTTCGATCCGCAATCGCCCTACCACGACCCCAAATCCCCGCCGGACAAGCCGCGCTGGCTGCTGCTGGACGTGCAGGCGGTGCGCAAGACACGGCTCGTCAACCTGGCGCAGCTGCGGGCGCGCCCCGAACTGGGGGAGATGCGGGTGCTGCAGCGGGGCAACCGCCTGTCGATCACGCCGGTGGAGCCTGCCGAGTGGAGCCTGATCCTGGAGATGCTGGAGCCGCGCGCGGCGGCCCGCCACGGGTAGCGGGAAACGGCCCCGGGGCTACCCTGGCGAGAGTGGCACGGGTACCGGCCCGTCTTGCGGCACCGGCGCCATGGGCGCCGAGCGCACGCAGTTGCGGCCGTCCGCCTTCGCGCGGTACAGCGCGGCATCCGCCCGTTCCACCAGCTGCGGCCATCCGGCCTCGCCCCGGTAGCCGCACGCCACGCCAAAGCTGGCCGTGACGCGCAGCGCGGTGTCCTCCGCCGAGGTGAAGGTTTCCCGCTCGAGCGCCTGGCGCAGCTTCTCGGCGATCACGAGGGTCCCGGCCATGTCGTCCCCCGCAACCAGCACCGCGAACTCCTCCCCGCCAAAACGGGCCACGATGTCGTTGGAGCGCAGAACCGTGCGCAGCAGCCTGGCGACCTGGATGAGCACGCGGTCGCCGGTGGGATGGCCGTGGGTGTCGTTGACGGCCTTGAAGTGGTCGATGTCCAGGAGGATGAGGCACATCGGGTCCCCCGCGCCCCTTCCGGCCCGCTGGGCCTGCGCGTGCCCGTCGAGCGCCCGGCGGTTGAGCAGCGAGGTCAGGCCGTCCGTCTCCGCCAGGCTCTTGAGCTCGTTGGCCATGGACGCCCGCTCCCTGAGCTTGCCCTGGAGCACCTCGATGGCGCGAAAGAGGCCGGTGACCTCGCCCGCGGCCGTGGGGTGCCCGTAGGGCACGGCGGGCCGGTCTTCGGCCAGCCGCAGGACCGCCGCGTGGGCATGGAGCAGCGGGCGGAAGACGCGGGCCCGCACCGAAAGAATCAGCCACACCAGGATCGCGAAGATGGCGCCCGTCACGACCGCCACCGCCGCCAGGGTGGCCAGCGCCGCGTCCCTGTTGTGCTCGGACCGCTTGACCGCCGCGTCCAGGAAAACGCTGCGGTAGGTTTCAATCGGCCGCATGGTCGGCACGTAGCGCTCGGTGAACTCGGTCGCCGACATCGTGTAGCGGGCGCCCGGGCGCCCTTCGGCGATCAGCCGGTCGATCAGCGCAAAACCATCGCCGAAGTAGCCGCGTTCGATCTCTTCGCGGGTTCTTGCCAGCGTTTCATTGTCATGCAGCCCCCCGTGGGCGCCGATCACCTGCCACAGCGCCCTCAGCCGCCCCTGCGTTTGCCGGCTCTCGATGATGTTCTTGAGCGGCAGGCGCTGCCCCAGGGCGATGGGCGCCATGATCTGCGAGGCGGCCCGTCCCCCATAGTCCCGGAAGTCGTTGAGCATCTGGCCGATCAGGACGGGAGAGGCCAGGCTCGCGTCGTGGTGCAGGATCTCGTTGGCCTGCCACGCGATGATCGCCTGGACTTTGTCGGACGCCTCGAACATGCCCTGGATGGCCGCATCCAGCTCGTCCGGACGCAGCGAGGCCAGGGGCACCGCCGCCGCCTCGTCGACCTGGCGCCGCGCCCGGGCCAGCTGCTGCGTGACACCCTCCAGCAACGCCGGCGGCACGGGGTGGTGGTGCAGGCCCCAGCGCGGCGGCTGCGGCTGCGCCAGCGCCGCCAGCGCGGCGTCCACCCGGGACCGCAACTGTGCCAGGCGCCGGGTTCCCGCGCTGTCGGGCGCGGGCGCTTCGGACATCACGACATTCGCGGGCCCCCGCTCCGCCGCGACCAGGGTGGCGATATCGAGAACGCGCCGGAAATGCTGGATGTCGTGCAGCCCCTGCCGCGCCATCTCGAATTCGTGGAACGTCGGCACCACGATCGTCAGCGCGAGCAGCGCCGTGGCGAGGATCGCGATCGCGACATGGATCGACAGCCTCGTGTTGAAGCTGCGCTCCGGCGACACCGCGGGGCTGGCGTCCTGCGCGGTGTCCGCCGCGTCCATGGCGCCCGCCGCGCCCTCTCCTTCTTCTTTTTTCTCTGTGGAAAACAGTGGAAAGAACAGCTTGAACCTCCTGGAGCCCCGAAATTGCACCCATTGCGCGCAGCGGCATGCCGCCCGGCTGCCAGACTAGGTTACCACCTGCAACCAGAGGCCCAGGGGGGTGATACCCGCAGGGCCCCGCCCCACGGCATGCCGGGCGCCGGTAGGAACGTGCTGACGGCCGCCTGCTTTCCCGTCCGACATCCGGCGGGCCGGCCGGCGCGCAGTGTTGTCCCTTTCACCACCACTTAGGAGCACGACATGCGCACGGCAAGCAATGAGCTCATGCAGCTAGAAAGGAAATTCTGGCAATCGATGGTCGACGAGGACACGGACACCGCCCTCGCCATGCTCGATGAACCGGCACTGATGGTCAGCAGCCACGGCGCCATGCAGTTTGACCACGCCACCTACCGGCGGATGGCGGAACAGGGCCCGATGGTGATCAAGTCCTTCGAGCTGAGCAACATGAACGTGCTGTTCCCCGACGACAACACGGCCGTCCTGACCTACCACGCGCGGCAGGCCCTCACGCCCCGTGGAAAGTCGGAAGAAATCAATCAGGAAATGACGGATTCGTCCGTCTGGACGCGCAAGGACGGCGAGTGGCGCTGCGTGATGCACACGGAAACACCCGTGGACGCCCGCCCGCAGCACTGACCTCCCCGCCCGGGCCCGCCGCGCAACCGGCCACGGCCGTGCGGCCTACTCAGGTTGCTGGGGTTGCTGGGGTTGCGGCGGCTGCTGGACAGCGACCGCCGCGCGCGCCTGGGCGTGCAGCTTGGCCAGGAACTCCCGGTCCAGTAGCAGCCACAGCATCACCGGGGCCAGCGCGGTGAAGATGAACAGGTTGAAGTGGTAGAGGAACGCCACCACGTCGGCCACCCACCCGGGCAGCCCTGTCTGCACGAACACCTCGCGCCCGGCGCGGTTGAAGGCGTCGTTGCACCACTGCAGGGCGACGTTGACCGCCTGGATCGGCAGCATGGCCACCGAGCCGATGAGCAGCTTTCGCACCCAGCCCCGAGGAAACGAGGCAAGCAGCAATGCCCACAGGATCACGATGCCGTAGCCCAGCAGGCGGTAGTCCACCACGGGGGCGAGCTTGCCCGAGCGGAACTGGCCGTTTTGCACCGAGACCACCTTGAGCGTGGTGTTCAGCACCCCGGTGGTCTCCTTCTGGGTGTAGCTCAGCGCCCAGTGGAACACGGCGGAAGACGCCTCGCCCGCCATGAAGAACACGGGCTTGGAGAGTTGCGGCGACAGGTAGTACCACAACGGCATCAGGCACAGCAGGCTGCCAATGGCGACCAGCAGGAAACGTCCGACCGAACTAAGCTGCATTGGCGAGGGGGGGTTGAGGGGGTGAGGGAGGTTGTTGCCGGGCGATCCAGCGGATCCAGAGCATCCAGACCACCAGCACATCCAGCATGATGAGCGCCTGCCAGAGGTACAGGTGGGCAAACTCGAACACGGTCATGTTCCACTTACCCAGGTAGTACAGGCTGATGATGCGCAGCAGGTTGACGGCCTGCACCGCCGCGATGCCGATGGCGATGCCGGCGAGCTTGTGCTTCCAGCTCGAAGGAAACGCGATCATGCCGGCGATGAGGATGATCGCCGCCTCCACCCCGTTGCAGCCCGCCTCGATGGACACCGCGAAGCCCGTGGCCTTGCTCATCAGGATGCGGCCGTGGTGCGCCACGTCGGCATCGAGCGGGGTCATGAGCGCCGCGCTGGCGGTGGCTAGCAGGCTGGTCCAGGGCTCGATGGCGACCCGTTGCACCTCGTCGAGCATGTCGATGCGAAAGAGAACCGCCAGCACCACGATGAAAATGAGAAAGAATCGGACCATACGTCGATGAGAAGAACCTGGTGAGGCGCACCAGCGCGCCAGGATTGCGGCAGGCGGCGAGGCCATGACAATGCGGGCCCGTTCACTCGGGCGCCGCAAAGAATATCAGAAGCCATCCCAAATCCACAAAGCCCGAATGGCATGGGCATGGCGTTGGTCCCCGGCGCATGCCCCGGACACGGCACTTAAAGGTCCGGCGCCGCGTACACCAGCACCTTGAGGGCGCGTTCCGGGTCCAGGTCCGCAAATGCCGCCGGGTTGTCCACCCTCTCCACGAACGATAGCCCGGGCGCCAGCGCCTGCATCTGCTCCCGCAGGAATCCCTCGCCCAGCTCCGGCGCGTTCAGGCACAGCAGCGCGTGTCCGCCGGGCGCCAGCAGGTCCGGCAGGCGGCGCATGAGGCGGGCATAGTCCTTCGTGGCCACGAAGCTGCCCTTCTGGTAGCTCGGCGGGTCCACGATGACCAGGCCATACGGCCCGCTGCGGGTGATCTTGCCCCAGCTGCTGAAGATGTCGTGCGCCAGAAAACTCGCGCCCGTGGCGATGCCGTTGAGCTGGTGGTTCTGCTGGCCCACGGCGATGGCGCCATGGCTCATGTCCACGTTGACCACCTGCCGCGCGCCCGCCTGCAGCGCCACGACCGAGAACGCACAGGTGTAGGCAAAGAGGTTGAGCACCTTCAGGCCGTAGCGGTCCGCGCTGCGCGCGGCGGCAAAGTCGCGCACCCAGCGGCGGCCGCCGGCCATGTCCAGGAACAGGCCGTGGTTCTGCCCGCGCAGCACGTGCACGCGAAAACGTGCGCCGGCCTCGGTGACCGCATGCGGGTCGGGCACGGCGCCCGCCATGAGGCGGGTATCGCTGCGGCCCTCGGCGCGCAGCGCCTCGCCCCGGTGCTGGAACACCCAGTTCAGCGGCTGGCCATCCGGCGCGATCAGCGACCACCGCGCCTGCAGCGCGGCGCCAATGGCGTCGAGCGCTTCCTCGGTGGCCGGGGCAAAGCTGGTGAGTACAAAAACGGGCGGGTACACATCGAGCACCCATTGCTCGCAGCCCGGGTGCAGCCCGCCCCGGCCGTGGAAGATGCGCTGGGCATCGGTGGGCAGGGGCATCGCGGCGATGGCGTCGAGCAGGGCTTGCATGGAGAAAAAAGGCTTCAATGAACGGAAATCAGGAGAAAACGGCCGCATGCGCTGGTGCACTCATGCCGCACAGCTATTATTTCAATAGCAACCATGGATTATCGCCTGTGGCCCGGCGCGGGCGGGCTGCGGCCGGGTGGCTTGTGCACCCGCCGTGCCGGCCTGTCAGGCTTCTCCTGCGCTGTCGGCCCCGGGCGGGGCCTGCCGCGCCAGCCACTGCTTGCGCGAAGTGCGCAGCTTGAAGCGCTGGCGGTAGGCCCCCGGCGTCACCCCGCACACGCGGGCGAACACCTTGCGAAAGCTGCCCGTGTCGCTGTAGCCGCATTGTTGCGCCACATCTTCCACGGTCAGGTAGGTGGTCTGCAGCAACGCCTGCGCCTGGGCGATGCGCAGGCGGTGCAGGTAGTCCTGGGGGCTTTCGCCATGCACCTGGGCAAACCAGCGCAGCAAGGTGCGCGGACTGGTGGCAGCGGCGCGGGCCGTGGCCTGCAGGCTGTAGGGTTCGTTGCGGTGGGCCTGCAGCCAGCGCCGCGCCAGCTCCAGGGCGCCCGCGGCCAGCGGATGGCCGGTGGGGGTTTCCATGGCGGCGGTGGCCGTCAGCTGCCGCTCCCGGTCGAACAGCAGCGCGTGCATTGCCGCCTGCGCCAGTTCGGCGGCGGGCGTGTGGCCGAGCAGGTCCAGCACGGCTGGGAGGGTGTCCTGCAGGGATGCCGTGGTCCACAGGGCGCCATCGCGTTGCCAGGCCTGCTCCCGCTGCCACACCACGTCGGCAGGATGCGCCCCATCGGCGGCACCTGGCCCGCTCTCGCTGGACTGCAGCACGATGGACGGCGCGAACACCCACGGCAGCGCCGCCTTGCGCCCCGCCAGCAACCCACAGTGGGCCAGCAGGCTGGAGCCGTTGAACAGCGCCAGGGCCCTGCCGCCCCCGCGCAGGTGGCTGTGCAGCATGGCGCCGAAGTGCTGGCTGTAGCGGCTGCTGACCTCGCGCAACTGGGGCCCCGTGGGCACCAGCCAGCCGGGGATGACGACCACGTGCAGAGGGCCTTGCGAGCCATCGCCCCCTGCTGGCACGGGGGGCGGGGTGGCATCGCCCTCATGCGGCATCGGCAGCCAGAACCAGCGCAGCGCGGGCTGCGCGCCACCGGGCCGCATGGCGGCCAGCATGTTCATGGCACGCAGGGCGTCCACCACCGCGGTGGCCGTGCTGGCAATGCTGTCGCGCCCCCAGAGGATGCCCACATTCACGCAGGACGAAAGGACGGTGGTGCGGGTGGACATGGTGGCGATATTGCCACCATTCGTGGCCAGACCACCACCCCGTTGAGGTGTTACCGGGCAGTAGCATGGTTGCGCGACCACAGCACCCCGCCGGCGATGCGAACCGCCCGCGGGTCCAACACCCAGGAGACCTGAACCCATGCGACAGACCCCAGCCACCGCCGGCCAGACGACGGCATTGACCACCCTCGCCGCTGCCTGCGCCGCCCTTTTTCTGGCGGGTTGCGCCATCCAGCCCGGCGCGGCGGGCAGCGACCGCGGCGTGACCATCGAGCGCACCACCTACGGCATTCCGCACATCACCGCGCAGGACCCCGAATCGCTGGCCTACGGCGTGGCCTATGCCTATGCGCAGGACAACGTCTGCATGACGGCCGACCAGCTGGTGACCGCGCGCGGCCAGCGCAGCAGCACCTTCGGCGGCCAGGCCATCGGCCTGCTGGGGCGCCGCTACATTTCCAACGAACAGATCGACCTGTTCATGGCCGCCCACATGGACGACGCCGCGCTGGAGCGCCACTGGGCGGCCACGAGCCCTCAGGTGCAGGCCATGGCGCGCGGCTACGTGGCGGGCTACAACCGCTACCTGACCGACAACGCCGCCGCGCTGCCCGATGCCTGCCGCGGCAAGCCCTGGGTGCAGCCCATGACGCTGGCGCAGTACCGCCGCATGGCCGAAGTGGTGGCCGTGCAGGCCGGCATCGCCGCGCTGGCCGACGGCATGCTGGGCGCCCAGCCGCCCGCCGCCAAGGCCGCGCAGGCCCCCGCCCCTGGCGTGGAGCTGGCCGACGCCGCCCAGGCGCTGCGCGAGGTGGGCCTGCTCGACTCGCCCCTGGGCTCCAACGCCTGGGCTTTTGGCAAGGACGTGACGGCCAACGGCAGCGGCATGCTGCTGGGCAATCCGCACTTTCCGTGGAGCGGCCCCAACCGCTTCTATGAAATGCACCTCACCATCCCCGGCCAGATGGATGTGATGGGCGTGGGCATCGGCACCTACCCCATGGTCTCCATCGGCTTCAACAAAGATGTAGCCTGGTCGCACACGGTGTCCACCGGCAAGCGTTTCACCTTCTACGAAGTGACGCTGGCCGAGGGCGACCCCACGACCTACCTGGTGGACGGCAAGCCGGAGAAGATGACGGCCCGCAAGGTCAGCGCCCAGGTTCCCGGCCCGGACGGCAAGCTCCAGGCGCGCGAGCACACCGTGTGGTCCACCCGCTGGGGCCCGCTGGTGGTGGTGCCCCGCGCCGGCCTGACCTGGAACGCCAGGACCGCCTACGCGCTGCGCGACGCCAACACCGGCAACACCCGCATGATGGACGCGGCCCTGGCCTTTGCGCGCGCCCGCTCGGTGCAGGACCTTCACAAGGCGCACGCCAACCTGGGCCTGCCCTGGGTGAACACCCTGGCGGCCGACCGCAGCGGACAGGCCATGTACGCCGACGTGAGCGTGGTGCCGGACATGGACGCCGCGCAGCTCGCGCGCTGCGCCCCCAGCCAGCCCGCCGCCGCGCTGCGGGCCGCCGCAGGCCTGGTGGTGCTGAACGGATCGCGCGCCGACTGCGACTGGCACCGCGACAGCGCATCGCCCGTCCCGGGCCTGATCCCCATCGGCCGCATGCCCGTGGCCTTCCGCACGGACTGGGTGCACAACAGCAACGACAGCTTTGTCTACACCCACCCGGGGCAGAAGTTCGACGGCATCTCGCCCATGGTGGGCGACGCCAGCCTCACGCGGCCCCGCACGCGCGCCGGCCTCGCGGAAATCCCCGAGATGCTCGGCCGCGGCAAGGTCACGCTGCAGGCCATCCAGGACCAGCTGTTCCAGAACCGCAACTTCATGGCCCAGGTGGTGGTGCCCGACCTGCTGGCCGCCTGCGACAAGGCGCCCTCGGCAGAGTCGCGCGGCGGCTGCGCCGCCCTGAAGGGCTGGGACCGCCGCAACAACCTGGACGCGCGCGGCGCCCATGTGTTCCGCGAGTTCTGGCGCACCGCGCGCAACATCCCCGGCGTGCACCGCGTGCCGTTCGATCCGGCACAACCCGTGGCCACGCCCGCCGGCCTGAAGATGGACGACGCCGCCACCGCCGCCAAGGTGTGGGAAGCCCTGGACGGCGCCGTGAAGACCGTCCGCGCGAGCGGCTTTGCGCTGGACGCCACCCTGGGCAGCGTGCAGCGCCCGGACATCACCGAAGAGCCCATCGCGCTGCATGGCGGCGAGGAGTTCGAAGGCGTGCTCAACAACCTGGGCCGCCAGGAACCCGCGCCGCTCAATGCGCGTGGCCTGCGCATCGACTACGGCACCAGCTACGTGCAGACGGTGACCTTCGACGCCAAAGGCCCGGTGGCCCAGGCCATCCTGACCTACGGCCAGTCCACCAACCCGGCATCGCCACACGCCAACGACCAGATGCGCCTGTTCTCGGCCAAGCAGTGGCACACCCTGCCCTTCCACCGCGAGGACGTGGTGAAGGCGCGCATCGGCGAGCCGCTGCGGCTGGTGAGGCACTGAGCCTGTTCGAGGTTTTCTAGAAGTCGCGCAAGCGCCTGGCCGCAATGGGATGCCAGGCGCGGCGCGCCGCCCCGATAGCCCGCACCGAGCCCGCCGACAGCCCGGCTACGGGCAAGCGCCGCAACGCCGCAGGCCACCCGGCAAAAGGCGCTTGCCCGGAGGCTGGAATGACCTCGGGCGATTGCACGCCAATGCGATCCCCGAAAAGACCTGGAACGGGTTCCGAGGGCCGCCGGCTCCGTAAATGCCATTACAGTCATTGCCGGAGCCCACTGCCGGGCCTGCGCACTCTTGATTGAAAGGAATTGCATGCTGTCCATCCTCGGAACCATCATCGTCGGCTTCATCGTCGGGCTGATCGCGCGCGCCGTGAAGCCCGGCGACGACAAGCTGGGCTTGATCATGACCACCGTGCTGGGCGTTGCCGGGTCGCTGGCGGCAAGCTATGTGGGCAGCGCCATGGGCTGGTACGCACCCGGCGCGCCCGCCGGATGGATCGCGTCGGTGGCCGGTGCCATCGTGCTGCTGGTGATCTACGGGCTGGTCAAGAAGAAGGCCTAGCCACCGCGCCCGCTGGTGCACCGGCTTGAAGAAAATCGGCCTCCAGCGCCCATGGATAAAGCGCAAGCAGCTATCTAAACAGTAGCAAATTGCTGCTGCAGCGCCACATGCTGCAGCAGCATGATCGTCTTGCCGTCCTGGATGGCGCCCCCGGCGATGCCCGCCAGGGCCTCGGCCAGCGGCATCTCGATGACCTCGATGTCCTCGCCCTCGTTCACCAGGCCGCCTCCGGCCCGCACGCGGTCCTGCGGCTCGTACTCGGCAATGAAGAAGTGCAGCTTCTCGGTGACCGAACCCGGGCTCATGTACGCCTCGAACACCTTGCGCGGCTGGCGCACGCGGTAGCCGGTTTCCTCCTGCGCCTCGCGGCGGATGCAGGTCTCGGGGTCGTCCCCGTCAAGCAGCCCGGCGCAGGCCTCGACCAGCAATCCGTCCGCGCACCCATTGAGGAAGGCCGGCAGCCGGAACTGGCGCGTGAGCACCACCGTGCCCCTGCGCGGGTCGAACAGCAGCAGCGCCGCGCCGTTGCCCCGGTCGTAGGCCTCGCGGCTCAGCGTCTGCCACTGGCCGTCGCGCCGGCGCAGCGAAAAACTGACCTTGCGCAGCACGTACCAGTTGTCGGACAGCAGTTGCACGTCCAGCAGCTTCACGTGCTCCGCGCGGGCATTGAGCTCGGCGATGGGCACGGCGGGCACCGGGCGGCTCATGCGGCATGCCCCCGGGCGCCAGCCTGGCGCCGGGGCAGCTCATCGACGTGGTGGAACACGGGCAGCCCGCGCGCCCGGGCCCGCGCCACGTCCATGTCCGCGCCGCGCGACGCGCCGGGCAGGCGCAGCACGGCATCGCAGCGCGCCAGCAGCCGCTCTGACACGGGGTACTGGTAGGCATGGAAGACGGCATCGCCCGGCTCGCGCCCGCCCGCCGCATGGATGATGGGCAATGCCAGCCACTCCCCCAGCAGGGGCAGATGGCCGCGCTCGTAGATCGGCAGCGCGGCCGCCTCCAGGCGGGCCCGGTTGGCGGCGATGCGGTCCGCGTCGCCGTCGGTGCCAGAGAGGTACGGGCCGGCGATCAGGACCAGCAGCGGAAAGTCGGTGTCGGAAGGGGCGGGCATGGTGTTGCAATATTCAATACGTGCAATATCATGCACAAACATGCAAATTCACGCAACCCACCCATGCTGACCACACAACGCAAGAAACTCCTGCTCGACCGCCTTCGGCGGGACGGACAGATCGTGGCCAAGGCTTTCAGCGAAGAGCTGGGCATTTCGGAAGACACCGTGCGGCGCGACCTGCGCGAACTGGCCGCCGAGGGCCTGCTGCAGCGCGTGCATGGCGGCGCCCTGCCCGCCTCGGCCGCCGTGGGCAGCCTGCGGGCGCGTGAACAGCTGGCCCCTGAAGACAAACGCGCCCTGGGCCGTGCCGGGGCGGCCCTGGTGCGGCCCGGCCAGGTGGTGATCCTCGACGGGGGCACCACCTCGCTGCAGGTGGTGTTGCACCTGCCGCTGCACCTGCGCGCCACCGTGGTCACGCACAGCCCCGCCGTGGCCGTGGCATTGGCTGGACACCTGCAGATCGAGGTACTGGTGCTGGGCGGCCGGCTGTTCCGCCATTCGATGGTGAACGTGGGCGCCAGCGTGGTCGAGGCCGCCGCGCAGCTGCGCGCGGACCTGTATCTGATGGGCGTGACCGGCGTGCATGCCGAAGCGGGCCTGACCACGGGCGATTTCGAGGAGGCCGCCGTGAAACGCGCCCTGCACCAGCGCGCGGCCGAGACGGTGGTGCTGGCATCCGCCGACAAGCTGGGCGCGGCATCGCCCTTCACGATTGCGCCCCTCGGCGAACTGGCGGCCCTGGTGGTGCCCGCGTCCACGCCCGCCGCACTGCGCAAGAAGCTGCAGGCGGGCGGCGTCACGGTGACCACCGCAGCCGCCGCCTGATCTGATCAGCCCAAGGGCCCCGCGCCCAGGCGCAGGTGCGCCACCAGCGCCTGGGCAAAACCCGACAGCACCGCCCCCTTGCGCACACAGATCTGCAGGTCGCGCTGAGCCCAGGGCTCGTCCATCTCGACCACCACCGGCGGCTCGCTCAGCCCCGCCACCTGCAAGGCCGCGCCGCGCGGCACCAGCCCGATGCCCACGCCCGCCCCGACCATGCGGCACACCGCCTCGAAGCTGCGCACCTGGATGCGCACGTCCAGGTGCCGGCCCAGTTCGGCGGCGGCATTCATCGTGAAGGTGTGGATGGCCGAGCCCGCGTGCAGCATGACAAACGCGTGGTCGAGCACCTCGGCGAACCCCACCTTCGCCCGCCCGGCCAGCACATGGCCCGCCGGCACGATGAGCACCAGGCGGTCCTGCCGGTACGGGGCCAGCTCCACCCCCGCGCCCGAGCCGCTGTCGGCCAGCACGCCCACCTCGATCTCGCCGCTGGCCACCGCCACCACGATGTCCGCGCTGGTGCGCTCCTCCAGGCTCACGCTCAGCTGCGGATGCCGCTTCAGGAAACCCGCCAGGTCGTCGGGCAGGAAGGTGTGCGTGGCATGCGTGTTGGCCCACAGGCTCACGTGGCCGCGGATGCCAGTGGCAAACGGCGAGAGGTTGGCATGCATCTGCTCGATGCTGGCCAGCACCTGGCGGGCATTGCGCAGCAGCGCCTCGCCCGCACGGGTGAGCACGAGGCCCCGGGTCTGGCGCTCGAAGAGCGCGGTGTTCAGCGCCTCCTCCAGGCGCCGCAGCCGGTGGCTGGCCGACGACGGCGCCAGGCAGGCGCGCGCGGCGCCGCGCGTGAGGTTGCGCTCTTCGGCAATGGCGACAAAAAGGCGCAGATCGATCAGGTCATAGGTCAATGGAGGCCCCTTGGCATTCGTCCACAACGAACGAACGGTTGCGGCAATAACAATTGTGCCCGCCGCGCCCGGCAGGCACCATCGGGCGCATCGATCTTTCTGGGCCCGCCTTTGAGCCTGCATGGCGTTCGCTTTTTTTACATGCCCTGACCGCTTGCAGCGCGCCCTTTCCACCCCCGCGCCCCCACCCTCTGCCCGCATCCCATGCCCTGGAAACACTGGTCCGCCGAACGCCTCGGCCTCATCCTCGCCATCCTGGCCGCGCTGGGCTTCTCCTTCAAAGCCATCTTCGTGAAGCTGGCCTATGCCGTGCCCCAGGCCGTCCCTGTGGATTCCGTCACCCTGCTGTGCCTGCGCATGGCGTTTTCCGTGCCCGTGTTCGCCTGGGTGGGCTGGCGCGCCAGCCGCAACCTGGCCCCGCTCACCCGGCGCGACTGGCTGCTGGTGATCGCGCTGGGCCTGCTGGGCTACTACGGCGCGAGCATCCTCGACTTCATCGGCCTGCAGTACATCACCGCCAGCCTGGAGCGGCTGATCCTGTTCACCTACCCCACGCTCACCATCCTGATCGGCGTGCTGTTCATGGGCAAGCGGGCATCCCGGCGCGAGATGGGGGCGCTGCTGCTGTCCTACGCGGGCATCGGCCTGGCCTTCGCGCACGACTTGCACATTGTGGGCGACACGCACGCCGTGCTCATCGGCGCGGGCTTCGTGTTCGGCTCGGCCGTGTCGTACGCGTTCTACCAGGCGGGCAGCGAGCCCGCCATCCGGCGCCTGGGCGCGGCACGCTTCACTGCGCTGGCGATGCTGGTCTCCACGGTCGCCACGCTGGCGCATTTCATCGTGTCCCAGCCCGCGGGCTCCCTGGTGCAGCCTGCCCCGGTCTACCTGCACGCGCTGGGCATGGCCATTTTCTCGACCGTGCTGCCGGTATTCATGACCTCGGCGGCCATCCGCCGCATCGGCGCAGCCCAAACCGCGCTGGTGGGCACGCTGGGCCCCATCCTCACGATCTTCTTCGGTTGCTGGCTGCTGGACGAGCCCTTGTCGTGGCCACAGATGGCCGGCGCGGGGCTGGTGCTGGCGGGGGTGTTGTTGATCGGCCAGCGGGGCGCCCGGATGGTGCCGCTGCCACCTCAGGGCATTCCTTCACACCCGACTGCACAGCCGAGCGCCAAGTCGGTCTGAGTCCATGCAGCGGTGGGCAGGTTCGGGCTACGGAATCAGCGCAAGCCCGGCCGTGTCAGCTTCTTGGCTAACCCCACCCGCGAAATCCCCAAACGCCGCGCCGCCTCGCTGCACGCATCGCCCGACGCGTCGATGGAGCCCTTGGACGAAACCGCCCCACCCCGCCCGGGCGAGTTCCAGTCCGACCTGTGCGCGGCCATCGAACACGAGGCGCGACGCGCCGAAGCCTTGGGCGTGCGGGTAGTGCGGATGCGGTTTGGGGTGGTGCTGGGGCACGGTGGTGGCGCATATCCGATGCAAGCGCTGGCCGCACGCCTGGGCCTGGGCGCCGTGCTGGGGCATGGTCGGCAGCCTGCTCCGTGGATTTATCTGGCGGATGCGGTGGGCCTGGTGCGGTTTGCGATGGCGCACCAAACTCTGCAAGGCAACATCAATGCCGTGGCGCCTGATGCGGTGACGCAGGCCACGTTTGCGCAGGCTTTGGCTGCATCGTTTGGCCGGCGCGCCTGGCTGCACATGCCGGGACTGCCTTTGCGGTCCCTACTGGGGGAAATGTCGACCCTGTTGCTGGACGGGGCAGAACGCTGTGCCGCGTGCCGCGCCTGCGCAGGGATGCCGGTTTGAGCACCCGCGGCTGAGCGGTGCGCTGGCAGACCTTGCGCTGGCTGATGCGGCGCGAACGGGTTTGGCTCGCGCGGAAAATTAGTCAAAATAGGTCATGGCGCATATTGGTAAAGCGCCAATAGCTATAAATTCAGTAGCAACTACGATTCGCTATGTCAGCTGTGCAGCTAGGCCGTGTGATAACGCGCGGAGAACTTGCCCGGCAGCAGCGCTACTCCGGCCCACAGTGGCTTACTCGGATTGGTTGGGCCTGCGATTCGTCTGAGGGGTCTTTGAGGTGCCTTCGGACGGCCGATTCCCGCTTACAGCGACCATTTCGGGCTCCTAGCACCCGAAAGGCGCATTGCCTTCATTGTGTTTTCGAAGCCCAGGATGCTGAGGACGCGTTTGAAGTTGTACGCCAACACGCTCAGGCTCATTTCGGTGGACACATTCTCGATGCCTCGGGTCAGGAAGTGCGTCCAGCCCATCCAGTGCTTGAGGGTGCCGAAGACATGCTCGACGGTGCTTTTGCGCACCGTCATGGCGTGAGGCATCCGGTCCAACCGTTGCTGAACCCTGTCCATGACCTCCTCGTGTTCCCATCGCCTGATGCGCCGGTACTGGCTCGTTGTGCATTGCGCTTTCATGGCGCAGGTGGGGCAGGCGCTGGACCAGTAGATGCTGATCTGCAATCCAGCTTCTTCTCGGTTGAAGCGGCGGATCGCTCGCTGGCCTGCTGGACATTGGTACTCATCGTCGCGAGCGACATAAATGAAGTCGGTTTTATCGAACCGGCCTTCGAATCTGGCATTGGATGTCATGGGCTTGGGAACCAGCGCGGCAACGCCGGCATCCTCGCAAGCCTTGAGTGCAGGGCCGCTGTAGTAGCCGCGGTCGGCGATAGCCTTCAATCGCCGCTTGCCCATCGCATCGCGTGCCGCCAGGGCTATCGGGCTGAGCTGCGCCCGGTCACTGCCGTTGTTCGTGACCTCGTGGGCAACGATGAGATGGTTCTTGGTGTCTACCGCGGCTTGCACGTTGTAGCCCACCATGGCCGTGCCCTTGGCGCTGTAGGTGGTCATGGCGCAGGCCTTGCAGGCGTTGGCGCATCTTTTGGATCTTGCCTTGCAGCCGCTCGGTCTTGGCCTGCATTTCCACAGGCTGCGTCCGGTCTGCCGTCTCCAAGGCATCGAGGTAACGTTGGATGCTCTCCTCCAGCTCGCGTTCTCGGCGCTCGATCTTGCCGGGCGTGAAGTTGCGCTCCCGGTTATTGACGGCCTTGAACTTGCTGCCGTCGATGGCCACGACGGAATCAGTGAACAGCTTCAATTCGCGGCACAGCACCACGAAGCGCCGGCAGACGTTACGGATGCCCTTGCCGTTGTCGCGCCGGAAGTCCGCAATCGTCTTGAAGTCGGGAGCGAGTCGGCCGGTCAGCCACATCAGTTCCACGTTGCGCTGGCACTCACGCTCCAGCCGACGACTGGACTGGATGCGGTTTAGGTAGCCGTAGAGGTACAGCTTCAGGAGCACTGCAGGATGGTACGAGGGCCTGCCGGTTGCAGCCGGTGTTGCACCATGGAACCCCAGGGCCACCAGGTCCAACTCGTTGATGAAGGCATCAACGATTCGAACCGTGTTGTCCTGTGCAATGAAGTCATCCAGGCTCTCTGGCAGCAATGTGACCTGATGCCGGTTATCTCCCTCGATGTATCTGGGCATATTGATCTCGATGTTCAATATGTCGCCAGACATTACTGGCGCACGCGGCAGCCCGCGAGAGGGTTTTCACACAGCCTCCAGCGGCTGCGGTCGTTCGTTGCAGGGGGTGGGAACGGCAGCTGTTGATGGCGGCTCTTCGTGCAACCCGATCAAGCACCCCAACGCGCCTGATCAGCCCCGCCTCCGTGCTGTCCTAAGTCCTGAGACACCAGGGACATTCTCGCGGGCGCTGCTGGGTACCGGCCTTTCGGCAGCGGTCATCGCTGCTGGCGTATTGACAGGGGCGCCGATGCCGACTTCGAGTCCCTGACCGGTGAACCCTGCATCAGCAGTGTATGAACTGACCCGCTGCGTGGCAGTGCTCCGACTGACACAGCAGATCTTTTAAGTTCTTTTGCGCTTGATCCTGAAAGTCACCGACTATCGCCTCTCAGCTGTGACGCGACACAGTTTTGCCCCGCCGCGCCTGCGCCGTCATTGTTCGCGATGGAACTACAGGTTTGTCCAACTCCGAAGTCCAACGCGAACTGAGTAAAAAGTTGCGCGGCTGCGATTTTTTCTTGCCCTACCTTCACCAGAGAAGTGGCAAGAGGCCCAAATTCATAAAGCAACATGCACTTACAAATTGCTTTGTGCATCTTGTTCGTTTGCCCGCCCCCCTCGGTAGAGTGCCATATTGCGGAGATGTGATTGGGCTTTGGCGTCTGAACAATGTGGGGGCACTGGGCAGCCCTCAAGCAAAGAGGGCGACCTTGGAGCATTTTCAGCCAAAAATATCCAAGCAACATCAAAATCATAATATTGATTATATTGCGAGGAGGCTTAATGCTTATTAAGTGTTTGGTTGTATTTTTTGCGACTTGCGCGCACTTTTCCATATTTGCCCAGATTGCTCCCATGCAGGCTGCGTCGCAACCACAATCTTCGCCATATCAGAGTCAAGGTGCTACCACCTCGCAAATTTTCCGCAATTTCACAAGATCCGCATCATACAAATCCTTTCCAGGTGAGCCTAATGGAGTAGAGTACTGTCGATTTGATCTATGTGCACCCACCAAAGAGGCGCTGTGCCCGATATTAAATAACAGATTGGGAGCAATTCCAGGTGGATGGTATATTGATGTCAACCCCGCTCCGCCGCAATATTGCTGCTTTAGTGCAGCTTACGGGGTTACATGGTGGTGCTTTGGAGAAGTGCCAAAATATCAGTGCCCAGAAAATTCAAAACTTATAAATAACGCAGATTGCGAATGCGTAGATGGTTTTGAAAGGGACGAAACAGTACCATACAACCCAACCGACTCTAGCAATCATGACAGGGTCTGCAAAATAAAAACGCCCCCTCCCGATCTGCCCCCAGATGTGCCGCCAGATTCGGGTCCGGGTGGTAGTCCTCCTGAGTCCAACCCACCAGGGACCGATCCTCCGCCTGCAGATGAGCCTGATTTGGGGTCGCGGTGCTCCAAAGACGGCATGTACGGAGGGAATCCCATTGTATTTCCCCTTGCCAAGAAAATTCAGACCGAGACGGACTATATAGACATCCGCAACGGCGCACTAACATTTAATCGCTACTACGATAGCGCATTGGTCTCGAGTGCGCCGCCCTACGGTGTACAGCCGGTGGATGCGGTTGCAGGTTTGTGGCGGCACAGCTTTCAAACGAATCTTCAAATAAAAGGGCAGTACGCATTCGTAATGCTGCCAAACGGGCAGTTAAGATCTTTCCAGATAACAACTGGTGCGAGTTTCTGGCCAAGTCTAGATACACCCCAAGATGGCATTCATTTAAGCGCAAATGAGCGTATTTATCGCCGAGCAAATGAAGGTGATGCATGGCACTTCAGAAGCGATGGGCTTGTCAAAGCTTACTACAAACGAAATGGAATCTGGCAAAGCTACGAATATGATGGTTTTAATAGATTAATTTCTGTTAAAAATAAATTTAATCAACAAATTTCGTTTTCCTATGACACATCTGGAAGGCTGAGCTCTCTCGCCGTGCCTGACGGACAGAATGTTTTTTACACATACGATATTCAAAATCGACTTTCGTCTGTTTCGTACCCCGGCAATTTCACTAGAGGCTATCTTTACGAAGTAGCGGCGCTCCCACACCTGCTTACAGGCATATTGGACGAAAATGCAAATCGCTTTGCGACATTTAACTACGACAGTTTTGGGCGAGCAACTAGCACGCAACATAGTGGTGGCGTAAATAGTTATGGTGCCACGTACACGTTCGCAGCCGATGGGAGCGTCAATTCTGTGTTGGTAGCGGATCCACTTGGCGCAACTCGCAGCTACACCTACGGCAAGCAAAATGGGAAATTCATCGTGGCCGCTGGCTCAAAGCCATCTGCTCATGGTCAAGCAGATGCATACAGCCGCACTCAGAGCGCATTAGGTTTGTTGGAGTCAAGAACTGACTTTCTCGGCACCAACACCACCTACGCCTGGGACACGAATCGCCGACTGCCCCTGTCCGTCACCCAGGCCGCAGGCAAACCCGAAGAGCGCACCACCAACACCACCTGGCATGCCCAGTGGCGCCTGCCCCTCACCGTCACAGAAGCCGGCCGAACCACCACCTACACCTACGACAGCGCGGGCAACCGCCTGAGCCAGACCATCACAGACACTGGGGCCGACAGCACCGCCCGCACCACTAGTTGGACCTACCACCCCTCGGGCTTGGTCGCCACCGAGACCGCAGCGAATGGCGGCGTGACCAGCTACCAATACGACAGCGCAGGCAACCTCACCAGCACCACCAACGCCCTGGGTCACACCGACACGTACACTCATGACGCCGCGGGTCGTGTGCTCACCCGCACGGCCCCCACGGGCCTGGTGACCACCTACACCTACGACGCGCGGGGCCGCGTGCTCACCGCCCTCACAGGAGGACAAACTACCACCTTCTCCTACCGCCCCAGTGGCCAGATCGCCACCGCCACGCTGCCCAGCGGCCACGTTTTTACCTACACCTACGACGCAGCCCAGCGCATCACAGGCTGGAGCGACAACCGCGGCAACTCCGGCATCTACACCCTGGATGCCATGGGCAACCGCACGCAGGAAGACGTGCGCAATGCCCAGGGCCAGCTCGCATGGAGCCTGGCGCGCGGCATGAACCCTCTCAACCGCGTGGTCAGCACCACCGTTGGCGGCCAGCAGACCACCACTTACGGCTACGACGCCAACGGCGAGGCCAACCGCACCACCAACGGCATCAACCAGAGCACCCAGCTCGGCTTGGACGCGCTGCGCCGCATCAAGACCATCACCAACGCAGAAAACGCCACCGCATCCCTGAGCTACAACGCCCTGGACGCCACCACCCAGGCCACAGACTTCAAAGGCGTAGCCACCACCTACACCCGCGACGCCCTGGGCAACGCCACCAGTGAGACCAGCCCCGACACCGGCACAGAAACCACCCAGTACGACGCCCTGGGCCTGCCCGCCACCGTAACAGACGCCCTGGGCCAGGCCACCACCATTGAGCGTGACCTGCTCGGCCGGCCGACCTTGATCACGTATGCCGATGGCCGCACCACCACCCTGCGCTACGACCTCACGCCCACCAGCAAAGGCCACCTCAGCGAGATCGTTGACGCCAGCGGCACCACCACTTACCAGCGTGATGGCCACGGTCGCGTCACCAGCAAGACCCAGACACTGATCAACGGCGACACCCGCAGCGTCAGCTACGGCTACAACGCCCAGGGCCTGCTCGCCAGCACCACCTACCCCGGTGACCAAGTCCTGCAAAACATCTACGACACTACCGGCCAACTCACCGGCCTCACCTGGGCTGGCCAGCCCCTGGTCAGCGGCATCACCTGGAACCCCCTGGGCCAGCCCACCGGCTGGAACTGGAACCTGCCCGGCGCTGCCAGCGCCATCCCGGCCACCCGCAGCTACAACACCGCAGGCCAGCTCACCGCCACCGAGTTCAGCAGCTACCAGTACGACGCGGCAGGCCGCATCCACACCCTGAGCCAGAATCTCTGGCAACCGGCCAGCGCCAACCCGCAAGACAGCACCATCACCCAGGCCACCAGCACCTGGACCGTGCAGTACAGCCCCGCAGGCCGCATCATTGGCTTTACCCGCGCCACAGGCAGCGGCAACCCTGCTGACAGCGCCACCTTCCAGTACGACGCCAACGGCAACCGCACCGCCAGCACCCGCGACGCAGCAGGCACCACCACCAGCCGCAGCTACGGCGGAGACGCCAGCCACAACCGGCTGCTAGGCTTCAGCCAGACCACCACGCAAGGCACCAACACCTCTACCGCCAACGTCACCTACCAGTACAACAATGCAGGTGATTTGCTGGGCGACGGCCTGATCAGCTACCAGTACGACAGCGAAGGGCGCATGGAGAGCGCCACCACGGGCCAAGGAACAGACGCCCCCACCACCAAATATGCCCACAACGGCCTTGGCCAGCGCGTGTTCAAGACAGAGCCGCTGTACAGCAGCGCCGCTGCCAAACCCGCCAGCACCAAGACCCTGGCCAACCTGTTGGCCGACGACGATGATGAAGGCCAGGAACAGCTAGGGTTCATCGAGCAACTGAAGAACTTCTGGAACAAGCTCTGGAGCCCTAATACCAGCGACGCAGAGAAACTGGGCTTCAGCTACGTGTACGCAGAAGACGGCAGCCTGCTGGGCGAATACGGCTCGGGCGGCAGCAACAGCTCGGGCACGGCGCAATACCTGTACCTGCCCACTGCTTCAGGCCCCATGCCCATTGCTGCGGTGATCAAAGGTCAAACCTATGCCATCCACAGCGACCACCTGAACACGCCTAGAAAGCTCACGCAGGCCGATGGGCAAGCTGCGTGGCAGTGGGCTTACAGCGCGTTTGGGGATGAGCAGCCCACAATTGCGTCGAAGAGGTTTACCAGCGAGACAACAAACCCGACGACGGGCGCAACGAGCATTCCGGAAGTCACGTTCAACCTGCGGTATCCGGGGCAATACTATGACCAAGAGACAAAGCTGCACTACAACTACTTCCGCAGCTATGACAGCAGGACGGGGCGGTATACGCAGGGGGATCCGATTGGGTTGGATGGGGGGTGGAATCGGTTTAACTATGCCGACGGCGAGCCGATAAATTGGAGCGATCCAGAAGGATTGGCCGCAGAGCATACTAGTGGTGCACGACCAAGCACTTTAGGCAAGCATCAAAAAGGCCAAGCGCGCAAGGGAAAGGATGCCGGAGGAGAAAAGGGAGACAAAAGTAGACGACCTCCTAGCCAAAGACCGCCAGGTCATAAAGGCCCCTGGCCTGTCATACCGGGCATATTGCCATTAGTTTGCCCCTTGTGTGAGGTGGCGGAGCCGCCTCCAATACCAGGGCCTGAACTCTGTTGATGATATCCAACATGAATACTAAGAAAGACCGCAAACCAGATGACTCATATGAACGTGCTTTAAAGGCCGCAAGGAGTAAGAATCCGGATTTGAGTTTTGTTAGATTATTGCTAGAAAATGCACGCCGAGACGGAGATCATCGTGCTACCTATGCATTGGCAACTTGGCATCTCTTTGGGCACGGCGGCTGCCCCCGCGATCCGATTAAAGCAACCCAGCTGCTCAAAATTGCGGCGAAGGCGGATATAGCTTTAGCACACTTTGATCTTGCAGTTAGTTACGAGACCGGCGTGGGGTTACGAAAAAATGCACGTGCAGCCTACAGGCATTTCCTGGCAGCCGCCCTGAATGGAGATAATGATTCATATGCGGAGGTTGGTCGCTGCCTGTACTATGGAATTGGGATTGATCGTGATCGTCAGACCGCCGAAGTCTGGTTTCGCCGTGCGGATGTCTTGGGTGTGCTTGTGCGTTAGCTACTGCCGCCAAGTGAAAACCACACGTAGGAAGAGATAGCCCAATCGTTGTGCGAAAACGGTTTGCAGCTTAGTCGCCCTGGATAATTTTTTCCAGGTGAGATTGCTTTCAAAAAAATTGGGGCGATGGGCTGCAGAAAAAACGACTAAGGGTCAGGTCTTGCATCTTGCACCCTGAGCAGCGAGCAAGACCCCCATAGCTACTAAACAGGAAAAAGCCACCCGCCACCCCTGCCAGCCGCTAAAGCTGTGGGGTTCCGGGTGGCTTTCTCTTTAGCCGCTGGGTGGTTGCGCGCTACGTCTTTTTGCGCGGCCCTGACTTGAGCGCCTTTGCCGCCTTGGCGCTCCCCTTGGGCTTGTCGTGCTCCAGCGGCAAGAACCCGATAGGCCGCTTGCATGGTGGCGGCTCTGCAGGAGTCACCTTGTGGGCCAGCTCGCGCAGCGCCTCAAACACCTGGCGCAATTGCAGCCGGGTATTGCGGCTAAAGGTATCGTGGCTCAGCTCCAGGCTCTCCGTACTCATCTCCAGCTCAGCCAGCCGCTTGAATTACCCCCTACCGCAAACATGCTAGCCGCGTTGAGTCTTGAATCCGTAGGGTCGTTCGGCGGTGATGTTCAATGACTGCTACCGAAAAGAGCAGCCTTTCGTCGAAAGCGGGATGAGCGGCTGCTGTCAGCCTTGAACGGTCAATGAGCCAGCTCTCTATAGGGTTCCAATATAGAGCACGCCTTTGCCCGCCTGTTGGCCTGCCTCCAACGCGGCGCAGCACCTCTCCTACGGCAAATTCTCCCGAAATATCACCTGACTCCGCATCGTCTCCACCCCACTCGTCGGCTCCCGCCCATCCCTTAAATTCGCAAAAATCCGCACGCAGTTCATCACCGCGCCCTGCGGGTTCTGCGTGATCACCGCATCCATCGTCCCGTCGATGAGCAGCGCCCGCGTATCCGGCGTGAGCCCATGGCCGATGAACACGATCTTGCGGTCGGCCCCGGCCTCCTTCAGCGCACGGCCGATGCCTTCGGCCCCGCCACCGATGTTGTAGATGCCTGCCAGGTCGTCGTGCTGCTCCAGCAGCGCGCGGGCCTGGCGGTAGTTGCGTTCGGCGTCGTCCTGGCCTTCGCGCACGCCCACCACCTGCACCAGGGGGAACTGCTCTTCGAACAGGTGCAAAAAGCCCGCCTCGCGCTCCTCGTGGGCGCGGTAGCGCAGTGATCCAACAATCATCGCCACATGCGCCTTGCGGCTGTGAGCCAGCGGGCCCATGAAGCGGGCGATCAGGTAGGCGGCGGTGCGGCCTGCGGCGCGGTTGTCCAGGCCCACATAGGCCACGCGGCGCGAGTTGGACAAGTCCGAGATCAGCGTGACCGTGGGCACGCCCTGCTCTGCCAGCTGGGCCACGGCCTCGCGCACCACGGGGTGTTCCAGCGCCATGAAGGCGATGCCGTCGCAGCGCTTGCCGTAGTGCAGCAGCGCTTTGGCCAGCGCGTCGGGGTTGAAGCTTTCGATGTACGCCGCCTGGCAGCGCACGTTGAACGGTGCCCAGTGATCTTGCGCGTAGCCGATCACGTCGCCCAGCATTTGCAGAAAGCGGTTGCTGCCCTCGGGGATCAGCACCATCAGGCGCAGGGGCTGGGGCTGCAGCGCCGCGTGCAGCTCCGCCTGCGGTAGGTAGCCCAGGGTGGCTGCGGCCTGCAGCACCCGCTGCGCGGTGGCGTTGCGCACGCCCGACCGCTGGTTCAGCACCCTATCGACCGTGGCGGTGGAGACGCCGGACAGTTGGGCGATGTCGGGGATGCGCGGGCTGCGGGGACTGCTTGGGTGGGGCGGGGTTTGGGCCATGTGCAATTCAATCAAAAACCATCATCTAGTTTGCTGGTATTTGATGGATTCCGCGGATAGTATCACTGGGCGTTCGGTGCTGAAAGGCATCAGAAACAATCAGTACAAACCCTAGGTTGTGACGGTTGGCACCCTGCCAGACCGATCATGCAGGAGACAAAGACATGCCTGGTATTTCCGCTCACGTTCGCCTGCGTCCACAGGTCAAGCCGCCAGTGTTTGGCCGCGCCAGCACCCGCTGACTGACGCGCACCGCTGCCCCGCTCATGACGTACGAGTTCGACTTTGCCAGCGTGCTGGCCAACTGGCCCCAGTTTCTGGAAGGGGCCTGGATGACCATCCTGCTGTCCTTCCCGGCCACGGTGATCGGTTTTGTGGGCGGCACGCTGCTGGCCATTGGCCGGCGCAGCGACCAGCGCTGGCTGGTGCGGGCCTGCGGTGCGTATGTAGAAGTGCTGCGCAACACGCCGCTGCTGGTGCAGGTGTTTCTGGTGTTCTTTGGCCTGGCCAGCCTGGGCTTCAAGGTGTCGGGGTTTGCTGCGGCGCTGCTGACGCTGGTGATCAACGTGGCGGCCTATACCTGCGAAATCATGCGGGCGGGCATGGATTCGATCCACAAGGGCCAGATCGAGGCGGCCGAGTGTCTGGGCCTTACGCGCCGGCAGGTGTACTGGCATGTGGTGCTGCGCCCGGCGATGGAGAAGGTGTACCCCGCGCTCACCAGCCAGTTCGTGCTGCTGATGCTGGCCTCGTCCATCACCTCGCAGATCTCGGTGGAAGAACTCACCGCCGTGGCGGCGCGGGTGCAGTCCGAGACCTTCCGCCCGTTTGAGGCTTACATCCTGGTGGCGGTGGCTTACCTGGCGTTGTCGCTGCTGATGCGGCTGGGGCTGTGGGTGTTCGGGCAGATCGTGTTCACGCGCCAACGCAAATTGGGGAGCGCCAAATGATTGACGGTGGACTGAACTCGTATCACCTGCAGTACCTGATGTGGGGCGCGCTGTGGACCATCGGCCTGTCGCTGATTGCGTTTGTGGGCGGTGGCCTGGCCGGGGGCGTGATTGCGCTGTGCCGCGTCAGCCCGATCAAGGCGGTGCGCTGGGCGACGATTGCGTGGATTCAGATCATCCAGGGCACGCCGCTGCTGGTGGTGCTGTTCCTGTGCTACTTCGGCCTGTCCATTGCGGGCTTGGAGCTGCCCGCCATCGTGGCGGCCAGCATCGCGATGATTGTTTACGTCAGCGCCTACCTGGGCGAGATCTGGCGCGGGTGCATCGAGTCGGTGCCGCGCACGCAGTGGGAGGCGGCCGAATGCCTGGCCCTGTCGCGCACCCAGCGCATGCGCATGGTGGTGCTGCCGCAGGCGGTGCGCATTGCCACGCCGCCCACGGTGGGCTTCATGGTGCAGATCGTGAAGAACACTTCGCTGGCGTCCATCGTGGGGTTCATCGAGCTGGTGCGTGCGGGGCAGCTCATCAACAACTCCATCTTTCAGCCTTTTACCGTGTACCTGCTGATCGCCATCGTCTACTTTGCGATGTGCTACCCGCTGTCGGTGTGGAGCCGCAAGCTGGAGCAGCGCCAGCAGTTTGGAAACAACCGTGGCACAGCCACCCCCTCTGTGACCACCGCATGAAACGAGAAGACACCATGAACCTCGCCCGAGACGCTGCCGCGCAACCCTTCCAGCCGGCGGCCTCGCCTGCGCAGCCCGTCGTTGAACTGAAGGACGTGCACAAGAGCTTTGGCAGCAACCAGGTGCTCAAGGGCGTGTCGTTTGCCATTCCCCGGGGCCAGGTGGTGGCCATCATCGGCAAGAGCGGCTCGGGCAAGAGCACGGCGCTGCGCTGCATCGACCGGCTGGAGATCATCGACAGCGGCACCATCAACGTCTGCGGCCACGCGGTGCACGACCCCGCCATCGACCTGCGCCAGCTGCGCCAGGACGTGGGCATCGTGTTCCAGAGCTACAACCTGTTCCCGCATCTGACGGTGGAGCAGAACATCACGCTGGCCCCCAAGGCCGTGAAGAGCCTGCCCACGGCCAAGGCGCGCGAGATTGCCGCCCGCACGCTGCAGCAGGTGGGCCTGGCGGACAAGGCGCAGGCCTACCCCGAGCAGCTCTCGGGCGGGCAGCAGCAGCGCGTGGCGATTGCCCGGTCGCTGGCGATGGAGCCGCAGGTGATGCTGTTCGACGAGGTGACCTCTGCGCTGGACCCGCAACTGACCGGCGAGGTGCTGCGCGTGATCGAAGCCCTGGCCCAGGGCGGCATGACCATGGTGCTGGTCACGCACGAGATGGAGTTCGCCGCCAGGGTGGCCGACACCATCATCTACATGCACGAGGGCAAGGTGTGGGAGACGGGCCCGGGCGACATGCTCAAGAACCCGCAGACCGCAGAGCTGCGCGACTTTCTTTCTCACGGGCTTTGAGTTTCAGCTTCAGCCCTGCCCCTTTCGATTCCGTACTCAAAAACCACCAGGAGACAACCACCATGACCGCTTCCCTCTTCTTCCGCCGCACCTTGCTGGCTGTGGGCGCCGCCGCTCTGTGCATGCCCGCCATGGCCGAGCTGGCCGACATCAAGTCCGCCGGCAAGCTGCGCGTGGGCATCGACTTTGGCGCGCCGTTCTACGGCTACGTGGACGACAAGATGAAGCCCGTGGGCTCGGACGTGGAAGCGGCCGAGTTGCTGGCCAAGGACATGGGCCTGACGCTGGAGATCGTGAACACGACGAACTCGGCACGCATCCCCAACCTGCTGTCCAACAAGGTGGACCTGATCATCTCGTCGCTGTCGATCACGCCCGAGCGCCAGAAGGCGGTGGACTTTTCCATCCCCTACGGCGCCATCCAGGCGGCAGTGGGCGCGCCCAAGAGCTTGAAGCTGACCAGCATCGAAGACCTGGCGGGCAAAACCGTGGCCGTGACGCGCGGTGGCCCGCAGGACAAGATCGTGACCGAGCGCGCACCGCAGGCCAAGGTGGTGCGGTTTGACGATGAATCCGCGTCCATCACCGCCGCCGCCACCGGCCAGGCCGACATCGTCGCAATCACGCCGCCGATCATTGCTGCCATCGCCAAGAAGAACCCGGCGCGCGATTTCGAGACCAAGTTCATCCTGCAGTCGTACCAACTGGGCGTGGCCATGCGCAAAGGCCAGCCCGAGCTGATGGCCGCCGTCAACGGCTGGATCAAGACCAACCTGGCCAACGGCAAGCTCAACGACATCCACGTGAAGTACGCGGGCGTGCCGATCCCCAAAGAAATCATCGACGGCGCCAAGTAAGCAAATAAGCCTGCAACCTGGGCGGCGCCTGATGGGCCCCGCCCGGCTGCGCCCTGCCCTGACGCATCACCACCAAAGGAAATTTTTATGAGCCGTCATTTCGGCGCCATCCGCCAACTTGGCTACGTGGTCCACGACATCGAAGCCGCCATGGACTACTGGAGCAAGACCCTGGGCGTGGGCCCCTGGTTCTACAACCCCAAGGTTCCGATCAAGAACTACGTTTACAAAGACGAATCGTACGAGCCGCACAACTCGGTGGCTCTGGCCAACTCGGGCTATGTGCAGGTCGAGCTGATCCAGACGCGCAACGACGTGCCGTCGATGTACCGCGACTTTCTGCAGGCCGGGCGCACCGGGCTGCAGCACGTGGCGTACTGGACGAGCGACTACGACGCCGACCTGGCGCGGCTGACGGCCCAGGGCTTCAAGACGGTGATGAGCGGCGAGGTGGGCGAAAAGGGCCGCTTTGTCTACTTCGACACCGAGTACCACCCGGGCACGGTGATCGAGCTGTCGGAAGTGGCGGGCCCCAAGGGCCGCATGTTCGACCTGATCCGTGCGGAGTCGGAAACCTGGGACGGCACGACGGACCCGGTGCGGCCGTTCCCGGATCTCTCCAAGATCTGATGAAGGCTTGAAGAGGGTCTGAATTTTAAGCCAAATTGGCCTCTAGCGCTTGTCCCATAAGCGCTAGCAGCTATCAAAACAGTAGTATCACCTTGACCATGTCCCCAGACCGCTTTGAAGCCACCTACCTGATCGAAACCCCGCTGGACCCCGCCCATGTGGCCGAAGTGCTGGCGGGCGAACAATCGTGTGGCACCTTCACCCGGGTGGAGGGCGAGACCGACGCGCTGCGCGAACGCGCCCGCGCCACGGTCGAATCGGTCGAGCTGCTGGACGTGGCGCCCGCCCCTTCGCTGCCCAACGGCTGGATGCAGCGGCGCGGCATGTTCGACACGCCGCAGACCTGGCAGCGGGCCCGGCTGCGCGTGAGCTTTCCGTGCGACAACATTGGCCCCAACCTGCCGACGCTGGCCGCCACGGTGTCAGGCAATCTGTACGACCTGGGTGAGGTCACCGGCCTGCGCCTGGAGTCGATGAAGCTGCCCAGTGCCTACCGCTCGCAGTTCGACATGCCCCGCCACGGCATCGCCGGCACCCGCGCACTGACCGGTGTGCAGGGCCGCCCGCTGATCGGCACCATCATCAAACCCAACGTGGGCTTGTCGGCCGAAGAAACCGGCGACCTGGCCGGCCGCCTGTGCGCCGCCGGGGTGGACTTCATCAAGGACGACGAAGTCTGCGCCAACCCGGTTCACGCGCCGCTGGCCGACCGCGTCAAGGCCGTGATGCGCCGGGTGCGCGCCCACCAGGACAAGACCGGCAAGCCGGTGATGGTGGCCTTCAACATCACCGACGAGACCGACGCCATGCGCCGCCACGCCGACCTGATCGCCGCTGAAGGCGGCAGCTGCATCATGGTCAGCCTGAACTGGTGTGGCTACTCGGCCGTGCAAACCCTGCGCCGCCACAGCCCGCTGGCGCTGCACGGCCACCGCAATGGCTACGGCGCGCTGTCGCGCCACCCTCTGCTGGGCTTTTCATTCAACGCCTGGCAGACACTGTGGCGCCTGGCGGGCGTGGACCACATGCATGTGCACGGCTTGCAGGGCAAGTTCTCGCAGACCGACGAAGAAGTGATCGAGTCGGCCCACGACACGCTGGCCCCGCTGTGTGATGGGCTGGACGACCGCGTGTTGCCCGCCTTCTCCAACGGCCAGTGGGCCGGCACCGTGCCCGCCACGTGGGACAGCATCCAGTCCAACGACCTGCTGTTCATGTCCGGCGGCGGCATCCTGGCCCACCCCGATGGCCCCGCTGCGGGCGTGGCCAGCCTGCAGCAGGCCTGGGACGCGGTGCAAAAGGGCGAGACCCTGGCCCAGCGCGCCAGCCAGGCCTCCGAGCTGCGCCGTGCAATCGAATTCTTCGGCAAGAAATAAACGATGACGACGACGGCCCCTCTGTACGGCTGGTACGGCGACGACTTCACAGGCGCCACCGACACGCTGGCCGTGCTGGCCCAGGCCGGCCAGCGCTCCATGCTGTTCATGGGCGTACCCAGCGCAGAGGCCCTGGACGCTGCCGGGCCGCTGGATGCGGTGGGCATTGCTGGTGCCGCGCGCGCCACGCCTCCAGAGGCCATGCGGGCCGAGATGTCTGCCGTAGGCCGCTTCTTTGAAAAGCTGGCGCCGCCGGTGCTGCACTACAAGGTGTGCTCCACCTTCGACAGCGCCCCGCATGTCGGCAACATCGCTTGCGGCATTCAGACCCTGCACCCGTTCGTGAGCAACCGCTGGGTGCCCATCGTGGGCGGGCAGCCCAGCCTGGGGCGCTACTGCGCGTTCAGCAACCTGTTCGCTGCCGCGGGCACGGGCGGCGCCGTGCACCGCATTGACCGCCACCCCACCATGCGCCAGCACCCGGTCACGCCCATGGGCGAGGCCGATCTTCGGCTCCACCTGGCGCGCCAAGGGCTGGAGGACATCACCGCCCTGCACTACCCGCTGTACGACGCCACCACCGACACCCTGGACGCCGCCCTGCAGGCCCTGCTGGCGCATGGCGCAGCGTCCCACGCCATGGCGCCCACCTTGCTGGACCTGACCATGCCCGGCCAGTTGGCCACCGTGGGCCGCCTGCTGTGGCAGCAGTCCCAACACGCCCGGTTGCTGGCCGTGGGTTCCAGCGCCGTGGCCCAGGCGCTAGTCGCCCACTGGGGCAAGCCGGCGTCCACGGCCGCTGCACCGCTGCCACCCGCCGACGGGCCGGTGTTGGCCTGGGCGGGCAGCTTGTCCCCCCTGACCGCCGCGCAGGTGCAGGCCGCCACCGCATACCACCGCATCGCAGTGGACGCCCAACGGCTGTGCAGCGACACGGCCTACGCGCAGGGTCTGCAGGACAACCTCTGCGCGGGGCTGCACAGCGGGCTGAACGTGCTGGCCTTCACCGGCCCCACGGACGGCGCGCCGCTGGCCGCTGCGGCCTCGTCCACCGACGTCGCCCAGGCCAGCGCCGATCTGATCGCCCGCGTGGTGCAAGCCCGCGCAGAGCGGGGCGCGCCACTGCGCCGCATCGGCATCGCCGGCGGTGACACGTCCAGCCACGCAGTCCAGGCGCTGCAGTTGTGGGGGCTGTCGTACAAGACCACGGTCTGCCCCGGGGTCACGCTGAGCAGCGCACACAGCGCAGACCCGTCACGCCACGGGCTCGAGTTGATGCTCAAGGGCGGACAGATGGGGGGAGCGGATCTGTTCGAAAGGCTGCTCGGCACTGCCTGACGGAGACATCCAGGCGATAAAAAGCCCGCGCATGGCGGGCTCCTTATGGAAAGGCTTAGCGGCAGGCAAGCCTGCAGCTATTCCTTTAAACGCGTGGAACGGGAGTTCCTGAGTTCACGCACAGCGCCAAGTTCAGCGCCTTGATGGCCGTCTTGTAGTCCTCGCGCTCGATCACGAACTGCATGTTCACCTGCCGCAGGGTTTGGGACACGCAGTTCACGTTGACCCGCGCATCGGCCAGCGCCTGCGCGGCCTTGGCCAGCACGCCAGGGATGCCGATGTTGGAGCCGATGGTGCACACGATGGCGCTGGGCTTGATCGTCACGATCTGGTAGTCCTCCTGCAGCTCCGCCACCAGTTCGGGGGTGACCTGGTTGTCCCACACCAGGTGGGCGATGGAGTTGGCGTTGGTCGCCTTCAGGATGTAGCTCACATCGTGCTTGCAGAACACGTTCATCAGGCCCGCATCAAAGCCCACCGTGCCCACCATGCTGGGGTCGTGGATCTCGATCAGCGTGACCTTGTCGGTGCCGGTCACGATCTCCACGCGCGCGCGCTCACCCACGAAGTCCTTGGTGATCAGCGTGCCGGGATGGTCGGGCTCGAACGTGTTCTTCAGGCGGATCGGGATGCCCGCCAGTTCCATGGGCTTGGCGGCCTTGGGGTGGATGGCTTCCATGCCCACGTCGGCCAGTTGGTCGGCCACGTCGTAATTGGTGGCGCCCACCACGATGGCGTTTTCCAGGCCCACGAGGTTGGGGTCGGCGGACGAGAGGTGGAATTCCTTGTGGATCACGGCCTCTGCGGGGCGCACTTCCACGGCGATCTTGCTGAACGTGACCTCGGAATAGCCGCGGTCGAACTCACGCATGATGCCTTCGGTGCCCTTGGTGTAGCCGGTGGCCACCACCACCTTGTCGCTCAGGTCCAGGCCCTTGAAGCTCTGCGCGATGCGCTCGTCAATGGTCCAGGCTTCGTTGTCGTCAAAACCGGCCAGGTCCATCAGGATGGCGTTGACGCCACTGGCCTTGAGGATCTCGACCGAGTTGAACGCGCTGTGCGACTCGCCAATGGAGGCCAGCACTTCGCGCGCGGCCAGAAGCACATCCTTGCGGCTCAAGTAGCCGCTGGCCAGCACGTGCTGCATGGCGTTCAGGTACTCACGCGCCTGGCCAATACGCTGGTCGATGAAGGCATCGGCCACATCCAGCGGCAGGCCCAGGTCGGCGTAGCCCGCGTTCAGCTTTTTCAGGCTGGCGGCCAGCTGGGTCAGGGCGTCCTGGTAGCCCTTGCCCTCTGCAAACAGGGCGTAGATGCCGCGCTCGCCCGTCTTCTTGTGCTCCAGCAACTGGTTCGTCACGCCCGAGTAGGCGGACACCACATAGATCCGGCCATAGATGCGCTTGGGATCGTGCAGCATGATGTGGCGCAGCACATCGCCAAAGGCGGTCATGGAGGTGCCGCCGATTTTCTCGACAGAGATCTTGGAGGAGTTGACGTCTGACATGGACAAGCTCAGAGGAGCAAAAAGGATTGGGAGGCCGGGCGGATGTCCTGCCCCATGGGTAGCGGCAGAAAACTCTCTATTTTCCACCACTTTTGTCGGGGTACCCTGGCGCAGGCATTGTGGCTGGGGCACATGCAGCGTCGCGTTGGCGCGGCTTCTGTGTATGGGGGGCCGCCTGGCATGGCCCCGCGCAGGACCCTGTGGTCAAGCCCGTATCAAGATCGGGTCATGTTTCCCGCCACGAGGGGCGGTGCTGGCAATGCATCTTCGGCTGCCAGACCCCACTGGTCCCAGTCCTCGCCAAACAGCTCCGCCGGGTGCTGGGTGCGGTCCGAACCGTTGCCACAGCGCATGGCTTTGGCCGGACAGTACAGATCGCAGCCCCAGCACACCCGCTCGGGGTGAGCGGGTGCCTTGGGGAACCTTTTAGCAGCGGCCATGGGGCGCTCAGGTGGGCTGGCGACTGCTGCCGTCGGATCGTCAGATCACTTCTTCTGCGGCGGCACGTCGGTGCAAGAGCCGTGGGCAATCTCCGCCGCCATGCCGATGCTCTCGCCCAGCGTGGGGTGCGGGTGGATGGTCTTGCCGATGTCCACAGCGTCGGCGCCCATCTCGATGGCCAGCGCAATCTCGCCGATCATGTCGCCGGCATGCGTGCCGACCATGCCGCCGCCCAGGATCTTGCCGTGGCCGTGGGCCTCGGGCGAGTCGTCGAACAGCAGCTTGGTCACGCCTTCGTCGCGGCCGTTGGCGATGGCGCGGCCGGAGGCCGTCCAGGGGAACAGGCCCTTCTTGACCTTGATACCTTGGGCCTTGGCCTGGTCTTCGGTGAGGCCCACCCATGCCACTTCAGGGTCGGTGTAGGCCACGGATGGGATCACGCGGGCGTTGAAGGCGGCGGATGCCAGCTCCTTGTTGCCCTGCAGTTCGCCGGCGATGACTTCTGCCGCCACGTGCGCCTCATGCACCGCCTTGTGCGCCAGCATGGGCTGGCCCACGATGTCGCCGATGGCGAAGATGTGCGGCACGTTGGTGCGCATCTGGATGTCGACGTTGATGAAGCCACGGTCCGTGACGGCCACGCCCGCCTTCTCGGCGGCGATCTTCTTGCCGTTGGGCGTGCGGCCCACGGCCTGCAGCACCAGGTCGTACACCTGGGGTTCGGGGGCGGTGCCGCCCTCTTCCGCTGCTGCAAACGTGACCTTGATGCCCTCAGGTGTTGCCTCGGCGCCAACGGTTTTTGTCTTCAACATGATGTTGTCAAAACGCTTGGCATTCATCTTCTGCCAGATCTTGACGAGGTCGCGGTCGGCGCCCTGCATCAGGCCGTCCATCATTTCGACCACATCGAGGCGCGCGCCCAGCGTGCTGTACACGGTGCCCATTTCCAGGCCGATGATGCCGCCGCCCAGGATGAGCATGCGCTTCGGAACACCCTGGAGCGCCAGGGCTCCGGTGGAGTCGACAACGCGTGGATCGTCGGGCATGAAGGGCAGGCGCACGGCCTGGCTGCCGGCGGCGATGATGGCGTTCTTGAAGGCGATGACCTTCTTGGTGCCGGTCTTTTCCTGCGCCGTGCCGCTGGTCTCTTCCACTTCGAGGTGGTTGGCACCGACGAAGCTGCCGTAGCCGCGCACGGTGGTCACCTTGCGCATCTTGGCCATGGCGGCCAGGCCGCCGGTGAGCTTGCCGATGACCTTTTCTTTATGGCCGCGCAGCTTGTCGATGTCGAGCGAGGGCGCACCGAAGCTCACGCCCAGGTCGGCCATGTGGCTGACCTCGTCCATGACGGCTGCGACGTGCAGCAGGGCCTTGGACGGGATGCAGCCCACGTTCAGGCACACGCCGCCGAGGGTGGCGTAGCGCTCGACGATGACGACCTTGAGGCCCAAGTCGGCCGCGCGGAAGGCGGCGCTGTAGCCGCCGGGGCCGCCGCCGAGCACGAGCACGTCGCAGTCCAGGTCGGCCGTGCCAGCAAAGCTGGATGCTACTGGATTGATAGCTGCTTGCGCTTGTGGTGCGGGCGCTGGAGCCGATTTTGGTGCAGATGCTGCAGCCACGGGTGTCGCAGGGGCCGGTGCGGCTGCCGGGGCCGCCGCGCCAGCACCCTCCACCTCCAGCGTCAGCACCACCGAGCCTTCGGCAATCTTGTCGCCGAGCTTCACTTTCAGCTCCTTGACCACGCCAGCATGGCTGGAAGGGATCTCCATGGAGGCCTTGTCGGACTCCACGGTGATGAGGCTCTGCTCGGCCTTGATGGTGTCGCCGGGTTTGACGAGCACTTCGATGATGGCCACTTCGGCGAAGTCGCCGATGTCGGGCACCTTGATGTCGATGATTGCCATGGTGTGTCTTGCCCTTTCGTTACATCACGATGCGGCGGAAGTCCGCCAGCAGCGAGGCAAAGTACACGTTGAAGCGCGCAGCGCTGGCGCCGTCGATCACGCGGTGGTCCCAGCTCAGGCTCAAAGGCAGCATGAGGCGCGGCGCGAACTGCTTGCCGTCCCATTTGGGCTCCAGGCTGCTCTTGCACACGCCCATGATGGCGACTTCAGGCGCGTTGATGATGGGCGTGAAGTAGCGCCCGCCAATGCCGCCCAGCGAGCTGATGGAGAAGCAGCCGCCGGTCATGTCGGCCGGGCCGAGCTTGCCGTCGCGGGCCTTTTTGGCCAGATCGCCCATCTCTTGCGAGATCTGCACGATGCCCTTCTTGTCGGCGTCACGGATGACGGGCACGACGAGGCCGTTGGGCGTGTCGGCCGCAAAGCCGATGTGGAAGTAGTTCTTGAGCACCAGCTGGTCGCCGTCGAGCGAGCTGTTGAACTCGGGGAACTTCTTGAGCGCGGCCACGGCGGCCTTGATCATGAAGGCGAGCATGGTGACCTTGACGCCACTCTTCTCGTTTTCCTTGTTGAACTGCACGCGGAAGGCTTCGAGGTCGGTGATGTCCGCGTCGTCGTGGTTGGTGACGTGCGGGATGACGACCCAGTTGCGGTGCAGGTTGGCACCGCTGATCTTCTTGATGCGCGAGAGGTCCTTGCGCTCCACGGGGCCGAACTTGGTGAAGTCCACCTTGGGCCAGGGCAGCAGGTCCAGGCCCACGCCGGAACCGCCCGCCGCTGCCGGCGCCTTGGCAGCCTGCGCCTTGGTCTGGGTGGCACCCGCCATCACCTGCTTGGTGAAGGACTGCACATCGTCCTGCGTGATGCGGCCCTTGGGGCCGGTGCCCTTGACCTCGTCGATGGGCACGCCCAGCTCGCGGGCGAACTTGCGCACGGAAGGGCTGGCGTGGGGCAGGCCCACGGTGGGCGTGCCGGGCTGGTGGGCGGGCACGGAGGCCGTGGCGGCGACCGGTGCAGCGGCTGCAGCAACCGGTGCGGGGGCGGCAACAGGCGCAGCAGCGGGAGCCGCCGCCGGCGCTGCGGGTGCTGCAGCTGCAGCAGGCGCACTGCCCGCCACGCCTTCCAGCAGGGCCACGAGGTCGCCGATGTTGACGGTGTCGCCGATCTTGACCTTGAGCGCCTTGAGCACGCCGGCGGCGGGCGAAGGGATCTCCATGGAGGCCTTGTCGGATTCGACGGTGAACAGCGACTGCTCGACCTTGATGGTGTCACCCACCTTGACCAGCAGTTCAATGACGGCCACGTCCTTGAAGTCGCCGATGTCGGGCACGCGCACCTCCACCGGGCCCGCAGCCACAGGGGTTGCGGCGGGCGCAGCCGGCGCAGGCGCGGCTGCGGCCACGGGGGCTGCAGCCGGGGCGGCAGCGGGTGCAGGTGCCGCCGCCGGGGCTGCGGCCGCAACGCCCGCGTCGGCGGCTTCGACCACGGCGATCACGGAGCCCTGCTTGACCTTGTCGCCCAGGGCGATCTTGAGTTCCTTGACCACGCCTGCGTGGCTGGATGGAATCTCCATGGAGGCCTTGTCGGACTCCACGGTGATGAGCGACTGCTCGGCCTTGACCGTGTCGCCCACCTTGACCAGCAGTTCGATCACGCCCACTTCGTCGAAATCCCCGATGTCCGGGACTTGAATGTCTACCAATGCCATTGTTGTCTCCGTTCGGTTTATGCGTAGAGCGGGTTGACCTTGTCGGCCTGGATGTTGTACTTGGCAATCGCCTCGGCCACCTTGGTGGCGGGCAGCACGCCGTCTTCGCTCAGCGCCTTGAGTGCAGCGACCACGATGTAGTGGCGGTTGATCTCGAAGTGCTCGCGCAGCTTGCTGCGGAAGTCACTGCGGCCAAAGCCGTCGGTGCCCAGCACCTTGTAGGTGCGGCCCTTGGGGATGAAGGGGCGGATCTGCTCGGCATAGGCCTTCATGTAGTCGGTGGACGCGACCACGGGGCCTTGCGATGCGGACAGTTGCTGCGTGACGAACGGCACCTTGGGCGCTTCGGTCGGGTGCAGCAGGCTCCAGCGCTCGGCGTTCTGGCCGTCGCGGGTCAGTTCGTTGAAGCTCGGGCAGCTCCACACCGAGGCGGCCACGCCCCAGTCCTTTTCGAGCAGCTCCTGTGCAAAGAACGATTCGCGCAGGATGGTGCCGCTGCCCAGCAGTTGCACCGTGGGCGCATCCTTGGGCAGTGCGGGCGCCTGCTTGCACAGGTACATGCCCTTGATGATCTGCTCCTCGGTGCCGGGCTGCAGGCCGGGCATGGGGTAGTTTTCGTTCAGCAGCGTCAGGTAGTAGAAGACGTTCTCCTGGCGCTCGACCATGCGCTTCATGCCGTCGTGCATGATCACCGCGACTTCGTGCGCGAAGGTCGGGTCGTAGCTCACACAGTTGGGGATGGTGTTGGCCAGGATGTGGCTGTGGCCGTCTTCGTGCTGCAGGCCTTCGCCGTTGAGCGTGGTGCGGCCCGAAGTGCCGCCCAAGAGGAAGCCACGCGCCTGCATGTCGCCCGCCGCCCAGGCCAGGTCGCCGATGCGCTGGAAGCCGAACATGGAGTAGTACACGTAGAACGGGATCATGATCCGGTTGTTCGTGCTGTAGCTGGTGGCCGCCGCGATCCAGCTGCTCATGCCGCCGGCTTCGTTGATGCCTTCCTGCAGGATCTGGCCGGCCTTGTCTTCCTTGTAGTACATGACCTGGTCCTTGTCGACCGGGGTGTACTGCTGGCCTGCGGGGTTGTAGATGCCGATCTGGCGGAACAGGCCTTCCATGCCGAAGGTGCGGGCCTCGTCCACCAGGATGGGCACCACGCGCGGGCCCAGGGCCTGGTCGCGCAGCAGCTGGGTGAGGAAGCGCACGTAAGCCTGCGTGGTGGAGATTTCGCGGCCTTCGGGCGTGGCTTCCAGGATGGCCTTGAAGGTGTCCAGCGCGGGCACGGTGAAGCTCTCGTCGGCTTTCACGCGGCGGTGCGGCAGGTACCCGCCCAGGGCCTTGCGGCGCTCGTGCAGGTACTTCATTTCCGGGGTGTCGTCGGCCGGCTTGTAGAAAGGCAGCTCGGCGAGCTGGCTGTCCGGGACGGGGATGTTGAAGCGGTCGCGGAAGGCCTTGATGTCTTCGTCGCTGAGCTTCTTCGTCTGGTGGACGGTGTTCTTGCCCTCGCCGATCTTGCCCATGCCAAAACCCTTCACGGTCTTGACCAGCAGGACGGAGGGCTGGCCGCCGTGGTTCTGCGCGGCATGGAATGCGGCATAGACCTTTTGCGAATCATGGCCGCCGCGCTGCAGGTTCCAGATCTCGTCATCGGTCATGTGCTCGACCATCTTCAGGGTGCGCGGGTCGCGGCCGAAGAAGTTCTTGCGCACGTAGGCACCGTCGTTGGCCTTCATGGCCTGGTAGTCGCCATCGTTGGTTTCCATCATGAGCTTGCGCAGCGCGCCGTCCTTGTCGGCGGCCAGCAGCGCATCCCAGCCCTTGCCCCAGATCAGCTTGATGACGTTCCAGCCAGCACCACGGAACTCGCCTTCGAGCTCCTGGATGATCTTGCCGTTGCCACGCACGGGGCCGTCCAGGCGCTGCAGGTTGCAGTTGATGACGAACACCAGGTTGTCGAGCTTCTCGCGCGCGGCCAGGCCGATGGCGCCCAGGGATTCGACCTCGTCCATTTCGCCGTCGCCGCAGAACACCCAGACCTTGCGGTTCTCGGTGTTGGCGATGCCACGGGCGTGCAGGTACTTGAGGAAACGCGCCTGGTAGATGGCCATCAGCGGGCCCAGGCCCATGGACACGGTGGGGAACTGCCAGAACTCGGGCATGAGCTTGGGGTGCGGGTAGCTCGACAGGCCCTTGCCGTCCACTTCCTGGCGGAAATTGAGCAGCTGGTCTTCGGAGAGGCGGCCTTCGAGGTAGGCGCGGGCATAGATGCCGGGGGATACGTGGCCCTGGATGTAGAGCAGGTCACCGCCGTGGTTCTCGCTCTCGGCGTGCCAGAAATGGTTGAAGCCGGCGCCGAACATGCTGGCCAGCGAGGCAAAGGAGCCGATGTGGCCGCCCAGGTCGCCGCCTTCGGGCGGATGGTGGCGGTTGGCCTTGACGACCATGGCCATGGCGTTCCAGCGCATGTAGGCGCGCAGGCGCTGTTCGATTTCGAGGTTGCCGGGGCTGCGTGCCTCCTGGCCGGGCTCGATGGTGTTCACGTAGCCGGTGTTGGCCGAGAACGGCAGGTCCACGCTGTTCTGGCGGGCATGTTCCAGCAATTGCTCCAGCAGGTAGTGGGCGCGCTCGGCCCCCTCCTTGTCGATGACGGCGGACAGCGCATCCATCCACTCACGGGTTTCCTGCTGGTCGGTGTCGGTGGCGGGCGCGGCGCCGTTTCCGGCCTGGGGGTCGGGCTGAGCTGACATGCTTTGTCTCCTGTAGGTGTGGCAGCAATTTAGTACGTTGGCTCTAGTTTCGCATATTTTTTGATAATTTCAAATGGTGCTTATGCATTTCACATTACAAGAAAATGCTGCAAACGCACATTGACCCGCCGTCCCGACACCGGGCATCGCCTCCCCTACACTTGGAACATGGACTCCCTGCCCCCCACGTCTTCCCCCACCGCCATGGTCGTGGCCGCGCCCGCCCGCTGGTGGCGCAAGTGGTGGCGCGGGTTGTCGCCCACACGGCAGGACCGGTTCGCGGCCCTGGCGCCGCTGGCCGCCGTGCTGATGTTTCTCGCGGCCATCGTGGCCGCGTTCTGGTATTTGCGCGCCGAGGAGGCCGAGCGCGAGCAGGAAGCCCTGCGGCGCGATGTGGAATATGCGCAACAGCGCGTGCGGCTGCGGCTGCTGGAGCGGCAGGAACAGCTCATGCGCATTGCACGCGACCTGTCCAACCAGGAGCTGGAGCGCACGGAATTCGTGAGCCGCGCCGAAACCCTGATCAGCCAGTACCCCGAGCTGCAGGCCATCACCTGGATCGACGAGCGCCGCCGCATCCGCGCCAGCCACGCGGCCCCCACGCTGGCGAGCAGCGAACTGCGCATCGCGGGCGAAGTGCTCAAGCCGGGCGACACCGCCGACACCTTCGGGCTGGCGCGCGACCTGCAGCAGCCGGTGTACGCCCAGCCGGCCGCCACCTCGGGCGACTCGACGCCGCTGCTGCAGCTGCAGGTGCCCTTGAACAACCAGGGCAAGTTCAGCGGCGTGGTGCTGGGCGAATACTCCATCGACAGCCTGCTGCGCTATGGCACGCCCACCGAAGTGCTGGCGCGCTATGCCGTCACGCTGCTGGACGGCAAGAACCAGGTTCTGGCGGGCACCCCCCTGGGCCCGCGCAACACCGCCACCCAGCTCCTGCCCTGGACGCCCCGCGCCAATGAATACGAGGTGCCCGTGTCGCCCGTGGGCAACGGGCTGGTGCTCAAGGCCCAGGCCTACCGCACCTCGCTGGGCGTGGTCGGCAGCGGGCTTTTCTGGCTGGTGGGCACGCTTTCCGCCATGACGGCATGGATGCTGATCGCCACCTGGCGCCACACCCGCCGCCGCATGCAGGCACAGCAGGCCCTGGTGGCCGAGACGAATTTCCGCCGCGCGATGGAGAACTCCATCCTCACCGGCATGCGTGCGCTGGACATGGAAGGCCGCATCACCTATGTGAACGCCGCCTTCTGCCAGATGACCGGCTGGAGCGAGGCGGAACTCGTGGGCCTGAAGGCGCCCTTCCCTTACTGGCCCGACTCCGACCACGAAGCCCTGCACGCCAAGCTGCGCGACGAGCTGTCCGGCAAGACCATCGTGGGCGGCTTTCAGGTGCGGGTGCGGCGCAAGAGCGGCACCTTGTTCGATGCCCGCCTGTATGTCTCGCCCCTGATCGATGCGCATGGCCAGCAGACGGGCTGGATGACGTCGATGACCGACATCACCGAGCCCAACCGCATCCGCGAGCAGCTCTCGGCATCGCACGAACGCTTCACCATCGTGCTCGAATCGCTGGACGCGTCGGTGTCGGTGGCCCCGCTGGGCAGCGAAGAGCTGCTGTTCGCCAACAAGCTCTACCGCCAATGGTTCGGCTCGCAGACCGGCGGGCACCTGCAGCTGGTCGCCCAGGCCGGCGTGGTGCCCGTGGCGGGCACCGACCACCGGGGCATGGACGACGAGGACGGCCTCATGGGCCTGCCGACCGACCCGCTGACCAGCGCCCGCACCGAGAACGCCGAGATTTACCTGCCCGACCTGGGCAAGTGGCTGGAAGTGCGCTCGCGCTACCTCAACTGGGTGGACGGGCGCCTGGCCCAGATGGTGATCGCCACCGACATCACCCCCCGCCGCCAGGCCGAGGAGCAGGCGGCGCGCCAGGCCGAGCGCGCGCAGTCGGTCAGCCGCCTCATCACCATGGGCGAAATGGCCTCCAGCGTGGCGCACGAGCTCAACCAGCCGCTCACGGCCATCAACAACTACTGCAGCGGCATGGTCTCGCGCATCCAGAGCGGCCAGCTCACCGAGGAGGCGCTCCTCACGGCGCTGCAGAAGACGGCCCACCAGGCGCAGCGCGCGGGCCAGATCATCCAGCGCATCCGCGCCTTCGTGAAGAAGAGCGAGCCCAACCGTACCCTGGCCGACGTGCACTCGATGGTCAACGAAGCCGTGGAGCTGGCCGACATCGAGCTGCGCCGCCACAACGTGCGCCTCACGCATTACGTAGCCGCCCGCCTGCCGCCCGTGATGGCCGACACCATCCTGATCGAACAGGTGCTGGTCAACCTCATGAAGAACGGCGCCGAGGCCATCCAGCACGCCAGCCGCCCCCCGTCCGGGCGCAGCGTGGAGCTGCGCGTCGTGCCCAAGCACATCGAGGACCGCGAGGTGGTGGAGTTCTCCGTGCAGGACACCGGCAAGGGCCTGGCGCCCGAGGTGCTCGAACGGCTGTTCGAAGCCTTCTTCTCCACCAAGGAAGAAGGCATGGGCATGGGCCTCAATCTGTGCCGCAGTATCGTCGAGTCGCACCAGGGCCGGATGCAGGCGGAGAACCTCTACAATGGATCGGAGGTCACAGGCTGCAGGTTCTCCTTCTGGCTGCCGCTTGCCAAGCCTGCTGATGCCACTACAAATTCTGTAGCACACGTACGAAACCCAAGGACAATTGCATGAGCTTGATTCCGAAAAAAGGCACTGTTTACGTTGTAGACGACGACGAAGCAGTTCGCGATTCCCTGCAGTGGCTGCTGGAAGGCAAGGACTACCGGGTGCGTTGCTTTGATTCGGCCGAAACGTTTCTGTCGCGCTACGACCCGCGCGAGGTGGCCTGCCTGATCGTGGACATCCGCATGGGCGGCATGACGGGCCTGGAGCTGCAGGACCGCCTCATCGAGCGCAAGTCGCCCCTGCCCATCGTGTTCATCACCGGCCACGGCGACGTGCCGATGGCGGTGAACACCATGAAGAAGGGCGCGCTCGACTTCATCCAGAAGCCCTTTGACGAGGAAGAACTGGTCGGATTGGTCGAGCGCATGCTGGACCACGCCCGCGAGGCCTTCGCGGGCTACCAGCAGGCCGCCAGCCGCGATGCCCTGCTGTCCAAGCTCACCAGCCGCGAAGCGCAGGTTCTGGAGCGCATCGTCGCCGGCCGCCTGAACAAGCAGATCGCGGACGACCTGGGCATCAGCATCAAGACGGTGGAGGCGCACCGCGCCAACATCATGGAAAAGCTCAACGCCAACACCGTGGCCGACCTGCTCAAGATCGCGCTGGGCCAGAACGCGCCCAAGGCGTAATACTATTTTTTTGATAGCTACTCGCGCTTTCCAATAAAGCGCCAGAGCCCGATTTGACGGATATTTTTTGACATGACCGCCCAACTCATCGACGGCAACGCCCTTTCCCGCCAACTGCGCGCCGACGTGGCGCAACGCGCCGCCGCCCTGAAGGCCCGGGGCACCACGCCCGGGCTGGCGGTGGTCCTGGTGGGCGACAACCCCGCCAGCCAGGTGTACGTGCGCAACAAGGTCAAGGCCTGCGAAGACGGCGGCCTGCATTCCGTCCTTGAAAAATACGAGGCCGACATGACCGAGGCCGCCTTGCTGGCCCGCGTGGAAGCCCTCAACAACGACCCCGCCATCCACGGCATCCTGGTGCAACTGCCCCTGCCCCGGCACATTGACGCGCAGAAGGTGATCGAGGCCATCTCGCCCGCCAAGGACGTGGACGGCTTCCACATCGCCAGCGCCGGGGCCCTGATGACCGGCATGCCCGGCTTCTGGCCCTGCACGCCCTACGGCTGCATGAAGATGCTGGAGAGCATCGGCTACGACCTCAAGGGCAAACACGCCGTGGTCATCGGTCGCAGCAACATCGTGGGCAAGCCGATGGCGCTGATGCTGCTGGGCCAGAACGCCACCGTCACCATCTGCCACAGCGCCACGCAGGACCTCAAGGCGCAAACCCTGCAGGCCGACGTGATCGTGGCAGCGGTCGGCAAACGCAATGTGCTGACCGCCGACATGGTCAAGCCCGGCGCCGTGGTGATCGACGTGGGCATGAACCGCAACGACGAAGGCAAGCTCTGCGGCGACGTGGACTTCGACGGCGTCAAGGAAGTGGCCGGCTGGATCACCCCCGTGCCTGGCGGGGTCGGCCCCATGACCATTACCATGCTGCTGGTGAATACCATCGAAGCCGCCGAGCGCACCGCAGCGCACTGACCTGGGTCAGTGCGGTCGATGCCGGCTGCTTTGCAACTTGAACCCGCGCCATCTGGCGCCATCTGATTTCGCATGAGCAACGCCCTCCTCGACTTCTCGGACCTTCCCCATTTCGACCGCATCGCACCGCAGGACGTGGCCCCTGCCGTCGACGTCCTGCTGGAGCGCGCCAACACGGCGCTGGAAACAGTCACCGCACCGGACTTTCCGGCGCGCTGGGACGCGATCGCCAAGGTACTGGACGTGGCGACCGAGCAGCTGGGAACCGCGTGGGGCAGCGTCAGCCACCTCAACAGCGTGGCCGACACGCCGGAACTGCGCGCGGCCTACAACGCCGCCCTGCCACGGGTGACGGAGTTCTGGACCCGCCTGGGTGCCGATGAACGCCTGTATGCCAAGTACAAGGCCATCGACCCTGCCACCCTGACGGGCGAGCAGCGGCAGGCCCACCGCAATGCCGTGCGCAATTTCGTGCTCAGCGGCGCGGAGCTGACGGGTTCCGCCAAGGAGCGCTTCGCGCAGATCCAGGAACGCCAGGCCGAGCTGAGCCAGAAGTTCAGCGAGAACGCCCTTGATGCCACGGATGCATACGCCTACTACGCGAGCGCCGAGGAACTCGACGGCATTCCCGCCGATGTGCAGCAGGCCGCGCGGGCGGCGGCGCAGGCCGACGGCAAGGACGGCTACAAGCTCACGCTCAAGATGCCCTGCTACCTGCCGGTGATGCAATTCGCCACCCGCAGCGATCTGCGCGAGAAGCTCTACCGCGCCTACGTCACCCGCGCTTCCGACCAGGCCGAGGGCGATGCGCGCAAATTCGACAACACGGCGCTGATCAGCGAGATCCTGGCACTGCGCCGCGAAGAAGCCCAATTGCTGGGCTATGCCAATTTCGGCGAAGTCTCCGTCGTGCCCAAGATGGCCCAGTCGCCGGACCAGGTGATCGGGTTCCTGCGCGACCTGGCGCGCCGCGCCCGCCCCTATGCCGAGAAGGACGTCGCCGACCTGCGTGCGTTCGCGGCCGAGAAGCTGTCGTTGACCGACCCGCAGGCCTGGGACTGGCCCTACGTCTCCGAGAAGCTCAAGGAGGCGCGCTATGCCTTCAGCGAGCAGGAAGTCAAGAAGTACTTCACGGCGCCCAAGGTGCTGGCGGGCCTGTTCAAGATCATCGAAACCCTGTTCGAGGTGTCCATCCGCCGCGACAGCGCGCCGGTGTGGAACCCCGCCGTGGAGTTCTACCGCATCGAGCGCGGCAATACGCTGGTGGGCCAGTTCTATCTGGACCAGCCCGCCCGCACGGGCAAACGCGGCGGCGCCTGGATGGACGACGTGCGCACCCGCTGGCTGCGCCCCGACACCGGCGTGCTGCAGACCCCCGTGGCGCACCTGGTGTGCAACTTCGCCAGCGGCGTGGACGGCAAGCCGCCGCTGCTCACGCACGACGACGTGATCACCCTTTTCCATGAGTTCGGCCACGGCCTGCACCACATGCTGACCCAGGTGAACGAGCGCGACGTCTCGGGCATCGGCGGCGTGGAATGGGATGCGGTCGAGCTGCCCAGCCAGTTCATGGAGAACTTCTGCTGGGAGTGGGACGTGCTCAAGCACATGACGGCCCACGTGGACACGGGCGAACCCCTGCCCCGCGCGCTGTTCGACAAGATGATCGCCGCCAAGAACTTCCAGAGCGGCATGCAGACGCTGCGCCAGATCGAGTTCTCGCTGTTCGACATGCTGCTGCACACCGAGCACGACCCGGCACAGGACATCATGCCGCTGCTCGACCAGGTGCGCCGCGAGGTGGCCGTGCTGCAGCCGCCGGCCTTCAGCCGCACGGCCCACACCTTCAGCCACATCTTCGCGGGCGGCTACGCCGCCGGCTACTACAGCTACAAGTGGGCCGAGGTGCTGAGCGCCGATGCCTATGCGGCCTTCGAAGAAACGGCCGGCAGCGATGGGCTGCCCAGCACCGAAACGGGCCGCCGCTACCGCGAGGCCATCCTGGAGGCCGGCGGCAGCCGCCCCGCGATGGAGTCCTTCAAGGCCTTCCGGGGCCGCGAGCCCAGCCTGGATGCCCTGCTGCGCCACCAGGGCATGGCCGAAGAGTCGACGGCCTGACCGAATCCATGGCGCCGAGGGCAGTTTGCACTGCGCCCGGGGCCAACGATCGATCCTGTATGGAGTGAGAAAAATGAAGATGCACAATCCGCTGACCACCCCCCTGCTGGCATCCTTGCTGATGGTGCTGGCCAGCGCCAGCGTCCAGGCGCAAGGCGTCTACCGGATCGTTGGCCCGGATGGCAAGGTGACGTTTTCGGACCGCCCGCCGGCCGACGCCAGCGCCCAGCCCGCGCGGGCAGCCGCTGCGCCGCCCGCAGCGGCCAACGCCGCGCTGCCGTACGATCTGCGCCAGACCGCCAGCCGCTTTCCCGTCACGCTCTATACGGGCAACGATTGCCCGCCGTGCACCTCCGCGCGCAATCTGCTCACGTCGCGCGGCATACCGTTCACCGAGCGCACCGTGTCCAGCAACGAGGACATCGCAGCACTGCAGCGCCTGAGCGGCAACTCCAGCCTGCCCTTTGGCACCATCGGCGGCCAGCAGCTCGCGGGTTTTTCTGAAGGGGAATGGACGCAGTACCTGGATGCTGCAGGCTATCCCAAGCAATCGCAGCTGCCCGGCAACTACCGCCAGCCTGCCCCCACCCCTCTGGTGGCCATCAAGGCCGTGGAGCCTGCAACAGCAGCGGCTGCAGCGTCGGCCCCGGCGTCCGCAGTACCCAGGGTGCGCCCCCCGGCTCCGGCCAATGAGGGGCCGTCGCCCAGCAATCCGGCGGGCATCAGATTCTGAGCGTCCCTCTCCCTGGGAACGGGCGGGCCGGCGGCCGCCAGGACAAAGGGGCCTTTTCAGGCCCCTTTGTCCATTCCGGCGGACATGCGTCCGTGCCCGCCGCCAGGCCCCGGGCTCAATAAGTGAGCGTCTTCACCCCTTGCGCCGTGCCCAGCAGGCAGACCGACGCCTTCTGGTGGGCAAAGACACCCACCGTCACCACGCCCGGCCACTGGTTGATGTCGGACTCGAACGCCAGCGGGTCCGTGATCGAGAGCCCCCGGACGTCCAGGATGTGTTGGCCGTTGTCGGTCACCAGGGGCTGGCCATCCCGCAGCCGCAGCTGCGCCTGGCCGCCCATCGCCGCAAAACGCCGCGCTATGTGGTTGGCGGCCATCGGAATCACCTCGACGGGCAAAGGAAACTGCCCCAGTGCCTGAACCAGCTTGGATTCGTCGGCGATGCACACGAAACGGCTGGCCAGCGCTGCGACGATCTTCTCGCGCGTCAGCGCCGCGCCGCCTCCCTTGACCATGTGGCCCTTGCCGTCGATTTCGTCGGCACCATCGATATAGACCGAAAGGGCCTGGACTTCGTTGGCATCGAACACCGCAATGCCCAGCGCCTTCAGGCGCTCGGTGCTGGCCACGGAGCTCGATACCGCCCCCTTGATCTGGTCCTTGATGGTGGCCAGCGCGTCGATGAACTTGTTGACGGTGGAGCCGGTACCCACCCCCACAATCTCGCCGGGCACCACATATTGCAGCGCGGCCTGGCCTACCAGGGTCTTGAGTTCATCTTGGGTCAGGGAGGTGGAGGTCGTCATGGGAGAAAATCAGGGGGAAACCTTGAATTATCCCCTCATGTCCCTGATCCCCTACGCCCTCACCCGCCCCTTTCTCTTCGGCCTGGATGCCGAGACCGCCCACGAGCTCACCATGGACATGCTGGCGCGCGGACAGCGCACGCCATTGCAATGGGCCTGGTGCAATGAAACCGTGGACGACCCTGTCGAATTGGCGGGCCTGACGTTTCCCAACCGCGTCGGCATGGCGGCGGGGCTGGACAAGAACGCCCGCTGCATCGACGCACTGGGCGCCATGGGCTTCGGCTTCGTGGAAGTGGGCACCGTGACACCCAAGGCGCAGCCCGGCAACCCCAAGCCACGCATGTTCCGCCTGCCCGAAGCGCGCGCGCTCATCAACCGCCTGGGTTTCAACAACGAAGGGCTGGATGCGTTCCTGTACAACGTGCAGCAGGCCCGCTTTCGCTCGCAGAGCCGCAAACACCCCCTGCTGCTGGGCCTGAATATCGGCAAGAACGCCACGACCCCGATCGAGAACGCCACCAGCGACTACCTGGCCTGCCTGGACGGCGTGTACCCGCACGCGGACTACGTCACGGTCAACATCAGCTCGCCCAACACCCAGAACCTGCGCGCGCTGCAGAGCGATGCGGCGCTGGACGCACTGCTGGGCGCGATCGCCGAGCGCCGAGAAGCCCTGGCGGCCCGGCACGCGCGGCGCGTACCGGTGTTCGTGAAGATTGCCCCGGATCTCGATGAAGCCCAGGTGTCCGTGATCGCCTCCACGCTGCAGCGCCATGGCATGGACGGCGTGATCGCCACCAACACCACCATCAGCCGCGCGGCCGTGCAGGGTTTGCGCCACGCGCAGGAAACCGGCGGGCTCAGCGGCGCCCCGGTGCTGGAAGCCAGCAACCAGGTGATACGCCAGCTGCGTGCGGCCCTGGGCAGCCGTTTTCCCATCATTGGCGTGGGTGGCATCATGAGCGCCGAGGATGCGGTGGGCAAGGTCCGCGCCGGCGCCGATGTGGTGCAAATCTACACCGGGCTGATCTACGAAGGCCCCGCGCTGGTGGCGAAGGCCGCGAAGGCCATCAAGGCCATGGGCTGAGCCACGGCACGCCACCCGCGCGCTAGGCCCCCAAAAAAAGAGCCGCCCATCTGGGCGGCTCTTTTGCCGTGGGACAGAACGCAGGCTCCTGCCGGCCGCCCGGCAAGGTGCCGGCAAGGCCGGTCAGCGCCGCAACCGCATCAGCATGGGCAGCAGCACGCCGGCCCAGCGAATCAGCCGGCGCGGCCCCGCCACGACGGCGACGCCGGCCATGGCCGCCACCGCCAGGGGGTGTTCCCGGGCGAATCCCGCGGCGCGCAGCACCAGGGACTCGTCCAGGCCGCCGTCACCCTGTTCCCGCTGCGCCAATGCCAGCGACTGTGCCCGGGCCGCCCTGCGGGCGCGCAAGCGTTCGCGCTGCATGGCGATCCGGTCCAGCACACGCTGCTGGGCCATGGTGGGCTCGAGAACCACGGCTTGCGGGGCAGTGGTCGATGGGTTCGTCGCAGCCATTACAAACGCTCCTTGATGTCACGCCAGTCCTGCGCCAGCTCGCGCCGCGTAAGGGCAAAGCCCTGGCCCGCCTTCTGCACGACGGAAACCAGCGACATGAGCGTGGCGGCCCAGCCGACAGTCCAGACGGCTGCCACGAGCCAGGCCACCAGGGTGCGCTGGGGGGTGTCCCAGAAATGCACCAGCACCGCCAGCGAGAGCATGATCAAGGCCACCACGGTGAGCCCCGCCACCACAATGGTCAGCACCAGCATCTGCTGCAGGCGCTGCTTCTGATCCTGCCACTCCAGGCGTGCGAGGTCCATGCGGTCTTCCGCCGCGATGGCGCCTTCGATCACGTTGGCGCGCCAGCGGGCCACCAGGGCCTCCAGCCCCAGGAGGGAAAGCCAGTTCATGTGCAGCCTCTGCGTTGTGCGGCCGTGCGCGGCAGGCCGGAATCAGCGCCGCGCAAGCAGGAAGCCCACCAGGGCGCCGACGGCCAGCGCGGCCCCGGCCACGCGCCATGGTTCATCATGCGCATAGCGGTCTGCCGCAAGGGCGGCATCCTTGGCCTGGCGGGCCGCATCCTGCGCCGCGCGCACCGCGGATTCGCGCACGTTGTGCATGCCGTCGTCCAGACGCTGGCGCAGCAGCTTGATTTCAGGGACCGCGTCGAGATCCTTGTTGGCGAGAAGCCCCCGCAGATCAGAAACCAGCTTTTCCAGTTCGCCCTGGGTGGTGGTGGTGTCGGAAGCAGTCATACAAGCCTTTCTTGAAGCAACACAAAAAAATCAATCATCCCTGCCGGAACAGGACTCGGGTTCATCTTAGCCACCTGCCCCCGCCCCGCTTCGTAGGACGGCGACGCAAGAGGTTACGGATTGCAAATGGTTTGCCGCAGATCAGACCAGCGTGGCCACATGGTCCGCAATGGCCAGGGCGCTTGTCAAGCCGGGGGATTCGATGCCAAACAGGTTCACCAGGCCCGGGACGCCGTGCACCGCGGGCCCCTGGATCATGAAGTCCGCCGCAGGTTCCCCGGGGCCATGGATCTTGGGGCGGATGCCCGCATAGCCGGGCGCCAGCGCTCCGTCGCGCAGCGCGGGCCAGTACTTGCGGACCTCGGCGTAGAACGCGTCCCCGCGTGCGGGGTCGACCAGCAGGTCGTCCGGCGAATCAACCCACTGCACGTCGGGGCCGAACTTGGCCTGCCCGCCCAGATCCAGCGTCAGGTGCACGCCCAGGCCGGCAGCCTCGGGCACGGGGTAGATCAAGCGGCTGAAGGGTGCCTTGCCAGACAGCGTGAAATAGCTGCCCTTGGCGTAGTGGGCACGGGGCACATGATCCGCTCCCAGCCCCGCAAAGCGGCGGGCCAGCCCGGGGGCGTGCAGCCCTGCGGCATTGACCACGGTACGGGCTCGCAAACGCGTGCCATCGGACGCTACCAAATAAATAGCATTCTGCGCGCATTCCGCTTGCGCCAGGGGCGAATTGAGGGCCACGAGTCCCCCCGCATGCTCCAGGTCGCCCTGCAGCGCGAGCATCAAGGCGTGGCTGTCCACGATACCGGTACTGGGCGAAAACAATGCAGCGACGCATTCCAGCGCGGGCTCCAGCGCCTGCGCTTCCTGGCGGCCGAGCCAGCGCAGATCCGGCACGCCGTTGGCTTGCGCCTGTGCCTGGATGGACTCAAGACCAGGCAGCTGCCCCGACGAGGTTGCCACCAGGAGCTTGCCGCAGCGGCGGTGGGGCACGCCACGCTCGGCGCAGTAGGCATACAGCATGTCCCGGCCTTGGACGCACAGCCGGGCTTTCAGCGACCCGGTGGGGTAGTACAGCCCGGCATGGATGACCTCGCTGTTGCGCGAACTGATGCCGGTGCCTATCGCATCCGCGGATTCCAGCACCATCACCTCGCGGCCCCGCAGCGCCAGGGCCCGGGCCACGGCCAGGCCGACCACGCCCGCCCCCACCACCACACAGTCGACTACATCCGCCATTCGCTCGCCCTCGTCCTTGCCCTTCGGTGCTCAGCCTTGCTCGAAGCCGTCGAGCACATTGACGGCATTGGTTCCCAGCTCGGCTGCCGCGTAGCCACCTTCGAGGACGAAGACAGCGGGCAGCCCCAGACGTGCGAGGCGCGCGCCCAGCCGGGTGAAATCGGACGAGGCGAGTGCGAAGCGGGAAATGGGGTCGCCCTCGAACGCGTCGAGCCCCAGCGAGACCACAAGGGCATCGGCCCCGTGGCTGGCGATCCGCGCACAGGCACTTTCCAGCGCATCGAACCAGGCGGCGGCGCTGGTGCCTGCCGGCAGCGGCAGGTTCAGATTGAAGCCCGCGCCCTCTCCTGTCCCGGTTTCGTCCGCATGGCCCAGGTAAAAGGGGTATTCCGTGCGCGGGTCGCCATGCATGCTGATGAACAGCACGTCGGAGCGGTCGTAGAAGATGCTTTGCGTGCCATTGCCATGGTGATAGTCGACATCCAGCAGGGCCACGCGCCGGGCGCCCTCGTTGCGCAATACCTGCGCCGCCACGGCGGCGTTGTTCAGGAAGCAGTAGCCCCCCATGAAGTCCGGGCCGGCATGGTGGCCTGGCGGGCGTGTGCAGCAAAACGCCGCGCCCACACCCCGCGCCACCCGGGTGGCGGCACTGGCGGCCGCATCCGCGCCTGCCTTGGCCGCCGCCCAGGTGCCGGGGGCCATGGGCGTGCCGTTGTCCATGGAGTACAGGCCAAGCCGCGCCACGAAGTTCTCCGGCTCCAGATCGCTGCGCAGGGTGCGCACGGGCCACACGGATGGAAAAGGCTGCACATCGGCGTTCGCGGGGTCCAGCGCCATCCATTGCTGCCAGGCCGTCTGCAGGAAGGCCAGATAGCGCTGCGCATGCACCTGGGACAGCACGGGCCCGCTGTCCACATCCGGCGCCGTGAGGCCGTGGCCCCGCGCGCGCAGTGCCTCTTCGACATAGTCCACGCGCGCAGGCTTCTCGAAGCAGGGAACGCGTTCGCCGCGAAAGAATTCGTGGGTGGGAGCGTGTCCCTGGTGCAGCGGGTTGTGAAAGGTGATCATGGGTCAGGCGTGTCGGCAAAGGAAGCCCGTGGCAGGCCAGGGTGGCCTTCCCGCGGGGCAGTCCCGCCATGGACTCGAGGCTGACACTGTAGCCGCTTTGCGGCGCCCGGCCGCCGAATGGGCCCGGGAGGCCCCGGTCCATGAAAAAACCCCTGCAGACCAGAGATCTGCAGGGGTTGAATTGGTGGGTGATACATGGATCGAACATGTGACCCCTGCCGTGTGAAGGCAGTGCTCTACCGCTGAGCTAATCACCCGT